>JAFAWQ010000040.1 GCA_019241645.1 Alphaproteobacteria bacterium
CAAGCCAACACCCATGCGGCGCTTGACGAACGATTCCGGCTTACCGAACAGCCTGAGATCGCTTCCCGGAATTTCCAGGGCCTCGGCCAGGCCCTCGAAAACAAGCGCACCCGCTTCGACGCCGCCATAGATCACCGCCGAGGCGCCGGGCGACTTCATCTCGGTGCAAACCGGCAGGCCGAGAATGGCGCGAGCGTGCAGCGCGAACTCACTCTGGAATTGCGACACCAGGGTGACGAGACCGGTATCGTGCGGGCGGGGCGACACTTCAGAAAACCACACCTGGTCGCCCTTCACGAACAACTCCACGCCGAATATACCCGAGCCGCCCAGCGCATCGGTGATTTTAGCGGCGATCTCTTGCGCGCGCTCCAGCGCCGCTTCGCTCATGGGTTGCGGCTGCCAGGATTCGACATAGTCGCCATCCACCTGCAGATGGCCAATGGGCGCGCAGAAATGGGTGACGGTGCCGGCGCCCGCCTCGGTGGCGCGAACCGTCAGCTGCGTGATCTCGAAATCAAACTTCACTTCGCCTTCGATGATGACGCGCGCCTCGCGCACGCGCCCAGCGGAGAGCGCCTTGTCCCACGCCACGCCAACGTCGTCCGGAGACTTCAGCCGGCTCTGTCCCTTGCCCGATGATGACATCACCGGCTTGACGAAACACGGGAAACCAATGCGCGCTGTCGCCGCCTCCAATTCCTCCAGCGACGAAGCAAACGCGTAGGGCGAGCAGGGCAGGCCAAGCTCCTCTGCCGCGAGCTTGCGGATGCGTTCGCGGTTCATCGTGGTGTGCGCAGCAAACGCGGTGGGAATGACGATGGCAAGTCCATCGTCTTCGATGCGCACCAGTTCGTCGGTGGCGATGGCCTCGATCTCCGGCACGATGAGATGCGGCCGTTCCTGCTCCACCAGCGCGCGCAACGCGCCGGCATCGGTCATGTCGATGACGTGCGCGCGATGCGCGACCTGCTGGCCTGGCGCACCGGCATAACGATCCACAGCGATGGTTTCGACGCCCAGCCTCTGGAGCTCGATGACGACCTCCTTGCCGAGTTCGCCCGCGCCAAGCAGCATCACCTTCACGGCGGCCGGCGAAAGCGGCGTTCCCAGTCGCATATGTCCTGCCCTATTGGCGACGGTTTCATCCTAGCACAGGACGCTGTTCGATGACTTGCCGGTAGCACGCAATCGTCTCAGCGCGGGGTGTTCGCGAACAGCTCGGTCACGTAAATTGTGTTGCCGCCGATGGCCGCGCCGATGCCGGTGCGCGAATAGGTGCGGTCTGCAAGATTGTCGCGGTGGCGCGGGCTCGCGATCCAGACATCGACAATATGGCGCGCATAGGTGTCGACCTGAATGCCGTATTCCGCAGGAAACGGCTGGGCCGCGATGTTTTCCCCCAGAAGTCCGGCGAAACGCGGATCGGCATCCATCAGGAGCGTGGCAGATGTCTGTCCGTCCGGCGCGGTATGGGCGAGATATTTGTGGATTGCCATCTCTCCACTCTTCGCGCGTGCGGCGGCAGCGAGTGCAGGATCCCGCAGGAGTGGCGGCGCTGCGGAATCGCGCGCGCGCCGCTCGTCGTTGACGAGCTGAAAAATACGATCCTCCAGCGCCGGCATGAGTGTTTTCACATCGGGTGGCGGAGGACGGGTAGGGGGCGCTACAGGCGCGCAGCTGCACAATAACGCGAGAAATCCGAGGGTCGCGCGCCGCAATCGCAAGCGGTCAGATATAGGCGCCGTGATCCAGCCATTCGGGCGCCGCCCGTGAGCGCGAGCGATGCGTGATCATCGACTCATGCAAGTGGTGCACGGTCTTGCTACCGGTCCTGACGCAGCAGAAGGGAAATATGCCGTGCAGCAGGCAGGCGAAACCCGCGACTACCATCCGCCAGCCGAAGGTGAACGCCGATGCCATGTGCTGAAAATAGGTTTCACCGACGGACCGTGGATGTTCCACGAACAGCTTGCGAAAAACATCCATGCCCGAATCTCCCTGCTTCCGAGGAACATGCCCCCGAATCGTGTGCAAATCACTACCGGCGCCTATGTATCCCGCGCACGCCTGTCTCTCAGTGGGCTGGCGCTGCGGCCGGTGACGCGCCGCCCTGCTTGATCTGGGCGTACATGGACCACAGATGGGCGACCTTCTGCACGGCGGCATTTCCAGGCACCGAGGAGAATGTCTGAACGGCCTCGGCATTCTTGCCCTGACGCACCTGCGACATCCCGACCAGCAATTCGGCCTCGCCGGGAGTTTTCAGCTTGCCTTTGGCAGCGGCGCCGCGGGCCAACTGCTCGGCGTCGGCAAAGCGGCCGTATCCATAGAGTGCCTCCGCGATGCCAAGAGCCACCTGACCGCTGCTTTTGCTGGCGGCGGAGATTTCGGCAGAAATCGAACCTTGCTCCTTCGCGGCATTGGAGCGCGCCGTATTGAGATCGGCACCCTTGATGCCGGCACCCTCCAGAATGGCGACAGCATCGCCATAGTAGCGGAGCTGGTTGGCGAGTTTGCCCGCAAGCCCGGCCTCGTTTGCGCCGAGAGATTTGGTGATGAACATGAGGCGGTACAGGTCCATGGCGAGCACGTCGTTCATGCCCTTGGTACCCCAGGCATGCCCGATGAGCTGCCCCCAGTCAGCCGGAGCGTTGGTGCGCATCACCAAAGCCTCGAATGCCCGCTCGGCCGCTGCCGGATCGGATTTCATCTGCGAATTCATCACCAGCTTCAGGACGTTCTCCTGCGGCTGTTTGCCGGCGGCTTTCGCGGTATCGATGGATTTCTGCGCGTATTGGGTCGCGTGCGATTCGTCTTTCAGCATGTAGTAAGCGACCGCCGTGTTCGCGTAGGCGATATCGTCCATTTTGCCGGCGGGTTCGAGCACCTGCGCGTAGGTGACCACCTTCTGCCAGTGCTGCGCGTTGTTCGCGAGCTGCAAGGCATTGTAATAGATACTCACCCGCTGGGGGGGATCGAGCTCCGTATTCGCCGGCGAATCCGCGGCAGCCTCAAGCGCGGCGGTTGCCGTCGCCATGTCCTTCAGATTGATCGCGGCCTGCCCCATGATCACGTTGATTTCCACGTCATCGAAGGGCGTGCGATCGGGCACGGCTTGCGCCGCACGGGCCTGGTTGAGGGCTTCTTGCCAATTGCCATTTTGGAAAGCAGTGGCGGCGGCCGCAAGCTGCGTCCCCACCGCCTTGCTGACCTTGCCTGCCGCCAAGGCGCAGGGCGCTCCGGCGCAGAGGAAACCTCCAACTGCCAAGGCAATCGTTGTCGCGCGGGTCAGCCTGTTCAGCATTCGTGTCCTCATTTTCTGTCGTCCGAGGCGCGTTCGCTCCGGCACCGGGTCAAGCCTTTACTCCGGCTCCAGTCGATTTCCAACAGCCGGAGGTGGCCGGGATGGGGTCTTCTGTGGCCAGATTGCTAACCGGATGTTTACCATAAAGCGCAAGGATCTTCGCGGGTTGTTCGGACATCCTGCTGTGACTTCGAGCGCGCCCGGCCGGACTGCCGGCGGGCATGGTTCCGTGAATCCGTTTCTTCCGGTTTCCGGCGGTGGGACCACACTTGCCCGCCGCAATGCCATGAAGGAGCCGTGGGAAATCGCCACCGCGCCGGTCGAAGGCGGTCCCAGGCGCAAATCGTCGCGTATCACAACGCCGCTCGGGGTCCTGAAGGGACTCAGGCCTAGCGCTCCCTCAAGACGGGTTCGCGCGGCGGTCGCGACGAAAACGTCTCGGCAGCGATGGCCTCGCTCAAGCGAGGACGACTGGATTGCCTGCTTCTCGATCGGATCGAATATCTCACGGCTTTCGATGGGGCCATCTGGGACAGGCTGATCGAGCTGCTGGAAGACGGCACACTTCTGTCGCTTGGCGTCTCGGTGCGAAAGCCGGCGGAAGCCGATGCGGCCCTGGACAATCGCGATGTTTGTCATCTGGAGCTCCCATTCAACGTGCTCGACTGGCGCTGGCGGGAGTCCGGCGTGGTTGACCGTATTCGCGCCCGCCCCGGCGTGACCGTCCACGCCCGAAACGTTCTGCTGCATGGGCTCCTGGCCGATGCAGATCCGGCAACGTGGCCCATCGATGAAGAGGTCGATCCGACAAATATCCTGCAAGGTCTTCAAACGCTGACGCGGAAATTCTGCCGCGCATCGGTGGCGGACCTTTGCGTTGCCTATGTGCGGGGTCAGGACTGGATTGGCGGTACCGTTCACATTCCGGACAGTGGCAGACGGGACATCGAGCTTTCTCTTTCTCTGCAACGCCCCCTGGATCCAGGCGAATGCGCGGCAGTCATGCAAAGGATGCCTCGCGTTCCGGAACGTCTCCTTCTGGAAGAACCTTTGCCGGAACGTCCCTGCGGCGCGCTTGATCAGATGCGCAATTCTTGAAGTTGCGTGAATTGCCGATTGCAGATCGGCTGCGGAGTGTGTCTTAATTACCGGTCTGAATCGCGACTTAGGGGAGACACACTATGGCCGCACGGAAAACCGGAAAACGAAAGGCAAGCAAACGCAAGGCTTCGGCCGGTCGCAAATCGTCCGCCGCGAAACGGCGCGGTACGGCGGCCGCGAAAGCCCGCTCCGCGGGAGCGTCAAAGAAGCGGCGCGCATCGAGTGCTCGCGGTCGCGCGAAAGCGTCTGGGCGGAAAGCTTCAGCTCGGAAAGCGTCCACCCGGAAAACATCCGCCAGAAAGACATCGAGCCGCAAAGGCTCAACCGCTCGTAAATCTGGCACGAGAGGCGCATTGAAGCGGGTGGCTGACGTGGCGTCCTCCGTCGCGCAAATGGCCTCCGGCGTGGCGGCTGCAGCGTCCGGTGTCGTGCAGCAGATGTCGAGTGGATCGGAAGGCCGCGGCCGGGGGCGTCGCGCCCGAAACAAGCCGGCCGAGCAGAACGCCGGATCGGGAATGTCCAGCATGGGCACCGAGAGCGGTTCCGACACCTGACTTGCGGTTGATGCCGGGAACGAGCCAGGCGGCCCAGCCCTGCTTCGATCGACGGTGTCGTGAATCCAGGTGCCGGCGGCTGACTGTTTCGGCGCACGCGCTGACAAAAAAACAAGGGGCCCGTGAGGGCCCCTTGTCGCATCGATGGCGGGCTTACTGGCCCGGGCAGATCAGGTTCGGGAACAGGCCCTGGAAGTCCTGCTGTTTGTTCGCTGACCATTCCGGCGCGCCGAAATAGGCAACGTTGACCAGATTCTGCAGATTGTATGTGAAGTCTCCAACCTTGTACGGAATTCCACCGTAGTTCGGCGGGTCGACGAGCGGATCGCCGTTCTCGAGAATGCTGTTGTCCTGACAGCCGACGATATTGTCGGTAAACGGATCATCCATCCATTCTCCGATCTCGTGGCTCGCGGCAGAAACGTCCTGCGAGAACGAGCCCGTCTTCTGCTCCGTGACCAGCGTGGTATAGCCATAGGTCTGGCCGCCCGGCTGACGCGCCGTCGCTGTATGGTAGCCGCCGATGCAGCAGCCGCCTGAGACCAGGAAGATGTTGTCGGACACAAAGAATACGAACTGGTCCGGCGTCACTTCGTGGTGCGCATTGATGTAGTTGTTGATCTGCACATCCATCGCCCCGAAGCCATAAGTGCCGACATCGATCGTGCCGAACGGGTTCTGCATGATCGTGCCCTGGCCCGACTGCACGGTGATTTTCATCGCCGGCAGCATCTGGGGATCGCCGAGAACGACGTGGTAGTTCTTGTTCTTCTGCACGTTGTTCAGCCAGAAATTGGCGCGCTGATAGGCATCGATGTACTGGGTCTTGCCCACCTTCGTCTTGCCCGACTTGAAGCTGACATTCGATTGCACCAGCGGAGAGGCGAGGAAGTTGTCCATCACCTTTTGGCCGTTGGGATATTTGTCCTTCATCGGGTTGAACTTCTGGTTATGGAAAGCGGCATAGGTGAAGATAACCGGTACGACCTGGAAGGGGATCACGGTCGTCGAGTTGTCCTTCGACGGATCCGGGCCGATCATCGTGAAGTTACGCGTCGTGCCGTGATGATCCTTGAAGATTCCGTTCCACTGCGAAATCTGGGCTGCACCGCGCTGCGGCGCCTTGTGCCATGGCGCATCCGCCGGGATAACGCCGAACATCGCGCGCGCGCCATTCCTTGGCTGATCGGCAGATGCGGAGAAGGCGGATAACGCCGCCACTGAGGTCGCCAGCAAAGCCAGCGACGCAATACGCGTTTTCATGTTGACTGTTCCCTCAAGTCTGGTTTTCACACGGCCGAGAGCCGCGGATGGACACCCCATCTGACGCACACAATAAACAAAATTGGCCGTGTTTGCGAGACTCGAACGCTGCGATTGCAAGGTCATTCTAGACACAAAGTTGCGTGCCGACAGAAGATATCAAGTAGCGGGCTGAAGAATGCGATTAAGTCGCGAGAGCACCTCGGCTGCGGAAAATCCCAGTGCCTGCAGCCGTCCGCCACGTGCCAGCATTGCGATCCCGGCGAGGGCGGAGGCGGCCAGCATGACGTCGGCTTGAGATTCACGGCTGTGGGCAGGAGCGCCAGCTGCGGCAGAAAGCGCCGTCAGCACGGAGATCATCCGGCCGTTAAGCACGCGCTCGGATTCTGTTCCGGCTGCCTCAGGCGCCAAAGCCAGCGAGGCGGCCGCGAGAGTCTCCGTATTGATCAGCAGATCGAGTGCGGCCGTGGCCGCCGCTCCGAGTTTCTGCTTCCCGTCCTTCTGGCTTGCCGCGTCGCGCATCCCTTGGGCGATGCGCGCGAGATCGTCTGCCGCCAGCGCCAGCATCAATTCGTCTTTGTTGCGGAAATAAACGTAAAGCGCGGCCGGTGCGAAACCCGCTTCAGCAGCCACGCTGCGCAGAGACAATTTCCGCGCGCCATCCCGCTCGGCCACACGACGTGCCGCATGCAAAATATCATGACGCATCGAATTGCGAACGCGGGCGCGGCGTTCGGCGCGAGTCTTCTCAGGCAGGCCCATCGCCGGACCGTAGTCCGATTCGGTTATTCGCCAAATGCGCGGCTATTTTGTTTGCTCCGGCGAGCGCTTCACGCACACAGACAGAGCTCCTACCCGGGACGCTTAACAACCGTCCGAACGATGTCGACACGCATGGCGTCGTCCATATTTTCAGCGGCCATGTCAGTCGCTTCTTGCTCATCGGTTGCCTCGACGACCTCGGAGCGTGCCGGCAGCAAGTCGTCACTGTTGATGAAATAGTCCAAGCGCCACGTATCGAGTTTTCTTGCCATTGTTCCCCGGTGCTCTGCCACAACAACCGTCCTGTCCGCCACAACTGGCGAATCTGTCGGCCGGGGATATCAACACGGCAAAGAACCGACGGTTCCCGCGCTCAGGTGGCATGGAGCATGGTGGACTTTAAGAGCCGCGCGATGTTTTTCAGGGACAAAATCGCCTTCTCCGTCGAACTCTGCGGAATCGTTATCCTGTCATTTGATGGGAAGTCTTTGAGATATGCGGAACTGGAATTGTTCGCAGGACATGAGCATCGATTAAGCCGACTTAAACAGGTCGTGGCGACGATGCCGATGGAATTTCGAGGCGCAATGCATGGGAGGATTTCGGCTTCAGCACATAACCGTCGCTGCCATCACTGCCGTTATGTTTGCCGGTTGCTCCCTGATATCCAAAGAGGCGGTGCCCAATGCTGGGCTCATCCCGAAAACTGCGGACGCCCAGACCAATCCAGAGCGGCAATTCAATCGCGCTCTGGAGCTGCTGCAAATCGGCAAAGCCGAAGAGGCCGATGCGGAACTGCACAATTATCTGGAGGCAGCACCAAAGAGCAGAGCCGCGAAATTTCTCATTCAGCAGATCGAGGCGCCAATCGCCACCTTGTTTCCTTCCGAGAATTTCCGGGTTCGGATACCGCGAGGCGGCAGCCTGTCGGGATTCGCAAGAACCTATCTTGGTAATTCACTCGCGTTCTATGGTCTTGCTCGTTACAACGGAATTGAAGCGCCAGCGGATGTGCACGAGGGACAGTGGCTCCGGATTCCGAAAACACAGTCAGCCCTGGCTGCCCGGCGTGCGGCCGCGGTGTTGCAGTCGCCTTCCCGTCCTGTTGAGGCAGAACCCCCATTGTTGTTGGGCTGCCTACCCGGCCGAAGTTGCTCGCCATTTTCGACACCTGAAGAGATGCTGGCCTCACCGCAACCGTCCGAGCAACGCAATGAACCTACCGCGCCCGAGCAACCATCTGGCGGCCATGCCGTGGCAGAACGACATTACCATCTCGGGCTGCTGGCATTTCAAAAGCAGGATTTAGACGGCGCCATAGACGCCTGGAACAAGGCATTGGCGGCCGACCCTGGCTTCCTCGACGCGCGGGTGCGCCTGCTCGAAGCGGAGCGCTTGAGACGGAATCTGCGGAAATTGCGAAACTAGGCCGCCTATGAATCTGATGGCAAGAATCGGCTAGCCCTATTTTGGGCAACTGGACTTGTCGACGTCGGTGCGCGCGCAATAAGCCGCCTGCACCGCGTGAAATTCATTCACCACTCTTTCTTCCATATCCACCGTGGCGTCGTAGGCGTGATTCGCGGCCTTGGCGCTGCTTTGCACGCCCTTGATCTTGTCGGCGTCTTTGACGGGATCGAGCGTGGCAATGTCACGCTTATTCTGATTCACGATGTTGACCAGACAGGCCCGGTAGGTCTTGAGATCCGATTGCCAGGTTCGAATTTCGACGAAGGCATCATGCTTGGCGGTGGCAGCGTCCCGCGCCGACTTTTGCTTCATCTCGTCGGCACTGGCCAGAACCGGCGCGATCGGCGGACTGCCGCAGAACTCGGCCAGCGCCGGCGTTCCCGCTCCGCCCAGCATCAGGAAGGCCAGCAGCATTCTATAACCCATCAGATCCTCCCTTGGGGCGGTCGCGGGAAGAGAGCATATCGCTTGCCAAGGAACAAAGGCCTCATCGTCGCGCCTTGCGTTACGCCGGTTTCATAAGGGCGGCAGCAATCCCCTCCACCGGGACTCCAGCCTCGGTACGAGGCGAGCACTGGAGCAAGCCGGAAAGAACGAAGCCGTGCCGTTCCACCAAGCTCCTTAGATATTCTTCCGAATGCTGCCAGCGCCGCTTCGGCCCAAGCGAAAAGCTCATACCTTCGCATGCCTCGACCGTGAACAGAAAATAGCCGCAGCGCCGGAGCGCATGAAAGGCGATGGCAAACACCTCGTCGAGGTCCCCGAGATAGACCAGCGTGTCGGCCGCGACGACAAGATCGTAAGCATCACGCTCGACAGCCGGTGAGACGATGTCTCCGACCATCAGCCGATCGTAGATGTCGCGGCCACGAGCCTTCTCCACCATTGCGGGCGCGAGATCGATGCCGTCGAGGCGGTGGGCCAGGTCGTGGAAGGCTGCGCCGGCCAGCCCGGTGCCGCAACCCAGATCGAGGATTGCGAGCCTGCCGTTCATCGATTCCAGCGAAAGCAGCGAGGCCAGGTGGCGCAAGATATTTGGTGCCGTGTAGTTCAGCTCGCCGAGCATGCGCGAATCGTAATCGGCCGAGAACTGGTCGAAGAGATGCCGGATGTAGCGAGCATTGGAGCGCGGCGCATTCTGCATCTCCGCGGCTTCGAGGCGTTTGGCTGCCAGGCCGGATGGCTCTTCCGCGGCAGGGATTTGGCCGAAAGCATCGAACGCCTTCTCCGGTTCGCCGGCCTCGAGCCAGGCGCAGCCGAGGACGTACCGCGCCTCTGCAAGATCGGGATCAATCCGCAACGCGCGCTGGCACTCGGCGATCGCGGTTGGTAGCTGACCGGCGCCGAGCAGCGTCTTCGCAAGTTCAAGCGCCGCCGGCGCCGCACCGGAAAACAGAAGCGCGGTTTCGCGCGCGCTATCGAGTGCTTCGGCCGGCCGGCCAGCTGCAATAAGCGCGCGGGCATGAAGCAAGCATGCCAGCAAGCCGCTACGGCCCTCCTGAATTTGCTTTTCTATCAGCGAGGCCGCTTCGCCCGCGCGCCCTTCGATCAGCAGGGCTTCCGCCTGCTCGAGCAAATTTTCCGGTGCGAAGTATGCTTGACCTGAGGCGGGCATGTTGTTTCTTGGAGTTCCCTGCGCCGCTCGGACACGGCAGCTTCGGCGCACAAGGATAAGCTATCTGCATTCGGCCCGCTGCGTTGAAACGCGTTGATCGAGCCGATATGGTCCCGGCCCCTTGGGGCGTCGCCAAGTGGTAAGGCACCGGATTTTGATTCCGGCATACGGAGGTTCGAATCCTCCCGCCCCAGCCAAATCAGCGGCATTTTGAAAGACATCGCGGCGTTGCGGCAGGAAAGGCCTGCCTCTATAAGACCGCCTCTTTCCGTGCCGGAGAGTAGCTCAGCCTGGTAGAGCACTAGCTTCGGGAGCTAGGGGCCGGAGGTTCGAATCCTCTCTCTCCGACCATCTTTTCGTGTGACGGTCATCTTTAGATCCGGTCGCATTGCTGAGCACGGGATGAGTGGCCCGAGTAGGGGGATTTTGCGTGCAAACCAGACCGCTGCTTTTCCTTGTCGCGCTGCCCGCCTTGGTTGTCCTCCTTGCCTTGATGTTCCTTATCTATCTGTTCGGGCGGGGCGAGCGGATTGAGCAGGCCTGGGTTCTGCACACTTACCAGGTGATGGAACAGGTGCGGAAGGTTTTCTCCGATGTGCAGGACGCTGAGACCGGCGCGCGCGGATACTTGCTGACGCGCCAGAATGCGTTTCTTCAGCCCTATACCAAGGCGCTGGCCGATCTCGACAAGGACATGCAGGGGTTCGAGTCCCTCACGCGTGACAACCCGCGCCAACAGAAGCGCGTGATGGTGGTCAAGGGGCTGGTTGCGCAGCGCCTCGCAGCTCTGGCGCAGACGCGCGCGGCAGGCCTCACCACCGCAATACCGCCGTCGCCGGCTCTCCTGCAGTCCATGCTGGAAGGCCAGGCGAGGATGGTCGCGTTGCGCGGCGAAGTCGCGGCGGCGCTGGCGGAAGAGCGGCAGCTCCTGAAGGAGCGCATTGCGGCACGGCATGCCGCGGAGCGGCTGGAGCTGGCCGCGGCGCTTGCGGCGGCCGCTGTCGTCTTGATCATTCTGATTGCAGCCGCGCTCATGCTCATCCGCAGCAACATGCGATTGAGCGCCAGCGAAGCCGATCGCAACCGCCACGCGTATCTTCTCCAGGCCACGCTGGACAATATTCGCGACGGCATCGCCGTGTTCGACGGCGAAGGGAAGCTGGTCGCTTTCAACAGCAACTTTTTCGGCTGCATGGGTTTTCCGACGGAGCTTGCGGTCCAGGGCACGCATATCTCGAAATTCGATGCTCTCGCGGATCAGCGAAAACACGTTCGTTTCGTGGAACTGCCGTTCGTCACGGGCGGCTACGGTGCGGGATATCGCGACATCACCTTCGACAACCGACACATCGAGCTGTACCGCAATCATGTGCCGAGCGGCGGTTTTCTGGTCGCCTGTCTTGACGTGACCCAGCGGGTGCAATCGGAGATGGCGCTGCGGCAGGCGCAGAAGATGGAAACGGTTGGCCAGCTCACCGGCGGTGTGGCGCATGACTTCAACAACCTGCTGCAGATTATCGGCGCCAATCTCGATCTGCTCTTGCCGGAACTGGAAGGAAATGCCCGCGCCGCGGCGCGCCTGCGCAGCGCGGTCTCCGCCGTCGATCGCGGGTCGCGGCTGACGGGCCAGCTGCTGGCCTTCGCGCGACGCCAGCCGCTGGCACCGCGCGCTCTCAATCTGGCGCGGCTGCTGCACGACATGAACGATCTTCTGGGCCGTACCCTGGGTGAACGGATCGAGCTCGAATCGATCGTGGCCGGCGGTCTGTGGAATACACTGGTGGATCAGAGCCAGCTGGAAAATGCGATCCTGAATCTGGCGATCAATGCGCGCGATGCCATGCCGGACGGGGGCAAGCTGACGATCGAGCTCGCCAACGCCTATCTGGACGATCACTACGCCGCCGAGCACGCCGAAGTTGCCGCAGGGCAGTACGTCATGGCGGCCGTGACGGACACCGGAACCGGAATGCCCCCGGAAGTGGTCGCTCGTGCCGTGGAGCCATTCTACACCACCAAGCCGGAAGGGCGGGGCACAGGCCTTGGTCTCAGCCAGGTCTATGGCTTCGTGAAGCAGTCCGGCGGACACGTGAAAATCTATTCGGAGCTGGGCGAGGGCACGACCGTCAAGCTTTATCTGCCGCGCTCGACGGCAGCAGCGCAATGGACCGCGCCCAGCCTGGTGAAGCCCGAACACGGCGGCGGCGAAACGGTATTGGTTGTGGAAGACGACGAGGCGGTGCGCAGCGCCGTCACCGACATGCTGGCAGAATTGGGATACGCAGTATTGCAGGCCGAGAATGCGGAGCAGGCGATCGCGGTGCTGCAGGAAGGAGCCAAAGCCAGCATTCTGTTCACCGACGTCGTGATGCCAGGCCGGATTAGCACCCGCGAGCTGGCGCGCGCGGCCAAGGAGATGCTGCCCGACATCCGCGTGCTTTTTACGTCGGGCTACACCCAGAATGCGATCGTGCATCATGGCCGGCTGGACGAGGGAGTGGAACTGCTCAGCAAGCCCTACCGGAAGGACGAGCTCGCGCGGAAGCTTCGCGGCCTTTTGCAGCAGGGATCCTTGACCGTCGGCACGGGTGCTAGTGGCACTGCGCAGGCGCAAGCCGACAAGCACGGTGGAGCGCCTGGAACCAAAGTCCTGATTGTCGAGGATTCCGCTCTGATCCGGATGACCGTTGTCGACATGATCGAAGAGATCGGGCTGCCGTATGCCGAGGCTGGAGACGGAGCGACGGCACTGGAAATCCTTGCCCGCGATCAGGATATCGGCGTTCTGCTCACCGATCTGGGGCTCCCCGGAATGACAGGCACGCAGCTGGTGCAGCAAGCGCTGAAGCTGAATCCGGGGCTCAGGGTTGTCGTCGCCAGCGGCTATTCGGAACCACCATCCAGCAGCGTTGAACTGCGCGGCGCGGCATTCCTGCGAAAGCCTTTCACGCTCCTGCAGCTGCGCGCCGCACTGGCTTAGGGGGTCTTGGTTCGAACCGCTGAAACGAGCGGTACGTTCGTCAGTACGGCACCTTTCCCATGTAGTTGCCCTGGGGATTGTACCAGCAGACGAGAAAATCCGATTTTCCTGCGCTGTGCCCGACACCGCAACCGACCTCGGTGGTCTGCCGCCACACGATCTGCGTGTAGTGCGATACGGAAAGCCACTTTCCGTCGCGGGATACATCCGGGAAGGTGCCGAACTTGAAGAGCTGTTTTTCCGCGCCCCATTGTCCGATCAAGGTGCCGAGCGAGGAGGTTGATCCCTTCCAGTACGCCAGGTTTTCGCCGACCCCCGACGTTCCGCTGTGCTTCATCTGATCCACGGCGGCGATGGTGTCTGCCCAGCGCTGGGCGCCTTGAGCCAATTTGTCCGACCAGATAAGCGGAGGAACGCCGACTTCGGCGCGGTATTTGTTGTGCTCCGCCAGAATAACCTCTTTATTCACGACCACCGGAGCCGCCGAGGCGGAACCTAGCACGGCCAAAGAAATCGCGCCGGCCGCAAGGGCCTGCACCATTGTCGACTCTGTCATTGGAAATTGTCTCCCGCCCTGCAAGGAGTCCGATAATACGTCAGCTTTTGCCTTCGCGCCAGCGCATTGCAGGGATCATCCACCCATGAGACGCTGCCGCGACTGCCAAATGATAAGCCGCTGGACACGCCGATACCGGCCAGCGTCCGGGTTCGAGACACAATGACCGCGGATCGGGGCAAAAAGGCCCTGTCCGTCGATCTGCCAGTGCCACGCGCCCATTCCGCCTTGCGCATCATTCTGATCCGGCACGGCCAGCCAGCAATCGCGGTCTCGCCACGCGAATCGCATCGGGGGTTTCGTCACTACATCGATGCCTATGAAGCGGCCGGCCTCGATCCGGGGGAAGCCGCGCCGGAGGATATACAGGAGCTGGTGGGCGAACTCGCGACCGTCTTCAGCAGCCAGAAAAAGCGCGCGCACGAAAGTGCGCGAGCCCTGGCGCCCAATGCAGAACTAGTTGTCGATCCGCTGTTTGCCGAAGCGCCTCTCGCCGGACCACCCATACCGCTGTTGCGCATGCGCGTGACCAAATGGGCGGTCATCGCGCGCGTGCTGTGGTATGCGGGTTATCACCCAGGCATCGAAAATTACAGAAAAGCCAAGCATCGGGCAGCGGCGGCCGCGGACATCCTGCTGCGCCGCGCGCAGGCGGATGGGACGGCGGCGCTCGTTGCCCACGGCTACTTCAATTTCCTGATCGGGCGAGAGCTGCGCCGTAGAGGCTTTCGGAAGTTGGGGACGCACCGCGCCCGTTTCTGGAACGCGGTGCGTTATGAACGCGACTGATACCCGGTTAGTGCAGGCTTCGAGACGCGGGCGCTCCGCCCTCGGTCCCGTACCGCTCTGCCTTTTGGGCGCGGCGAGCCTCGTGCCTCTGCCGCTTCCTTTCCAGCAGCTTCTCGCGGACCTTTGCGGGCAGGGCGTTCCACTTCACCTGCAGCTCGGCGATTTTCGCGTGCTTCTGGGAATCTGACATGGCCGCCCATTTGGCTTTCAGCCAGCCGTGACGCTGCTCTTTGGGCAGGCTTTTCTTGTACGCTCTCTCTTCCTGGCGCCACATTAGCTTCAGTTCGTGCGGAAGGCGCAGACCTCTTTGATGGTAGCGATAATGTTCGCTGGCCGTTGCCGGGGCAGGTTGGCGGTGTTCAGCCGAAATTGCCGAGGTCGTCAGCAAGGCGAAGGCGAGCGCGGGAAGACACAACTTTTGAAATGACATGATTATCTCCTGATCGGCGCAAAACGCCGCGGTGCCGCTCCTCTGCTTATGAGGGATGCCAATGCGGCATTTTCAAGTCATGCCATCAATCGGCGTGGTCGCGCACGTTTGCCCACATCAGGAATCCGACGGCGTAAGCGATGGCTAGGACCAGGCTGATGCCCGCGATGTCCAGCAGGCGTTCGGGCCGCGTGGTGTTGGTGGGAAGATTGGGGGTCGCCACCGGCATGATGAAAATCTGTTGGGCATTGGCCGCCCCGGCCGCTGACGCGAGCGCCGTCTGGGCAGCGGACAGCCGGATTTCAGCGACCTGCTGCTCATACGGTATTTTCGCCGTCTGAACGGCCCGCACGGAGTTTCCCAGTTCATCGCGGGCGAATTTCATGGTCTGCGACTGCATCAGGGCAGACTGGGCATTCACGAATCTCTGCGTCTGGGCAATGATCTCCTGCGCGATGGCCTGGGAGCGCTTGGCGTCGTAATCCAGCACGTCAATCGTGATGAGGCTGTCCGTCGTATCGGGCTGGATCTCCACCATGTTCTGATAAAATCGCAGGAAGGCGTCGTCGCTGGACGGCCACCACAGTCGCCAGAAGGGATTTCGCTCTGAAGAAGAGTAGGTCTTCCGGAGATGGAACTTCTTGTCCAGCACCTTCAGCATGTCCGGCGAAATGATGTATTGATAAAGCTGTTCGACCTGGCTGGCGCCCACGGCCGAGCCCAAAACGCCGCCCAGAATCGAACTTGCTCCGCTGGACATTGAGGACTTGTTTTGGACGCTGACGATCGTTGTCGAATCATAGAGCGATTCGGCAAACACGAAATAGTAGATCGTAGAAAGGCCAACAGTAGCGGCCATGAAGGTCCAGAAGGAGAGGCGACTTGCAATCCGCCGGCACGTTTCCAGAAACTGACGCCAGACATGTCCGAACACGTCGCCCGTGTGACCGGCTGCCGGCTTCCGGCCAACCGGCAAGGCTCCCGGAGACGTTCTCGCATATGAGTCTGGCACAGTTAGCTCCTACCCCCCCGATTTGCGGATTACGTCGAGTCGGGCGATCCGGCTCTCAGAAAAAGTCTTCAAAGACCCGCTCCTCCTCCTCGGCCAGCATATCGTCGGAAGATTCGTCGACGCGCTTCGAGATTCGCTCGAGATGTTCGACTGCTGCATCCATGTCATCATACGTGACTGAACCGGCAGGGTCCAGAACCAAGGCCCGGTCGCACAGGGACTTGGCCGACTTTGGGTTGCTTGTCGCAACGATAAGTCCGCTTCGCCGCCCGAGTTCGGCGATCATCTCGGCATAGGTCTCCCGCTCTTCCTTCTCGCCGATGCTGGTATTGGTCAGCAGGTAGAAGTCGAAGGGGAGGCAGGCCCCCAGCGCGAAGGCAAAGCGCGAAACCGCCTTCTTCGGGCAGTGGCTAATGCGCTCTTCCGCCAGGTCGGTTATCCTTGCCATGTCAACAACGCGATCGATGTAGGAGGTCTGGTCCACGCCATACAGACGGGCGACAAAACGGGCATTCGCCACGAACGTCTGATGTTTGTGCAGGAAAGCGGAACTCGGGATCGGCCAGGACAGGCTGGAAGTCTGGATGACTCGCCCGGCATCCGGCGCATTGCTCTTGCAAACTACAGCCACCGCGAGATTGAGCGTGCCGTTCGAAGGGGCGAGGAGCGCAAACCGCTCGCGATCTTCGATGCGAACATTGATTCCGGTCAGCGAAACGGGATTGATCGTTTTTCGCGTGCGAACCGCCACATTTTTCAGTTCGATCATATTTTTGGAACCCGGCGTATGGACCGTTCGACGAGTAGGCCGAGCAGGGTCGTACCCAGCACGCATTCCAAGACAAATCCCGGATTGGCGATCGGTGAGACGTAGCTCTCAAACCAAGCGTCCCGGGCTATTTCGGTGAGATGCAGCAACGGATTCCAGGTGAGGTAAGGCCACACCGTGACGGGAATCATCGTAATGCAAAAAAACATGCCCGAGATCATCCTCACCACAAAATTCGTGTAGCCAATGAATTGCTTAAGCGGGGGGAAAAAAAGATATGCGCCGCTAACGGCCAGGCCAACGCCTTGCCCGAGGATCCAGCACGCCAAGAGCGCGAACATGATCTTGAGGACGTTCTCGGGCGGCCACGCGCTTTCGAAATTTGAAACGGTCACCGCAAGAACCCAAAACAATATGAAGTAAACCGAAAAGCTGGCCACATTTTTGGCAATCATGAGGTCGAGAGGGCTGACGGTGGGGAAATCGAGCAGCTTCGAGCGGCTCGCAGCCACCGCGTACGTTCTCAATCCATCGAAAAACATAAAGATGGGAAAAACCCCCAACACATAAAACATCAGAGGTGTCATGCCGCTCGGCTGGGCCATCGCGCCGAAGAACTTCCGCATCATGCGAAAGGCGGCAATAAAAATCAGCGGCTCCAGCAGTACCCAGGCGAAACCGTACCGGTAGGTGGACATCTGACCCTGAAGCTGATGGATGGTCAGCGCCTTCAGCGTGTTCCCCTGCGCCTTCCATTTCTTGAGCACTTGCGCGTACGCCAGCTGGAGGTCTCCCAAATTTGCTTGTCGCCTAGCCGACTACACGCCCGGCATTTGGAGTCAAGCGACTTCGAACAGCCCAAAGCAACAACGCCCGGCTCACAGAGCCGGGCGTTGCCATGCCATCTTTGTAAACTTGATTAGCGGGTACGGCCGCTGTTGTTGTTGTCGTTGTTGGACACGGCAATCGCGATGACGATGGCCGCAGCCGCAACACCGGCAGCAATCAGAAGACCATTACCGGCAAAGAAACCAGCCGACGCTCCAGCTTCCGCTGCCGGCGGCAGAGCCGGTTCAGCAGGCGGCGGAGGAGGCGGAGGCGCTTCAGCCGGGGGTGGCGGGGGAGCAGGCTGCTCCATAGTGGCTCCGCCACTCGCGCCGCCACTGGCTCCGCCGGACTGGGCAAAGGCCGGCACACTTGCCAGGACCAGCGCTGCAGCGGCCGTCGTGGCGATGAAATTGCGGATCATGGAATGTCTCCCTCGATTGACGAGAATATTAGAACGCTTCCCATCGTCCGCGCAACCCCGAAAAACGTGCGGCGATGAACTTTTTTCTCCCTGTGTCCGTCGCTTACCTGTGGCATCGGCCCAAGGGTAAACGGCTACCGAAAACAGTTCGTTGCCCTGCCTATCAGACCGGAATGCCACAGTCGAGCGATTTGTGGTCCGATCGGGGCCCAAACCGCTCCTTTAGTCCAACTCCCGGGCCACCCGAAACCCTGCCAGGGGGGAGCGGATATCGGCGACGATCCAATATCGGCTTGCCGAACGCATGAATTTGGCTTCCCGGTTGAACCCGCCTCCACGCACGACCCGGCGCTGGCAATCGCCCGTCAACCATGCGGAGCCGTTGCCAGGCGCCCCGGCATACGAATCGTGCCAGCAATCCTCCACCCATTCCCAGACATTGCCCTGCATGTCGTACAGGCCGAAATTGTTGGGCGGGAAGCTGCCGACCGGCATGGGAACCCTTCCCTGGAGGCCCGTCCCCTGGGCCATAGTCGCCGGATCCATGAAGTTCGCCTGGCTCGTGGTGATGGAATTTCCCGTCGCGAATGTCGACTGCGTGCCGGCCCGCTCCGCGTATTCAAACTCCGCTTCGGTCAGCAGCCTGTAGCGATGGCCAGTTTTGGCGCTAAGCCAGCTCAGATAGGCCTGAGCATCCTGCCAGCTGACGTTGATGACCGGATTGCTTCCCCGTCCCCAGTGCTCGTCCGGCGGCCTGTAGCCGCGGCAGCTGCCAGCGGCGACACAAGCCCCCCATTCATCGAATGTCACGGCAAATTTGCCGACCGCAAAATCTCGTCCAATGGTCACACGATGCTGCGGACCTTCGCTGGGCCAACGTCCGATTTCGCCCGGCGGAGACCCCATCGCAAAGGTCCCGCCCCGAATCGCGACCAATTTGGGCGCATCCGGCGCGTCCCAAATCTCCGAATCGCTGCGATTCTGTTGCCAGGCCGAGAATTCCGCCTCTCGCTTTGCCCGCCATGCGGCCGGATCGGTTTGCGCGGTGGCTGTCTGCGCCCCCGTGAGGGAGTTGTCAGCCACGCCTGATCCACGTGTCACGCCACGCATTCGCGCCAGGTAGCTCCGCACATCCACATCGGGCGGATTGGCCACGCCTTTCCCCGGGCCCGGGGTCTGCAGGTCCGCGAGCGAGAAATCCATCCGCGCGTCATAGGTCCGGTTGATCTGATTCCGCAGGTTTTGTTCCGCGGCGTACCACGCCTGCTTGTTGGCATCGTCCCGGCAGGTCGAAAGCTCGTTCGGGTCCGCAGCGCCCCAGCGGCGCTCCACGCACTGATACGGATCGAACGACAAACGGAAGAGCCGTTTGCGCACTTCCTCGTAGGGAAGGGTGATGGGGCTGCCGTCGGTGCGCGTGTAGGTCACCGAGCAGCGCGCGGTTTCCTGGTCGTAGGTGTTCTGAAGATCGGCGACGAGATCGTTGCCATTGTAGACAAGGTGCTTGTTGTTGGTGCGGTACATGGTGACGAAGCGGGCAACGTTGTCGCGCACCTCCTTGAACGCCGTCTTGAGTCGCGCGTCCCGCGACGGTGTGGAATAGGTTTCCCAGTCGCCTGATGTGCCATAGATATTTCGCGGAAGACGTCCCGGCTCGGGCCGATTCTGTATGCCCGCCTGGATAGCGAGCTGCACCGCCGTCGCGCGATCCTGCATGTCGGTGCACTTCTCGCGAATCATGTTGGTGAGCTCGGAAACGGGATGCATCTCCAATGTGCCGCCAGCCAGCATGGCGCGAACGTAGTCGTAGTAGTCCAGCTGTTCGCCATTGAGCGTGAAGGTGCCGTTGGCCCAGTCCGGATCGGCGGGACGATCGCCGTTACCAAAGAATTGCTCGTCCGAATAATCCGCTATTTCCGAATTGCGCGCGAGAACCACGTGACCACCCACAAGGGCGCCGTCTTCGCGCCGCGAATAGCCGACGAGTCGTGACGGCCGCCAATTCTTGAAGCCGGCGCCGACCGCCGGAGCAGCCCGCACGAATCGCAGATCGTACGTGCCGCGCGTGACAGAGTTGTCCGGGTGGCTGTCCATGTATTCGGCACGGCCGTCATGCTGCACTTCATAGATCACTGCCACGTGGCCATCGGGATCGTAGATGATTGTGCCGGGGCGAATCGAATTCACGCGTATGGCCGGCGAATAGAAGTCCGGCTCGCGCGGCGTCTCCAAATGCGGATGAACCCTGTAGGTCGCGGTCGAAACGGCAGGTCCAAGCGCCCGCAACAATTTATAGCCGTCGATGCTCCCGGTCAGCACGTCGGTGCGCGCCGTGACCTGATTGCCGCCCTGGGAATAGCGGATGTCCGATGAGGCGCCGCGAGCTGCCGCTCCGCTCTGGTATGAGAATGGAAGTCCGCGCTTCCAGGCAAAGTAGGCGCGAAGCACATAAGGCAACTGTGCGCAGTCCGAATAAAACCGGACGGTGGGAGAATCGGTGTTCCGAAATGGATTGCCCGGACTCTTCAGGCAAGCATCCACCGTGTTGCAACCCGAGCGACCGATGCCCAAGATAAAGGCACTGTAGTCACGCTCATCCGCATCGCTCCACTCCGCGGACCGGATGACGTACATGCTCCCGACAGCGCCGGCCGGCGATGTCTGGGCACTGACCGTCGTCAAAACTCCGACCGTCACGGCGGAGATCAGGATTTCGCGAAAAGACCGAAGCATCATGAGAGGGGCTCTTTCGTCTGCAAACCGCAAATGTGGTGATGGGGCAACCGGTTGCATAGCGCCGCGCATGGTGCTGCACCAGTCGTGAACGGGTTGTGAATATCAGGAATGGCTGGTTCCGGAGCGAATCAGTATGCCTGCGCCTCAAGTGGCTGACCGCCGAACTCGTCGATATAAACGAGTACGCTGTAGCCCGGCGCCAAAGCCACGTTTCCGTTCGGATCGTGAAGCAGAAGTCCGTTGTTCATCAGCGTGTTCGTGTACTTGTCGAAGCCGAATTTCGGCGCCATTCCCTTGAAGTTATCATGAACGAGATTGAACAGTGTCCGCGCGTTCTCCGTCGAAAGACGCACGCAACCGGCACTCGCCCGCGTGCCCAATCGCGCCTCTTCCGAGGTGCCGTGAATAGCCAAGCCAGTGGTGACACCGTGGTCCACCCAGTTGAAGAACATGGCGTACGGCATTGGCTCGTTCCACTGAATCGACCGATAGCGCTCGAACATGCGCTTGGGATCAAGCTCGTAGTAGCCGGCAGGCGTCGCGGTCGAAAGCTCTTCCCCACCCGGGGCCGGTTCAACAGTTTCGCGGCCGGTCGATACCGGCCAGTCGTAGAGCATCAGCAGGTCGTCTCCGGCCTTCTGGAAAACATACATGCGCTGCGCCCAGGGGCCGACTTCGGCCTTGCTGACGTATATCACCAGCCCGAAATGGCCCAACATTTCGGGTGTCACGATTTCCCGGACACGATGCTCCACTTCCTGCTGAATCGCCGGCGAGGTCGCGGCTGCAACCGTGGGCGGCTGGGAACTTGCCAACACGTTCCACGACACCGAGACTCTCGATGCCGGGTCCGCGTTCGCGGACAAGCCGCAGACGAGCAACAGCCCTAACGTGGCGCAAAATCTAACAGTCATAACCCGGCCGCCACCTGTTTCCACACCGCTCCCGTTGACGCTCCAACGCAAAAATCAGTCCAGTGTTCCTGCCTGGAGACGTCCGGCGCTCCCGGCTGCAATGGCGCGAACCTTTCCCATGCTTAACCTAGGTAAACCATAGCTGGGTTGCAATGTTCTGTGGCGCTTGGCGCTTACATCCGCTCTCTTTTCGCAAAAGTGGTGCGCCCAAAGAACACAGCCCATGTCCGGCCGCCGTTATGGTGTTGGCCGTTTTCCAGGTGGCCATCCCACGTCCTTGACCATCGGCCTACCCTGTGGAATACCGCCGACACGAAAATGACTGGCGGCGCGGAGTGGGATTGATGACGTCTGAATCAGGCGATGCAAGCAATACGCCACCGGGCAAAAGGGCCGCAAAGCGAGATCCCGTCGACGTGGATGATCTTGAGACGCGAGTCCGGATCGCGGAGCTTCGGGCGCGCGAAGCGGAGGCAGAACTCCGGTTCCTGGAAGCCAACGCGCGACGTAAGTCGATGAAAACGACGAAAAGGGAACGCAAAACGGGGACGGCAAAGCCATAGATTTTGCCATCTGGCCGTAGATGGGGATGGTGGGCCAGCACCGCGCATCAGATCTAATTTGGGCGAGTGTGCGGCAATAGCGGCGCGGCTTACACCTCAGGGTGTGCCGGGCTTGGTGATATGGTATCCGTCGTTTGGTTTGGTTGGGCGAGCGTGGGTAATGAAAGCCAAAGGTTCTAGAGACAAGTCCCCGGCTAGTTCCCGAGCGGGTGGTCCTTTGGAGAACGAAGACCCCCAGGTGATCATGCTGCGTGGCAGCGGGGATAGCGAGGACGAAGAGGGCCTGACTGCTTCGCCCGGCAAGACGGGCGCCGTTGAGCAATCAATTTCTGACGATCGCCAATCCAAATGGGCACGCATGCGTACCTTCGGATCAGAGTCAGCGAGCAACCTCTGGGACTCGGCAGGAACTCAGTCAGAAAATGAAAACCAAAAGCAGGACGAATCGGATCCTGCCTTGGTCAGCAAGGTAGCGGTGAAGAAGGCGCTGGCTGAGGGCGATTCGCTCCGGAGCGCGAGAAACTGGCAGGCCGCGCGGGATGCCTATTCAAGGGCTTTGCTTCTCGACAATACGCTCCAGCATGTCTGGATCCAGCTTGGGCATGCGACCAAGGAGGCGGGCGATCATCATGGCGCCGAGGCGGCGTACCGGAAAGCCATCGACCTAAATCCAGACGACGCGGAGGCCCATCTGCAGCTCGGCCACGTGCTCAAATTGCGAGGGCTGATCCCGGGAGCAATCGACAGCTATACCCGCGCCTTGCTGCTTGATCCCGATCTGATCGATGCAAGAGCGGAACTGCTTCTTCTTGAGAGCCATGGCGACTCCAAGCAATCGGGCACCGGTTTTGGCGACGCTGCGTTCGGACCGTCCGAAAGATCTGGGACGCCGGATCCGTCGGCGCTGACCATTGTCTTCGATGTCAGCGATCTGATGCATTACTTTCAAAATGCGCGGTTGCCCACGGGAATTCAGCGGGTCCAGATCGAAGTCATCAAAGGCGCCATGCGCGCATGGCACGACGACGTGTATTTCTCCCTTGTCTGCTTCACGAAACAGACTGATTTCTGGATCGAGATTCCGGCGTCGCTGTTTCGAACATTCTGCAAGCTTTCGGTAAAAAGCGGCGATACCGCCGCTCCGGAATGGGCGGCCCTGCAATCGGACCTGAAGCGCTTGCTGGAAAGCCGCAAATACTTTCGCTTTCCCCAGGGAAGTATCCTGCTCAACCTGGGCACCTCGTGGTGGCTGCAAAACTATTTCCTCAACGTGCGGCTGGCCAAGAGCCTTTCCGGCGTCAAGTATGTCCCCTTCGTCCACGATTTCATTCCGGCGATGACACCGGAGCATTGCATCGACGAGCTGCGGCAGGATTTTATTTCCTGGGCGATCGGAGCGTTCGACCACGCGGACTATTTCCTTGTGAACTCCAAGGCGACGCTCAAGGATCTGCACGCGGTGGGAAGCCGTCTTGGCCATTCCGTGGCGGAAGCGGCCGTGGTTCCCCTCGATGCCGACTTCCGGAGGTCGCTCGAGCGGCAGGCTGAGATTCTCGACCCAAGCTATCTTCTGTACACGAACGATCTGCAAAAAGAGAATTACGTCCTGTTCGTCGCCACCATCGAGTCGCGAAAGAACCACATCGCCGCCTTCTCGGTCTGGCTCAAGCTGCTGAAGAAGTATGGCGCGCGGCACGTCCCGAAGCTGGTCTGCGTGGGCAACGATGGCTGGTTGAACGACGCGGCCTACGGCAAGCTGCGCGCCAGCGAGCTGCTCTCACGACATGTGGTGATGCTGCAGAAGATTTCGGACGCCGCTTTGGCGGTCCTTTACGAAAACTGCCTGTGCACGCTATATCCCAGTTCCTACGAAGGTTGGGGCCTGCCGGTTACGGAAGCACTCTGCTTTGGCAAGTTGCCGATCATTTCCAACAGCTCATCGCTTCCCGAGGCTGGGGGTGAATTCGCGGAGTATTTCGACGTCGAATCGGAAAAAGATCTGATGGCCGCGGTGGAGCGGGTCATTTTCGACGAAGAATATCGCCGCGAGCGCGAACGTAAGATCGCCACCGAGTTCCAACCGCGCTCCTGGAATGAGATCAGCCGGCAGATCGTTCTGCAGCTGAAGGAATGGCACGCGCAGCCGACACCCGAACCAAACCCCGATCTGGTCGCACCGGTCACCGGGATATGGCCGGTCAAGGCGGAACTGAACGAATTGCACATGCTGGCGAACGCGTCGACGTCGATGCTTTGGCCGGGACTTCAAAGCGGCGAAATTTATCGCAACGGGACGGGATGGTGGTGGCCCGAGCCGTGGGGAACATGGATCAAGAACACAGGCCCGGCATATCTGGCCTTTGAGGTTGACGATGTGAAGGATTGTGGGTTGCTGGTCTATATCGGACTGCGGGGCGTGCAGGGCAAACAAACAACCTGCACTCTCAAGATGGAGGGCGCGCCGATCCTCGACGTCCCCTTGCGAGAGCAGGAAGACAAAGTCGTCAAGGTGAAACTGTCGCCGACCTCCACCAAGGACCGGCTGGTTGTGATTTCTGTTTCCTGCACCAGCGCGGCGGACTTCGCGGCAAATACGAATGGCGTCGATTTCCGAATTGCCGGCGTTGGCGTGCGCTGGTTCTACGCCTGCAAGGAAAACGACCTGGTCGGGCGGCTTAACCTTCTCGAGGGTCTCTCCGTCGATGCCATCGACCGGCTCCAGCGTCAGCCTCCTCCGATCCGGGACTTCCTGCTCGCAGCGCAATAGCGGCGGCCGCGATCCGCTCCAGACCGACGGTTCATGGCGCACGAAGTCGCCGACCACTTCTACCTTGTTCCAATCCTCGTGTTGCACAGAGCAGGGCGCATTTACGCCTTAGGCCCCGTATTGCGCTGCCCATGCGTCGGCCGGACCACCGAACATGGCCGCGCAGGCGCGCAGTTCAGTCCTGAAATGCTCTATCAGAGTGGCTCTGGCGGTCTCCGTGCTTTCAAGCTTTTTGTCGCTTGCCTTGCGGTTGTGATCCGCCGAGATCTCGCCGCTGCTCTTGTCAGGATCGGCTCCCAGGTACCCGATAATCTCATTTCGAACGATGGCCGGATCTTTGACGATGTCGTCGAAGAAGAACCACCGAAACGCGAGCTTGGGAGCGGACCGTTTCCAGCGATCAACAATCTGCGCCGGATAGGCGACCTTCTTTATAGCGGGCGAGGTCTCCAGATATGTGCGGAAATCCTCCGGCTTTTCCAGCAGACCGGGGTCGAACTTTTCGTTCCTGTGCGCCATGCTGATTTGCGACCAAGCGCGTGCGACCGGATCGCGCAGGATAATAAAAACCCGCAAGGCGGGAAGACGTTCTGCCACCTGCTGGATCGTATCGGCGCCAAGCCCGCTGTAGCCAGAATTGATTTCGCCCGACAGTGAATTCTGCTTGTACTGGAACAGCGATATGTACCGGTCCACCGTCATTTCTTCGCCGCGATAGCCCGCGAGTTGCTCAAGAAAGGCGATGTCCCTGTCATCCCAGCGCTTGCGTCCCGAGATTCGTTGCTGCAGCCGTTCGGGCTTTCGGGCCAAAGCCAGGAACTTTTCCGCCTTTCCGGGGCGGGTTTTCTCGTGTTCGAGATAGTGAAGTTGCTTGACCGGAGTCATCCAGAAGTCAGGATGGAACTGCAGCTGGTCAAACAACCAGCCGGTGCCTGCTTTCTGCATGCCGATGCAAATAAAATCCGGTCCGTCCGCCACTGGCATCCAGTACTCCGCCCGCGGCAGCGCCGCCTTTTGCCCTGAAGGTCCCGCGATATACGGGTGTTCCCGCTGCCGGTCCAGCGCTGGAATCTAAAGTCCGTAGAGTGCCGGCCAGCCCGCCGCCGGTCCCCCGAGTTCTCGGCCGCAGGTGCGGATTTCATCGGCAAAATGCTCGATCAACGCTTCCTGTATGGGTTGCGTGAGCTCAAGTTTTCCCTTCTGCGATTTCTTGTTGTATCCTGCGGGTATATCCGCTGCGGCCCTGTCGGGATCGGCGCCAAGAAATTCCAATATCGCATCGCGAACCTGCTTCGGTCGCTCTGCGATATCGTCGAAAAAATAATACCGGAAATGGAGGGCAGGGCCAAACTGCCGCCAGTGCGCGATAACGCGCGTCGGACAGGCGGCATCCTGCATCACTTTCGTTTCCTGCAGATATTCGCGGAATTGCGCGAGGTCGTTGAGCGTGCTGCCATCGAACTTGCCGTTTCGGTGCCACATGCAGATATGGGACCAGGCGCGCTCTACCGGCTCTCGCACAAGAAGAACGACCCGAAGGTCGGGCAGCCTTTCTACCAAGCTTCGCACGGTGCCCGCCTCCAGCATCACATAACCGGGGGAAATGTCGCCGGACAGCAGATTGCCCTTATGCCGGAAGAACGAGATATATCTGTCGAGATCGCGAGGCTGTCCGGCGTGTGCGACAATCTCTTCCAGGAAGAGCAACTCCGGATCATCGGCATTCAGCCTTCTTCGCTCACCCCGTTGGCGAACGCGCTGCAGCCGGCGATTTGCATTCCGCAGGCCAGGTATGTCCCGCCCCAGATAGCTAAGTTCCTGGAATGGAATCCAGAACTGGGGATGGTGGCGTAGCTGATCGCCCAACCAGCCGGTGCCGGCCTTGGCCATGCCAACGCACAGAAAATCTGGTCCGGCCTTCACATGGTCGCCTCAGGATCGGTTGCGTTCAGGCTGCTGCCTGGGCTGGATAAACCCTGCCTTCGCGCTATTGGCAACAATTTGACGCGTTTCCGAAAGGCATGGAATACAGCGAAAGGGCGAATCGGTTAGTCTCGCTTCACCTCGGGCAATAAGAGAAGGTATGGACTTCTGTAAGACGAGCAGGGCGATGGCACCAGTCTGCCATGCCATCAACCCAGCCTGTCAGCGCGCAGTCGGGAACGGCCATGCTCCTTAGCCTGACCAAGAAGTTTCTCTTCATTGCCAACCTGAAAACGGCGTCCACCTCCATTGAGCGGGTGCTGTCGCCACATGCGGAAATCCGGCTGGTACAGTCGCGATTTGGGAAGCACCAGACGTTTTCCGAATTCGCGGAACGATTCAAATGGATTCTTGGCTGCGTGAACATGCCGGATCTGTTCATTTTTGGAGTGATGCGCGACCCGGTGGAATATGTCTTGAGTCTCTACAATTCCCATCGCATCGAGCAATTCAGCAATACTCCGAAATTGTACACCGGCGACATGGATTTCGACCGGTTCATTGCCGAGTGGGTGCCGAAAAACGCGGACCAGCTCCGGCCGCAGTTCGCGCGCTTCGTCGGAGCCGAGGGACGCGTGGTCGCCAATCTGATCATCAGCTATGACCGGCTGATGGAAGGGTTGGCAATGGTCGCCCAAAAGCTCGAGGTCAAGGAACTGTTGAACCTGCCGAGAAACAATCCGAGTCCGCCGGGCCTGGAGCGGGTCGAGTTGACGGCCGATCAGATCGCCTGGATCGAGAATCGTTGCGCAAAGGACCGCGAATTCATGGCGCGTTATTGCAATCGTCTGCTGGGCTAACTCATCGCCAACAGCCTCTTTCACCTTAGCCGGTCGCATGCGATAGGACATGAATGAGCCTTCCACTCGCCAGCAATGCAGTCCCGCCAAAAGCGCTGATCGGAGCTTCGATTCCACGCTCGGGTCATCACTTCATGCAAAGCCTGCTGTCGCATTATTTCGGCCCGGATCTTTATTATTGCGAGGTCTATACGCGGGCTGATTGCTGCCATCAGGTTCCGTGCGTCAGAGGGGCGGGCCGTACCGCCGTCTACCAGAAGAGCCATGACCGCCGCGGCGAAATTCCGAAGGATGTCGCCGAAGCGATTTACGTCATTCAATATCGCGAGCCCGTCAGCGAAGCGCTTTCCGATCGTGAGCTTGACCTTTCCGATCGCCTCGGCCGGAGAAGCCTCAACTACCGCCTTTCCACCGATCATTACGCGTGGTGGCTGGCTGGAAAGGCGGCGTATTACAGGAATTTTCACGACAAGTGGTTTTCCCCGCGCGTCGAAAACGGGGTTTATCTCGATTACGCGTTTCTCTCGGGCAATCCGCATGCCGCCTTGACAAGCATCGCGCAGGTGACCGCCGGGAGGGCCGACGAGTTTCGCGTGGCAAGCGCGGTGGAGCGGGCCGGCTCGGTCCGCGCGGGGGCCGTGCACCGCAAATCGGATCCCGCTCCCTACACGCCGCGCAAGATCGAGGACAGTCCGCATTTCGATCGCGAGCTGCTGGCAGCGTTCGAGGCGTATGTCTTGCAGCGCTGTCCAAATTTTGGCTTCAGTCCGCGGCTAGGAAACGCGGACGCTGCGCATCCCTTTTTCGGACTCGTATTGCTGCACGACGAGCGCGAACCGCTGCCAAACGGTGCGACGGACCGGCTCGACGCCGCGGCGAAATTTGCGCCGCATCATCCGGAGATTGCGTTGCGTCTTGCCAAACGCGATATCTCCCAAGGTGCGCCGGAGCTGGCGATCCCGCGGCTTGAGACATTGCTGGCCGGCAATCCGTTCTTCGGACCGGCCTATCGGCAGCTCTTTGGTGCCTATGAAGAGATCGGGCGCGCCATTCCTTACAGGTATCTCGACGGGAACGCGGTGTTCGCCTGTTCGGACAGTCCAAAGCTCCTCGCGGAACTGGCGGCCGTCTATGGAGCCAGAGGCATGGCGGTGAATGCGTTGGCCGCGCTATCGATGGCGGCCGCTCTGGCGCCAGACGACTTTCGGATCAACCACCTCTATGCAAAAGCCCTGGCGGACGAAAAGAGATGGGAACTTGCGCTGATCCATGCGGATCGTGCCGCCGCCTTGCGACCCAACAGCAAGGCGAACACGCAATTGCTTTCAAAGGCCCGCAAACAGGCTGGGCAAGGGGCTTCCCCTTCACTCGCCAGTTCCGTCGAGGCCTAACGTTTTGCACCGAACTCCCGGTCGATCATGTGCTATCGTGTTGAACTCCGACTGAAACCCCAACAGAGGCATGGCCACAACCGACATTAGACAAAGGCGTGCCAAGCCGCGTCGCGCCGGGCGCGGATTGAAAATCCCGCCAGGGTTTTCCGCGAAACTTGCGGCAGCCAGAAGAGTGGCAAGGCGGCAGGTACTTGCGCAGCGCCTCCGTTGGCTGGCGGAACGGTCCGATTGGGCCACGGCGAACCGCCTGTTCAACGAGATTGCGGTCCGGGCCGGAAGCGATCCCGGTGCAAGTGCCTTGCTCGCGAGCGCGGCACTGCGCGCGGCCCGCGATGCGGAAGCCGATGGACGGCCAGTCGGTGCAGCGCGCAACTGGGTGTGGTACGCGGCTGCTTCCCGAGACACCCACAAGGCTTCCCGCAACCTCATCAGATACGCTCGAAACCTGACTCAAACGCGACACGACCGCAAAACCGTTTCCAACGCGCTGCAGGTTTGGCAGCTGCTTGCTGTGCTCGAGCCCCGATCCGTCGAAGCCCGACAGGGACTGGTATGGTGCCGTAAGGATCTTGCTCAGCGGGCTGAGCAGGCCGGCGATTTTATCACGGCGCAATCCCACTGGTCGGCCGTTCTCGATATGACGCCCAACGACCCGACCGCGAAAGAAGGTCTGCGCCGCAGTCTGGCGCAAGGCGCGCTCGCAGCACCTGACCCGGCGTTGCGGTCACCTCAGGCCCTATCCAGGCGATTCAAGCGCGTTGGCACTTCCGACTACGCAGCACAGTGCGCGACTGGAAAGGGTCTGCTCCAGGCGGGCGCACCTGAACTGGCCATCCGTTACGTGGAAACGGCGCTGAAAGAGCGCAAGGGTCCCGAAGCATCAGCACTGCTGTTTAGCTGCTGTGTCGGCATGCAGCGCTACACCGACGCGGTCATCGCCTTGAGCGCGGTCTTGGAGACGGGGGGGCTGGATGCCGTTCCGGAGCAGGAGCTGACCAAAATACTGGTGGAAGCCCCCCCGGAGACGTTTCCCGACGAAGCCTTGGTTGCGCTCGCCCGGGAAGGCAAGGCGAATGAACTGGCGCCGGCACTGGCGCCCCATCTGGTGAGGCGAGGCTTAACGGGCGCGCTGCGGGTTCTTGCCCGGAACATCACGATTGCAGCCCTCGAATGGCAGCCGGCGGATGCCGTGGCCGCTGTGGAGTTCCTGTGGCACTCCGGAGACGAACAATGGGCGTTCCGGTTGCTCGCGGTTCTTTCCGCCATTCCGCAACTTGCGGAAACATTCGCTGGCCGTTCGGATTCGTTCGATCTCGAACGACTTCGAAGCGTTTTGCTGGCATCGCCCGGTCAGCACTTCTTTTTGCCGGGCGGACTTTTTGTCGCTGAATGTTATCAACGCCGCGGCGATATTTTGGGCGCCGTGGAAATTCTTTGGCGCGTCTCATCGAATGAACACTTTGCTGGACAATTCCCCGACAATCGAGACCGTATCGGCCGGTTGATAGCAGACTTGGCCACCGGGCTGGCGTCCGGAAGCGATCCGTGGAAACAGCTGGCGGAACTTGTATCTGGCTGGACCTCGGAAGCCACGAAGGCTTTTTTCCGCGGCGGGGAATTCGAGCGGGTTCGGGATGCCATCTTGGCCCAGCGCAGGCTGCAAAATGCAGCTCCGTCGAGCCGGATGGGTTATTTCCGCGAGCATTATTTCGAGCACCATCTGGAGAGGCGGGAGAACCAGGATCCCAACGCCATCGCAAGTGGCTTCGCTCTTTGCGACATCGCTCTCCAGTACTTCGATGCGATTTCGAAAATGCGTCCTGTCGAGGAGATTCCTGTTTCATCGGTCCTGAAAGCGCAATTGGGGCGACCGTCACTGTCTTTCCAAGAAGGCCATTCGGCCGACGTGCTGATGAGCTATTCCTTGCTGCGAGAGGGTCCGAAACACGACCTCCGGTCCGGCAAGCTGATCGATGAAGCGATGGGATGGTACCTCGGCCGTTTTGTGCCGGACAGCAAAATTCCGAGCTCTTGCCTGTCGGCGCCCATCCAGGCCTTCTTCAATGACGTCCGCTACGATCACGCGGCCCTCGGTACTGTCGCGACGAATTTCATGTGGTTCGTCACGCCTGAAATCGGCGACAGCGAGATGCGCTACGACCCTGCCAATCCGCTGGATGCGTTGCTGTTGGGACTTGAGGCATTTGCCAGCGTTCTTCCCTCGAGACCGCATTATCGACCTTTTTTTGCCGCAATGTTCCCCAGCCCGGATGGGCAATTGTCTTTTGCCGATGCGTGCGTGGAGGCGCTCTCCGAAAAAAAAGCGCGCGGCATCAGCGAACTTTTGAGTTTCGGCACAACGGTTGAGGATCGCGCGTCCTCATTGTCGACTGCGAGGGGCGCGCCGCAGGACGTTCTGGTGATCGGCCACACCGGCGCGGGTACGGGACTTGGGCGAAATTTTGAAATGCTGACCGACGCGCTGGGAGGCAAGGGCACCAAAGTCACGACCATTGGATATGACCTGGAACCGGAGGCTTTTGCACGCGAGTTGCGGCAATGGCACGCGGGTTGTCGCAACACGCCGGTCGTTATCGCGGCCATAAACGCTCAGGATGTGCCCGCGCTCTTCATCAGAGATCGTCATAACGTTCTGGACAGCTGTCACATCGTTGGATTTTTTCTGTGGGAAACATCTCGGCCGCCGCGCGTGCAGCAACTCGGAATTCACCTCGTGGACGAGATCTGGGCGCCTACAGACTATGTAGCGCGTGTTTACGCCCCCTTCGCGCCTGTCCATGTTGTCGGCAAAGGGCTGTTTAGCGGGGAAAACCTGCCTACGGTGGGTGGTCCGGGCCGGAGCAATCCGTTACGGTTTCTCACCGTCTTCGATTTTCACTCTTCAATCGAGCGAAAAAATCCCCTGGCCAGCGTACTCGCCTTTCAGCGCGCGTTCTGCGCGGGAGAAAATGTCGAGCTTGTCATCAAGGCCTCCAACGTCAATCCGCAACATCCTGGGAACGCCTTTGGACAGTGGGAGCGGCTGTGCGGAGCAAGCGCGGGCGACCGCCGCATACGGATCATCACTGAAAGGTACAGCGAGGAACAGATGGAGCGCCTGATACAGGCCGCCTCGTGCGTTGTCTCGCTTCACCGCGCGGAGGGATTTGGATACGTGCTGCTCGATGCCATGGCAGCCGGGATCCCGGTGATCGCGACGGACTATTCGGGCAACACGGATTTCTGCACTCGCGAAACAAGCTTCCCGGTGTCTTACCGGCTCGTGCCCGTCCGATCCAATGGCGCCCATTGGGAGACCGACGGAGCGGAGTGGGCCGAGCCGGACATCGATTCGGCGACCGCGCAAATGCTGGCTGTCTATGAGGATTATGCGGCGGCCCTGCGCAAGGCGGCCCTGGGCCGCGACCGGGTGATGGCCAAGTATTCCAAAGAACGCTTCGGCACGATTGTGCGCGAACGCCTTGCAGCAATGCTGCGTGCAAGCGGCACACATGCTGCCGTGGAGGCCCAATTGGCATGACAGCGCGCGAGTCACGCTCCTCGGTGTTGCGGCAAGGACAGCACTAATTGTCCAGCGAAGACGACAAACACGCGCTCGCGCCGAAGGACGTCACGCGCGACGAGCATGCGTCCGGACCTCGTGGGAAAAAGTCTCGCAAGCGCGAAAAACGCGAGAAGCGAGAACAGCGGCGCGGCAAGCGAAGAGCCAACGCCGCCGCCGAGCCCGCGGAAGGAAACCGAAAGCGCAGGCTCAAAAAGCAGGCCCAGGCGCGACTTGAAGCCGAATGGCACGTCTCGGCCGGGCCGCCCAAATCGCTCGAGAAGAAGCGGGGATCGGCCCAGAAGAAGCGCGAACAGCGCCAGGCAGAGTTGCCGGGCGATGGCGTTCCGGCCCAGGCGACCGAGTTGCCGGAAAGGGAGGAAGGAAAAGTCGAGAAGAGGCGCAGCCGGAAGCGTGCCAGCGGGCCGGAAGTCGAATTGTCGGAGTCGCCGGCTGAGGAAGAACGAGTCGACGAGGCTGATGACGAAGTTGACGCATTCTCCGATGAAGGGTTGCTTGAGGAATCTGTCGAACCTGAGACGGTACGCGAGCGGCGCTCGAAGCGCCTTGTCAGTCCCTTCACAGTGCGGATTGTCGCGTATGACGACGCTGTGCGGCCGTCACAGTTCTTTGAATATTTGAAGAGCGCCTTTGCCGATGCTGGCATGGAACTTAACGCTGCGACGGGCGATGCCGATCTGGCGATCAATTTTTGCGAGTCCGGTTCCGCGGATATTCAGCAGGGAACGCGCGCCACTGCGTTGATTGCGGTGCCCGAAGCTACCGACTGCGGCGCGCCGCTCGCGAGAGCCGCTGTCGCTAGCGGCGCCGCTTTCATTCCTCTCGCATCTCTCTTGCGACACTATCCCGCGTTATCTCCCGCCGGTCCGGACTGGAATCTGAATGAAAGTGTCAGCGCGGAGCTCGCCGCCGCCGTGCGTGACCTCGTTCTGCTTCGGCAAGACGAGGGGGCCTTTTGGCCGTTAGACCGCATCGCCGAAAGACAGGACATTGCTGAAGCAATCGCGCTCTCTGAAAAACCGTCCGAGTTTCTGAAACGTCTTGCTTGGTCCGGCAAGCTTCTTCCCGCCTCTCTAAGGAAACCGTTCGACTCCAAGAGCATAGAACGGTTTTTGGACGGCAACATCCAGCTTACCGTCGATGGGGAGCGCCAGCCGGTTCCTTTCTATCTGCCGTTCGACTGGACGGCCAAGCGCGAGGCACGCGGCGATCAAGCGATCTTGCACAGCCTGGAATTTGTCACGGCAATCTTGAACTACTGGTATTTCGTGGCGAATGGCGGCAAATCGAAAGCGCTCGAGCATGTCCAGACAGCCCTGAAGCAACGCGGCATTACCGCGAGCCAGTTGCTGGGTGCTGGCGGAGCCATCATTGCCGATTATCTGCGAGCCACCCCGTTATTGCCACCGGAGGCATGGAAGGTCCGCCCCATGCAGCAACGGGCACGCGCTTTCCTCTTGTTCCTCCTGTGCTGCCGGATGGCGGCGATCCGCAGGATAAAATTTGATGAAGCCGTATGCGGCCCTGTCTTCCGTGGACTGATCGACCTCCTCGAACGGCTGAGGCCGACCACACTTCTCGCGCCGGCATCGGCCAGGGGGGTATCCTACTCAAGGGCGCTGGCGGCGCTGGCGCTACCCCTGCGGAATGTCGGCTATGGCGCTCTGCTTCTGGACGAGGCGCTTGAGAATCTGAACCGGTACCATCTGGAACCGGGGCGGTCATCGGACGGTGTTTGGCGCGAAGGTTTTTTGCAGCACGGCGCGGTGTTTACTGCGCTGCGTGTTCTGGTATCCGACCTCAGGAGCTGCGGCGTTTCGAGCCGGATACTCATGCCGGCACTTATATCCATGGCGCATTTCATCGCTGCCTTCGTGGCGAGTAAGGACAAGTGTCCGCCGGTCGCGGAGTTGCCGCCGGTGAGTTTTGGCAAATACGCGCGCAGCGCCCGCGCCCTTCTGAGTTCGACCGGAGAAAGCCGCCGCACTCCCGGCAGCAAACTGGCGGAAAACGCCAGCCTCTTTCCAGATGCTGGGCTTTTCATCAGCCGGTCAGCCGAACGAGGAGGGGCCATCGGCTCACAGCTGGTGCTGCATGCGAGGGCGGCTCGATCGGGCGGCCCGTCGATCAGTTTCTGCTACGGAGCCGAGGCTTTGCTCATTGGAGGTGGTACGGTTGCCAGAAAGGCCTCGCGCGCCGCTCGGGCGGCGACCCGCGATGACCCCGCCACGCACAACACCTTCCGGATCGATGGCCTTACCTATCGGAGCGCCCGGCCCGATGGACCGATTCGGATTGAAAATGCATGGGGGGAAAGGAATTGGGCAGCGGCGCGGCTGATCAATGAAGCGTTTGCAGAGGCGTGGACCGTGCGAACTGTCATACATCTCACTTCGCTGCATGCGCTGCTGGTGATCGACGAGCTTGTCTCTCATCGGGGAAATGTCGGGTTCGAGCAGTTCTGGCATCTGGCGGCCGAACTGCAGATGCAGACGGATGCCGCATTGCCGGTCATTGTTGCGACGCCGGAAGGCCGCACGCTGACTATAGCCTTTGACAACACGGTCGGGGATGATGTTGTCGAATTGCGATCAGGCGGCGAGGACGGCATCGGCTGGACCAGCATTTCGCAGCGTGAGATTGCCGCCAATCCGTACCTCATCCGCACCAGAAAAGCGGAAAGGGCAGTGCTGGGCACTTTTTTCCGCACGGGACGCGCGACAACGCCGCCGCAGCTCACAACGGAGTGGAACGCGGACGGATGGCGCGCGGCTGTGAAAATGGGAGCATCGGAACTTGCGGTTACCTTCGCAGGCGGGCAGCTGCAGTTGACCGTTCCGTAGGCATGGCAGGCGTTCGTAACCTTTTCCGGAGCGACGTCCTCGCGCATGGGCTTATTCAGCTGCGGAATCCGACCCGGGCACCCTCCAGGCGGCGGCTCGGAAACGCCGGTAGCCCGATTTTGCGATCTCTGCAGTGGATTCCGGTCTGGCCCTGGTTCGCTGGGGCACTCTGCAGAGTCGCGGTATCGAGGCAGTCTTTGCCTTTCGCGCTTTGGGTGTCAGTCATCGCAGCGCCCGTCGAATCACCCGGACAAGAGCGGCGCTCCGATGCCAAGATATCTTCCGTTCGCGCGCGGTGGGCATGGAAATACGCAAGGCTGCTTGCTTGGCAGGACAGCGCAATGCTGCCCGGGGGCACAACCAGCGTCATTCGCGCAAAGCGAATGGAAGCGTTGCGCCTCGCGCTGCGATCTCCTGCGGCAAATATCCGGCTGCACGCCTCGATCGCGCTTTCGCGCGCGCTGTACGACTTTGGCGAATTTGGCGAGGCGCTGGCCGTGGCGGAAGCCGCGCTGCAGATTGCGCCGGACCATGCTCAGGCTTTGCGGGCCAAGGCTTATGCGCTCGCGGCTCGCGACCGGTTTGCGGAGGCGCGAGCCATCTTGCATCGATTGCAGGAACGTGAGCCGGAAAATCACGAACTCCGCCGGCGATTGCAGGCGCTCGAGAAATTGCCTGAAAGAAAGCCGCGTTCCTCGTCCTATGATACACGTGCCGGCTCGCCGCTTCTGATCGGAATAGGCGGCGGCATCGGAGATATTCTCCACGCCACGCCGATGATCCGGAACCTGGCGCGCCGGATGGGAGGACCGGTAGCCGTTCTGGTCATGCCGGATCACGCCGAAAGCGAGTTTCTGGTTCGCAATCCGGAATTCATCAGTCGCGGCTTTACTATTTCAGAAGAGGTTCTCGACCGGCGGTACGACACCGTGTTCCTGACGCATGGGTTCGGGCCGCTGCGGTTCAGGTTCAATGCCGGGCGAGTGCTGGCATCGACCGAATGGTCGGACTTCCGTCCGGGGACCGTTCAGGAAACCCTGTTTCATCTGGAAGCGGCGAAACACCTGCTTGGCATTGGCTACGACATGGCCGACGTCGATCGCTATTTCGTCGCGGATTTGCGCTACTCACCGCCCTCTGAACCCCTCATTGGCATCCACGCCGGCTCCAAGGCGGGGCGGTGGCTTTCGAAGCGCTGGCCTCATTTCGAACAACTCGCTGCGCGGCTGCAAGCGCAGGGCTTGCGGGTTGCCTCGTTTGGCACTCCCGATGAGTATGTCCCGGGCACGGAGAATCGAACAGGTGGAAGCATTGAAGAGATGTGCCGCGCGATGATGGCCTGCAGCCATTTTGTCTCGAACGACAGCGGCCCCATGCACATCGCGAACGCGCTGGGAATGCCGGTTCTGGCGATCTTCGCGCCAACCGACCCGTTTACGCATCTGCCGCTCGGTACAAGCACCGAGGCTCTGGCTTTGGCGAAATATTGCGCGCCCTGCGAGATCAAGAATCATCGGCATTTCGCTGCGGGCGCATGCCGCTGCATCGGCGAAGTCTCGCTCGAAGAGGCCGAACGAAGGCTGCTTGCTATCCTAAAGGGCGATACTTCCGATGGGGAGGCGCGATGGCCCGCCGCCGCGGAACGGCAATCATGACAACCCTGGTGCTGCCGGTGTCATTCGGAGAGGCAGCGGACAAGATCAGCATTCTCGAGATCAAGCGCGAACGGATCGGCGATCCCGTGAAACGCGCTGGTGTCGAGCTTGAGCTCGGCATGGCCCTGGCATCGTTCACGGAGCAAATGCGCGCGCGGCCGGGTTTTGCGCAGCTCTTCGCGGAGCTGAAAGCCATCAACATACGATTGTGGGAGATTGAAGACGCGGTCCGCGCCTGCGAGCGCCGGCAGGATTTCGGGCCGCAATTCGTGCGGCTGGCCCGCTCGGTGTACCTGACCAACGACGAACGTTTCAGGGTAAAGCGCGAAATCGACGCACTTTTCGACTCGCCCATCCGGGAAGAAAAGTCGTATGCGAGGTACAGGCCGGACGAAGAGCCGGCATAAGAGTCGAACGCCTCGCGGGGACCAGGTCAGCGTGCCGATTGCAGACGTCATCAACGGATACAGGCTCTTTCTGGGGCGGGAGCCCGAAACGGAAAGGGTTGCGCAGGACAAAGCCGGCCTGCCGCTGCCGAAAATGTTGAGCACCTTCGTGGGATCGCGAGAGTTTTCCGAGCGCGCGTTGCGATCGCTGGCGAGCGGCTATCCCCTCCTGCATTTTCGCGTTTCTGCCTTCCCAAATGCCGAGATGATCGCATGGACCCGCGATGTTCTGCCGGTCGGCGGCGCAACGCGCGAGAAGCTCGGCCGGGCGAAAACATGGCGCGAGTTGCTCACGCACATTGTCTGCGATCCCGATTTCACTGCGAAGTTCGGCCGGGTCGCAAACGATGAATTGCTTCCGATGGTCCGCAAGCGCCAGGGATTGATCTCCAAGCATCGGGAGCGGGAGATCGCCGGTTGGGTGGACGATACGTCCATGTACGAGATTCGCGGATGGGCGGCGAATTTGATAAAACCGGATGAGCCGCTGACCCTGGAATTCTTTCTCGACAATCTGTTTGTCGGAACGACGGCAACAACGGAATTTCGCCGCGACGTGCAGGAGAAGATCGGCGGTGGCGGCCATTTCGGCTTCGCCTTCAACGTTCCGGCCGCTCACCATCCGGATCTGCAGTCGGAAAAATTGCTGACGGTGCGCGATGCGGTTTCCCGAATGCCGATTGCATTCCCGGTGCGCATTCGTCTGGGCCAGACCGAGGCACTCGATTCCCTCCTGCGGTTGCACCGGGAGGTGGAGGCGGTGGCGAGCAGCATCGAGCGGTTGCAAGCCGCGCTGCCCATCGTGCTCGCGCAGACCGAATATCCCATCGCGATGTACGATGCCTACCAGAAGGCCTCCCGCAAAGCGCTGATGGTGAACCGCCTCGCGCAAGCCGCCGAAGCAGCCGCATTCGCCTATTCGCCCTCTATCTCGGTGGTCTTGTTTGGCGTGGCGGATGCGCCAAGCCGGTTAATCACGTCTTTGAACAGCCTTCGCCGTCAAACCTATCGGAACTGGGAATGCGTCATCTGCGTTCGGACGGCGGACGATGAATTGCGCGCGCAGGTGGAGGCGCTTTGCGCTGCCGACAGCCGCATCAAGACTGCCGACCTCCAGGCGGAATCGACGCCTTGGGACGTTGCGAACACCGGACTTCGCGGCGCGAGCGGTGAATACATCGCGTTTCTCAGGGAAGGCGATCTGTTTGCCGAGGACGCCCTTTTTGAGGTTGCAAGAGCGCTTCAGGAATGGCAGGCGCCATTCGTCTATTTCGACGAGGATCTGTTTGCACGCGAGGGTGGCAAGGTCCGCTACCTCGCACCTGTGCTGAAGACTGCCTACGATCATGAGCATCTTCTTTCGACGAATTACATCGGCAACGCTTTCGTTTGCCGACGAACTCTTCTGCACGATGCCGGCGGATTCACGGGGGACTTTGAGAGGTCTTACGAGTACGACGCCTTGCTGCGCATGATCGAGCGGTTGAAGCCCGCGGAAATTTCCTATCTGCCGAGAATTCTCTACCATCGTCTGGATAATGGCGATGCACAGGATGGCGACGGCAGCGGTGGGGAGACCAGCGCTAGGCGCGTGGCCTGCGTTGACGCGCATTTGAAGCGAATTGCCGCCCCGGCCACGGCAGAACCTCATGCCGACCCATTCGGCGTGCCGCAGCCCCGCGCGCAGCGCATTGTTTGGGAGCTACCACAGCCCGCGCCGAAGATCTCGATCATTATTCCCACCCGCGACCGGGCTGATCTGCTGGGTCCCTGCCTGCAAAGTGTCTTCGACTCGCAGGCACACTATCCCGAGCCGTACGAAGTCATCGTCATGGACAATGAAAGCTGCGAGCCGGAAACGCAGACGTTGTTCGAACGCGTCGAGCGGCAGCACGGAGCAAGGATCATTCCCTATCGTGCCGCCTTCAACTGGTCGGCCATCAACAATCTGGCGGCACGCGAGGCGACCGGCGATATCCTGCTGTTCCTGAACAATGACACGCGCGTGCTCTCGGAAGACTGGGTTCGAGAGTTGGCGGCGATTGCCGCGCGTCCGGAGGTTGGCGCAGTCGGCGCCCGTCTTCTATATGAGGATGGAACCATTCAACATGGCGGTGTGGTGCTCGGTGGTCGCGCGGTTCATGAAGGAATAGCCCAGCGGCCGGGGGAGGGCGGTTATCTGGGCCGCACGGCGCTGCTCAGGAACGTTTCCGCTGTTACCGGCGCCTGTCTCGCGACGCGCAAGGAGCTGTTTCTGGAGCTTGGTGGTTTCGACGAGACGGCACTGAAGGTCGCTTTCAACGATGTCGACTATTGTCTGAAGGTCCGCGCGGCCGGCTTATCGGTGATCTATACGCCCTTCGCCACGCTCTACCACTTCGAATCCAAATCGCGCGGACTGGATGACGATTTCGCCAAGCGGCTGCGCAGTCAGAGCGAGATCACGGTGATGCGGACGCGTTGGAAGGACGCGCTGGACAGCGACCCCTTCTACAATCCGCGCTTCAACCGGACGGGCCGGCCTTTCACGCGGCTGCGTCCGCAGCAATTGTTGACACTGCCTCCGGGGTCGCACGACGATGAACATGAACTCTGGGAACACGAGTAACGGCAAGCGTGGAATCGATGGAAGTCTTTCCACAAGCTATCGCTCCCGTTTTGCTGCTGAAACCGGCGCGCTTTGAGGATCCACGCGGGTATTTCAGCGAACAATACAGCCGCCGCGCGCTTGAAGCGCACGGTCTGGCGTTGGATTTCATGCAGGACAACGTTTCGCTTTCGGTGGAGGCCGGGACCGTTCGCGGCCTCCATTTTCAGGCACCGCCGTCGGCACAGACCAAACTTGTATCGGTCTTGACCGGCGCCATCGTGGATGTGGTTGTCGATATCAGAAACGGTTCGCCGGCCTACGGTCTTCATGTGGCCGCGGAGCTCTCGGCCGAAAACGGATTGCAGATGCTGGTGCCGCGCGGCTTCGCGCATGGCTTCTGCACGCTCCGGCCAAACACGCGCGTGCTTTACAAGGTCGATGGCTACTACGACCGGCAGCGGGATTTCGGGCTGCGGTGGAACGATCCCGCGCTTGGTATCGACTGGCCGGTGCCGGACAAGGACGCGAAGCTGTCGGACAAGGACCGGACGCAGCCTTTGCTTTCCGCACTACCGATGTATTTCAGCTATGTGGCAGGTGGCTGATGAAGGTTCTGATTACCGGGGGCGCCGGTTTCATCGGTTCGGCCGTTGTGCGCTCTTGCCTGGAAAAACGGCTTGCCGACGTTGCCGTGTTCGATGCCATGACCTATGCGGCGAGTCCTCAAACGCTTGCAGCTTTTCAAGACCGCGAGGACTTTGACTTCTATCAAAACGATGTTTGCGATGGGGCTGCGATAGCCAATGTGCTTCGCAGAATTCAGCCTGACGCCGTGATGCATCTCGCAGCCGAGTCCCATGTCGACCGTTCGATTGAAAAACCGGCTGCTTTCGTGCAGACGAATGTTGTGGGGACGCAAGTGCTCCTCGACGCTGCGCTTTCCTACTGGCGCGAGCTGGACCGAGAGCGGAAAGCACGATTCCGCTTTCATCACGTTTCGACAGACGAAGTGTTCGGTTCGCTGGGCGAAACGTCCTATTTCCACGAAGCCACGCGATACGATCCCCGTTCGCCCTATTCGGCTTCGAAAGCGGCCTCGGATCATCTCGTTCGTGCCTGGTACCACACCTTCGGCCTGCCGATAGTGATTTCCAACTGCTCGAACAATTACGGGCCCTATCAATTCCCCGAAAAACTGATCCCGCTGATGATTTTGCGCGGTCTGGCCGGCGAGCCCATGCCGGTCTACGGAGACGGCGGAAATATTCGCGATTGGCTGTTCGTGGACGATCACGCCGAAGCGCTGTGGCAAGTACTGAACGATGGCCGGATCGGCGAGACCTACGCGATCGGCGGTATGTGTGAGCGGTGCAATGTCGATGTCGTTGAAACGATTGCTGTACTGCTTGATGAACTTGCGCCGGCCAAATCTTCGCGCAAGGCGCTGATCCGGTTCGTGCCGGACCGCCCTGGGCACGACCGGCGTTATGCGATCGACTGCACCAAGATTCGGCGCGAACTCGGCTGGTCGCCCCGGCACGATTTCGAGAAAGGGCTCAGGCGCACGGTACAATGGTATCTCGATAACCGCGACTGGTGGGAACCCATTCTCAAGAAAACCTACCGGCTGGAACGCCTGGGCAGCGCTGGATGAAGGTTTTGGTCCTCGGCAAGACCGGACAGCTGGCGCGTGAATTGGCGCGCGCTGCGTGGCCGGCAGGATGGCAAACGGAGTTCGCCGGATGCGATCAAATCAATCTTTCCATTCCGGAAAACTCGGCTGAAGCCATAGCCGATCGCAAACCAAGTTTGGTGATCAACGCGGCCGCGTACACGGCGGTGGACAAAGCCGAGAGCGAGCCGGAGCTGGCGATGCGCATCAATGCGCTGGCGCCGGGTGCGATTGCGTCGGCCTGCGCCAGCTCGAACATTCCGTTTGTGACGGTCTCCACCGACTATGTGTTCGATGGCAGCAAGAACGGTCCGTACTGGGAAGACGATCCGATCTCACCTGTCAGCGCTTATGGTCGCAGCAAGGCCGAAGGCGAGCGGCTGACGCGCGCAGCCAACGACCTGCACCTGATCTTACGGACCTCTTGGGTGTTCAGTGCAACTGGCGCAAACTTCGTTCGCACGATGCTGCGGCTGGCCGCGGAGCGGGAGACTCTCGACATTGTCGCGGATCAACGGGGATGTCCGACGGCGGCAGCTGATCTCGCTGCAGCCATTGTGAAGGCAAGCGCGGCTATGATGTCGAATCCGGCGCTCGCTGGCACATACCATGTCGCCAACGCCGGTGCTGTCACGTGGTACAATTTCGCGGCGGCGATTTTCGAACAGGCGACAGCACGCGGCAAACGCGCTCCAGCCCTTCGGGCAATCTCCAGCTCGGAATATCCGACGCCGGCGCGGCGTCCGGCGAATTCCGAACTGGCCACGGCCAAGTTCGAAAGCGCCTTCGGCCATACTTTCCGCCATTGGCGCGCGCCGCTTGCCGAGGTGTTGGACGAACTGCTGGCTCCGGTGTAGCAGGGCAGTATGGCGATCACGCGGGGGATTGTGTTGGCGGGAGGATCGGGCACGCGCCTGCATCCGCTCACCATCGGCATCAGCAAACAGCTGCTGCCGATCTACAACAAGCCGATGGTCTATTATCCGATCTCCACGCTGATGCTGGCGGGAATCCGTGAGATCCTCGTCATCACGGCGCCCGAAAGCCGGACGCAATTCGAGCAACTGCTGGGGGATGGCCGCCGCTGGGGGATGCGCTTCGACTACGTCGTGCAGCCGAAGCCAGAAGGGCTGGCGCAGGCGTTCATCCTGGGGCGCGAATTCTTGTCAGGCGGGCCGGTCGCGCTGGTGCTGGGCGACAATCTTTTCCATGGCCACGGCCTCACGGACATGATGCGCAAAGCGGCGGCGCGCGAGAGCGGCGCCACGGTGTTCGCCTATCAGGTGGACGAGCCAAGCCACTATGGCGTCGTGGAATTCGACCGGGGCGGTTGTGCCGTGTCGCTGGAAGAGAAGCCGGCCGCGCCGCGCTCGAACTGGGCGGTTTCCGGCCTCTATTTCTACGATGCGCGGGTTTGCGAAATCGCGGCCGGCCTTAAGCCATCGGCGCGAGGCGAACTCGAGATCACCGATGTGAACCTTGCCTATCTCGCCCGCGGCGATTTGCATGTCGAGCGGATGGGGCGCGGCTTCGCCTGGCTGGACACCGGCACCCATGATGCGCTGGTGGAAGCGGGGAGCTTCGTCCAGGTGCTGGAGCGGCGGCAGGGCACGCGGGTGTGCTGCCCGGAAGAGATCGCCTACCGCAACGGCTGGATCGGCCGTGACGAGCTGGCGGCGCTCGCGCAGCCGCTGCTCAAAACCGGCTACGGCCGCTATCTGCAGCAACTGGCGGAGGAAATTTAGCTAGCGCTGCCCTTTCCTGGCGATGCCTTGCCGCGCCGAAGGGGAAGAATCGGGTTTATGTGGTGCAGCCTGAGTGCCTCGGCGCTTTCTGCTGACAACTCGCCGGGTACAAGACCGGCGAGTTCCGTTGCGTCTCGCAGCTGTCGCCAAAACCGCCGCTGCCCTCGCGAAAGTTCGTAGGTTTCCGCTGCATCCGCGCCACGATGATGATGAAGCATCGGCCGGATGTGGCCCACGGCAGCTTCGGCGTTCAGGCCGCGGACGTCCAAGCGGGCGAGCCCGGCGACCAGTTCTTCGATGCAATTTGCCGTGTCGCGGAGAAGGCGGCGGTGGTGAACGAGTATCCCCGGGACGTTCTGCAACGACAGAAGCGCCTGGCGATTGTACGCTTCCCAAAGCGCGACGCCGAACGGCAGCGGAAAACCGTTGCGGGCCTGCAAACTGAGAGCCACTTCGCCGGGATGGCGCACAATCAGGACGGCTGCTGGGTTTGGGATCGCTGGCAGGAAGAGCGGCAGCAAAAAACACAGCCGGGGATCTTTCAGAATCGAAACCTCGTGTTTCAAGAGGTCGGCTAACACCGTGTTTCGGAAGTTTTCCCGAATTGAGGCCGCCTGTTCGTTATCCCAATTCGGCCGGAATTCCGAAAGGTCGTGCCAGCTGCACCCCAGGAGCCGCAAGGCTCGTTCGGAAAGGGCCATAAAATCCGTTCGCTCGACGAGGCCGAGTGGATTTTCCGGCCGCCCGCCCGCTGCGAGAGCCGTGTCGCCGAACGCAGCGCCAGCCTCTACGAGGGTTCCGGTTAACGCCGATGTCCCGGACCGATGCATACCCACAACGAGAATGACTTTCTTCACTTCACAGCCCTCAGCTTTGTGCCCGTCTTTGCTGTCGCTTTTCATGCATTGCCCATTGTTTCTCCCACTCGCTCAGATAATCGGACATCAGTGCTTTGGCGTCGACCGCTGGGCGATGCTTCCGACGGAGAATTCCTAGCTCTTCCAGGACATCGAACGCACGCTCCACATCGAGAAGATGCGGCGTTGCCGCGTTGAACACCGGCCGGATCTCACGGGCGATACCCATGACATATTGGGCTTCGTTGCCCATCACCTGATCGATCATCACGAAATTTCGGATCCGGCCCTCGCGGCACAGATGAAGCATGCGTTTCGGTTCCGGAGCAAACAGCACGTTATGCAGCGCCGATCCCTGAATTCCTGCAACCAAATTCGCCTCAGCGGCCAAGATGATCTGGCGTTTCAGCGGCAACAACTCGGGATAGATTATTCGAAAGCCTTCCTTCTCCAAACTTTGTTCGAGAGTTGTTTCGCCGATGATGACGCCCCCCGAAAGCTTGGAACGCGAAAGATAGAGGGGACGTAGGCGATTGGCGCGGGCTTGAACATTGAGCGATGAGAAAGCTCGCGCAAATGGACGTAAAAACTCAGGATGAATTTCGGTGGCCAAGCGGAATGCCGGATAAGGGACATAGACCTTCTCAAACTGGAGGGGCCCGGTGGCGACGATCGTGCGATCCCATAGCCCCGTCAGACTCAGAAACCGCTTCACATAGGGAAGCTCAAGATGCCTTGCATCGTGCGAATCGAAGACGATAGTTCCTTGGAAACCGTCTCGCAGCGCCAGCCATAGTCGGCTTGTGCCCTCCAGCAAGAAGTGGCCGAAATGCGGTGTCAGCAATCCTGCGTAGAGTGCCTGCGCACCGCTTCTCCGCGGTGATAATGCCGTGATTGTTTGATAGGGATAGGCGTCCAAAGGACTCTCTGCTCGCATCGCTAGAGAGGCATCGCAACACAGTCCGTCTCGCCGATACACGCCTGCATAGAACCGCCCCGGTGCTGATCCGTGAATTCCGGGGATGACTCCCTCCTCCACTATTTCAATGGGAAGTGGCTCCTGGTGTATGCAGTTTTCGAATAGGCGTGGAGGCGCTTTGCCGATTGCGGTGATGCGCGGTGCAGGTCGCTGCATTGATCGGCCGAGTTCCATCACTTTTCCGCTTGCACAGCTTTGCGGCAATATTCAGAATTGGTAGCCATGCTTTTCGATTGGGCCGCGATCCAGCAGATGCAATGTAGAACCGTGAGCCTGCAGCCGCATAGCGTGCAGTTTGAGCATGCTAATGTGCCGCGTGGCGCAGCTTAGGGCAATGTGCAGGGAGCAGGGCAGGCTAAGGCATGAGTGAGGCGGCTATTGCCGAAACGCCACCGGCCGCGGCGTCTACCTTGCGTGTCGCCGTCGTTGGCCATAGCCACATCGCCGCCTTGATGCAGGGCCACGCCAAGTGGCGCGAGGCGAGCGAAACCGCCACAGTAGGTTTTGTTCCATTGCACAATCCGGAGTATCGGCCGCCACTACTCGCCGGCGCGCTAAACCCGCGTGTCGGTCAGGCCATTGTCGAGCGGGAGCCAGATGCCGTTTTGTCCTGCGTCGGCGGCAACGAGCACAACGTGCTTGGATTGTTGAACCACCCCGTGCCGTTTGATTTCATTCTCCCCGAGGAGCCAGACCTCCCTTTGAATCAGATTGTCGATCTTATTCCTGCCAAGATCGTGGAGATCTGGCTTCAGACTAGCCTCGAACGGATGACTTTCAGACTTTTAGGTGCCGTCCGACAATGCGTCCAAGTTCCGGTATTTCATCTTGAGTCGCCTCCGCCGATTCCAAGCGACGAATTCATCCGCAGCAGGCCAGAAGCTGCGTTCGAAGACAAAATAGGGGAACTGGGCGTAGCGCCTGCCATGTTGCGATATAAATTGTGGCGCCTGCGCAATTTTCTCGTCCGGAATTTCGTTGCTCGAATTGGGGTTGGCTACGTCTCCGCGCCGAAAGACATGCAGGATGAGCATGGGATGCTGCTGGAGGCGGGCTGGCACAATTCGACGCACGCGAATAGCGCCTTCGGGGAGCAGGCATTGAAGAAGGCTGTGCAGCAGATTCGTACAAGGCTGTCGGAAAGAGTGCCAACAAACGCGAGCGCGGCGAATGGCTGAGAGGCGCGATGTCGTTTTCGTCCACATTCCAAAAACCGGCGGCACATCCGTTCGCGCCGCGCTGGAGCAGGCGCTGAACGATCGCCTCATTCTGCACGATTACGGGAAGGAGCCGGAAACCACTCCGGAGTTGCTGCAGCTCGTGCTCAGGCCAGATGGGATGTCAAACTTTCGTAAGCACTTCAAATCACCGCGTGGAATATTGCTGACCGGGCACATTCAGGCGTCACGCTACTGGGATTACTTCAATGCTGAGTCGTTCGTCACGTTCTTGCGGCATCCCGTCGACCGGACATTGTCAGCGTATGCACACTGGGTGAACCACCGCGGTTGGACCGGCTCGTTCGACGAATTCCTTGCAAAGCCGGGAAGTTGCAATCAGCTTTCGTGGCTGCTGGCCGGGACAAATCTAGACGATCTCGGTTTTGTGGGCTTCATGGAAGATTTCGCGGCCAGTCTTCAGGCTCTGGGGCAATTCATCGGCAAGCCGCTTTCGCTGCAGAAGCTCAACATCGGTAACTATGCAGCCGTTGATTCAGCCATACTTGAAAGTGACGAATGCCGACGAATGGTCACGGAACGCAGTCTCCCCGATATTGCATTGTACGAACGGTTGCGGAAAGCGCGTTGGGGGACGTTTCTGGCGCCAAAACCCAAGGTATCCATAGAGCAGGACTACAAGGGTTCCGTAAGTCTCAAAGATGGCGTGATTGTCGGTTGGCTGTGCAACACGGCGCGGGAGTTCATCCCGGAAGTGGAAGTGCTGCAAAGCGGTATACGCCTCGCGCTCGTAAAGGCGGATCGCTATCGCGAACGATTGAAGGAGAAGAGGATTTCACGGAGCGGCATTTGCGGGTTCCGGATCGATCCGGCTGCCCTAAAGCTGGAAAGGTCGGCTAGCAGCCCTGTTCTGACGTTCTGCGCCCGTGATAGCAGCTACGAACTGGAAGGTTCCCCTCTGCGACCCTGAGCGCGGGCTTCCCGTCTTGTTTGGCGTCTGAGGCGCCGTGCTTGCCTGTCGCTCTCGGACTCAGGGTTTGGCGCGTTCGGACCTATCTGATTCAAAGCGCTGGCAATGCTTTCGCGAAATTCCGGCGATCTTAACACGGCACCATGCAGCAGGCGTGCTTCCCCCTGCGACGGAAAGGCCGAAGTCTCTCTTGCAAGCAGGTACCAACTTTGGCGAGGATGAAACCAGGAAACGGCCATACATTCCAAGTTAGCATCAGAAGCCAAGCGATGAATGGCTTCGCGCGTATATCTCGTACAGCCAGGATAAACCCAGCCACTCGCGATGCCTCCTTCGCCCTCGATGAAGGTCACCGCGCACAATCCACCCGCGTTGAGGCAGGCCGAAAAGCTCGTCAATGCCCTTAGCGTCAAGTCCGGACCGGCATGGCTGAAAATGCTCTGGGCGACGATGAAATCGAACTTTTCATCGAAAACAGTTGCGTCGAACCTGTCGGAATTCGAAAACTGCGGTCGCTTTATCCGGACAATGTCTTGGCCCAGCTGATTTGCAATCGCATCTTCGACCAGCCAGTGGTTTGGTTCGATGCCAAAGTAATGTCCCGGGCGCAAATATGGGATTAGCAGGCGTCCCGCCCGAAGGCTGCCACAGCCAAAATCCAGCACCTTATGATCGTCGCGCAGGCCGAGGCTGCAGAGCAGGCGGAATTGCGTGGCCCCCATGAAATCGTACTGTCGGGGAGGGCCGACATATGCCATGTAATGGCGGTCACCGGGACGCAGTCTTTTGGCTTCCTCAAGCTCGCTCATGTCGTGCAATTCAATGATGACTGCTCCTGAGGTAGAGTAAGGAAGCAAGGCCCCATTGCAAGGTAGGATTATGATCTTTGTCGGCAAGATTGCAGCTGTTGCGTATGCGTGATTGCCGCAAGCGCTTTTCGAGTTGTCGTGTTGGCTAGAGGGCAGGCTGGAAGAGAGGATGAGGATGAGCAATCTACCCGACAGATCGCCCGAGCAGCGTCGGCAGGAGCAGCGTCGGCGCGTCTACCTTCGACACCGCATTCCTATGATCCGGGACGAAATGAAACAGGTCGTCCAGGAGTCGAAGGGACTCCTGGAAAAGCTCAAAAACCGCTCATCCGATCAGAAAGCCACCGACACACGACAGACGCGTGAGCGGCTTATTTATCTGGGAGAGCATCAGAATGCCCTAAAGGCCCAACTTCAGGCGTTAATGGCCGAACATAAGGATTTGCCGATGCTGGAGCGCCAGCCAAGGACGGAACCCGATTAGAAT
>JAFAWQ010000049.1 GCA_019241645.1 Alphaproteobacteria bacterium
GCAGGAACGCCACGGCGCCGTCGAGGTCGACCGTGAAGCCGCCCTTGACCTGATTGAAGATGACGCCCATCACCTGCGTCTGATCGTTGAAGGCCTTCTCCAAACGGATCCAGCTTTCCTCGCGGCGCGCCTTGTCGCGGCTGAGCACGGCTTCGCCCATCGCGTTCTCGATGCGCTCGAGATAGACCTCGACTTCATCGCCGACCTTCACGTTTTGCGGCAGCCCCGGCATGCCGAATTCCTTCAGCGGAACGCGGCCTTCGGTTTTCAGGCCGACATCGACCACCGCGTAATCGTTTTCGATCGCCGCGATGCGGCCCTTGATGACGTTTCCTTCCTGCGGCGACTGGGTGTCGAAGCTGGCTTCGAGCATGGCCGCGAAATCGTCGCGGGAGGGGGTGGCAATGGAGGTGGCGACAGCCATTCAATGTCCTTTTTCGTTTCGTCGTTGGTCACAAACTGGTTGCGTGCAAATCGTCATGGCCCGCGCGTTCGGGCAAATGTCCGGAAACCGGACGGGCAATGGCGAGTGAATGCGTTCGCAGGCCTGCTCGAGAGAAGCGCGCCGGGTCTCCCTGAACCCCTATGGCACCGCTTTGAGCGCCTCCCCAATCTTTGGCTGAACCAAAGCCAGGGCGGCCGCGAAGGCCGCGTCTATATCCAAATGGGTGGTATCAAGCAAGAGCGCGTCGGCGGCAGGCTTAAGCGGAGACGTGGCCCGCCCCCGGTCCCGCGCATCGCGCTCGACGATTTCCGCCAGGATGGCCTGTTCGTCGGCCTGCTCTCCCCGTTCCTTCAGCTCCAGCCAACGGCGGTGCGCGCGCACCTCCGGCGCAGCATCAATGAACAGTTTGGCGGTCGCACCCGGACAGATGACCGAGCCGATATCGCGGCCATCGATCACCGCGCCTTTTGCCCCTCCCGGCGGGTGAGCGGCGAAACTATGCTGGAATTCCAGCAGGGCCTGCCGCACCTTCGGAAACACCGATACGATCGAAGAGGCACTCCCGATCTGTGCGGAACGAACGCGGGCATCCGTTCGCCTGTCGAACGGGATGCGTTGGGCCGCAGCGACAGCGTCGCTCTCGCTATTCGGGTCGCCGCCGGCATCTGCAACGCCGAGCGCCACCAGCCGGTACAGCGAGCCCGAATCCAGATGCGCGAAACCGAAATGATCCGCCAGCCGCTTGGCCAGCGTCCCCTTGCCGGAGGCCGCCGTTCCATCCACCGCGATGACGATTGGTGACGTCACGTGTTTCCCCCTCTCCTCGCGGGAGGGGGCGCGGCGCGAAGCGACGCGGGGGAGGGGGCTTCAAGTTCAGACGCAGATTTACCCCTCCCCCAAATTCTCGCTCTTGCGACGCTTGAATTTGCCCCCTTCCGCAACGGGAGGGGGACATTTGATATGTGTTCGCCCGAAAGAAATTGGTTATGCTGAAGCAGCTGTTCCTGTTCCAAAACAGCCCGCTCGATTTCATCGATTACGCTACCGATACTCGTCATAACGTCGCTGGCTGCAAACCGTATCACCTGAAAATTGTTGTGGTTCAGCCAAGCCGTTCGACGCGCATCGTGAAGCGCCCGTGCGTGTTCGGCATGATGGTTGCCATCAACTTCCACAACAAGGCGTACCGGAAGACAGCAAAAATCGGGGAAATATGGCCCAAGCGGAAATTGGCGACGGAATCTGTGGCCATGAATGGTTTTGCGCCGCAGGTAACGCCAAAGATACTGCTCAGCAGCTGAAGCATTTGCACGCAAGTCACGGGTAAGTTGCGTCGGATCGAGCCCCCTCCCCCGAGCAATCGTCTGGGCGCCAGACGATTGCTCGCCCCCTCCCGCAAGGGGAGGGGGAAGTTTCTTTCGAGGGCGTTTGCAATAACTTGGCATCACGAGAACTTTGCACCTATCGAACGCATGATAGTCTCGAATTCTGGGAAGCTGGTGGAGATCATTGAACTGTCGTCGGCGGTTATTGGAGCGCGGGAAGCAAGACCGGCGATGAGGAATGACATGGCGATCCGATGGTCCATGTGCGTTGCGATGGTTGCGTTGCCGGGGACTTCGCCGGCGCAACCATGAATGATCATGCCATCTTCGAGCTCATCCACTTGAATGCCGCAGGCGCGCAGGCCATTCGCGATCGCCGACAAACGATCGCTTTCCTTCACGCGCAGTTCTTCGAGGCCACGCATTACGGTACGCCCGGAAGCATTCGCGGCGGCGATGGCGAGAATGGGGTATTCGTCGATCATCGATGGCGCACGCTCAGGCGGCACCACCACACCATGCAATTGGGAATGCCGTGCGATCAGATCCCCGATCTCTTCACCCCCGCTTTCCCGCCGATTTACAATGGAAATATCGGCGCCCATCTCCAGCAACGTATCGATCAGGCCGATACGGCGGGGGTTGAGCAGCACGTCGGGAATGGAAACTTCGGATTCCGGAACGATCAGCGCGGCGACCAGCGGAAAGGCCGCCGATGACGGATCGCGCGGCACGGCAATGCGCGCAGGCCACAATTCCACCTCGCCCATGACGCAAATGCGCTCGCCACCATTATCCAAGGGTTCGATTGAAACCTCCGCGCCGAACGCCTGCAGCATGCGTTCGGTATGATCGCGTGTCAGCGCCTCCTGGGTGATGCGCGTCACCCCCGGCGCGCCGAGAGCGGCCAGCAGCAGAGCCGATTTCACTTGCGCCGAGGCGACCGTCACCTCGTAATCGATGCAGATGGGCCGATCTGTTCCGTAAACTGTCAGCGGCATCAACCCCCCATCGCGGGCTTCATACGTTGCGCCAAACTTGGTCAGCGGCTCGAGCACCCGCTTCATCGGCCGCCGACGCAGGCTCTCGTCGCCGGTGAACACGGCGGAAATCGGCGTTGTGGCCATCGCCCCCATTGCCAGCCGCGCGCCGGTGCCGGAATTGCCGAAATCCAGTTCGGCATCCGGCGCCCGCCAGCCGCCAACGCCGCGGCCCCACACCTGCCAATCCCCCGGCGCAGTCTGCGATATCTCAGCTCCGAACTGCCGCATCGCTTGCGCGGTTTGGAGAACATCCTCGGCTTCGAGCAATCCGGAAATCCGTGTCTCGCCAACCGTCAGCGCGCCCAGAATCAGGGCCCGGTGGGAAATCGACTTGTCGCCCGGAATTGCTGCCACACCCAGTAGCGAACCAGAGCGATGCGCGGTGAATGGAACAGGAGAAAACGGGGACATGGCTTGCAAAATAGGGCGTCGCACACCAGATGAGGACGTCGCCCGAAGGAACCGGGCGGCACTCCCCAACTTCTTTGACAGAGGGGCCCGGACGTGGCAAACGGCCCGGCCTTTCAGGAACGGAACAGGCATGACGGCGGCTGCCAAAGCGGATCTCGGAACCAAACGCGTTTGCCCCACCTGCGCGGCGCGTTTTTACGACTTGCAGAAACGTCCGATCGAATGCCCGAAATGCCACGCGACCTTTGAGCCGGAGGCCTTGTTCCGTACCCGCCGTCCCCGCCAGCCGGAAGCTGAATCCGTAACCGCAGGCGCAGCCGCCGCGGAGGAAGCGGAAGAGCGGGAAGACGAGAACGAAGAGGTCGAGACCGAGGAGGCCGAAGAACTCGAGGCGGTCGAGGAAGAGCCAATCGCCGACATCACGGATGACGAGGAGGAGGAAGCCGAGGTGACCGAGGAGGAAGAGGCCGCTGAAGCCGGCATGTCGGTCGTCGAAGACGTCGAGGGTGCGCCGCTCGAAGATATCGATGAAGAAGCGGTGGGCGAAGATGAGGGCGACGAAGGCCTGCTGGAAGAAGTCGAGGAGGAAGGTGACGACGTCGCCGGCATCATCGATCCGAGCATTGGAAAGGACGAGCGATAGCTCATCCTTTCAAATGCAGAAGTTCGGAAATCAAAAGCCAGAATCTGATTTGCAGAATGAGACGAGGTGAATTGTACTGATAAGCGTCGGGATCGCTCCCTTCCGATTCCGACATCTGATTTCTGAATTCCGCGCGGCTCCGCCGCGCATGGGGCTGTAGCTCAGTTGGGAGAGCGCGTGAATGGCATTCACGAGGTCAGCGGTTCGATCCCGCTCAGCTCCACCAGTCCTCGCCGCGCAGCGGCGGAGACTGCCACGTCGAAGCGCGGTAGCGCGAAGACGGGCAACATCGGTCCCGCGCGGCTTCGACTTGGCAAGCCGGCCTTCGCTTTAGCAAAATCGTATGACTTACGTCTATCTGCTCCAAAGCATTGAGACACGGGAACGGTTTTACGTAGGGGTCACAGACGATTTGCGGGTTCGCATGATCGCTCATAACACAGGCCAGGTCCGCCATACCTCAAAGTACAAGCCATGGCGGCTCAACACCTATATCGGATTTAGCGACAAATCGCGCGCCATTGCGTTCGAAAAATACCTCAAAACTCAATCTGGGCGCGCGTTCGCGCGCAAAAGGCTGTAACAAAAAATCGCTCAAACTAGTGCGATATCGCCGTGTCGGGCGGCTTGTCCGCCTCGCTGTTGTCGGTGGAATTTGTTGGCGGTTGGGCCAACGGTGTCTTGCCCGCGGTATCGGGTGGAGGCGACGTGGTTACGCTCGTCGGCGCCTGCGTGATCGCACTATTATCGGGCGCGTTCGGGGGCAATTGCACTGCGGCACCGTCATTCGGAGCAGTCGCCAGTGCCGGTACCGGCGCCCCCGGGCCGGTGTTCGTTGCAACCGCCGGTGGCTTGATGGTGGGGCTGTTGTCCATCGCGTTCGCCTCGATGGGGCTGGCGCGCAGCTTGAGATGCGCGAAAATCGCACGATGGCCGTCGATCTCCAGAGACCGCACCGGCCGCATGTACAGCCCCGGATCGCGCTGCGTCGGCCAAATGGCGAGGGTCACGGCGCCGAGGATGTTGCCGCCGATCACCAGCATGCGATCCGCCGCAACCTTCACCACAAGATCGCAATGCGCCGGGGCGGGCATGCCCATGTCGTTTCGCCTGTCCGCGATGCTGCGGTAGCGAAAACGTGCGCTTTCCAACACATCGCAAAGAAGGTCGCCGGGTTCGATCAGCTGTTCGCCCAGATCGTAGGCGTAGTAGGCCGCGTAACGATCGCTGGTATCGCGCCCGCGAATAGCCTGATCGATGTAGTCCCGATGCGCGATAGAGCGCTGAAATTGTCGCGGATCGCCCAAGCCGCCTTCACACATCACCCACGAAATGAAGGCGGCGGACCATGGATAGACCCAGCGAATGGGCCTGACGCCCGCCGCGTACCAGTAGGCGTTCTGGCGCGCGATGATGGATGCGCCATCCGGCGTGGTGGACCAATAGCCTGCCACTGTCGTGTCGGTGGTGGGATCGGTCGGTGCAACCGATTCCGCGCCCTGGTGTATCACGCCCAGCCTCGTGGGAAGAGCATTGCCCGTTGTGTGGCTGAGGTCGACGGTGTGAGCGCCGAAAAACGCCCATTCCTGCACCGCGATGTCCACAATGCGCCGCCTTGCGTTGACGGTTGCGTCGATGCGGCAGTGCGTATCTGTGACGTGCATGTAACTGCGCGGACCGCTCACGCGATCGGAAGGCGGAGAAACATCGAGCACATCGAGCGGAAGACGCGGCGTGGCCGATGCCGGACAAAGCTGCAAAGCCAGCGCCAGCGCGACCAGACATCCAATGGGCTGTTGGTTCATTGTTGTTTTCTAGCGGGCGATTGCGCTAGGGCAAGTGAGACGTAGCGCCCTCTTGACGAGACACGATTGAGCTTTCTCGACGCGCGGCACATTCCTGACGGCACTGTAATGACGCCCGACCTGGCCATCGTCGGCGGCGGCCCCGCCGGCATCACGCTTGCGCTGGCGCTTGCCAACACGCCCATCAGGATTCTGCTGCTGGAGAGCGGCGGCTTTGAATTCGACGCCGCGACACAAGACCTCTACGCCGGCGAAGAAAGCGGCGTCCGCTACATTCCGCTGAATGGCACGCGGCTACGCTACCTCGGCGGCTGCAGCAATCACTGGGGCGGCTGGTCGCGGCCGTTGGAGAGGATCGACTTCGAAAAGCGCGATTGGCTGCGCTACTCCGGCTGGCCTTTTCCACGCGAGGAACTCGAACCATATTTCCCCCGCGCGCAGGCCCTGATCGAAGCCGGGCCGTTTCTCTATGACAGATTGGCAAAGGCAAATTTGCCCGGCACGCTGCTGCCGCTTGGACCCGGCGGCGTGTACAACAGCTTCTTCCAGTTCAGCCGCTGGAAAGAGAATCCGCAGCATCTGCCGACCGCATTCGGTCACCGATATGCGGACGATTTGAAGCGCATCGCCAATCTGCAGACGATGCTCCACGCCAATGTCACCGGCCTGCGGCTCGCCAAGGATGTGCGCTGGGTCGATCGTCTGGATGTGGCGACGCTGTCCGGCCGCAACTTCACAGTGAAGCCACGCCACACCGTGGTTGCCTGCGGCGGCATCGAGAACGCGCGGCTGCTGCTCGCTTCCAATGACGTTGTTTCAACGGGCGTGGGAAATGAGAACGATCTCGTCGGCCGTTTCTTCGCGGACCATGCCATTCCGCGCGACACGGCGACCCTGGTTGTGTTTGGTGGCGAGATTGCCGGCTTCTACAAGGCCAATGCGGATGTCAGCGGCGCGCGCATTCGGGCCGCGCTGGCTCCCACCGACTCGTTTCGCCGGGACCGCAAGTTGCTGGGATCGACTCCAACAGTGGAGCAGCGCGTGGAGCTCGATGCCCTGGACCAGGCCGCTGTCACCACTGTGTCGACAGCCATGGGCGTGGACGCCAGCAATGCACATGCTTATTCGCTGGGCACCGGGCTGGAGTTGGCGCCGGACCCTGAGCGCCGCGTTACACTCGATGGCGTCCGCGATGCCTTGGGCATGCCGCGGCTCAAATTGCACATGACGATCTCAGACGACGACCTCACGAGCTACCGCACCACGCTGACGGAACTTGGTCGTCAGCTTCTCGCCGCCAAATCCGGCATGCTGCGGATGGATCGTCGCACCCGCGCCGAATGGCTGAGCGTGATGGACTGGGGCAATCACCACATGGGCACCACGCGCATGCATGACGATGCCAAACAAGGCGTCGTGGATGCCAACTCGCAGGTCCACGGCCTTGCCAATCTGTTCATCGCGGGAAGCTCGGTGTTCCCAACCTATGGCGCATCCAACCCCACTCTGAATCTTGTCGCGCTGACACTGCGCCTTGCCGATCATCTGAAAGGCGTTTTCCGATGAACCGAAGGACCATCGTCGCGGGCAGCGCTGCCGGGCTCGCGATCGTTGCGGCCGGCGCGATAGCTTTGCGGCCGGATCGTCTGCTTCGAAAGCGCTATCCGCCCACCCCTTATGACGATCTTCTTGGGCTGCTCACCGACCGCGAGCTCGCGCGACAGATCGGTCGCGTATATCTCAGCGGCCACGCCAACTTCACCTCCGCGACAGCCGCCGGCGCATTGCGCAAACACATCGCTCATCGGCCGCTTGAGATTGTATTGACGGATGAGGTGGCCAGCGGGCAGCTCGTCGAGGCTGCCCACTGGATCATGCCCGAGACTTTGGTCGGCCTCTGCGCCCTTGCGGCCAGAAGCTGACCGGACGCGGCTCACTGGGCGGGTGGCGGAGGCGGCGGCACGTAATCCGGGTCGCCCGGACCGACGCAATGGCCTCGCGCTGTCGCGCCTGCGACCGCGCCATCCGATCCGGCCGAGCCGCCTGTCTGCACAAACTGCTTGCCCATCTTGGCGCATTGATCCGCCGCCATGCCTTGGGCCTGTTCCTCAGCCATATTGGCGCTGACGCAGCCCGACAGGGCCAACACCGAAACCGTTGCAAAGGCATATACTATTTTCATAGCCATCCTCTCTTTTGATGCGATACCTCCGCCGATAACGCGCGAAACGAACAGACGTTCGGCCAGGCATTGTTCTCGATCGGTTCAGAACGAGGGCGGCGGTATGAAAATGGCTGCCATCAGCCCGCGCAGGGAGTTGCCAAAATAGAGTTCAGATGCGGCGAAAAGCTCCTCTGGAAAAAGAATTGCTTCCGCGCAGGCTCCGCTTTCAACCAGCTCCGCCCGCAGGCAGCCGTTCAGCAGCCCGCATTGTCGTGCAGGAGTCACGAGGCGGCTGCCGACGCGCGCGAACAGGTTGCTGCGGCTTCCCTGCGTGACCTCGCCGCGCTCATTGAGAAAAAGCACCTCCTGCAATCCGAGCGCGCCGGCACGCGCCAATTCCCGGTTGAACAGCTCACGGCGGTTTGTCTTGTGGCACAGCAACGGATCACCGCTCTGCACCCAGTGCGGTGAAAACGTGAAATGCCACGCTTGCTCGATCTTTAAGGCAGCGACCTCGCATTTCATGCGTCCGTGGAAATGAAGGACAAGACGAACTTTTAGCGGACAATCACCCGCCACCGAACGCCGGAGCAGCTGGATCGCGTCCGCCTCATCGAATGCAATCCCAAATGCTTCGGCAGAAGCTGCCAACCGCCGCAAATGGCGGTCCAGCCGGACAAACCCCTCGGCCGAAGACCAGCGCAGCGTCTCGATCAGCTGGAGAGGGCCCGGTTCATCTGCAGGAAGCGCGCCTTCAGCAGGCATTCCTCATACTCCGAAGAACAGCGGGAATCATGGACCACCGCGCCCCCAATACCCAACTCGGCCTCATCGCCGGACACAGTGAGTGTGCGGATTGCGACATTGAAGGAAGCCGAGCCATCCGGCGCGAAATAACCGATCGCGCCGCAATAGACGCCACGAGGGCTCGATTCCAGCTCCGAAAGAATCTGCATCGCGCGAATCTTCGGAGCTCCCGTAACCGAGCCACAAGGAAACAATGCGCGGATAATTTGCGACGCCCGAACGTCTGTCTTGAGCTGTCCTACAACCGTCGAAACCATCTGGTGCACTGTCGGATAGGTTTCGACATCGAACAGATTTTCCACGGCAATGCTGCCGATTTCGGCAATACGTCCGATGTCATTGCGCACAAGATCGACAATCATCAGGTTTTCCGCCCGCTCTTTTGGGCTGGTTCGCAGATGCGCCCGGGCCGCGGCGTCCGATGCTACGCCCGTTCCGCGCGCGGCAGTGCCTTTCATCGGCCTCGACTCTATCCTGCCATCGCGGTTGACGCGGAAAAAAAGCTCCGGCGAGAGGCTGAGGATCTGCCGATCTCCATCGTCGACATAAGCGCAATGCGGCGCGCCCGCGCGTTCGCGCAATTGCGCGTAGAGCCGGATCGGATCGTCAGTTAACAGAAACCGGGAGCGGAAACTGAGATTCGCCTGATAGATGTCACCTGAATTGATCGCGCCTTGGACGCGAGAAAAGCGGGCCGCGTAATCTTCCCGCGTCCATTCATGCATCAGCGAACCGGTCCCCTCGGCGCTTTCTGAATTCTCGCCGATGCCGGGTTCTGCGCCTCTCGTTTTCGGCGGGCCGAAAACGCCCAGCCAGAGAAGCGGGACAGGACGCGTTGACGGCAAGAACGAGGCAAGACTCGGTTCAAGCAGATACCCCAATTCGTAGCTGAAATAGCCGGCCAAATAGTGTCCGGCATCAAGCGCCGCATCGATCGAGGCAAGCGCTGGCGGCACTTGTTCGGCCGTGTCTGCACGGATGACAAGCAGTGGATGCGAGAAGCAGAACTGCTCCTGCCGATGGGCGTGATCCAGAACAACAATCGGCCTCTGCATGGCGTCCAGTTACGGTTTCTTGCGGATTTGAAGCAGCGCGACACTCTGGCCAGCGCCTTGATTTCCCTCGAATGGGCACCACATTTGATAAGCGTAAGGCGCCGATTGCGGGCCGAATGCATTACCAGTCCGGCACTCTATCGTGCCGGCAAAGCCGCTCAAGGAGGGCTTTGGCATGACCAGAAATGGCTATTTCGGCAGTCCCTTTCTGCTTGGTTTCGACCATTTTGAGCGCCTTCTCGAGCGCACCACCAAATCGGCCAGCGATGGCTATCCACCCTACAATATCGAGCAAATTGGTCCGGATCTGCTGCGAATCACCCTGGCGGTGGCGGGCTTCTCTCTCGAGGACCTGGAAGTCGTCACCGAAGAAAACCAGCTCGTGATCCGAGGCAGGCAAACCGAAATCGCCGGCAAAACGTTTCTGCACCGGGGCATTGCTGCCAGGCAGTTTCAACGCGCCTTCGTTCTGGCAGACGGGATCATGATAACGGGCGCGGAATTGAAGAACGGACTTTTGTCGATCGAACTTGCACGTCCACAAACTGAAGGCATCACGCGAAAGATCGACATCATGGACGCGAGTGCTGGCACGCCTGCGCTGGCAGAAGGAGATCGGCAATGACGGACCTGGAAGACTTTCCCGAAATCGAAGAAAACGGCTTCGATCAGGGTCCAATTGCGTACATCAAGCCAACCGGCAGCGAAGAGGCTCGGCGGCTGGGGATCATCCCTCCCGGGATACAGCTTCCGGCCGGTGCGACACTCTACGTCCTGCATGCCATGGATGGCAGTGTGCTCGGCTACATGGACAGCTGGGATGGCGCCTATGGCGCTGCCGTGCAGAACGAAATGACGCCTGTCGCGGTGCATTAAGGTTCACGCTGACGGTGCGGACGACGTCAGTTTGGGCTAAGACACGGTAGCAACCCGCCGGGAACCGCCTGTGTCCCCTTTGCTGTTCGAAATAGATGGCCATGTCGCCACGCTCACGATCAACCGGCCCGATTTGCGCAATCCGCTGGGAGAAGAGGGTGACGGCGAGCGCTTCTCGGACGCCGCCAGGCGCATCAATGAGGATCGCGACCTTCGCTGCGTGATACTTACGGGCGCCGGCAGCGCGTTCTCCGCCGGCGGCAACCTGAAAGCCATGCGCGAGCGCAGCGGCAATTTTTCCGGAAGCCCCGCCGCAATCCGCGACGGTTACCGCCGGGATATCCACGGCATCATGCGGGCCCTGTGGAATCTGGAAGTGCCGCTGATTGCAGCGGTCAACGGTCCGGCGATCGGCCTTGGCAATGACGTGGCTTGCCTTGCCGATCTCCGTGTCGCGGCAGACACGGCTGTGTTCGGCGCGACATTTCTGAGAATTGGTCTGGTTCCGGGAGACGGCGGCGCGTGGCTTCTGCCACGTGTGATCGGGCCGTCGCGGGCGGCGGAGCTGTTCTTCACCGCTCGAACCATAGATGCGCAAACGGCGCTGTCCTGGGGCCTCGTCTCCCGACTGGCGCCTGCCGAACGTCTCATGGATGTGGCGCGAGAACTGGCGGGCGAGATTTGCAAACAACCGCCGGGCGTCCTTCGCATGACCAAGCGGCTGCTGCGGCAAGCGCAAGACGCGACGTTCGAGAGCATCATGGAAATGTCGGCGGCGATGCAGGCCATCGCGCACGAGACCGCCGATCATCGCGAAGCCCTCGATGCTTTCTTCGAAAAGCGCCCGCCGCAATTTCGTGGTGCCTAGGCAGCCGTTCCGCGATTGGCGTTCAGCCATGTCTTCCGCAACCAGGCATTGGCCGGCCGTTCAACCGTGTAGAACAGCACCGCGCCCCACAAGATGCACAAGATGAGCAACGAAATCGGTTCCAGAATGTGGATGGCACCGGTCCACGATGGCGGCGGATTCGGATATAGGCGCTGCTCGGCCACGCGCAGCAGCTGCAGGAAGGTTGTCTGCCCCATATAGATCGCGAACGACCACTCGCCCAGCCGCATCAGCGGCGCCGATTGAAAGACTTTCGCGAGCACACCGCGGTCCAGCGCCAGCACAAAAATCAACGCGAACATCGGTGGCAGGACCCAATAGTCGCGCAGACTGTGCGCCCAGCCGGTCGCATACAGGGCGTAGACCAATAAAGCGAAGACGGCGATTTGGATGATGGACACCACCTCTATCGGCAGACGCTCGCCACGCTCTCTCCACTCGCCGTAGAGCATGGCAAGCCCGACGCCGACGGCAAAGTCACCGATTCCGCGAAGGACGCCCCAGTCGAAGGTGATATCGAGCCCGATCCTGGGGCTTACCAAAGCGCGCAAGAGCAACAGGCCAAATGCCATGGCCAATACGCCAGCCGTCACGCCTCGCCGTGAAATCCAGAGCCAGATGGGAAACATCAGGCAGAGGAACCATTCGACGCTAACGAACCAGGAAACCCCGTTCCAGGAGAGGCGCGGAAACAAGTGCCACGCCTGCACCAGAAACAAATTGGCGATGAAGCTCCAAAAGCTCGTATACGGATGATAGGCCGGCAGATCGTAAATCGAAACGTAGTTTCCCAACGCCGCGAGCCAGCGGAAAAACAGGATCATTCCAACCATCAGCAGCAGCGTGAAGAGATGGAGCGGGTAAAGACGCGTCAGCCGCGCTTTGAGAAACGCGAGATACCGAAACTTTTCGCGCGATCGGTACGCATGGACGAGCACGAACCCGCTAAGCGCGAAAAAGAATTCGACCCACAGGTAGCCCTTGGAAACAATGACATCAAACCAGCGCAGGTGCTGGTATCCATGCGCTTCGTGGTAGTGGTACAGCACGAGCAGCAGAGGCGGGATGGCGCGCGCGCCCGCCAAAGCACGAATTTCGCGGACTGAGTGTCGGTCCGGCCCCATCCCCAGATCATTTACATTTATTATGCGGCGAAGTCAGCGACCGGCGTGCATGAAACGCCGTAATGGACGATCATTACGCCGCTGCCTGCGCTCCGTGCCCTTGTCCTGGCTCCGTGAGCAAGGCGTACAGAACCTCGCTCCGGTTGGCGATCCGGAGCTTCTCGCAAGTGCCCTGACTTCGCAGCAAGCGCGACACTCGCGCCAGCGCTTTCAGGTGATCCGCACCGGCATCTTCCGGCACCAGCAGAAGAAAAACCAGATCGACGGGCTGCTCGTCGACGGCACCAAACGGCACCGGCGTGTCGAGCCGCGCGAAGACGCCCAGAATCCGCGGCAACCCGGCGAGCTTGCCATGCGGGATGGCAATTCCCTGCCCCATTCCGGTGGAGCCCAATCGCTCGCGTTCGACCAGCGTCTCGAAGATGCGACGCTGCGGAACGCCGGTGAGCTCTCCCGCATGCGCCGCCAGATCGTGCAGCAGCTGTTTCTTGCTTTTCGTCCGGAGCGTCGGAAGGATCGCAGCCGGCGACAGCAAATCGGCGATTTCCATGAATATCTGCCGTAGTTAGCCGAGATGTTCTCGGTTGCGTTTCATCCTGACGAACTGAACTGTGAATTCAAGGAAACATTCTCCGCGTGCCATGTTTCGATCCAAAGCGATGTGGCGAAAACACCAGAGAAACAGGCCGGTTTGTAATGGCACGTGACCATAGAACCCCGTTCACATTCCTGTCAAACAAGCCGCGATTCAGGCGATTTTGAGCTTTCTGCGCTCGACGGAAGATGGAATGCGCATGGCTTCGCGGTACTTGGCCACCGTGCGCCGCGCAATGTCGATCCCATCCGCCGTCAGAAGCGCCACGATACGATCGTCCGACAGCACGTCGCGCCCTTCCTCCTTTTCGATCATCTCGCGGATGCGGTCGCGCACGGCTTCAGCAGAATGGGCCTCGCGTCCGCCGATCGCGGAGATCGCGGCCGTGAAGAAATACTTCATCTCGAACAGCCCGCGCGGGGTCGCGATATATTTGTTGGATGTCACCCGGCTAACCGTGGATTCGTGCATGCCGATCGCGTCCGCAATGGCGCGCAAATTCAACGGGCGCAAATGACGAATGCCGTAGGTCAGAAAGCCGTCCTGTTGCCGGACGATTTCGCTCGCGACCTTGAGAATAGTGCGTGCACGCTGGTCGAGGCTTTTGACCAGCCAATTCGCGTTATTCAGACAGTCCAGAAGATAGGTCTTCGAATCTTCTGTTTTCGCGGAGCCTGAAATGCGCGCGTAATAGCGCGAATTCACGAGCAGCCGCGGCAAAGTTTCCGAATTGAGTTCGACCTGCCAGCTTCCATCCGGCGCCTCGCGCACGAACACGTCCGGTATGACGGGCTGCACGGGCTCCGCTCCGAATGCCAGGCCCGGTTTGGGTGTCAGCAAACGGATTTCCGCGATCATATCCGCGATGTCGTCGGCATCGACACCGCAAACCGTACAGAGCATTGCGATGTCGCGCCTGGCGACAAGATCGAGGTGCGAAAGAAACGTCTGCATCACGGGGTCCAGCCGGTCCTGCTCGCGCAACTGGAGCGCCAGGCACTCGCGGAGATCGCGCGCGCCAACGCCCGTGGGTTCGAAGCCGTGAATAAGCTCAAGCACGTGCACGACCGCGGCTTCAGGCGCCCCCAACTGCGCGGCAATTTCGGCGGTGGCAACCCGCAAATAACCCGATTCATCGATGGCGTCGATCAGCGCTGCAGCAATCAATCGTTGCTCCGGCGTCACGGCAGCGATGGCAAGTTGATCCAGCAAATGATCCTTGAGGCTGGGCGCTTCCGAGAGGGCGCTCTCAAGCTCACCTTCGCCCGCATTTAAAGAAGGGCTTGAGCGCAGGGCCGTCCAGTCGGCGAGCGTTTCATCTCGTGGAATCGCCAATGCAGGCCCGTCCTCCCCGTTCAAATCGCTCTTGTCCGTATCGAGGTCTTCGATCTTGCCGAAATCTTGGCCGGTCATTGGCTCTTCAATCGGCGTATCGCTCGTGGCGGACTTCATTTCTCTCTGCCCCTCCTCGCCATCGGCGACAGGCTCGCGCTCGTCGCGCTCGAGCAGGGGGTTTTTTTCGAGTTCGGTCTCGACGTACTCGGCGAGCTCGAGATTCGACAGTTGCAGCAGCTTGATCGCCTGCTGCAATTGTGGCGTCATGATGAGGGAATGACCCTGCCGCAGCTCAAGCCTGTGTGTCAGGGGCACGCGATCCTCACATTCTACAGCGAAAACCGCTCGCCCAGATAGACTCGCCGCACGTCCCGATCGCCGACGATCTCGTCCGGTGTGCCTTCCTTCAGCACCTGCCCCTCGTGAATAATGTAGGCGCGATCGATGATCTCGAGCGCGTCCCGCACATTGTGGTCGGTGATCAGGACGCCGATGCCGCGATCCTTCAGATGGATGACAAGGTCGCGAATGTCGTTGACCGCGATCGGGTCGATACCCGCCAGCGGCTCATCGAGCAGGATATAGGACGGATGAGTTGCCAGCGCGCGGGCGATTTCGACCCGCCTGCGCTCGCCGCCCGACAGGGCTATGGACGGCGTATCGCGCACATGCGTCACGCCGAATTCGGCCAGCAATTCTTCCACCATGGCATCAAGGCGCGCAGTATCCGGTTCGACCAGCTCCGCGGTGGCGCGGATGTTCTCCTCCGCCGTCATGCCACGAAAGATGGATGCCTCTTGCGGGAGGTATCCGATGCCCAGCCGCGCGCGGCGATACATCGGCATGTGGGTGACGTCGTGGCCATCGAGTTCGATGGTTCCGTAATCGGCCGCGATCAAGCCGGTGATCATATAGAAGCAGGTCGTCTTGCCGGCGCCATTCGGCCCCAGCAGTCCCACGACTTCACCACGCCGGAGATTGAGCGAAACGGAGCGGACGACAGGCCGGCGCCGAAAGCTCTTGCCGATCTTCGTGACTGCAAGACCCTGCTGGGCCGCGGGGCGATTGGGCCGCGATCCTGGGGTTAAGGCATCAGGGTTGAGAACCGCCGTATCCATGGCACGAATTGTGCTTATTTCCCCTTTAAGGAAGCGTGAACACTATTTCGGAGGCTCACTGGGCGTTGTGCTATCCGGGACAATCGTATCGTTCACGCGAGCGGGTTTTGCCCCTGACTTTTTCTTCGTCGCTCCAGCGCCCTGCGGCGGGGGAACAAAGAGTCCCTGAACGCGACCGCCCGGCATGCCCTGTGCGTACAGGTGCGCGAGATTCGTGTTCATATCCATGACCAGCTTCGTGCCACGCATGACATCCTTATCCTTTGTCAGGACCACGCGGCCCGTCATGGTGATGGTGCGCGACTTCATTTCATATACGCCGTGATCGCCGGTCCCGGTGCCGCTAGGCGAGGTAACGACCACCTTTCCATTTGCATCGATCCTGCTGGCCTTCCCCTGTTCGACCTTCACCTGAACGGTATCGGCGCGGAGCTTCATGTCGCCCTGAACGACGATGACGTTTCCAATGTAGGTACCCACCTTGGACGCAAGATCGCCGACGAAGCTGTCCGCCGAAACGTTGATCGGCGCGTTGCTGTTGTGACTTCCGAACAGGTTCGCGCCGGAGCTCCCGCCTTTCTGCTGCGGAGATTGGCCCATCACCGAGCCTGAAGCCGCGAGGAGGATAGACAGGCCGATGACAGGTTTCATGATTTCTTCGCAGCCTTCGACCCTTTGGACTCGCGGCCCGGGTAAAGGACCATATGCACATGGCCGTCGAGATACACGTGCTTTGTCGCCTTTTCGAGATGAAATTTGTCGGCGCGCAGGGTGCCAAAAGGCCCCTGCCCCGTCACCTCCTTTTCGCCGCGAATGGTTGTGAGCGCACAACGCCGAGGCGGCTTACCGGGTCGAATCTTTTCGATCACCGGCCGGCCGGTGTTAGGGTCGCAACTCGCCGCCAGATCGACCATCGCCGCTTCGGTATGAAGCTCGTAGCCGCTGTCCGAATAGAGCGAAAGCTTCCCGCTCAACCAAAGCTTCTGCGTGTCCGATTCGAGAAAGCCACGGGGCGCATTCATGTTGTACCACGCGCCGTCCTTGGCACTGAGGTCGGCTTCCACGTTGAACAGCCGCGCATGCCGGATGTTGTGCGGATCCTGCACGGCACGTTCGGCGGTCACCACGAACGGACTGCCGTCATTGTCAGAGCCTGTCAGCCGCGGCTTGACCATGGTGAGATCGTTGGCGATGTGCTGCACGCGTCCGAAGCTCATTGCGTATTGCCGGGTGCCGCGCGGTTGCAGCGCATAGGCAAGCACCGCCAGCACCAGGGCGCCTGCGACCGCCAGCAGCACGCGTTTCATGATCCCGACAAAGCGGGCGTACCGCTGGGCATCGTGCACGGTCGAGCGGGCACGGACGGCCCAGTCCACATGGGAACGGGTTTGGCGGGCCGCCATCACTGCAGGCCGGCGCGCAGGCAATCGTGGATATGCAAAATGCCGACCGGCCGGCGGGCTTCGTCCGCGGGATCGATCACGAACAGGCGCGTGATCTTGTTGTCGTTCATGTAGGCGAGCGCTTCCACACCCAGCTGGTTTGGCGTGGCGATCTTGGGATGGCGCGTCATTACCTCTTCCGCCGTCTTGTCCAGCAGATCGCGGCTCATGTGACGGGACAGGTCGCCGTCCGTGATGATGCCGATGAGACTGCCCGCCTGATCGATGATGCCGACACAGCCAAAGCGACGCTGTGCCATGATGATTAACACCTGCTGCATGAGGTCGCTTTGCGCGGCAAGGGGGAGTTCATTGCCCGCATGCATCAGATCGGAGACCCGGATAAGCGCTTTCCCCAGCGAACCGCCGGGATGGAGTTCGCGATACTGATCCGCCGAGAAACCGCGGCGTTCCATAAGCGCCACGGCAAGCGCATCGCCGAGCACCAGCATCACGGTTGTCGATGTGGTTGGCGCCAGCCCCATCGGGCAGGCTTCACGCGATTGCGGCAGCAACAACTTCACATCGGCGGCTTGCATCAAGGAGGAGTCGGCGTTCGCCGCCATCGCGATCAACGGGATATGAAACCGCTTGGCATAGGTGATGAGATCGGACAGCTCCGCGGTTTCGCCGCGCCAGGAAAGCATCAGAACCACATCGCCCGGAACGAGCGCGCCGAGATCGCCGTGACTGGCTTCCGCAGGATGGACGAAATGTGCGGGCGTGCCGGTTGACGCCAGTGTCGAGGCAATCTTGCGGGCGATCAGGCCGCTCTTGCCCATGCCGCTGACAATCACCCGGCCGTTCGCACCAAGAATTGTGTCGACCGCCCGGCTGAATTCACCGTCGAGGCCGTCGGCGAGCGCACGGATCGCTTCTTCCGCGTAATCAAATACTCGGCGCGCGGCAGCCAAGTCGGTGCCGCTTTCCAGCGCGGCATGGAGCAAGGCAGCAGATGTATCGGAGGAGCGCATCATTACCTGTTTTGGCCGGCGATACCCGCGGATACCGCCAGATTCGGCGCACACGACAGTCAAACTAATAGTCCGAGTATGGGCGCTGACCAACGCCCGTTCAAGGCAGCCGAAAATGCCAGCCGGGCTAATGCTCGAAAATATCGACGTCGGGCCACCCAGCGAGATCAAGCTCAGCTCGGGCCGGAAGGAAATCGAAGCAAGCTTGCGCCAGCTCCGCGCGGCCCTCGCGCGCCAGCATGATGTCCAACGCCTCCTTCAGCCGGTGAAGATACGCAACGTCATTCGCCGCATAAGCCATTTGCTTTTCCGTCAAATCCGGTGCGCCCCAATCCGAACTTTGCTGCTCCTTGGACAGATCGACGTTCAGGAGTTCGCGCACCAAGTCTTTCAAGCCATGACGATCCGTGTAAGTGCGGACGAGCTTGGAGGCAGTGCGCGTGCAATAGACCGGCTTCGCCATGACGCCGAGATAGCGCTTCATCACCGCAAGATCGAAGCGCGCGAAATGAAACAGCTTGAGCACGTTCGGATCGGAAAGCAGGCGCTTGAGGTTTGGCGCCTCATAAGCGCCAGCATCGAACTGCACGAGATGACCCGCGTCGCCGCCGGAAGAAAGCTGCACCAAACACAGCCGGTCACGGTGGGGATTGAGGCCCAGAGTCTCCGTGTCGATCGCGACGACGGCGCCGAGATCAACCCCGTCGGGCAAATCGTTCTTGTGCAGTTTGATTTTCAACGCGGGTGTGCCTCGTGATCGAGCTTGCTTAGACCATCAACTCTGCGGAGCGGCAAGATTTGCCGGTGGGGCTTCCGGCAGCATGCCGAGGTCGCGCGGATGCGAATAGTCAAGCCCGTAGCCAAACGGGAACAGCGGATCGTATGCCGGATCGCCGATGTTCAGGGGCATCTGGTCGGGGCTGCGAGGCCAGGAAAAAGACAGCCGGCCCCAAAAATCGTACTGAATCGAACCGTCCGGTTTCCGGAACAGGAGGTCGGCAATCCCGCCGCCTTCACCACCCGGAAGCCATGCCGCAACGAAGGCCTCACAGGCATTGATTTCCGGCGTGAGATACATTGGCCGTCCTGAGAGAAATACCCCCACCACCGGAATGCCCTGGCTCTTGAGCCGAAGTAGCAGATCGATGCTATGCGGATCGTCCGACTGGTAGGCGAGGTTTGGCCGGTCGCCGACGCCTTCCGCGTAAGGCGCCTCGCCAAACACGACAACGGCCACATCCGGCTTGGTCGGGGCGTTGCCGTCGGGGCTGAATGTCACCATGCCACCGGCGACCTTCACCTGTTCAGCAATCCCCTCATAGATCGTTTGCGCATTGGGAAAATCGGCCCGGCTGTTGCCGTCCCCTTGCCATGAGATCGTCCACCCACCCGTCTGCTTGCTCATGTTGTCGGCGCCGTCACCCGTCACAAGCACATTCAGATGCGGATTGAGCGGCAGGATGCTGCGCTCGTTTTTCAGCAGCACCAGCGACTCTCGTACCGCCTGTCGTGCCACGGCGCGATGTTCAGCGGATCCAAGTTCATTCCACTTGGCTGCATAGGGTCGCTGCGAAGGCATGCCTTCCTCGAAAAGTCCCGCGCGAATTTTTACGCGCAGAATGCGCGCCACCGCTTCATCCAGTCGAGCCATCGGAATTTCACCGGACCGGACCTCCTCGATCATGCTGGCGTAAACGCCCTTCCAGGTGTCCGGCGCCATGAACATGTCGATCCCCGCAAGGAATGCCGCGGGGCAACGCGACCCCGTGCAGCCCGGAACCTGCGTATGCGCATTCCAGTCGCTCACGGTGAATCCGTTGAAGCTCAGGCGGCCGCGCAGCACGTCCTCAAGCAGCGCGCGGTTGGCGGACATCTTTTCGCCGTTCCAGCTGGAGAACGACACCATGATCGTCTGCACGCCAGCCGGAATGGCGGATTGATAACCCGCCGAATGTATATCCCGCAGCTGTTCCTCGGTCGCCAGCGTGTCGCCCTGATCCTTTCCTTTGTCCGTGCCGCCATCGCCGATGAAATGCTTGGCCGTCGCCAACATGTGTCCACCGCGCAGGAAATCCGCCGTTCCCGGAAGTCCCTGAATGCCCTGAACCAGCGCGGCTGCGTATTGCTGAACCACTTCAGGGCTTTCGGAGTAGCTTTCATAGGTTCGGCCCCAGCGATCGTCGCGCGCCACCGCAATGACCGGTGCAAAAATCCAGTCCTGCCCGGTGACACGAGTCTCGATAGCAGTGATTTCACCGATGCGTCGCACCAGGTCGGCATCGCGCATCGCACCGAGCCCTACATTGTGCGGAAAAATGGTTGCGCCGATGATGTTGGAATTGCCGTGCATGGAGTCGGTGCCCCACAGAAGCGGGATCGGCACATGGCCTGCCGGTGCATCCATCGACGCGCGATAGAATTCGTCGGCGGTTGCGAGCCATTGGGGCATAGGCGCGCGGTCGTCGCCATGCGGGCCGGAACTGCCGCCATTCAAAATCGAACCAAGGCGATATTGCCGAACCTCCTCGGGCGTGACGGAGCCCAGATCGGCCTGAATGGTTTGTCCGACCTTTTCCTCGACGGTCATGCGCGACAGCAGATCGGTCACGCGCGCCTCTATGGCCGGATCGCCGGCGACGCCGCTCTGCAGCTTGGGCCAGACTTCCGGATGGACAGTTGGGGGATTGCCTGCCGCCGGAGCGCTAATCACCGGCGCGGCCGGTGGCTTTGTCGGCTCAGACATGCTGGAACAGGCTCCGAACACGAGGAAGAGGACGGTAGTGAAAGTGCTGGCACATGCGTTTCGCATCGGCCGTTCCTACAGCAGTTCGCCTTGTGGGGGAACTTGCCGTTGCTTCCGCGGATTGCATAACTCTCAACGCAATAGGGAGTCGCGGGTGTGGGCATCGACCGCCGGAAATTGGTCTGCGGAGTAGCGGCCTCTGTTGGAGCCGCTTCCGCCGCGCGTGGGCAGCAGCCTACGCACCGCGTCATACCACCCTGGGAGGTTCAGGCCGCGCCGATCGGCTCGTCGGAGGACGAACTTCGCATTCACACCGACTGGGCGCAGCTCGGGCAGTATCGCGAGGACAACCTGCAAGTCCGCGCCCTGCCCGCCGCCGAGAGGCGCGTTAGTTTCATGGGTGATTCAATCACCCGGGCGTGGCGAGTATTTCGTCCCGAATTTTTCACAAGCAGCGGATTCATCGATCGCGGCATCAGCGGCCAGACCACGCCACAGATGCTGGTGCGCTTCCGGCAGGATGTCATTTCACTTGAGCCTGAGGCAGTCCATATCATGGCGGGGACCAATGACGTGGCGGAAAACACCGGACCCTACGATCCGCCATCGACCAAGAACAACCTGATGTCGATGGTAGAACTGGCGCGCATCCACAGGCTTCGGATTGTACTCGCCACCATTCCTCCAGCGGCGGCCTTCCCCTGGCGTACCGTCGCTGAACCGGTCGCCAAACTTCGGGCGCTGAACGAATGGATCAGGGAGTATGCGCGGATCAACCGTTTTGTTCTGGCGGACTATGCGCCACTGCTCGACGACGGCGCGGGCGGGATGAAAGCGGGGCTGGCGTACGACGGCGTGCATCCCACGAGCGCCGGATATCTTGTTATGGAGCAAGTTACTGCTCGCGCCATTGCCGAAGCTCTCGCCTGAATGGCCGCGCTTCGGAAGATTGTGCTATGCGCCGACGACTATGGACTGTCACCGGGGGTGAGCCGGGGCATCCGGGAGCTGCTGGCAGCGCATCGCCTCTCGGCCACAAGCTGCATGACTGTGCACCCGGAGTTTGACGACGATGGACAACGACTTCGCGAGTTTTGTGCGCATACCGATATCGGACTGCACTTCACGCTCACGCATGATCGTTCGCTTTCCTCGGTGCTCCTCGCCGGATGGCTGCGCCGTTTGAACGAAGAAAAGATCCGTGACGAACTGAACCGGCAAATTGAAAGGTTCATAAAGGTCGTCGGCACTTCGCCAGCATACATCGACGGGCATCAACACGTGCATCTCCTTCCTGGCGTCCGCGAGGCGGTTGTTGAGGCCGCAAAGCGTATCGGCGCTTATGTCAGGTCTACCGGAGAACCCATCGGCGCCGCGATGCTGAAGCGTCCAGCGCCGGTCGATTCCCTTTTTCTCTCTTTGAGCGCGGGCGCGCTGGCGCGGCAGGCGCAACGCGCAGGCGTGCGCGCAAACAGCGGCTTTCGGGGCGTGCGGTCGTTCAAGGAACACGCGCCGTATCGCGAGCTGTTTCGCGCGATGATCGCGGATGCGGCAAATGGCTCGATCATCATGTGCCATCCCGGGCATGTCGATGAACTTCTCCGGGCGCGCGATCCTATTCACCGTCAGCGCGAGGAAGAGTTCGCTTACCTTGCCAGCGCCGATTTCCTCCGCGACATGAATGAGGCTGGACTAAAAATCGCGACGTTGCGCGAGGCTGTGGCGCCGCCGTAGTCCTATTTACTTGCCGTTCAGCACCGCGGTCGCCTGATCGAGCCGCACGCTGTAGGCGTTCAGCGCGTTTGCCGTCAGCCTGGCGTATTTGTTGACGTCATCCCAGCGCTCATCCTCGATGGCTTCGCGCACGCCGGGCAAGGTCTTGGCGCCGTAGCCTGTGAAGCGGCCCGGAGCATAGACCAGGTTCTTGAACCACGGCCGCCCGGGCAGTCCACCGTCCGGCGCCAGCGTCTGGTCGATGCTTTGCATCAACCCCTGTAGGCGCGCGCGGGCTTGAGGGTTCAGGCTGGCGCCATTCTTCCGCACAGCGTCATCATAGGCGCGCGCGCTCTTCTTTAGGCGTTCGAGGGCGTTTTCCAATGGCGCCAATTCGAATTTCGGGACCGGCTTCAACGCGGTCGGCGGGCCGCTGGTCTTCGTCGGATCGGCAGCCAGTTGGAAGCCGCGGTCAGCAAGCAGTTTCGCCTGCGTATCCGCCTTCTCATGCTTCTCAGCCGCGAGCTTTTTGATCTCGCCGTAATACCGCGCCACCGCATCGGAGAAGTTGCCCGCCTGCTGCAAGGGCAGATCGGAATTGGCCGCGCGCATCACCAGCCGGCCGACCGTCTTTGCCAACAGCGCGTCGTAGGCGAATCCGGGATCGACGAAGCGGCTGTGATGCTCGTACGTGTCGTAGCGCGAGTGATAGACGCCGCCGCTGTCGCCTTCCTCGCCGAATTCCAAATTCAGCGACGGCACGCCCAGATGCTCCAGGAACGTCGAGTAGTCCGAGCCTGAACCCAACGCGCCTATGGGAAAATCGCGCTTGGGATCGGCGGCGATTTTTGCTTCCGCCTTAAGCCGCTCCACAGTCTCAGGATCGTGCGAGGTCGGTTCCATCGCGTCGACCCGGGCCTTCGCGCGATGACGCTGCCCGATCGAGACATGTGTCTCCGGATCGACGACATCGTTTGCCACCTGATTGACCAGATGCTCGAAATCATGATTGCCGCCGACATCCAGGAAACCGCGCGCGTTGGCATCGGTGTTGATGTAGAGCAAGGCCTTGCGCTTCAGGTCCGCCGCATGCGTTTCCGCCCATTCGGTGGAACCAAGAAGCGCCGGCTCTTCGCCATCCCAACTTGCGTAGATGATGGTGCGTTTCGGCCTCCAGCCTTGCCGGGCCAGTTCGCCGAGCGCTTTCGCCTCGGCGAGCAAAGCGATCTGGCCCGACAGCGGATCGGTCGCGCCATGCACCCAGCCATCATGGTGGTTGCCGCGCACGATCCACTGGTTCGTATAGTCGGAGCCTTTCAGCATGGCGATGACGTCGTAGATCGGCTTCAGACTCCAATCCGACTTGACGACGAGGTGCACCTGCGCCTCGCTGGGTCCAACGCGGTATGTAATCGGCAGACGGCCACGCCAGCCCTCCGGTACCACCCGTCCTTTCAGCGAAGCCAGCAGCACTTGTGCGTCCGCATAGGAGATCGGCAGCGCCGGAATTTTCAGAATGGTCTGCGCTTTTGCGCGATCCAGCCGCTTGGCATTCTGCGTCGAGCCGACGCCCGGTGTCAGCGGATCGCCGGGATAAATCGGCATGTCCATAACGGAGCCGCGCTGGAAACCGCGAGCCGGTCGTGCCGGACCGTTTGGATAGGCGGTGTCGACCGAATAGCCGTCGTCGGATGGATCGGAATAGATCAGACAACCAACCGCGCCATGTTGCTGCGCCAGCAGCGGCTTCAAGCCGCGCCAACCTGAGCCATAACGGACGATGACGATCTTGCCTTTAACATCGACACCAAGGCGTTCCAGCGCCTTGTAGTCATCGCGCATACCGTAATTCACATAGACCAAAGGCGCTTTCACATCGCCGTCGCCCTGGAACGCGAGATAGGCGGGCAGTGCGGGCTGCTTTGCGCGCGCCGTCGTATCGCCCGGGATGTTCGGTTCCTGCAGCGTCGCCTTGAATGGTTTGGGGCCTAGCAGTTCCACGGTTTCGCTGATCGGCGTCGGATAAAGCACATTGAACGTTTCGATGTGCGTGTCCCAGCCGAATTTCTTGAAGAGGCCGAGAATGAAGTCTGCGTTCTGCTTGTCGTGCGGTGAACCTACATGATTGGGCTCGGCAGCCAACGTCTTTAACGAGTCGCCCATTTCGCCGGCCTTGATGCTGGCGTCGAAGCTCCGCTCGAGCGACGCCTGATCCTGTGGCACTGGTCCCGGTGCTGGCGCCGCGGAGATGGCCAGCAGCGCCAGAGCGCAAGAGGAGGCGAAAAGGAGAATGCGTCGCATGCAAGCCTCGTAGGATCGCGCCTGGGAAGAGTGCAAAACCAACACGGCGCGGCGGGCCGGCGCAAGTAAAAAAGAAGGCGCGTTATCTTTCGATAACGCGCCCGAGGGAGGAGGCTGGGTGAAGAAAAGTAATCACGCTGCGCGTCGATCGGGGACGCGACCGAGTTTTCGATGCAACGCGGATGCCACGCGCGGAGCCGCGAACTCCGCGCCGACCATGAAGCGCATCAGCGGGCCAAAATTGTGCATCGCGGGAAGTCCCACGGCGTAAAGCCCTGCGACGGCCGTTTCAAAAACGTCAGAAAGCAAGGTCACGTTCTCGCGCGGGCTGATCTGATTCACCAGCTCCGGCGCCAGGAACGGAACCTTCCGCATGTCCGGCTCGTAGCCAGTGGCAGCGATGACATGATCGCAACGAATGGTCTCTTCCTCGCCAGAACGATCGCGCATGGTCAGTTCCACCCTGCCATTCACGGCTTCCGCCTTCCTGATCGAACGGCCGAGGAACATCGGAATGTTGCTCTCGACTTTCTCGCGCATGAACCATCCGCCGGCGGGATGCATGTGGCTGGCAATGGCGCGGCGCCGCAACGCCTCGGGCAAGCGGTAGAACAATAATGGCGCCTGCGCGCAGAACAGGGACTTCCAGCCGCGTCCAATGCCGGAGGCCGGGCGGTGCAGCTTGCCGATCAGGCTTTCCTCATAGGCGTCCGGCACCTTGTTAAAGTCGATTTCGTTGGAGCGCGCCACAATGCGGGGAAAGGCTCCCTGTTGGTGCAGCAGCCAAGCGAGGTCCACGGCCGAGGCGCCGCGGCCTATGACAACGACTTCCTTTCCCTCGAACCCGCCGCCTTCGCGATGGGCGAAGCTGTGCGAGCAAACCTCGGCCGACAATTTCGCCAGCACCGGCGGCGTGTACGCGAATGAGGTGATGCCAATGGCAAGAACCACATTGCGCGCCTGCAGCTGCTCCCCTGTCTCCAGCGTGAGTCCGAACAGATCGCCCTCGGCCTTCAAGGAGGCGACATTTACCTCTTCGAGCATTGGGACGAAGCGTTTGCGGAAGTCATTCGCATAGGAAAGGAACGTCTCGAGAGAAACCGGCATGCCTTCGTCGGCGTATGGAATACGGTTTCGCGCACAGTAGGCCCGTAAGGTTGAATTCTGTGCTGGCGACGAGAGATTCGAAACGAAGCCGTCGGATTTCAGCACCATGTTCTTCGGCATGTGTTCGGACCAGGTGCTGAGAGGCTTTCCGAAAACACGAAAATCCATGCCACGCGCCGCCAGTTGGGCAGCCAGCGAAAGCCCATGGGGGCCCGCGCCGATAATGGCAATATCGCAAACATTCATGCCGGTCTCCGTCGTTCCGTTTTGAGACGCCAGTCTCAAGGGTGGGCAGAAACCCCGCATTTCGGGGCACGGTGAGCACGCTTTCCAGATTTGTGCCAGGAATGCTTCGTGCAAAGCCCTCCGTTCGAGCCGAAAACGGACGCGCGGATGTCCAGCAAGATACTGATCTCTACAACGGTGGACTGGATCGCGACTGCGCGATACGCGGCGGGCTTCGCGCACGCGGGGTGCAAGGTTGAGACGGTGGCACCGCGGGGCGCGCCTGTTGCTGTTAGCCGGTATGTTTCGCGGGCGTACCGTTACCATGCGCTCTCCCCTTTGGCTTCGCTGAGGGACGCCATTCAGCTCAGCAAGCCGGATCTAATCGTCAATGCCGATGACCGCGCCGTCGATACTCTGCTGAACCTTTATGCAGCGGAGCCGAAGCAGTCACCGGTTGCCGCGCTGATCAGGCGATCGCTGGGTCGGCCGGAACAGTATCCGCGAGTGGTATCGCGCCACACATCTCTTGGCGTGGCGCGGAGCCTCGGCATTCGAGTTCCAGACACTTTGCCTGTTCACGATGAAACGGAACTTGACGCTGCCCTCAAAGCAATTGGCTTTCCTGCCGTTCTGAAAGTAGACGGCAGCTGGGGCGGGGCCGGCGTTGCTGCGGTAAGGACAAAAGGGGAGGCCGCGGCCGCGTTCCGGCGACTGGCGCGTTCACCCTCGCCCCTTCGCTGCCTTGTCCGCGCGGCGAAGCGTCAGGATGCCCATTGGCTCAGGGCAGCATGGACCGCGGAGCCACGTCCCATCTCAGTCCAGAAGTTCATCTCCGGCCACCCCGCCGCCAGCGGATTCGCGGCGTGGCAAGGCAAGGTTATCGGCGCGGTATATTATGACGTGCTGAAGGCTGATGGCGTTACCGGTCCGCCGCGCGTTGTTCGCCGCGTTGACTGTCCGGAAATAACCGAAGCGACGCGGCTTCTGGCGGAGCATTTCGGCCTTTCCGGTTTGCATGGCCTCGACTTCATTCGCGATGCGCAGGGCCACGTGCACCTTCTCGAAATCAATCCGCGCGCGACCCAGGGCGGCACCTTGCCTTTCGGTCCCGGCCGCGACCTGGCCGCGTCCCTTGCTGGCTGTGTTTCAAACAATGCCAAGCCTAGGCCCTCCCTCGAGGACGACACCGTCGTCTTTTTTCCTGGCGAATGGCTTCGTGATCCAGCCAGCGCGTGGTTTCGAACCGCGCACCACGACGTGCCATGGGACGATCCCGCGGTCCTGCGGTCTGGCCTCAAGGGCGCGCGCTTCCCCAATCTTCTTGCGCGGGTTTCCAAGCCTGAATCGAGACCGACTTTGCGGATCGTCCCGGCAGCTGCCGCTGGAAACTAAGAGATGTTCGCGTCCGCGCTTGGTTATGCCGTCCGTCACCCGAAGCGGCTCGCCGCCGCGCTCATGACCGATCCCGCCAGCCTCTTGGACAAGCTGCACGACAGCATTGTCCAATGGTGGGAATATCGCGATCCGGTACATTGGCATCGGCCGGACGCCGACTGGGAAGACCAACTTCACGCCTGGCTGGAATGTCCATCCGACGATTGCTTTCAACAGGAATTCGTTTCTGTCTGGTCCGACGCCCTCAGCTATGGGCGCAGACACGGCATCGATGTGGGTCCGGCAAGCTTCGCCGGGTTCAACGATGGCGATGCGGCGCTGGGAAGGGCACTCTGGTGTTTGGTAAGGCGCCTCAGGCCCGAGCACGTGGTCGAAACCGGTGTGGCGCACGGATTCACGTCCCGATTCATTCTGGAGGCGCTCGCCCGAAACGGGACGGGCTGCTTGCACAGTATCGACCGTCCTCCCCTCGACCCCGTGCTCCGGGAACGCATCGGAATGGCCGTACCGTCCCAGCTGCGGAACCGTTGGGAACTGATCGCCGGCTCAAGTCGGCGCCGCCTGCCGAAATTGCTGTCAAGGCTTGGCAGTGTTGGCCTCTTCGTTCACGATAGCCTGCATACGGAGCGCAACGTCCGCTTTGAACTGGATCAGGTCTGGCCGATCCTGCGGCCGGGGGGCGTTCTTGTCATTGACGATATCGACAGCAACGCCGGCTATGAATCTTTTTTAAGTACGATTTCCGGATATCGCGCTCTGGTTTGCGAAGCCGAACCCGCGCGCCCGGACGAGCGCCGTTTCAACCGCAAGGGCCTGTTCGCCATCGTGCTGAAGGATCGGGAACGGGCCCGGTAGCGAGCAACGGGCTTGCGCGGCGGCCTCCACGCCCTTAGAGGGTAGCGCGAAATTCTCACCAAACGAGGGCGTTTTATGGCGAACGAAGGTGGCGCGAAGGCCGGAAAAGCCGGCGGCGCAGGCAAGGAAAAGCGACAGGAAAAGAAAGCAAAGCGGGCCGGCAAGGAAAAGAAGAAAAATCCGGTGCTGCAGGAGGCTCGCACGCGCTACTCCGATGAACTCAAAAAGCAGGGCGTGTCTGGCGATCAAGCGAAGGCAAAGATGAAGACGCATCTGAAGGACGTGGTCAAGCCAGCCATGACCGAGGCCAGAGAAGGTGCCAAATCGAAGAACCTGAAGGGGCCCGAGCGCAAAAAATTCATCCAGGACGCGGTGCGCAGCAAGCTCGGAATGCAGGCCTGAATCATTTTCCACTCGTCGTCATATTCTAAGCCGCGGCACTTTCTAGCATTCGGGGGTGTCGCGGCAATTTCCGATAGCGCGAGTCCGCCGGTTCGGTATGCACGCGGCCTTCTGCATCAGGATAATTGGCGGGTGTGTCGCGACAACCGAAGAAGAACCGCCGGCCGTCGCCGAATATAACGGTGTGAACGCTAGCTCCAGGCGATAACATTATCCGGCGGCAGGCGGAAAAGGCCAGTGATGGAGCGCACCGACCAGTTAAGCGCCGAACCGCATGCCGAACTTCACCTTTCTCTTCTTCGCATGAACCTTGTGGCCGCGGGAGAACCGCTCGCCGCCGATGCCGTCCCAGGCGGTGTCTCTTGCAACGTTTGGCTGATCACGAGGAGAAACGGAGCTAAGCTCGTCGTCAAACAGGCACTCGCCAAATTGCGAGTTTCGGCCGACTGGCGCGCGCCACCGGCACGCTCGGCTGCTGAAGTCGCGTGGCTGAGGCTGGTCGCGGCTATCGATCCCATGTTGGTGCCGAAAATATTGGCGGACGATCCACACCGATACGCCTTCGCCATGGAATACCTGCCGGCGGATTTCTATCCGCTCTGGAAACGCGAGCTTGCGGCAGGGCGCGCCGAACCAGACTTCGCCGGGAACGTTGGTGCTGCACTGGCGCGAATCCATGGTGCCACCGCGGGCAGTGAGGACGTTGAAAGGCGATTTGCCAATCAGGCGCAATTTTACGCGCTGCGCCTCGAACCGTATTTTCTGTTCACGACGCGACGTCACCCGGATTGCGGGCCACAATTGCGTGCATTGGCGGACGGCATTTTCGAGGCCCGCATTGCGCTGATGCAGGGCGACATCAGTCCGAAGAACATTCTGCACGGGCCGAAGGGCCCGGTATTCCTCGACGCGGAAACTGCCTGTTTTGGCGATCCTGCGTTCGACCTGGCTTTCTGCCTCAATCACCTGCTGCTGAAAGGTGTCTGGCACCCGCAATACCGAGACGCGTACCTGGCCTGTTACGGCGCGCTGTCCGCGGCCTACCGGGCCGGGGTCGCGTGGGAGAACCCCGAGGCGCTAGAGCTTCGCGCCACAGCTCTGCTGCCCGCGCTCATGCTGGCGCGCATCGATGGCAAGTCGCCCGTGGAATACATCACTAGCGATGCCGATAAAGATTTCGTGCGCAGCTTCGCCCGTCAGCACATTGCAGCTCCACTTTCGTCTGTGAAAGAGTTTGGCGCTGTCTGGTCTGATGCGCTCACGCGACGGTAACGCCGCGCTATAGTGTCAGCAGAATCTTGCCGATGTGCTCCGATTTCGCCATGCGCGCATGTGCTGCCTGCGCTTCTGCGATCGGGAAGAGGCTGTCGGTCACCGGCTTGATGCTGCCCGCTTCGATCAGCGGCCAAACCTCGCGCAGCACCGCATTGCGAATGGCGGCCTTTTCAGCGTTCGTGCGCGAACGCAAGGTTGTGGCGAGCAGAGACAGCCGCTTCATCAGCACGGACGAGAAATCGACCGTTGCCTTCGAGCCGCTCTGATACGCAATGTTGACGATGCGGCCCCAAACAGCAGCAGCGGCGATGTTTCGCTGAATGTAGTCGCCGCCGACCATGTCGAGGATCACATCGACGCCACGACCGCCGGTTGCTTTTTTCACAACATCGACGAAATCTTCCTCGCGATAGTTGATCGCGTGCGTTGCCCCAAGCGCTTCACACGCAGCGCATTTGTTCCCGCTTCCCGCCGTGGTAAAGACTTCGTGGGCGCGCGCCGCACAGAGTTGAATCGCAGCCGTTCCGATGCCGCTCGACCCGCCATGGATCAGCACGCGTTCGCCGGATTTGAGTTGCGCCGCCATGAGCAAATTGGCCCAGACGGTGAAGTATGCTTCCGGAAGGCCTGCGGCGTCGACGACGCCAATTCCCTTGGGAACAGGAAGCACGCATTCAGCCGGCGCGGCACAGAACTCGGCGTAGCCGCCACCAGCCAGCAACGCGCAGACTTGCTGACCAACTTGCCACTCAGCAACGCCTTCCCCAGCCTCGGCAATCTCGCCGGAGACTTCCATCCCAAGAATGTCCGACGCGCCCGGCGGCGGTGGATATCGACCTTGAGCCTGAGAGATATCTGCCCGATTGACGCCTGCTGCGCGAACCTGGATCAGCACCTCACCCGCCCCTGGCCGCGGCATCGGTGTCTCATCCAGCGCCAGGCGGTAGTCGACGCCAGGATTTTCGATCCGGATCGCCTTCATCGTGCTTGCCTCACTCTCACTCTCTCGGACAGTATCAGCCCCTGAGAAGGCGGAACCATGCCCATCGATCCTGATGAACTGAGCCCTCGGATCAAGTCGCCGGAGTTCGCATTCGGGCAGGATTTGTCTCACATGTCGGAGCACGAACTGGCCGCGCGCATTGCCGCCATGGAAGACGAAATCGGCCGCTGCCGGGAAGCGATCAAGGCGCGGCAGGCGACACGCTCGGCGGCCGCGGCTTTCTTCAAGTCAGCCTCGTGACCTCCGACCGCCGCAGAAAAGTCCGAAAATCTTAATCCTTAATGGAGCGCGCGGCTTGCGATCAACGCACGGGCTGATAGCGTTAGGGCTGGTGGAGGCGCGGCATGTCCCTTGCGGAGTTCGACGAGAAGTCTCTCGACGGCATTACCATGCGGACCTTTGCAGGCTCGGCACTGTTCGACCGGACATTTGAAGAAGGCATGTCACTCGTTGAAGAGGCGGCCCGCTATTTCGACGGCCGGGGCCGCGAAGAAGCGCGCACGCTGCCGGATCAGGCGGCAATGCAGTATTCGAGCGAAAGCCTGCGCGTCACCACGCGGCTGATGCAGGCCGCAAGCTGGCTTCTGGTGCAGCGTGCCGTGCACGAAGGAGATATGTGCCCCGAAGACGCGACCGCTGATCGTTACCGGCTCGGCTCGAAGGAAATCTGCTTCGGCGGCCGCGCGGAAGATGCGGCCGGTCTTCCCCAGGCCCTGCAAACTCTGCTGGACCGCAGCGACAGTCTTTACCGCCGCATCGCGCGCCTGGAAGAAGTGTTGTTCGGCAACCGGCAAACAGACGTGAGAGCACACTTCGAGCGGCTCGAGCAGGCCTTCCAGCGCTAAGCCGGGATTCAGCTTTTCACATAGTCCTTGAAGCGCTTGTTGAAGCGCGTCAGCCGTCCGCCGCGATCGATCAGCTGCTGCTGACCGCCGGTCCACGCGGGATGCGTGGTGGGATCGATATCGAGCGTCAGCTTGCCGTCCGGCTCGCCCCAGGTCGTGCGAGTTTTATAAGTCGTACCGTCGTTCAGGGCGACGGTGACAAAATGGTAATTCGGATGGATGCCCTTTTTCATGGCGGGAACTCTCGACAGGCCTGACGGAAGCGGCGGTTTATAGGCGAGAGGCCAAGGCGAAGCAAGCCAAGGCGATCGGGTTCCGCTTCGCGGCGCGGCCTCCTATATGCTCCCGAGCAGGAGCAGCGCGGTCAATGTCCCAATCCGGCGAAGAGTTTGCCAGTGAGATCGCGCGGCTGGCCTCCGCGCGGGCGAGAAGCCGGTCGCTGAAGCCGCTTCGCTCGCTGGCGCCGTTCCTGCGGCCCTATCGCTTGACCATCGCCCTTGCCGCGCTCGCCCTCCTCTGTTCGTCGACAGCGAGCCTTCTTATTCCGCCGGCGGTGCGCAGCATGATCGATCACGGCTTCAGCCGGGCCCTGGCGGCGCACATCGACAGCTATTTCGTGCCGCTGCTCGCCATTGCAGGGGCGCTGGCGGTCTTTACCGCCATCCGCTTCTACCTTGTCACCTGGTTGGGCGAGCGGGTCATCGCGGATATTCGCAAGGCTGTCTTCAGTCACGTTATCGGACTGACGCCGGAATTTTTCGAGGTGACGCGGACCGGCGAAGTGCTGTCGCGCCTGACGGCGGACACGACGCTGATCCAGACGGTTGTGGGATCGTCCGCATCGATCGCGGCGCGCAACCTGGTGATGCTGACCGGCGCGTTGGCGCTGCTGTTCGTCACCAGCGCGAAGCTGACCTCACTGGTTCTCGGCATCGTTGTCGCCGTCGTTATTCCTCTGCTGCTTTTCGGGCGTTGGATCCGGAGCCTGAGCCGGCGCAGCCAGGATCGCATTGCCGATACCAGCGCGCGCGCATCCGAAGTTCTGAACGCGGTGCAGACGGTTCAGGCCTTCACGCACGAAACCTACGAACGTACTCAGTTCGGGAGTGCCGTCGAGAAATCCTTCGACGTCGCCATTCTGCGCACTCGCGCGCGCGCCGTGATGACGGTGTTCGCCATGGCCGCGATCGCGTTCTGCATCGTCGGCGTGTTCTGGATCGGCGCTCACGATGTCGTGGCCGGGCACATGACTGCGGGCACGCTGATGCAGTTTGCGCTTTACGCCATCATCTTCGTCGCCGGCATGGGCGCGCTGACGGAGACCTGGGGCGACATCCAGCGGGCCGCCGGTGCGGCCGAACGCCTGAGCGAATTGCTCGGCGTCGAGCCTGCCATTCCGGCACCGGCCAATCCGATACGGATTCCCGAGCCGGCGCGCGGCGCGATCGAGCTTCGCGATGTGGTGTTTCACTATCCCTCCCGCCCCGATCAGGCGGCGCTGAACGGCATCTCGCTAAACATCGCGCCGGGCGAAGCGGTGGCGTTGGTGGGACCTTCCGGCGCGGGAAAGTCGACGGTTTTCCAGCTGCTGCTGCGGTTCTACGCGCCGCAATCCGGCGCGATCCTCTTCGACGGCATCGATGCCGCGCAGCTCGATCCGACCGAGCTGCGCCGCCATCTCGCGCTGGTGGCGCAGGACCCAGTGATCTTCTCGGGCACCGTGGCAGACAACATCCGGTACGGACGACCCGAGGCGAACATCGCGGAAGTGCGGCGGGCCGCGGAGGCCGCAGCTGCGGCCGAGTTCATCGAAACGCTTCCCGCCGCTTACGACACCGTGCTCGGCGAGCGCGGCATCAATCTCTCTGGCGGGCAGCGCCAGCGCATTGCCATAGCCCGCGCCATTCTGCGCGACGCGCCGCTGCTGCTGCTGGACGAAGCGACCTCCGCGCTCGATGCCGAGAACGAACGGCTGGTGCAGACCGGCCTTGCCAACCTGATGCGGGGACGAACCACCATCGTCATCGCCCACCGCCTCGCCACCATCCAGCGGCTGGAGCGCATCGTGGTGATGGATCAGGGCCGCATCGTCGCCGAAGGCAGCCATGCCGAACTGGTGGCAGGCGGCGGACTTTACGCCCGCCTTGCTGCCCTGCAGTTCAGCCAGAGCCTGGCGCTGGCGGGCTAGCGATCTGTCGCACGATCTATCCCGAAAACCGCTTCACACTTTTCGGGATCGCGCTCTAGCTCGCCATGCGACGCCGGTCACGGACCTGGTGCGGCTGATAGGCCTTGCGGGCATGCGCCTCGCAATAGGGCGAGCCATTCTTCGGGTTGCGGCCGCAGAAATGGAACTCCTCAGCGCTCGGATCGCCGATGGGCCAGCGGCACATCCGGTCGTTGATCGCCAGTACGCCGACGAAGCTGCCATCCTCCAGGGTCAGCGGCTCCTCCTCCACCACCGGCGGCTCGGGCTCGCGCGCGCGCAGATGGTGGAGCCGGGGCGCGGAGGGAAGGCGCGGGCGGTCCACCCGGGAGGGCGTCGCCCGGCCGGCCAGGCCGAGGCGGTGAACCTTCCCGATGACGGCGTTGCGGGTGATCCCTTCGCCGAGGGCCCGGGCGATCTGGCTGGCGGACAGCCCTTCCGTCCAGAGCGACTTGAGCTGATCCACCCGTTCTTCCGTCCACATGGCTTGAGCCTCCCGCGCCTCTCTTGTCCCATCGGGGGATGAGGGGACACTAGATACGGTAGCAGAGAGGTCAACGGACACAATAGATAAGGGAGCGCTACCAATCCTTGTCCACAAGAACCAACACTGTCCGGCCAGAGTTCCCATTCGAACCTCCGAAAATTGGGGAGGGGTCCCCTTCATAGCGCGTTCGCGCCAAGCGAACGGTGTTCGGACCGCTGAACTAGATGTTGTGTGCGCTGCGTCTTTCACCTCATTGAATTGTTTTGGGGGTATGCGCGCTCGTCTCGCTGGCCGGCCCCAGCCACAATTGTTCGTTTTGTTTGGTGTAGATGGGGCCACCCCCTTCCCCAACTGCACGGCCCCGTGGTGTCATTCACATCCTCCATACGAACTTATAGAGAACATATAGGCCGTCGGCCACCGGTTGTGAAGTGGCGGGTGACCTGTATTTCTTGCGGGGCGGTGATTCCGGAGCGGTTCCGCGCATGCCAGAAGTGACCTTCAGCGAGACGATCTCCTCATTCGGCGCGGCGGCGAAGGCGAAGCTGTCCAATCCGGCGGTGACCGGCGCGCCTGAGGATCAGCTTCGCAATCCGCTCGAAACATTACTGCGCGATCTGGCTGAGCTTGGTGGCATGCCATCCGCTGCCGTCCAGCTCGTCGGCGAAACGACCGTCAAGCACCTCAAGTCCCGACCGGATTTCGCCGTCACGGTTCACAAGGCGCTGGTCGGCTTCATCGAAGTCAAGGCGCCAGGCAAAGGCGCCGACCCGCGCAAGTTCGATAAGGACAGCCACGACGGCCAGCAATGGGAGAAGCTGAAGTCGCTGCCCAACCTTCTGTACACGGACGGCAACGGCTTCAGCCTGTGGCGCAACGGCAAGCTGGAAGGAAAGATCATCCAACTTGATGGCGATGTCGAAAGCTCCGGCTCCAAGCTCGCCGCGCCGGAAACGCTGCGGGCGCTGATCTCCGATTTTCTGCAATGGCAACCGATTGCGCCGAAATCGGCGAAACATCTGGCCGAAATTGCCGCGCGCCTCTGCCGCCTGCTGCGGGAAGAGGTCGTCGAGCAGATGGCGCAGGGCAATGAGGGGCTCACCGCGCTCGCCAAGGACTGGCGTCATCTTCTGTTTCCGACCGCGGATGATGCGCAATTTGCGGACGGTTACGCGCAGGCCGTCACGTTCGGTCTGCTGGTCGCGCGCGCCCGCGTCATCGATCTGACGCACGGGATCGAAGCCGCGGCCATAGACCTGCGCAAATCGAATTCGCTGATCGGCACGGCGCTCCGAATCCTCACCGAGAACGACGCCACGCGCCAAGAGTTGGATACCTCGATCAAGACGCTCACGCGCGTGCTGAACGTGGTGGACTGGCACGCCGTGAGCAAAGACAAGCCGGAAGCGTGGCTCTACTTCTACGAAGATTTCCTGGAGGTGTACGACAACACCCTGCGCAAGCGCACCGGCTCTTACTACACGCCGCCGGAAGTGGTCGGCGCCATGGTCAAGCTGGTGGACGAAGCCTTGCGCGGCCCGCTGTTCGGGCGGATCGCGGGGTTTGCCTCCTCCGACGTCACAGTGGCCGATCCGGCGGTGGGCACCGGCACCTTCGTGCTGGGCGTGCTGCGCAAGATCGCAGAAACGGTTTCGGCGGATTAGGGCGCAGGGGCAGTACGCGGCGCGATCGAAGCGGCCGCTAAGCGCATTATCGGCTTTGAATTGCAGTTCGGCCCGTTCGCCGTGGCACAGCTCCGCATCCTGGCGGAAATGCAATCGCTGATGAGCGCGAGCGGAAAGGCGCCCGCCGTGCTGCCCGATCCGCGGCTCTACATCACCGACACGCTCGGCAATCCGTTCGTGGAGGAGGAAACGCTCGGCCAAATGTACGAGCCTGTCGCGAAGTCACGCCGCGAAGCGAACAAGGTGAAGCGAGAAGAACGCATCACCGTCGTCATTGGGAACCCACCGTACAAGGAAAAAGCAAAGGGACGCGGCGGTTGGATCGAGGAGGGAACCAAGAGTCTGTCTGGCGTGAAAAGCTATCAGGCGCCGATGGCGCGTTGGGAGCCGCCGCCGGGATGGGGCGTCGGCGCGCACGCGAAGCACCTCAAGAATCTGTATGTCTATTTCTGGCGCTGGGCGACGTGGAAAGTCTTTGGCTCCGGCTTCGCGGATTCAACCGGGCTACCGGAAAAGGATCAGAAAGGGATCGTCTGCTTCATCACCGTTGCAGGTTTCCTCAACGGACCCGGCTTTGAGAAAATGCGCGACGATCTACGGCGCACCTGTTCGGAAATCTGGGTGGTCGACTGTTCGCCGGAAGGGCATCAGCCGGAAGTGAGCACGCGCATTTTCCAAGCTGTGCAGCAGCCAGTATGCATTGTCTTGGCATCACGAAAGTTGGGCAAGGCGAAGGATGAACCTGCGAAGGTGAAGTTCCGCGCGCTCGCCAAGGGACCTCGCACTCAGAAGTTTAAAGAGCTGCAATCCTATTCGCTGCACGACGAAGCGTGGGAAGCGTGCCCGTCCGACTGGCGCGCGCCGTTCCTGCCCGAGGCAACGGGTTTGTGGTCGCAATTTCCGAAGCTTGAAGAGCTGTTCGTTTACAATGGCTCTGGCGTGATGCCCGGGCGCAAATGGATCATCGCGCCGGACATAGAGTCTCTTGAGAATCGTTGGAAAAGGCTCGTCACTGAGAAAGACTCGGATAAGAAAGAGCTTCTCTTCCATCCACATCTCAGAAACGGAAAGCCGGGTGACAAGCACGTCCGCAAAACCGTTTCGCAGGGTCTTGCCGGTCATGAAGAACGGCTGCAAGCAGTCCTCGATGACAAGAAGAACGTGATTACTCCGATTCGATATAGCTTCCGCTCCTTTGATCGCCAATGGATCATTCCGGATGCACGACTCATCAATCAGCCCAATCCAACTCTGTGGAAATCATATTCGGTCCAGCAAATTTATCTAACAGCACCAGAGGATCGAACGCCGACCAGCTCCGCTGTTACGTTTGCAGGACTTATCCCTGATCTGCACCACTATCACGGCCGTGGAGGACGCGTCTATCCACTGTGGCGCGACGCGGGGGCGAAACAACCAAACGTCCGGCCGGAAATTCTGTCGTCGCTGGCGAAAGCATATGCCGGTGTCACGGCCGAAAATGTGTTCGCTTACATCGCCGCGATCACCGCGCATCCGGCCTTCACGGCGCGATTCAAAGACGATCTGATCCAGCCCGGTTTGCGGCTTCCGCTGACGGCGCACGCGGACCTGTTCAAGAAAGCAG
>JAFAWQ010000037.1 GCA_019241645.1 Alphaproteobacteria bacterium
TCGATGCCGCAGATCAAATCCGCCATCTCGCCGAATAGCCCCGCCTTCAAAGCCAATGCGGAGGTGATGGGGAAGCTCGTCGCCGAGCTGAAGGAGAAGATGGCGCGCGCAACACTCGGCGGCGACGAAAAAAGCCGCAAGCGTCACACCGATCGCGGGAAGCTGTTGCCGCGCGAGCGGGTGGAGCGGCTGATCGATCCCGGCTCGCCGTGCCTGGAGCTGTCGCCGCTCGCCGCCAACGGCATGTACGAGGGCGACATCCACGCCGCCGGGATCATCACCGGGATAGGCCGGGTGATGGGGCGCGAATGTGTCATCGTCTGCAACGATGCCACCATCAAGGGCGGCACCTATTATCCGGTCACCGTGAAGAAGCACCTGCGCGCGCAGGAGATCGCGCGCGAGAACCGGCTGCCCTGCATCTATCTGGTGGATTCCGGCGGCGCCAATCTGCCCAACCAGGCGGAGATCTTCCCGGACCGCGAACATTTCGGCCGCATCTTCTTCAACCAGGCAACGCTATCGGCCGCGGGCATTCCGCAAATCGCGAGCGTGATGGGCTCGTGCACCGCGGGCGGCGCCTATGTGCCGGCGATGAGCGACGAAACCATCATCGTGAAGGGGCAGGGCACCATTTTCCTTGGCGGGCCGCCGCTGGTGAAGGCGGCCACCGGCGAAGTGGTGACGGCGGAAGAACTTGGCGGCGCCGATGTGCACGCCAAGGTGAGCGGCGTCGCCGATCACTACGCCAACGATGACACGCACGCGCTCGCTATCGCCCGGCGGATTGTGTCCAATCTCAATTATAGGAAGCAGCCGGACATTCCGCTGCGCGAGCCACGCGCTCCGGCTTATGATACGGCCGAGCTGAACGGCATCGTTCCGCAGTCGTTAATGACGCAATACGACGTGCGCGAGGTCATCGCGCGGCTGGTGGACGCTTCCGAGCTCGACGAATTCAAGAAGACCTACGGCACCACCTTGGTCACCGGTTTCGGGCATATCGAAGGCATGCCGGTCGGCATCATCGGCAACAACGGCATCCTGTTCAGCGAAAGCGCTATGAAGGCGGCGCATTTCATCGAGCTGTGCTGCCAGCGGCGCATTCCGCTGCTGTTCCTGCAGAACATCGCGGGCTTCATGGTGGGCCGCAAATACGAAGCCGGCGGCATCGCCAAGGATGGCGCCAAGATGGTGACGGCGGTGGCCGGCGCGCGGGTGCCGAAGATCACCCTGATCGTCGGCGGCAGCTATGGCGCGGGCAACTACGGCATGTGCGGGCGGGCCTATAGTCCGCGCTTCCTCTTCACCTGGCCCAATTCGCGCATCAGCGTGATGGGCGGCGAGCAGGCGGCTTCCGTGCTTGCCACCGTGCACCGCGACGCCGACAAATGGTCGCCGGAGGACGCGGAAGCCTTCAAGGCGCCGATCCGCGAGAAGTACGAAGACCAGGGCAATCCATATTACGCCACAGCGCGGCTGTGGGACGACGGTATCATCGCCCCCGCCGACACACGGCGCGTTTTGTCGCTGGCACTATCCGCCTGCCTCAACGCCCCAATACCTGACACCAAATTCGGCGTTTTCAGGATGTGAGCATGAGCCTTTCCGATCTCGCCAGCATCGGCAATTTTGTCAGCGGCATCGCCGTCGTCGTCTCGCTAATTTATCTCGCGCTGCAGGTGCGGCATGCGCACAAGGCGCAGCGGGCGCTCATGCATCAGGCGCGCACGGAGCGCCTCATCAACGCCTGTCTCGGATCCATGCGAGGCGAAGTCGCCGAAATGGTGACGAAGATGGCAAACGGCGAAGAGATGTCGTCGCCGCTCGAGAAGCTACAGGCCTATTATTACATCCGCATGCAGATCGTCACGGTTGAAGATGCGTTGTGGCAGCACGACGCCGGGTACCTGGACAAGGATTCCGTCGACACGGCGATCCTGAACCTTCAGCGGGTGATGCAGCTTCCGGCGGCGCGTGCTGCATGGCTGATGCAGCGGCCGCAACTGCCGCCGGCCGTGCGCGAGCGCATGGACAAACTGTTGTCCGCGTCACTGGCTGCGGAGACCTGGGATTGGGCCGCCGACTACAAGGACGCGCAGGCTCGCGCGCTGGCCTCACATTAACAGTGCTTAGGATTGCGGTGACAGGATATAGAAACACCCATTCCGCACCGGCAAGTCCAGAAACTCTGTCCAGCATGAGCGTAAACTAGCGGTCACGCCCTACCTTACCGTCGCAAGCCGGGACGAAAGATGCGCGGGTTCTTCACGCGGCGATCGACACTGCTGCTTGCCGGCGCGTCGCTGGTGCTTGTCGCCATCAAGCTGCTGTTTCAATTCTATCCCGGCCAGTACCCGATCAAGTCGCAGGCGGCGGCGTTCAGCTGGCCGCTGGTCGGCGGCATTCTCGTATCGGCTTTCTAGGGCTTCTGGCTGACCGCGCGGCGCGTTTGCCGGAGCCGCTGGCGGATCCCGCGCGCGACCGTAGCGGCCTCTGGATCGCTATCGAAACCGGAATCCTCTACGGCATCGTCACCATCGGGATGTCCATCTGGCATCCATCTAGCAGCCCGCTATCCAGCGGTGGCTGGGAGCACGTGCTGCTACCTTGGTCGATTCCGTTCTACACCTTCGGCGCGATCTTCCTCGAGTACCTCCTGAGGCTCGGCGCGCTGTGCATCGCGTTCTGGCTGCTGCATGTCTTGGTATTCCGCCGCCGCTTTCGCCAGCCGATTTTCTGGAGTCTGGCCGCCATCGCAGCGCTGTACGAGATCTGGCCGTACATCATTATCGACATTCATGCGCAGCGCTGGGGCAGCGTCGCGCTCTCCGCGATCGAGCCGCTATATGTGTCGAACGTGTTCGAGGGGTGGCTGCTGTGGCGCTACGGCTGGTTCACGCCGATCGTCTTCCGCCTCGCGTTCTACCTCGTCTGGCACATTCTGTTCGGCGGCTTCGCAGGCCCGCTCTTCGGTCACTAGGCCGCGTCAACGGAACGGATTTCGGATCGTCAGGCCTTCAATCCTTTGGCCGTGGTGCAGGTCTTCGCTGTAGAAGGTGCGGCAGCGGGCCTCCAGCGCGCTCGCCAGCAGCATCGAATCGTAAATCGAAAACCGGTACCGCTCGGCAATATCGAGGCCACGTTCGTGTGTGGCTAAGTTCAACTCTCTGACCACAAGAAATCTCCGCAGTGTGCTCAGGAGTTCCTTGATCTCCGGGATGTGCATTCCGAATTTCTTTTTCGCCACGTTCGCAAATTCGCTTAGGACCTGCACGCTGATCACGCCGCCGCCACTCGCGAGCGCGAAGCTGTGAGAGGCTCTGACTTGATCGGCGGATAGGATATACAGAAGCACGTTCGAGTCGAAAAAGGTGTCAGCGCTCATTCGCTTCTTCGCGATCGAATTTGAAGCCGACGGGCATGCGGCCGCGATATTTCCGCAGGACAGCTAGCGCCTCTTCGATCCGGCGGTCCCGGTCGATTGCAACTGCGCGCGGATTGTCCGCCGCTATGGCGACATCGTCGCCTTCCTGAAGCCTCAGCGCGTCCACGACGTCCTTTGGCAGACGCACGCTCAGGCTGTTGCCCCATTTGGATATCTGCATCGCCGGTTCTCCTCGCCTAACCTATCTTCCAGCCTGGTGGCAGCTTGCCTTCGTATTTGCGCAGGCGCGCGCGTATGGCGCGGGATAGGGGCTTCTTTTTCTTCCCGGTATCTAGATCGGCACGTCTGATGTCGATTTGCTGGCCCGCTTTGAGTTGCAGGATATCGACAATTTCCTTGGGGAACCGGATCGCGAGGCTATTGCCCCATTTGACGACCTTCACCATTTTATGGACGTGCCTATGAGATACATCGGAAGATGTATATCATCGAAGGCAAGAAATCAATCTAACTATTCCTTCCGCCGTCATCGCCCGGCTTGTCCGGGCGACCCAATTTTCCCGCTCATGCAAAGCAAGACATGTCACCCGGATCGCGCTGTTCCGCGCGCCCGGGTGATGACGGCAGAGTGTGTTGTCTAACTGCCGGCCCTAACAGTGCGGGGCGATCTTCAGCAGCTCGACGCTGAACACCAGCGGCGTGTTGGGCGGGATGGTGCCGTCCGGCGTGCCGCGCGCGCCATAGGCGATGTTGGAGGGAAGCGTGATCTCCCACATCTCGCCCACCGTCATCATCTGCAAAGCCTCGGTCCAGCCGGGGATCACGCCGTTCACCGGAAACGAGATCGGCTTGCCCGGCGGCGACTGGTCGAAGGTGCGGCCGTCGATGAAGGTGCCCTTGTAGTTGACGGTCACGCAATCCGTGCCGCCCGGCTTCTGCGTGCTGCCGCCCTTTTTCCCCATGGCCTTGTGCTGCAGGCCGCTGGCCGTCACCTTGACCCCCGGCTTCTTCGCGTTGGCCGCGAGATAGTCGCTGTTGGCGTCCGCAAGGACGGAACTGGTCATCAGGGCCGAGGCAAGCACGGCAAGGCTCATCATACGCATGGGTCTGCTCCAAAAATGGCAGGCGCTTGTGGCACAATCGCCCGGTTGAAGCGATAGCTGCCCGGCACGATTGTGCGTTCTCCGCCCGGCGCCGAAAAAGCGTTTGCGATCAAGGGCAAAAATAAATCCATCTACCACCGCCAAAACGGCTTTACACTCGCGCTCATGATTGACAGCGAAACATTTCCTTCTGCCGTCATGGCCGGTCGGGCACGGCCAAGACCATGGAGTGGAAAGCGATGCACGCGAATGCGCGGAGTCTGTACTTCGAATGCTCCCGCATTGCACAAAGCACAACATCTGGTGCGGCTTGGTACAGCGAAAGCAGAGGGGGGTGGCCCCACTTACCACCAAACAAAACGAACAATTCCGGGTAAGGGGGGAGGGTATGGCAAGAATCGAGAAAACAACCTCAAGGCAATTACTGCATCAGATCAATGGCTTGCGGGAGTACGATGTTCGCTAAACTTCTCATAGCCAATCGAGGCGAGATCGCGGTGCGGGTGATGCGCACCGCCAAGCGGCTCGGCATCTCCACCGTTGCTGTCCACTCCGATGCCGATGCCCATGCCCTGCATGTGGCGATGGCGGACGAATCCGTACGCATCGGCCCGCCGCCGGTGCGCGAAAGCTACCTCAAGGCTGACGCCATCCTCGCTGCCGCCAAGCAAACCGGCGCCGAAGCCATTCACCCCGGCTACGGCTTCCTCTCCGAGAATGCGGAGTTCTCGGAAAGCTGCGCCGCGGCCGGCATCGTGTTCGTGGGCCCGCCGCCGTCTGCCATTCGCGCCATGGGCCTCAAGGATCAGGCGAAGGCGCTGATGGCAACAGCTGGCGTTCCGGTGGTTCCCGGCTATCTGGGCGAAGACCAATCGCCCAAGCGGCTGGCGGAGGAAGCCGAGCGCACCGGCTATCCCGTTCTCATCAAGGCGGTAGCCGGCGGCGGCGGCAAGGGTATGCGCCGCGTGGACACGAAAGCAGAGTTTTCCGCTGCACTTGAAGGCGCCAAACGCGAGGCGGCGTCGGCGTTCGGCGACGACCGCGTCCTGATTGAGAAATATGTTTCCCGTCCGCGCCACATTGAGATGCAGGTGTTCGCCGACAATCATGGCAACGCCGTGCATCTGTTCGAGCGCGACTGCTCGCTGCAGCGGCGCCACCAGAAGGTGATCGAGGAGGCGCCTGCGCCCGGCATGCCGGTCGCGATGCGCGCGCGGATGGGTGAGGCCGCTGTGAAGGCGGCACAGGCAGTCGGCTATTCCGGCGCCGGCACGGTGGAGTTCATCGTCGATGCGTCGGAGGGGCTAAAGGCGGACCGCTTCTGGTTCATGGAAATGAACACGCGGCTGCAGGTGGAGCATCCAGTGACCGAGGCCATCACCGGACTCGATCTGGTGGAGTGGCAGCTGCGCGTGGCATCCGGCGAAAAGCTGCCGCTCGCGCAGGATGCAATTCGGTTGAACGGTCACGCGGTGGAAGCACGGCTGTATGCGGAAGACCCGCAGCACGATTTTCTTCCGTCCACTGGCACTCTGGAACGCCTGCATCTGCCGGATAATTTGGTGCGCGTGGATTCCGGCGTGCGCGAAGGCGACGCGGTGACACCGTTCTACGATCCGATGATTGCCAAGGTCATAGCGCATGCGGAGACGCGCGAGGCGGCCGCGGTGAAACTCGCGCATGCGCTGGAAGAGACCCAGATCGCCGGACTTCGCACCAATAATGCGTTTCTCATTCGTGCGCTGAAGCATCCGGAATTTCTCAGTGGTGAAATTGATACGGGGTTCATTCCGCGCCATCAGGCCGAACTGATCCCACCGAAAGCTGAACCGCCGGAACACCTCACTGCGCAAGCAGCACTGTTCCTGGTGCGCGAGCGCGAACGCGCGCACCAATCGCAGGATCCCTGGGATCGGGACGACGGATTCCGTCTGGTGGGCGAAGCACTGGAATCAGTCGATTTCGTGATCGCCGGCAAGCGAAAATCCGTGCAGCTGGTGCATCGTCATGACGGCAGCCTCGAAATTGTTGGCGAAAGGATTGCCAGCGGTTCGCACGTCAACGCCATGCAGACGACGTCAGGCGACATCGCCGTGTTCGAGCGGGGCGAGACATGGATGTTGCCGCTCTATGATCCCTTTGCAGCAGCGGATATTGGCGGAAGCTCCGCGGACCGCATCAGCGCACCCATGCCCGGCAAAGTCATTCAGGTGCTGGTGCGCCCCGGTGAAGCGGTGAAGCGCGGTCAACCGCTGGCCGTTCTCGAAGCGATGAAGATGGAGCACACCCTGTCGGCCTCCGCGGATGCGCAAATCGAAAGCGTGGACGTGTCGCCCGGCGATCAGGTCAACGAGGGCGCGATCATCGTCCGGTTCGCGACGGAGAAATCCAAAGCGGCATGACCTTGCATCTCATCAAGCTGTGCGTCGGCTGCGATTCCATCGATGACCTGGTGGATTGGCAGGAACAGCGTCTCGCCGAACTCAAGAAAAAGCGTAAACCGCTTGAATTGATTCACGTCACCCGCATGATGCCCAAACGCGGCGACGAACTGCTCAAGGGTGGTTCGCTCTATTGGGTGATACGCGGACAAATCGCGGTGCGCCAGCGATTGCGAGAATTGCGCGCTGTTACGAAGAACGGCACGACGCATTGCGGGCTGGTGTACGAGCCGGAACTGGTCCACGTGATCCCGCGTTATTGCCGCCCGTTTCAGGGCTGGCGCTACCTTGCCGCCAAGGATGCTCCCACTGATGCGCGCATGGTCAAAGGCGGCAAGCGCCTCCCGCCGCAACTCCGGGCCGAACTTGCGGCGCTGGGATTGCTGTAGGTCAGACCGCCAAGTTGTCGATCAGGCGGGTGGTGCCGATTTTGGCGGCGGCGAGGATGCGGGCGGGGCGGTCGAGCGTTTCGATATGTGCCAGCGTTTCGGCATCCCGGACCGCGACGTAGTCGACGCCGCTGAAGCCGGCGCGGAAGAGGGCCTCGCGGCCCTCGATCTCGAGTGCGGCGACGCGTTCGCCTTGTTGAACCTTCTTATTAATGTCTCGAAGTACGATATTGAGCTGACTGGCAATTTTGCGTTCGTCGAGCGATAGGTAAGCGTTACGGGAGGACATCGCTAGGCCATCTGGCTCGCGCATTGTTTCGCCGGCCAGGATCTCGAGGGGCAGGCCGAGATCGGTGACAAGGCGGCGAATCACCAGCAGCTGCTGATAGTCCTTTTCGCCGAAGGTGGCTTCGTCCGGCATCACCGCGATCAGCAGCTTGGCCACCACCGTCGCGACACCAGAAAAAAAGTGCGGCCGGAAATCGGATTCCAGCCCCAGCGCCGGTCCCCCAACCTCAATGCGCGTGGCAAAGCCGTCCGGATACATCTCCCCCACAGATGGAGCGAACACCACATCAGCAAGGCCGCCGAGCTTGGCGCAATCCGATTCGAACGTTCGCGGATAGCGGGCAAAATCCTCATTTGGCCCGAACTGCGTCGGATTCACGAAGATACTCACCACGCTCAGTCCACTGCGCGCCCGGCTTTCGCGTACAAGGCTCAAATGCCCGTCATGCAGCGCCCCCATGGTAGGAACCAGCCCGATCCGCTGACCTTCTTTCCGCGCCGTTGCAAGACGCGCCCGCAACTCGGCAACGGTGCTGACAATGTCCGGCTGGCCGCCCATGCCGTCACATTAGCGCGGGAGCGCGTCCAAGGGCTAGAAATCAGGGCTACTTTCCAGCACACAGCCCGCCATGAACAGTTTCCGTAAGGCTATTTCCGACGCCTTCCTCGCCGATGAAGACAGTTTCGTCGAAGGCCTGATACCCAAGGCGCGCCTCTCACCCGCTGAGCGCTGTGCTACGGAAGCGCTCGCCCGTGAACTCGTCACCCGCATCCGCTCAGCCAAGGACAAGGGCAGCGGCATCGATGCTTTCACCCAGGAATATGCGCTCTCCAGCGAAGAGGGCGTGGTGCTGATGTGTCTGGCCGAGTCCCTCCTTCGGGTACCCGACGCTGCCACCGCCGACCGGCTGATTAAGGACAAGATCGCGTCAGCCGACTGGTCACGCCACAAGAACAAGTCGGACTCGTTGTTCGTCAATGCCTCGACCTTCGCGCTGATGCTCACCGGGCGTGTGCTGGCACTGGATGAAACCGCGAAATGGGACCTTCCGGGTATCTGGAAAAAGCTGGTGGCGCGCTCCGGCGAGCCTGTAATCCGCAATGCCGTGGCCTACGCCATGCGCATTCTGGGGCGGCAGTTCGTGCTTGGCCGTTCGATCGAGGAGGCCCTGAAACGCGCTCGGGAGCATTCGGATCAAGGCTATCGGTTCTCGTTCGATATGCTGGGCGAGGCCGCCTTCACCAGGCACGATGCCGCGCGGTACTACGCATCCTACCGCGATGCGCTGGCGACGATTGCGCACGCGTTCCCCGATCGCGGCGAACCGGTATTCGAGCGCCCCAGCATCTCGGTGAAGCTGTCGGCGCTGCACCCGCGCTACGAATGGCTCAAGCGCGAGCGCATCATGGCCGAGTTGCTGCCGCAGTTGGTGGCGCTCGGCGCGCAGGCACGGGCCGCCAATCTGGCGCTTACCATCGACGCCGAAGAAGCCGAGCGCCTCGACCTAATGCTCGACGTTTTCGAGGCGATGGGAGAGGCGCCGGAGCTGCGCCGCTGGAATGGCCTGGGACTCGTCGTGCAGGGCTACCAGAAGCGCGCGCTGCCGGTGATCGCCTGGTTGGCCGATCTCGCCAAACGGCAGGATCGGCGAATTCCCGTACGCTTGGTGAAAGGCGCCTACTGGGACACCGAGATCAAACGCGCGCAGGAATTGGGGCTGGCCGACTATCCGGTGTTCACGCGCAAAGCCGCGACCGACACCTCATATCTGGCGGCAGCCCGCGCGCTGTTTGCGGCCGGCGACTCGATCTATCCGCAATTTGCCACCCACAATGCGCACTCGCTTGCAGCCGTGCAGGTGTTCGCCGCCGAGCGCGCGGATTTTGAGTATCAGCGCCTGCACGGAATGGGTGAAGCGTTGCACGGCCTATATCGCGATATCCGCAAGGACTCTGGTGGCGCCGGCACGCGCATCTACGCGCCAGTCGGCACTCATGAGGACCTGCTCGCCTATCTGGTAAGGCGCCTGCTGGAGAACGGCGCCAACACTTCGTTCGTAAACCGTTTGGCCGATGACGACGCGCCGATCGAGGAAATCATCGCCGATCCGGTCGAGCGGTTGCTGACGAAACATCCGCTCCGCAATCCGAGTATTCCAAAACCGGTCGAATTGCTTCCCGACCGGAAAAACTCTTCCGGGTTCCTGTGGAGCGATCCGGCGATAGCGGCACCAATCGAGGAAGCGATGCATGCGGCGCTCAGGAACCCGCAAACCGCGGGACCAATCGTTTCAGGAAAAGAACCAACGCATCTCAAGCATCCGGTGTTCGATCCTTCGGATCGCAGACGCCAAATCGGCGAAGTTTCCGAAGTCACCGATGACGACGTAAAGGCCGCGCTGGAAGCCGCGTGTGGCGCGCAACACGAATGGAATTCGCTGGGCGGCGATGCGCGGGCCAAAATCCTGGAGCGCTCCGCCGATTTGTTCGAGGAAAACCGCACGCACCTCATGGCGATTGCGGTGCGGGAAGGCGGCAAGACCTTGCAGAACGCACTCGGCGAAGTGCGCGAAGCTGTCGACCTGCTGCGCTACTACGCCCATCAGGCCCGCGCGAAATTCGAGCAGCCGATTCAGCTACCGGGCCCCACCGGCGAGTCCAACGAGCTATCGCTGCATGGCCGCGGGCCTTTCTTCTGCGTGGCGCCATGGAATTTTCCACTAGCAATCTTCGGCGGGCAGGTGGCCGGTGCGCTTGCCGCTGGTTGCACTGTACTTGCGAAGCCGGCAGAGCGCACGCCACTGATCGCGGCAGCGGCCATTCGGCTGATGCATCGGGCCGGCGTGCCGGAAGAGGCGCTGCACCTGTTGCCCGGCCGCGGATCGAAGATCGGCCGCATCGTGTTGTCGGACAACCGTCTCGCGGGCGTCGCCTTCACCGGCTCGACAGAAACAGCGGTCACCATCAATCGTGCACTGGCCGCACGCGACGGGGCGCTGCCCGCCATCGTCGCCGAAACCGGCGGCATGAATGCCATGATCGTGGATTCCACGGCGTTGCCGGAGCAGGTGGCGCGCGACGTGAACGCCTCTGCGTTCGACAGCGCCGGCCAGCGCTGCAGCGCCCTGCGCGTGCTGTTCCTGCAGGACGATACCGCGGACAAGATGCAAGAGATGATCCTGGGCGCGATGGACGAGCTCACGCTCGGCGATCCGTTCGAACTTTCCACCGACATCGGCCCCGTGATCGACGAACAGGCGCGCGACGGTTTGCAGCAGCACGCCGACAAGATGACACAAGAGGCAAAGCTGTTGCGCAAGCTACCCGTGGATGTCTCGCTGAAAGACGGCGTGTTCTTCCCGCCGCATGTGTTTGCCATCGAGTCCATCGGTCAGCTGAAGCGGGAGGTGTTCGGGCCGATTCTGCATATCGTCCGCTATTCGGCCGACCGCCTTGGCGAGGTGTGCGATGCCATCAACGCCACGGGATATGGGCTTACGCTAGGCATCCACAGCCGCATCGACGACACGGCAAAATTAATCCGCGACCGCGTGCAAGTGGGCAATGTGTATGTGAACCGCAACCAGATCGGCGCCGTGGTGGGCGTGCAGCCGTTTGGTGGCGAGGGCCTATCCGGTACCGGCCCAAAAGCCGGCGGGCCGCACTACCTGCTGCGGTTCGCGCTGGAGCGCACCTACACCGTCAACACCACCGCTGCCGGCGGCAACGCGTCCCTCCTCGCTGGCGGGGCCGGCGACGGGATTTGACCCTGACTTCAATCGCGTCGCGCGCCTGAAGTGAATACAATGCAAAGCGAGTCGCAGTTGGGCGGTTAACGCGTGGCCCATGTCATCGTGTTCGGGAACGAGAAGGGCGGTTCGGGGAAGACCACCGCCGCCGTTCATGTCGCTGTGGCGCTGGCACGAGAGGGACGCCGCGTCGGGATTATCGATCTGGATGTACGGCAGAAGAGTTTTAGCCGTTATTTGGAAAACCGCACTGCCTGGCAAGCCAGAAGTAGCGGCGACCTGTTCTCACCGGAACTTATAGAACCGAGTAATTCAAATAACTTAAAAGACGTTCTGGAAGCGTTTTCTCAGCAGTTGGACGAGGCGGCGCAGAGGTTCGAATTTCTGCTGATCGACACGCCCGGCGCCGATACCCCGCTCTCCCGCGCCGCTCACGCAGCAGCCGACACGCTGGTGACCCCCCTCAACGACAGCTTTGTCGATTTCGATCTGTTCGCGCGCATCGATCCGACCACGTTCGAGATCAAAGGCCCGAGCGTTTACAGCGACTTCGTCTGGGATTGCCGCAAGCGTCGCCTCATGGCGAAAAAACCTGCTCTCGACTGGATCGTCATGCGCAACCGCGTGGCTGCTACCGAGGCGCGCAACAAGAAGCGGCTGGCGGATGCCGTTTCCACCTTGGCGCAGCGAATCGGCTTTCGGGCCATCAAGGGCTTTGGCGAACGGGTGATCTTCCGGGAACTGTTCCCCATGGGTCTGACCATGCTCGACTTGCCACAGCCGGGCCTGAGCGTGTCGCTCTCCATGTCCACGCTTGCCGCGCGGCAGGAGGTCCGTGAGCTGGTCCACGCCCTTGGCCTTCCGCAACCTGCCCGGCAACCCGTGTCGCTGGCTGGGTAGGCTTGGAATTTCATCTCCGAATGCCGAGATTCATGTGAACGGAGGGATCATGGCGAATCTGCCCGTCAAACGTTCATCGTCCAAGGATATTGCCACGTTTCTCCATGCGGCGGCCCACACCCCAACGCTGGCACAGGTGAAGGGGAGGCTGATTTTTGCCGTGGACGCCACTATGAGCCGGCAGCTCACATGGGATGCGGCCACGGAAATTCAGAGCGAAATGTTCGAGGTCGCGCAATCCATCGGCGGGCTTGGCGTGCAACTCGTCTACTTCCGCGGACGGGGCGATTTCGAGGCTAGCGAGTGGACCACCACGCCGGCGGCGTTGGCGTCAAGGATGCGGCGGGTCGGCACGCGCAGCGGCTTTACGCAGCTTCGCCGGGTGCTGTTGCATGCGGCGCAGGAAGCCCGGCGGACCAGGGTTGGTGCGCTGGTCTATGTCGGCGATTCCTTCGAGGAAAACCCGGGTGTGGTCGCCAGCGAAGCAGGCGCGCTGGCGTTGCTTGGGGTTCCCGCTTTCATGTTTCATGAGGGGAACGATCCCAATGCGGCTGCAATGTTTCGCGAGATCGCGCGGCTCACGCACGGAGTCTATGCGCGTTTCGATTCCGGCGCGGCTCGGCAGTTGCGAGATCTTCTGCGCGCCGCGGCGGTTTATGCCGCGGGCGGCGGTGCGGCGCTCCACCGCTTCGCTGAAATGCAGGGTGGGGAAGTGTTGCGACTCGCGCGTTCCATCGGCACAAAACCCGAATGATCGATCTATTGATTGGCGCCGTCGCGCTGATCCTTGTTCTGATACTATTGCACGGCTTCACCCGCGCGGATCCCAAATCGCTGGCGAAAGGCTTGCGGTATTTGAGTGCCGGGGCGCTGGCGCTCGCAGCAGCGTTCTTTCTGGTGCGCGGGATTGTTCCCGCCGCCGTCCTGCTCGGGAGCGTGGCCTATGGGGTGTTTACCCAGGGTCGCATGTGGCCGGGCGGCTGGCCCCAGTGGCATTCCGCGGGTCCGCGAACGCAAGCCCGGCAAACCACGCGGGTCGCCACGGATTGGGTGGATATAGAACTCGATCACGACACCGGCGAAATGGGTGGGCGCGTGCTGAAGGGGGCATTCGCCGGCAAATCGCTGCACCGGTTGACCGATGATGAGGCGCTGCGATTTTACGGTGAGGCTGGTATCGCGGATCCGGAAACCGCGCGCCTGATCGAAGCGTGGCTGGATCGCCGCCTCGGCGCAGACTGGCGGATGAAGACGGGTGAGAAAACGGCTTCATCGGCACAAGGTCCGGGCAGCAGCTCAAGAATGACTCGCGACGAGGCCTTGCGCGTACTAGGCCTTTCCAAAGAAAGCAGCGAAGAAGAAATCCGCGACGCCTACAAGCGATTGATGATGAACCTTCATCCCGATCGCGGCGGCACCGATTACCTCGCTGCCAAGATAAACGAAGCCAAGGACGTGCTTCTCGGTTAGCGCGCCAGCGTCGCAGGGAAGCAGGTGTGGCCGTTCCGGAGAAGCCTCGTGCAGATCGAGCGTGCTTCCGCTTCGACGAAAGTTCCGAAGCGGGCGCGGAACATCGTTTTGCCATCAGTGCCGGTGAAAGGAACGATGATCCGGTCCGCCTGGGCGAACATGCCCATCGACCGTTGCGCATAGGCAGCAAGCTGGGCTCGCGCTGTCGGCACATCGCCAAACGCTCCGATCTGCACGGTCCAACTGCGATCCGCGAGGGCGGAAGTAGAACCGGCAACGAATCTCGCGGCCGTTGATGCGGGAGTCTGGCCAGCCATATTCTTATCCCGGGGAGACGGCGCGATCTGGGGCAGCGATGATGTTTGATAGCTCGCGGGGGGCATCGGGACAGCATTGTCGCGCGGCATGGGCGTGACGCTCGGAACGTTGGTATTAACCGGCGCAGATTTCGGGAAGCTCACCTGCGCAGGGGCCGACAACATCGCCAAATTCGTGGTATGGTTCGACGGCGGAACACCGGATGGTGCGGCGGTGCGGACGGGTTGCGCGCCAACCTGGGGCTTGGGCGGGGTCGTATTGATGATCTTGGCGATCTCGTCATCATCCGTCCGCGTTTCGGCGGCCTCTTCGTCCAGTTCTCCGCCACGCGACGCAACGGCGGCGTAGGACTGCATCGCGCTTTGCGGCGGCGGCTGGCTGCTGCCAAACTGGAACCCTGCGATCACCGGAGCGCTGGCAGAACTCTGGGCCACGCTCTGCCAAGGCACTTCGGCGCGCGCCACGAGCGCCGGTTGCATGCTGATCTGCGCGAACGTCCAGTCCAGCAACCGCATCATTTCCGCATCGCGTCGGCGCGCGGTGTAGCCGCCCATCACGACACCAATCACGTGTGCGCCGTTTCGCACGACAGAGGATACCAGATTGAATCCGGAGGCGTTGGTGTAGCCGGTCTTGATGCCATCCGTGCCGGCATAGCGGCCAAGCAGATTGTCATGACCCAGATGAACCCGGCCGCGATAGGTGAACCCGGGAAGCGAAAAATAGTGGAAGTACTGGGGGAAATCGTAGGCGAGGCGCCTTGCCAGAATGCCAAGGTCGGACGCTGTGGTAATCTGCCGGTCATCCGGAAGGCCGGAAGCGTTGTGATAGAACGTGTTTCGCATTCCAAGCTCGTGGGCCTTCTGGGTCATGAGCTCGGCAAAATGGGATTCGGTTCCACCGATCCCTTCCGCGATGGCGACGGCGATGTCGTTTGCAGACAGCACGACCGCCGCGCGGATGGCCATATCCACCGGCAGCCAATCGCCGGCCGGCAGGCCCAGTTTTGTCGGCTTTTGCCATGCCGCATGCTGGGAAATATAGATGGGCGAATTGAGCGTGACCTGCCCCTTCTTCAGCGCGTCGAAGAGAAGGTACAGGGTCATCATCTTGGTCAGGGACGCGGGATGCCGCTGGGCGGAGGCGTTCCGGCCGTATAGAACCCGACCTGTGCGGCCATCGAGAACCAGTTCTGCATCCTTGGCAGGATCCGTGGGTGTGCCCCAATCGACAGCTGCCGGCCGCCGGTATGCGGGATGCCAATTGCTGTGTGCGGTCTTGTGCCAGGTCTTGTGGGTTGGGGCGCGGTGATGGGAGCGGGCAAGGGCAGGTTGCGCCAGACAGACGATGGCCAGAAGAATCGGCGCGGCGAGGCGGACCCAATCGGGCCGAAAGCTGGAATCGCCGCGACCTTGTCCTCTCATACCCAACACCAAGCGATCCGGTTTGCGAAGCCCTCGAGAAGAATGCGACCAAAATTCGGCACTTTGCAACCCATTGAAGGCAAATTTACCTTATGTTACCGTTGTTTACCTTCCGTTAACGTTTGTTCGCCCCATCGGCTTCCTGCTTGATCCGGCAAAAGGCGTTAATCGCACAGGATCCCCTTGACAGGCGTTATGCTGCACTGCATATAACCCATGTTGCACTGCAACAGGGATCGCGAGGTGCGGACCCGGCGGTGCTCTTGGAAAGGATCATCCAATGGCAACGAAGATGAAGGCCGCCGGCGATCGTATGAAGGACGCGGCGGAAACGATGGCGATGAATGGCGCGGATGCCGTGAAGAACGGCTTCGAGAAGGCCGTGAAGGGCTACGACCAGGTGCTCGGCTTTGGCAAGGAGACCGTCGAGGCTTACCTGAAGGCCGCCAACGTGGCCGGCAAGGGCGTCGAGACCATGCAGAACGAGATGTACAGCTTCTCGAAGCAGTCGGTTGAAGAGACGCTGGCGGTGACCCGGGCGGTTCTGGGTGCCAGAACGGTTCATGAGGCGATCGAGATTCAGAGCGATTTCGCCAAGTCGGCCTTCGATACCTATGTCGGCCAGATCAACCGCATGAATGAGATCATGCTTTCGACCACAAAGGAAGCTTTCGAGCCCATCCAGGGCCGCATTCAGGCTTGGGCGGAAGTCGTTCAGACCGCTCGCGCGGCCTAAGTTTTTTACGACATCGTTCCGCGGTTCCTCCCCCCAAAGCGGAACGGTTTAGAAAGGGCTCGGGATTTCTCCCGGGCCCTTTCGCTTTGCAACCGGACGCCTATATGGGAATCTCGGCCCTGCCTGACGGGTTCGTCTCGGTGCCATTTTTCACCTTACCGGCAACACACTAGGGAGAAGCGCGACTTCGTGCTTATACTCTGCATCCGATGAGCGATGGGCACGATGACAAGACGGGCCAGAACAACGGTGCCGGAACCGGTGTCGCCATCAAAACGCGCCCGAAAACAAAGAAGCCAAGCCTCTACAAGGTTCTGCTGCTGAACGACGACTACACGCCAATGGAATTTGTCGTTCATATTCTGGAGAGGTTCTTCAATAAGAGCCGCGATGAGGCCGTGACCATCATGCTGCACGTCCATCGCAGCGGCGTCGGCATTTGTGGCGTGTTCACTTACGAGGTGGCCGAGACAAAGGTGGCGCAGGTCATTGAATTTGCCCGCCGCCATCAACATCCTTTGCAGTGTACCATGGAAAAAGAGTAGCGTTCGCGCATGCCGTCTCTTTCCCGCAGTCTCGAACAGGCGTTGCACCGGGCCATCAAGCTCGCAAGCGATCGTCATCATGAGTATGCGACGCTCGAGCATCTGCTGCTGGCGCTGGTTGATGATGGCGACGCGCAGCAGGTGATGAAGGCCTGCAACGTCAATCTCGACGCGCTGCGCGCATCGCTGCGAAAATATGTCGACGAAGAGCTGATCACGCTCGTCATCGAAGATGGCGAGGACGCCAAGCCGACGGCCGGGTTTCAGCGCGTGGTGCAGCGCGCGGTGCTGCATGTCCAGAACTCCGGACGCGATGAAGTGACGGGCGCCAATGTGCTGGTCGCGCTGTTCACCGAGCGCGAGAGCCATGCCGTCTTCTTCTTGCAGGAACAGAACATGACGCGGCTCGATGCCGTGTCCTACATCAGCCATGGCATCGCCAAACGCCCCGGCATGAGCCAGCAGAAAGCGGCGCGCGGTTCCGATGATGACGAAGACGGGCCTGACAAGCCGAACAAGCAGGGCACTGAAGCGCTCGAAGCTTACTGCGTCAATCTGAACGAAAAGGCGAAGTCCGGCCGCATCGATCCCTTGATCGGGCGCGACTCGGAAGTCGAGCGCACGATCCAGATCCTCTGCCGCCGGTCGAAGAACAACCCGCTATTCGTGGGTGATCCCGGCGTCGGCAAGACAGCCATCGCCGAGGGGCTCGCGCGCAAGATCGTCAAGCGGGAAGTGCCGGAAGTCCTGCGCGACGCAACCATCTACGCCCTCGACATGGGGGCCTTGATCGCGGGCACTCGGTATCGCGGCGACTTCGAGGAACGGCTGAAATCAGTCGTGAAGGAGCTGGAGGGCATCAAAGGCGCGATCCTGTTCATCGATGAGATACACACAGTGATTGGCGCGGGGGCCACGTCCGGCGGCGCCATGGATGCATCGAATCTGCTGAAGCCCGCGCTGCAGGCCGGCGTTCTGCGCTGCATCGGTTCGACGACCTATAAGGAATATCGCCAGTATTTCGAAAAGGACCGCGCCCTCGTTCGGCGCTTCCAAAAGATCGACGTCGCCGAGCCGACAATCCCGGATGCCATTAAAATCCTGAAAGGGCTGAAGCCCTATTTCGAGCAATATCACAAGGTTCGTTACACGGCCGAAGCGATCAAAACTTCCGTCGAGCTCGCTGCCAAATACATCAATGACCGCAAGCTGCCGGACAAGGCAATCGATGTGATCGACGAAGTCGGCGCCTCGCAGATGCTGTTGCCGGAGTCGCGCCGCAAGAAGGTGATCGGCGTGAGAGAGGTTGAAGAGATTGTCGCCAAGATGGCGCGCATTCCGCCCAAATCCGTCTCGAAGACCGATGCCGAGCAACTGCGCAATCTAGAGGAAGACCTGCGCCGCGTCGTGTTCGGCCAGGCCGATGCCATTCACGCGCTTGCATCCGCCATCAAGCTGGCGCGCGCCGGTTTGCGGCAGGCGGAGAAGCCGATCGGCTGCTACCTGTTCTCAGGGCCTACGGGCGTGGGCAAGACGGAAGTGGCCAAGCAACTGGCTTCTATCATGGGCGTGGAGCTGCTGCGCTTCGATATGAGCGAGTACATGGAGCGCCACACGGTCAGCCGCCTGATCGGCGCGCCACCGGGTTATGTCGGCTTCGATCAAGGCGGATTGCTTACGGATGGCGTGGACCAGCACCCGCATTGCGTGCTGTTGCTGGACGAAATCGAGAAGGCGCACCAGGATTTATTCAACATCCTTTTGCAGGTGATGGACCACGGCAAGCTCACGGACCACAACGGCAAAAAAATCGATTTCCGCAACGTCGTGCTCATCATGACCACCAACGCCGGCGCTTCCGATGCCGCGAGGGACGCTATCGGCTTTGGCCGCGGCAAACGCACGGGCGAAGACGAAGAGGCGATCAAGAAACTGTTCACGCCGGAATTCCGCAACCGGCTGGACGCCACTATCGGCTTTGCGCCGCTGTCGCGCGACACGATCGACCGCGTGGTGGAGAAATTTGTCCTCGAGCTGGAAGCGCAGCTCACCGATCGCGACGTGACCTTCGACCTCACGCCGGAAGCCACGCGCTGGCTGGGCGAGAAGGGCTATGATGATGCTTTTGGCGCGCGGCCGTTGGCACGCGTGATTCAAGACCACATCAAGAAACCGCTGGCGGACGAAATCCTGTTCGGCAAGCTGCGGGGAGGCGGCACCGTGCGTGTGCTGCTCGACCGCGAGGCAGACAAGCTGGTATTCGAGTTCGTCACCGACGCCGATGCCGCTGCCCGCCGTGCCCCCCGGGCGCTCCCCCCGCCCAGGAAGCCGAAGGCCGAAGAAGCGGTTTAGCTGTATCTTCGGAACCAAATGGTTGCGGCGGTGTTAGTCGCTGGGGCGTAAGGTGTTCTCGTGCTCGAATCGGTTGCATTCGCGGAGTCGTTGATCGAACAGGCCGTTGCCGCGCTTTCGGCGGGCGATGAGGGCTTGTGGGCGGCGCTGGATACGATCCCGGCCCCGCTTTACGTAACCGATGCCGACGGTGTCGTCCGCTACTTCAACCCAGCCTGCGTCGACTTTGCTGGCCGTACCCCGGTTGTCGGGCAGGACCGCTGGTGCGTCACCTGGAAACTCTACACCGAGGCGGGGGACGCTCTGCCGCATGACCAGTGCCCGATGGCCAAGGCAATCGTAGAACAACAACCGGTGCGGAATGTGGTCGCGGTTGCGGAAAGGCCCGACGGCAACCGCGTGACGTTCATGCCGTACCCGACGCCGCTATTTGGTCCGGATGGTTCCTTCCGCGGCGCCGTTAACATGCTGATCGACGTCACGGAACGCCGCCAGGCAGACTCCCTGCGCGCGCAGGCCGAGCGTTGTCGGCGGCTCGCGCGTTCGGTCGGCGACTCCCGGACGAATGAGGCGCTCCAGCTGCTTGCCGACGAATATGAGGACAAGGCCTCGCGGCTCGATTCAAGCTTCAACTAGCGTTTCGTCCACGTGCGAAAGGGTCCACCGGCGTTTGTCGTGCGGGGTCGTACGGATTCTTGAAGCGCAACACTTTCGCCAGATTCTTGCCGCGGATGATGTCGTTCGAGTGATAGGCGAGCCCCCAGGAATCGATCGACGACAGATCCGGGAAAATACAGGCTTCGAGTACGTCGCTCGCATCGCTTTTCAGCACCCAGCCGCCGCCGGCGGCGCTTATGCCGCCAAACAGATCACTGCCGCCCAATTGCGAGCAATAGCATGAAGCGGGATTGCCTTTGCAGCCATCGTTTAGCGTTTCCTTCGCATAGTAGGCGAGCGCAGCAAGCGTGGGCTTCTTCGTATAAAGCGTACTCAGGAACACATTGATCTGGCTGCCGTCCTTGGCGGTGAACTGGCAAAAATCGGCCTGCCCGGAGAGAACCAGCGGGTCGCTGCCGTTCGTGCCATATTCAGGAATGCGCGTCTGCACCACGCCGCCGTTCTCGACGCAGTACGCGGCGGCCTTCGCATCAGCCGCGTGAGATGCCGCCGGCAGGGCAAGTGAGATGGCAAGCGCAACCGCAGCGCTCCAAACGACCTTGATCATGGCTCGACCCTCTGTTTAATCGGCCATAGCTAATCAGGAATGCGGGAGTGCAGGAAGAGGCGTACAGTCGCGGCGTCGAGCGGGGATAAACGGCATGGCAGCAAAGGCTCAAACGGGATGGCAGCCCTCCATCAGCGAGGAGAAAGTAAAGGCGGCGACAGGGCGTGGCTGGATGGGCTGGTTCGTCATCCTCAATCGCGCGAACGGGAACGCTTTGCCGCACAAGGACGTCGCGCAAATCCTGTACGACAAAGGCTGCCCGGGCTGGTGGTCGCAGATGATCGCGGTCGAGTATGAACGCGCTCGCGGCGGGCGGAAGAAGAACGAACGTGAAGGCGGTACATTTGCCGTGAATGTCACCAAGGTGATGCCGGTCACTATCGCGAAGCTCTTCGCCGCGGCGACGAGCCCCAAGACACGCAAGGACTGGTTTCCGCCTGGGGCCTTCGAGGAAACCGCGAAGACGAAAGACAAATACTGGCGCGGCAAATGGAAGAAGGATCTCAGGCTTGAGTTCGGTTTCTACCCCAGGGGAGATGGCAAGGCGCAGATCGCACTTGAGATCAACCGCCTGCCGGATGCGGACGCGGTTGAGAAAGCGCGCGCGGCATGGAAGAAAGCCTTTTCGAAATTAACGACCTTATTGACGGCATGAAGATAACGGCAAAGCAATTGCTTGTTCAAGCTGCAGCGTGTGTGGCTCTGGTGATTTGCGGCTTCAGGATTTTCCAGGACATAAGAACTGGTCCGGATAGCGCCTTTGCTTACGTTGGCATTTTCGCAGTCGCAGGCGTGATGATTGCCGCCGCGTCGATGCAGAGGTCGAAGCAATACATTGTGCATCATCCGCGCAACGTCCGAATAGCTGGCGGTGTCATCGGGCTGCTCGGCGTTCTAGTGATGGCAGGGATTATCGCAGTAGCAGCATCGGGCAAATCACAAGTCGGAACAGGCCTTGACGTCTGGATCGGTTTGGGGCCGATTTTTGTGGGATTTATGATCTATCGGTTACCCGAAATTGCGACGCCAAAAAAAGAAACGACCGATTTTTTTGAATGGCTAAAGAAATAGCAATGCAGCTCCATCTTTCCTCCTGGCCGGAAATCGAAGCGTATCTCAAGACCTCGAAGGCCATTCTCATTCCCATCGGCTCGACGGAGCAGCACGGTCCGAACGGGCTGCTCGGCACCGACGCGTTGTGCCCGGAGATCATCGGCAAGCGCGCAGGCGACGAAGCCGGCATCCTGGTGGCGCCGACCTTCAACGTCGGCCAGGCGCAGCATCACATGGCGTTTCCCGGCACCATCACGCTGAAGCCCTCCACCATGATCGCGGCGATGAAAGATTGGGCAGAGAGCCTGGCGCGCCACGGCTTCGAGCGGCTCTATTGGCTGAATGGCCACGGCGGCAACATCAACACGATCAACGCCGCCTTCAGCGAAATCTATCACGGCATCAGCTTCGACCGCGTGGGCTCGAATAATCCGCCGTTGCGTTGCACCTTGCGCAACTGGTGGGAGCTGCCGGGCGTGATGGATGTCTGCAAGCAGCTGTTTCCGATAGGAGAAGGGCACCACGCCACGCCATCGGAAGTCTCGATCACGTATTTCGCATATCCCGAGGCACAGAAGCAGGTGGCGATGACGCCGAAGATCGCGCCGGTCGGTCCCATCTACGATGCGGAGGATTACCGCCGCCGTTTCCCCGACGGCCGCATCGGCTCCGATCCTTCGCAGGCCACGCCCGAAGCGGGCGGAAAGATCGTGGCCGCGGCGGTGAAAGCGGTGATTGCCGAATTCCGAAAGTTCGCCTCGGAATAGCGCTTAGCTATTGTCTGTCGGCGCGGTGAAACCTTCGATCTTGCGCACGATCAACTCATCGATTTCCAGCCGCCCAATGCGCGCTCTGCCGATGGACATCCGGCCGATCGCCAGCGCGCCGATAGCCAGGGCGCCGACGGCAAGGGCTCCGATCGCCAGCGCGCCGAGCGCGCTTGCGCCAACCGGCAGAGCACCGACAGCCAAGGTTTTCGCGCGGACAGAGGGCAGGGTTCGTTTGCGCATCGCCTTTTCGTCATACTGCAAGCGGCTTGACTCCGTAAGGGCGCGATCCGATGGATCATTCGATTCTGAGGAGAACGCCATGATCGACGGCGCGCATGTCATCATCTATTCGAAGGACGCGGAAGCCGACAAAGCATTCTTCCGTGACGTATTGGAATTCGGGCATGTGGATGTCGGGCACGGCTGGCTGATCTTCAAGCTGCCGCCGTCCGAAGTGGCCGTGCATCCGGCCGACGAGAACGGCACGCACGAACTCTATCTGATGTGCGACAACCTCAATGCCGAGATGGCGCGGCTGAAGCAGGCCGGCGTGGATTGCGAAGCGCCGTCTGCGCAGCCCTGGGGGACGCTCACGCATCTTACTCTGCCCGGCGGTGGCAAGCTCGGCCTGTACCAGCCCCGGCATGCGAGGCCGTGACGCTTAGATCGAGTGACACGCAGGATCGGCCGGTAGCAGCGCAGACGTTGCAAGCTCATTTCGCTCAGACTCGCTAATCAGCCCTGCACTGGCGAGGGCATATGGGAGGCTGCGAGTAATGAGTGACCACAGTTCTTGATGTATCTTGTCCTTTTGCTCAGCGCTTAACGCGGTTTCTGTATCCGCCCACATCGAGTTCGGGCACATCTCCCAGGCAGGGGAGAAACCGGTTATGTATCCGTGATCCGGAAGGCGGCCAGTGCCGAATTCGATTCTCTCTCCGGATTTGGCGTCGAAAATGCCGACAGCGTAGGCAGAGGCAAAGATTGTGCTAGGGCCGTGGAAAAGGAAACCGGCTTGATGGGTGACCTCTAGTTGGTTCGCGACCAGGGAGTCTGTGGCATTCGGATATATGACGATTATCGCATCCACATCAGGCGCAGGCGACATTGAGCGGATGTGCGTTCCAATATTGTCCGGAAGCGTTTCCCTAAAGCTCGATTTAACTCCTGAAAAGGCTTGAAGGTTAACGCCGCTTTTGATGATCAGACGCTTTTTGAGGGCGTTAGTCACGAAATTGCGTATGTCTTCATCCAGTTTCCACTCGCTGTTCAGTTTGTAGTCTTCATAGTCAAACTTTGTCATCCCGAGCGTTTGCATGTCGACCTGGTTTCCGAGAATTGAAACGACAGCAGCCGATCGGATTGCCGAGAGTTGTTGCTTAGAGTGGGCGCTGTTCGCCCATAAGCCGGACAGAACCGTCAAACCGAGGCTGAGCACAGAAAGAGCCCGATGACCTACCTTCATGTTCGCGTATCCTTTTTTTCGTGCCTAGTAGGCCCACGGTTGGAAGTCCAGTTTTTGTTGACTTTGTAGATACGACGTTCACACTGCATAAATCCCAGGGGCGTGCGAGAGCGCTGAGATCAGGCCAGGTGGCCTGAGTCCCTTTGAACCTGATCCGGATCACGCCGGCGTAGGGAGAGGCGAATGAACAAACCCATCCTGCATCCCAAGTCTGTCGAGATCACACGCGGACCGCTGCCGGGCTCGCGGAAGCTCTATGTGGACGGCGTTCCTTTCCGCGAAGTGGTGCTTTCCGGCGGCGAGGCGCCGGTGCGACTATACGATACGTCCGGTCCGTACACTGACAATGCTGTAGAGATCGAAATAGAGCGCGGCCTGCCCTCGAAACGGCGGGACTGGATTTTCGCACGCGGCGATGTGGAGGAATACGACGGCCGTGCTGGCAAGCCGGAGGACGACGGGCTGAAGCGCGGCGAGCTCTTGTCGGTGCCGCAGTTCGATCGGGCAAATCGCCAGCCGTTGCGCGCGAAGCCCGGCAAGAACGTTACCCAACTGCACTATGCACGCCAAGGCATCATCACCGAGGAAATGCGTGCCATCGCGGCGCGCGAGAACCTCGGCCGCAGCGCGCTCGCCGACGGCAACAGTTTCGGCGCCAATATTCCGGATCACGTGACGCCGGAATTCGTGCGCGACGAGGTGGCGCGGGGCCGCGCCATCATACCCGCCAACATCAATCACCCCGAAACCGAGCCGATGATCATCGGCCGCAACTTCCTCACCAAGGTGAACGCCAACATCGGCAACTCCATCGTCACATCCGGGGTCGCCGAGGAAGTGGAGAAAATGGTGTGGTCGATCCGCTGGGGCGCCGACACGGTGATGGATCTCTCCACCGGCCGCCACATCCACACCATCCGTGAATGGATTATCCGCAACTCGCCGGTGCCGATCGGCACGGTGCCGATCTATCAGGCGCTGGAGAAGGTGGGCGGCATCGCCGAGGAACTCACCTGGGAGACTTACCGCGACACCCTCATCGAGCAGTGCGAGCAGGGCGTCGATTATTTTACCGTGCATGCCGGTGTGCGGCTCGCGCACATTCCGCTGACCGCGGAGCGCGTGACCGGGATCGTGAGCCGCGGCGGCTCGATCCTAGCCAAATGGTGCCTCGCGCATCACCGCGAAAATTTCCTCTACACGCATTTCGAGGACATCTGCGAAATCTTGAAACAGTACGACGTATCGTTCAGCCTCGGGGACGGCTTGCGTCCGGGTTCTACAGCGGATGCGAACGACGCGGCGCAATTCGCGGAGCTGGAAACGCTCGGCGAGTTGAACCGGATCGCGCAGAAGCACGAGGTGCAGGTGATGATCGAGGGCCCCGGCCACGTGCCGATGCACAAGATCAAGGAGAACATGGACCGCCAGCTCGCGGTTTGCGACGAGGCGCCATTCTATACGCTAGGGCCGCTCACCACCGATGTGGCGCCCGGCTACGATCACATCACCTCCGCTATCGGCGCGGCGATGATCGGCTGGTTCGGCACGGCGATGCTTTGCTACGTCACGCCGAAGGAGCATCTGGGTCTTCCGGACCGCGATGATGTCAAGCAAGGCGTCATGGCCTACCGCATCGCCGCGCATGCGGCCGATCTCGCCAAGGGCCATCCGGCCGCGCGCATCTGGGACGATGCGATGAGCAAAGCGCGCTTCGAATTCCGCTGGCGCGACCAGTTCGCGCTGGCGCTCGATCCCGAAACCGCGCAGCTCTTCCACGACGAGACGCTGCCTGCGGACGGCGCCAAGGTCGCGCATTTCTGCTCGATGTGCGGGCCGAAATTCTGCTCGATGAAGATCAGCCAGGAAGTGCGCGATGCGGCGCGCGGCCAGAACGACACGCTCTCAACCGCCGAAATCCGCGCCGCCATGGCGAAGAAGGCGGAAGAATTCCGATCCAGCGGCGGCGAGATTTATTTGCAGACTCCGGCCACCGAGTAGACCCCGGCTACAGCTCAGGATTTACTTTCCGTTTCGGCGAGCGGGTATGAAATGCTTCAAAAGCAAGTCATCGTTGTAGCGGGTATGGCAGCGGCCGTGCTCGTTCTGCTCGCTCTATGGTGGCGTCTTCCAAGCTTGCCGTTTGCTTTGCGCCAGATGACGCGACATCCCGTCTGGCATTTGCGGCGCGCTGGCTCCTCCCGCCGGGACTGAGTCTTGTGACGGGCATCATCGCAGTTGCAAATCAGCGCTTCTTTATACGTGACGCGATCGACGGTTCGCCGGCCAGCCAAGGCAAGTTCATACAGGTCACTCTACGATACAATCTCAATACGCTGGAGCAGACGGTACTCGCGGCGATTGCTTGGACGGGACTATCTCTTCAATTGCCGCATGCGCAGTTAAAGCTCATTCCGGCGATGGCGTGTGCATTTCTTGTAGGGCGCGCACTGTTTTGGATCGGTTATCTTGTCATGCCAGTGTTGCGCGCCTTCGGTCTGGGTCTGACGGCCTATCCGACATTCGCGGCGTTGATATGGCTTACGATCAGAACAGCGGCGGCCTGAGGTCTCAGTCCTTTGTCGAGGTCTCTTCTTCAATGTTCATTTGCGTCAGCGTGCCTGTGACAGTCCCGAAGCCGGTCCAGGCCCAGAGTTTCAAGGGGACGAGGTAGTGTCCCCGCGAGGAGCCGGCGCTGGGGATCTCGCCGAGCAAAACATAAGCGGGGGGCAAGGCGCGGCCTTCCTTCAGAATCTTCGGCTTGAAACCGGCGATCTGGTTGTAGTGCAGCAGGCAGAGATGCGCCTTGCCGTCGAACAATCCATTCTGGAGTTTCACGGGCTCATCGCGCAGCCAGGTGAAATCGATGTCATAGCGCCGCCGGCCGTCAAACACCGCGGCAGTCGTTCCGCAGGGCTTGGCAGCGCTTTGGGAAAGTCCAGCGAGTATCGCAGTCGCATTGCTGACAGGATCGATACCCTCCTTTTTCTGCGCGTCCGTCACGGGATATTTGTGCACGTCGTAGGGCGGCTCCGCGACCAATAACGGGATTCGATCCGTGCCGTAGGTGAGTTTCACCCGCTGCCGCTTTTGGCCGCGGCGGTGATAGGAATCGTATTCGCGCGGCAGCATTCCGGCCGGCGTGAACTGCCCACTCGCAGAAGCATCGATGGTGGATTCCCAAAACGCGCTGACGATGCCGCGCGTCTCGAAATGCGAACTGGCACGATAGCTGTCTCTCGAAATGTGAATGTCGTAATTTGTGTGGCCGAAGGGGATTCCGATGAAGTCCAGCGCGTACTCCACGCTCACATGGGCAGGCCTGACGCTTGGGCCCGGCGGTTTTTCCGCCGCCTGTGCCGCGTTCAACAGCCACACTGTCAAGGCAGCAAGAAGGGAGGGCACGGAGACCTTTGGCATGAAAAACTCCGGTCGCTGTCGGCCCCGCCTTGGCGATCATAACGGCCGCTGAATATGGTTCAACGATGATGAAGGCAAAGGACTCGGTGCTTTTGGAGCAATCGATCCGCCGGGGAGACCGGCGGGCGCTTGCGCGCGCCATCACGCTGGTCGAATCGACGCGCGCTGCGGATCGCGCGAAAGCCGAGGCATTGCTGACCGCCCTCCTGCCGCGAACGGGCAACGCCATGCGGATCGGCATTTCCGGGCCGCCCGGCGTGGGCAAGTCCACTTTCATCGAAGCCTTCGGTGTGCATGTGATCGGGGAGGGGCATCGGCTTGCCGTGCTCGCGGTCGATCCGTCGTCGCGGCGCAGCGGCGGCTCCATCCTTGGCGACAAGACCCGTATGGAGACCCTCGCGCGGAATCCCAAAGCCTTCATTCGTCCTTCTCCCGCCGGAAGCACGCTTGGCGGGGTGGCGCGCCGCACCCGGGAGGCCGTGTTCCTGGTTGAAGCGGCTGGGTTTGATCTGGTGTTGGTCGAAACGGTGGGCGTCGGTCAGTCCGAAACGGCGGTTGCCGAGATGGTCGATTTGTTCGTGCTCCTGGTCAGTCCGGGCGGTGGCGATGAACTCCAGGGAATCAAGCGTGGTGTCATGGAGCTGGCGGATATCGTGTTGGTCACAAAGGCCGACGGGGAGCTTCGGCCGGCGGCGGCCCGCGCCGCCGCGGATTACGCCCATGCCTTGCATCTGATGCGACCCAAATACCCAAACGCGGTTCCTGAGGTTCTGCAGGTTTCAGCGCTGGAGGGACGTGGAATCGTGGACGCTTGGAGCGCATTGCAAGACTTCCACCAAAGCCTTCAGAACGCCGGGCAGCTTGCAAAATTGCGGGAAAGCCAGCTGAGAAGCTGGTTCTGGAACGAGGTCCAAGCTATTCTTTCTGAAGAAATTTTGACTAATAAAGATATGGTCGAGCAAGCGCGTGTGGTTGAGGCGGATGTGGTGACGGGGAGGGCTCTGCCTTATGCCGCTGCGCGCGCCTTAATCCGTCATTTCCGCGGTTCTTGACGGTTTGGGTCGAGCCCCCTATGAGAGCCGCTCTTTCGGAGAAACCGTATGTCGCGCCGCTGTGAATTGACGGGCAAGGGACCCATGGTTGGCCATAACGTCAGCCATGCCAACAACAAGACAAAGAGGGTGTTCCGGCCCAATCTTCAGACGATTTCGCTGGCCAGCGAGACGCTCGGCCAGAAAGTGAAGCTGCGCATCAGCATGAACGCGCTGCGTTCTGTAGATCGTTCCGGCGGTATCGATCCGTTTCTGCTGAAGGCAAAAGAGACAAATCTCTCCGAGCGAGCCCTGAGGCTGAAGCGCCAGATCGCGAAAAAGCAGGAATCGGCCAAGGCGCAGGCCGCCTAGCTCGCCTCCACCTTTTTAAAAAATCTCAGACAAATGCTGGCGTCCGGCTACGGCTGCGCTGCCGTTCCCGGTGATCGCGGCGGTGCCCAACATATGCGTTCTCCTCGGCGAACAGCGAGGTCAATTGGTCGGTCATCGCCCCCGCGAGCTGCTCCGCATCGATGATGGTGACGGCGCGGCGGTAATAGCGGGTCACGTCGTGCCCGATGCCGATAGCCACCAGCTCCACCGAGGATTTCCCCTCGATATCGGCGATCACCCGTCGCAGATGCTGCTCGAGATAATTGCCCGAATTGACCGACAAGGTTGAATCGTCGACCGGCGCGCCGTCGGAAATCACCATCAGGATCTGCCGCTGTTCCGGACGGCCCACCAGGCGGCTATGCGCCCACATCAGCGCCTCGCCGTCGATGTTTTCCTTCAGCAGCCCTTCGCGCATCATCAGTCCGAGATTTTTCCGCGCGCGGCGCCATGGTTCGTCCGCGGCCTTGTATACAATGTGGCGCACATCATTGAGGCGCCCGGGATTGGCGGGCTTGCCGTCCGATATCCATTGTTCGCGGCTTTGCCCGCCCTTCCACATGCGCGTCGTGAACCCAAGAATTTCCGTTTTCACGGCGCACCGCTCCAAGGTGCGCGCGAGGATGTCGGCGCACATGGCGGCCACCATGATGGGGCGTCCGCGCATCGAGCCGGAATTGTCCAGCAGCAACGTCACCACAGTATCGCGGAAGTTCACGTCCTTTTCGCGCTTGAACGACAGTGGATGCATGGGATCGATGATAATCCGCGGCAGGCGCGCCGTATCCAGCAGTCCTTCTTCCAGATCGAATTCCCAGCTGCGATTCTGTTGTGCGAGGAGAAGCCGCTGCAGTCGGTTGGCGAGCCGCGCCACCACGCCCTGCATCGCCTGAAGCTGCTGGTCGAGGAAATTGCGCAGGCGGGCGAGTTCGTCCCCATCGCAAAGGTCCGTCGCGCTGACGATCTCGTCGAATTTCGTCGTGTAGACGCGGTAGCCCCATTGGTCCTGGTTCGCGAAAGGTTGCTCGGGCCGCCATGGCCGCATGCCTTCGTCCGGTTCCTGTGCCTCCGCTGTGTCAGACATTTCGGTGCGAATCTCGGCGGCCGCATCCTGGCCCTCGGCGTCTTGTCCTTCGCTTATCTCGGTTTCGCTCGTATCCGATTGGGTTTCTGCGTCCGCGCCCTCACTGCCTTCCTGCCCTTCCGGTTCGCCGCCTTCGTCTTCCGCGCCTTCAGGTTCTTGTTCCGCGATGTCATCGCCAAGCTGAAGATCGTGCAGGATGGTGCGCGTAAGCTTTGCGAAGGCCTTCTGATTTCGCATTGCCGATTCCAGTTTCGCGAAATCGTCACCGGCCCTTTCCTCGATCCACGGCCGCCAAAGGTTGACGGCAGGCTTCGCGCTATCCGGCGGCGGTTCGCCGGTCAGCCGCTCACGCACAAGAAGGCTTACCGCATCTGCAAGCGGCGCATCCGCGCGATCCTTGATTTTCGCCAGGCCGCGGGCGTCGTAGTTCGCTTCGAGATTGGCGGCGAGATTGTCCGCCACGCCTTTCATCGCCAACGCACCGATGGCCTCCACGCGCGCCTGTTCGGCGGCTTCGAACACGGCGGCGCCTTCCGCTGATCGCGGCCGAAACTGCCGGTGAACCTTGTCTTCGTGATAGGCGAGTTTCAGTGCATAGGCATCGCCCGCGCCGCGGACGATGGCGATTTCCGATGGCGGCAGATTGCGCGAGGGCAAAGGCAGCCGCGCCTTCTTGCCTTGCAGCGCCGGCGGTTCCGCCGAAAACGTAATTTCGAGATCGTGCTCGCCGGCAATGGCGCGCACCGCCGTCTGCACCGCGCGCTTGAAAGGTTCCGCCGGACTGTCCGGCTTCACGCCACCAGAACCTTCGCGGCGCTTTCCGGTAGTTCCTCGCCGAAGGCGCGCTGGTAGAACTCGGCAACAGAGGCTCGCTCGAGCTCATCGCATTTGTTGAGGAAGGTAAGGCGGAACGCGAAACCGATATCGCCGAAGATTTCGGCATTCTCCGCCCAGGTCATCACCGTGCGTGGACTCATGACGGTCGAAAGATCGCCGTTGATGAAGGCGTTGCGGGTCATGTCGGCGACGCGGACCATCGCGGAAATCTGTTTCTTCTTTTCTGCCGTTGCTGCGTAGGACGGCACCTTCGCAAGCACGATGTTCACCTCGTTGTCGTGCGGCAGATAGTTGAGAGTGGTGACGATGTTCCAGCGATCCATCTGCCCCTGATTGATCTGCTGGGTGCCGTGATAGAGGCCGGTGGTATCGCCAAGGCCAATCGTGTTTGTGGTCGAGAAGAGCCGGAAGGCCGGGTGTGCGCGGATTACGCGATTCTGATCGAGCAGGGTGAGTTTGCCTTGTGCCTCCAGCACCCGCTGAATCACGAACATCACATCCGGACGTCCGGCATCGTATTCATCGAATACCAGGGCCACGGGATGCTGCAGCGCCCAGGGCAGCAAGCCTTCGCGGAACTCCGTCACCTGCTGGCCGTCGCGCAGCACGATCGCGTCCTTGCCGATCAGATCGATGCGGCTGATGTGGCTGTCGAGGTTCACCCGGACGCAGGGCCAGTTGAGGCGCGATGCCACCTGCTCGATGTGCGTGGACTTTCCGGTGCCGTGATAGCCCTGGATCATCACGCGGCGGTTGAAGGCGAAGCCCGCGACGATGGCGAGGGTGGTATCGCGATCGAAGCGGTAGGCCGGATCGCGATCCGGCACGTATTCGTTGCCGCGCGAAAACGCCGGCACCTGCATCTTCGCATCGATGCCGAAGGTGTCGCGCACGTCGACTCGAATGTCGGGCGCGCCCGTGTCCAGGCCCTGAGGCTCCATATTCATCGGTATATCCGGCTTTGCTGGCGAGGCGGAAACTGCCGCTTTAGGGAGGCGCTGGCGCCTAGGTCAACCCCGAGGCGCGTAATACGCCGTATGCTCTAATGACTTGCTTCAGGCGCTCTTCGTAACCCCGGTCGCCGCCATTGGCATCGGGATGGAACCGCTTCACAAGTTCCTTATAACGGACCTTTATCTGGTGAAGGGTTGCCGTGGCGTCAAGGTTCAGCACGTCCAGAGCCCGTTCCTGCACGCCGGTGAGATGTCGTTCCGGGGCGCGCGGACGCGGTTTCTCTGTGGTTCCCCCGAAAACCCCGTAGCGGTCATCGTATTCGTAGGCGCTGGCCCCGTCCCGGGCCCGTGCCGATCTCTTGCCGAGGGGCCAGGTCGGCCGGTGACCCGTGATTGCGGCATCCCGGAAAGATTCGATCTCGCCTTCGCTCATCCCCCGGAAGTAATCCCAGGACTCATTGTGGGCGCGGGCATGCTCAAGGCAGAACCAGAGATGCTCGTTCAGATCATCGCGTGATTTGGGGACGGGATGGTCACCCTCTTTGGGGCAGTCGGGCCTCGCACAGGCGCGCGCGGAGGCTTTCGGCGCCGGCTTATCCGGCTTGATCCGAATGTCTTTCTTGAAGCGGGAATGGGCCGCCCTCTGCATGGGCGGATTATGGGGTGCAAAGCTAAAAAAACAAGAAAACGAAATGCTTGACTTTGTTTTTGCGCCGCGATTGCACAGGGATCGCACAAATCTTGTTGCGTCGGGTATCGATAGCCATAATGTCTCCGCAGCGGGCACGTGAGGTGCTCGCGGGAAAATGGGGACCAACAATGAAAAAGACACTTGCGTTGGGGGCTATGGCTGTTGTGGCGGCATTTACCGCTACCTCGGCAATGGCCGCAAAAGACGATTTCAACCGTGCGTCGCTGGGAAAAAAATGGGTAATCCTTTCCGGCAGCGATCTGCATATCACCAACAACCAACTGCAGGGCGGCGACAATTCGCTCGGCTACTACAAGAAGTCCAAAAACGACTCCACCGTGTCG
>JAFAWQ010000006.1 GCA_019241645.1 Alphaproteobacteria bacterium
GGCGCGACAACGGCTCGAGCGCATGCTTGGCCGAATTGGAAACTGGAATGCCCTGTCCAATATTCTGCCCGGCGAATGGAATTTTGGAACTCGGCGGCGCTCGGCGCTGGCCAGCATGCTGCTGGCCTGTTTGGAACTCGCGCGCGATGGTCGCGTCGAAATTCGGCAGCTCAGTCCGTTCGACGAAGTTTATATTAAGGATCGGACAGAGCGGATGGAGGCCGCACCATGAATCATGTTTTACGCTTGGCCGACTTTCCCACTGACGCAGAAATAATTCCTGGGGAGCAAGCCACTCTCTTGTCAGATTTCAACCCGGAACATCTTCGGATGGTTGAGGCGATATTGTTCGCGGCCGCCGAGCCGCTTGGTGAGGAGGTATTGTCTCACCTCCTACCGAACAACGCCAACTTGGGTGGGCTTCTGGGCGCGCTTCAGCACCTTTACGAACGGCGCGGCGTCAATCTCGTGCAGGTTGGGGGGAAATGGCAATTTCGTACGGCTTCTGATCTCGCGTTCCTTTTGCGCAAAGAGCAACCCGAGCAAAAACGACTCTCCAGGGCGGCGCTCGAGACACTGGCAATCGTTGCCTACCATCAGCCTGTGACCCGGGCCGATATCGAGGACATTCGCGGCGTAGCTGTCTCCAAAGGGACGATCGACGCACTGATGGAAGTCGGTTGGGTAAAGATACGAGGCCGCAAACGCACCCCGGGTCGGCCGGTAACTTACGGGACGACCGACTCCTTCTTGGTTCAGTTCGGTCTTGAAAGCGTCGGTCATCTTCCCGGCATGGAAGAACTCAAGGCTGCCGGCTTTCTCGAGTCAATTCCTCCGGCCACTCTGGAAGTCCCGACACCACGGGAGGATCTCGCGGCAGACGAGGACCCTTATGAAGGGCTCGAATTTACAAGCTAACCAAGATTCAGACTTCCTCTCCACGTCTGTCTGATTCTGAAGCACTCTATCGTTACGCGCCGTTAACCATTCTCGGGCGCCGGAGTACGGAGTGCATGCATGTTTGTGGATCCATCGATTCAGGAACTGAGTTTGCTGGACGGCGCATCGACCAGCCGCGTGCTCAACCTCGCGTCAATCGCCGAACGATGCCAAGGCGAACTTGAGTATACGGCTCGGCCCCTGTTCGCCTCGCCGACAATCAACCGGAGCATCATCTTGAAGCACCGGGTCAGGCCGCATGAGGACTTTCTTTTTGGCGGTCATACGGATGTCGCGACAAAGATCGTAATACCGCTCGACCCCAAAAATCTGCGAAAGGGTGGTCATTCGTTCTTTGTCAATCAAAGAGGCTTTCGAACCCAACTGAAAGAAGTTGGCGGTCATCGAAACGGCACGCTTGAGCGCGACGCCAATACGCTCCAGCTAATGGCAGCGCTGCCGTCGTTGGATCCGTTTATCCTATGCGAGTACCTGAAACTCCAAGAGATTGAAGTCGCAAATTGCTATTTCGCATTCGCGGCAGATGACCGATCGGCGCTTCAGGAGTTTGCTACCGGAGATGTTCTTGCTCTTGCGCAGTTGGTGGTCGGAGAGAACGCCCAGACGGAAGCTGCGGCAGCCCGACTTGCGGCGGCACTGGTTTTCGAGGATGCGGCAGCAAAACTCGATCCTTTTCGCGCGATGCTAACCTTGAACACAGAGGAGTTCCGTAACGGGATTTTCGCCTGGCGCGCATTCCTTTTCTACAAATGGCGACTCCATTCACTTCTGCCTGAGATCGAGCCCTTGGTTGCCGAACTCCGCGCCCTCGATCCCGCCAAATCTGCGGCCAAGGATCAGGCCTATGTTCGCCGCGCCAAGCGCCGTGTGGCCGATTGGCTCGAGCTCGCACTTGAACAGACCCTAGAATGCCTGGAGATATACGACGCGGCCTACGGTATTTTCACGCAGAACCGAAAGCCACACGCGTTCCGCGAGTTCCTGCTGAATGCCCCGGACCTTTTTCTTCATCTCAGCGACAAGATCGGCATGTTATCGCATTGTGCGGTCGTTTGGCAGCGGCGCAGCCGCACGCCTCGCATTGGGGCAGCCAAGGTTTTGCGCGAGATGGAGGGATGTTTCGCCGTGCCGCCGCAGCCCCGTCTCGTCACGGTCTAAGTCTTATTCGTCTTCCAGTTCTACAACGACAGCGTCACCATTCTCGAGCGCCAGCGCGAGCTTACCCTCGCGGAGCGCAATGGCGTCATTGCCGAACACCTCTGCGCGCCAGCCTTGCAGTGCGTGCAGGCCTTCGTCTTCGTGAGCCGCAATGCGCTCGATCTCATCGCTGCTGGCGATGAGCCGCGGCGCGACCTTGGCATCCTCCGCCCGCAAGCGCAGCAAGGCTTTCAATAGATCGACGGCCGAAGGCGAAGGCTGCTTCCGCAAAGGTCGGTCGCGGTCCAAGGGTGTCGGAGGTAAGGCTTCGCGACCGCGAGTGATCGCCTCCAGTAGGGCCTTGCCGCCGCGAGAGGCAGCGAAGCCTTTCGGAACGGCGCGGATTCGCTCGAGCGCCTCCGCAGAATCGGGCGGATGCGCGGCGATCTCAAGTAATGCCTCATCCCGTATTATGCGTTGGCGCGGCACGTCTCGCGTCTGGGCTTCGACTTCGCGCCAAGCCGCAATGGCCGCCAAAACCGCAAGGAAGCGCTTGTTTGTCGTGCGCGGCTTCAGTCGCTTCCAAGCGTTGGCGGGATCAAGTTCATAGAGGTCTTCATCCTTAAGCGCGGCAATTTCTTCTCTAACCCATGATGCACGGCCAGTACGCTCCAATTCGCGTGAGAGTTTTTCGTAGACGGTGCAGAGATAGGTTACGTCAGCCAGCGCATATTCCAATTGGCGCGGACTTAACGGGCGGCGGCTCCAATCGGTGAACCGTGCCGATTTGTCGAGTTCGGCCTTCGCGAGCTTTCGCACCAGGGTTTCATAGGAGGCGGAATCGCCGAAGCCGCAGACCATCGCCGCGATCTGCGTGTCGAACAGCGGATCGGGGATCACATCCCCCTGATGCCAGAAGATCTCGATGTCCTGCCGCGCGGCGTGGAGAACTTTGACAAGGTCTGGTTTACCGATCAGCCGGTATATGGGCGAGAGGTCCATGCCATGGGCTAGCGGATCAATGATTGCCGCGGGGCCGGCGGGTGCCGCCACTTGCATCAGGCACAGCTTCGGCCAGTAGGTCTGATCGCGCATGAACTCGGTGTCGAGCGCAAGGTAGGGGGCCCGCTCCAGTTCGGTCGCGAGCTGCTCCAGCTCGGCTGCTGACTCAACAATACGCATGCGGACGGTATAACGGATTCTCGATGGCTATGCTTGCTGTATCCTGTGATCAATGAGTGGAAAGCCCGACAGTGCGGCCCGGGTATCCTGCGGCACCGACATATCGAGTGCCGCCGACCTGCTGATAGTTGAGGATGGTCTGAAGGGCATTCGCCGCGGGGGGCGATGCCACCCAACCACTGGTCACGCTCACCCGGGATCCACCGGGCAGCGCCTCCTGCAGCACGCGACCGATAAGCCGCCCCCTGGGGTTTAACGGAAGGTGGAGAATTTGAGCGAACGTTGGGGTGATGTCCATATTTCCGACCGGCGCCGTGTCACTGAAGCGATTTTTGAAGTCTGGCCCCTTAGCTGCCATGAAGTTCTTGGTATCAGCGCGGCTGAACGTACCGTGCATGCCCTGGCCGGTAAAAAGCGATGTATCGGCTACCTCCGCCGCGCAAAGGAACTCGGGAGTGCAGCCGGGAATCGGGGCAGAGCGGAAACTGACCACCAAAGCCGGTTCAGGCGTGCGCGCCGCGCCTTTAAGATTGATGGCGCTCAATGGCAGGGTGCCGGGCACCTCGCCCAAATCGTCATTGACAAAGATGCCGCTCACATAGTCTTCCTCGGAAAGCACACGCGAAATCGTGCGCACCAGGTCGGAAGCATTCTCGTTTGGAAGCCAAATCTCATCCGAACCACCGTTAGCTGCAATGATGACATCCGGGTTCTGCGGATCGGTTCCGATCAGGCCGTTTCCCGAGGAAGAGTGCTCGCCACTCTCATAGTCCACCGCCTTTTGCGCATTGGGATCGAATAGCGGCAGCTTGAGCGCGTCGGCGATATCGATTGCGAGGAAGCCCTGCGGGAGATCGGATGCTAGGTTTCGTGGTTCGCTTATAGCCTTACCGACACGCCAGTAGCGCGGGGCCGCGCTTGTCTTGCTGCGATTGTTTATTGTAGAAAAGCCGTGATCGGCCGTAACGAACACGTTGGTACTTCTATCGAGCCCGAGGGACTTCAGCGCGGCCATCAGGGCGGCCAGCGTGTCGTCGGCGTTGCGAATGCCGGCCTTTCCGGTAGGGCCGTTGATGCCCGGTGTGAGCTTGCCGAGGCTGTCCTTTTGCGAGTGCTGCGAGACGTCCGGATCGCGCGACCAAAAGACAATCACAAACGGTTTTCGTGTCGCCTTGAATTTGGGCAGCACGATCTTTGTAGCGATGTCGAGCAGGTAGCGCTGCTGGGCAATGTTCGGGTTCGCGTTCTTGGGGGCAGTGGGGCGCAGTCCCCGCGCTTTCATGGCGGCGGCAATCGATCGCGCGACCGGAATGGCGCCGGGTGTCCCTGTCGAATCGTCGACAATAATCGTGGCCGTGCCGTCGCGCGCAGTGACGTCCTGAATTCCCGCGGCGCCGACCTTTCCAAACGCGGCAGTCTGAAATCCTGCCTTGCGCGCTGCGGCGAGCAACGACTCTTCATGCAGGTAATTGCCCCCGAAATGTTCGTTCATCTGGCCGAGGATGGCATTGCTTTCCAGAAAGGGGGTGGTCGCACCGCCCGCTTCGGGGGAGGGGAAACCGGTGTAGAGCTGATTGCCGTAGTTCCCGGTATCGCCGACATAGTGCCCGGTCGCTATCGCCGCCGCGTTGACAGTCGTCAGCGTCGGATAAAGGGCGTGCGGGTTGGTGAAATTGACGCCTTCGCGACGCAGCCGAGCGAGCGTTGGTGCGTCTTTCTCGTTCACGCTGTCCGCCCGCAGCCCGTCCGCCACAAAGATCAGGACATTGTGCCGGGCAGGGCCTTTCGGTTTGGCGCCTGCGGCCATTGCGTTCGCAGCCAGGAGGCAGGCCGCCAGGAAGACCGAGACGTTCATCGAGAATCCTTCGGAACGGCCTGACTGTACCGGGTCCGGACGCGAAATGAAGCGGGCTTGACCGGGAAAGCCCTTGCCGCCACATACCCGCCTTTCCCGAAGGAACCGACCTGTGTCTGTGACCGGCAATCCCTATCGCTCGCGCAAAGCAGACGGAGCAACGGACAATTGCGGCAGCCTGCGCAACAGAGATGTGGGCCGGCGGGTGACCATCTCGGGGTGGGTGAACCGCCGGCGCGATCACGGTGGGTTGCTCTTCCTGGATCTGCGCGACCATTACGGCATGGCGCAGGCGGTGGTGGAACCGGATTCGCCAGCCTTCGCCGAGGCGGACAAGTGCCGCTCTGAATGGGTTGTGACCGTGACCGGCCCAGTGGTGGCGCGCACGCCGGAAACCATCAATCCGGACATGCCGACGGGCGAAGTGGAAGTCCACATCGAACAGTTTGCCGTTCAGTCGGTGGCACAGGAGTTGCCGCTGCCGGTGTTCTCCGACCTCGAATACCCGGAGGAGACACGGCTGAAATATCGCTTCCTCGATCTGCGCCGCGAGCGCCTCCATCGCAACATCACCTTGCGCTCAAAGGTGATTTCTTCCATCCGCCGGCGAATGATCGAGCAGGGTTTCACCGAATTCCAGACGCCTATTCTAACCGCCTCGTCGCCGGAAGGCGCGCGCGATTTCCTGGTGCCGTCGCGGCTGCATCCCGGCAAATTCTACGCGCTGCCGCAAGCGCCGCAGCAGTTCAAGCAACTCATCATGGTGGCCGGCTTCGACCGCTACTTCCAGATTGCGCCGTGCTTCCGGGATGAGGACGCCCGTGCAGACCGTTCGCCGGGAGAATTCTACCAGCTCGATCTCGAGATGAGCTTCGTCACGCAGGAGGACGTATTCGCGGCGGTCGAGCCGGTGCTGCACGGCACCTTCGAGGAGTTCGCTGAGGGCCGCATCGTATCCCGGCTACCGTTCCCGCGTATTCCTTACGAAGAGTCGTTGCTGAAATACGGCAGCGACAAGCCGGACCTGCGCAATCCTATCGTGATTGCGGATGTGTCCGACGTGTTTGCGCGTGAGGACGTGGAGTTCAAGGCGTTCAAGAACTCGGTGGTACGGGCGATCCCTGCGCCGGGTGCCGCTTCGCAGCCGCGCTCATGGTTCGACAGGATGGTCGATTGGGCGCGCAACGAAATGGGCGCGAAGGGTCTAGGCTATATCGTATTTGAGGAAGAGAGCGGCAATCCCTCCGCAAAAGGTCCGATTGCAAAGTTCATCCCGGCCGCAGCAATTGCTGAACTCGCGGCACGAGCGGCGGTAAAAGCCGGCGATGCGCTATTCTTTTCGGCCGACGCCAAGAAGGATCGCGCGGCGGCGCTGGCGGGGCAGGTGCGCACGCGCCTAGGGCGCGACCTCAACTTGATTGACCAGAACCGCTTTGACTTCTGCTGGATCGTCGATTTCCCGATGTATGAATGGAACGAAGACGAGAAGAAAATCGACTTCTCTCACAACCCCTTCTCCATGCCGAATTTTGACCGGACCAGATTCCTTACTCTCGACAACAATGACCCGGTCACCATCCTCAATATCAAGGCCTTTCAGTATGACATCGTGTGCAACGGCGTCGAGCTGTCCTCCGGCGCCATCCGCAATCATGACCCCGATGTGATGCTGAAGGCGTTCGAGATCGCGGGCTACCCGCGGGAAGTCACGGAAGAGAAATTCGGCGGCATGCTGAACGCCTTTCGCTACGGAGCCCCGCCGCATGGCGGCACCGCGCCCGGCATCGATCGCATCGTCATGCTGATCGCGGGCGAGGGGAATTTGCGCGAAGTCATCCTGTTTCCGATGAACCAGAGGGCCGAAGACCTGATGATGGGGGCCCCGTCCGAAGTCTCAGCGCGGCAGCTCCGCGAACTCCACATCCGCACCGTGACGCCGGAGTAGTTGTCGGAGAGCCGCGCGCTGCGCGACAATCAGATCAATTCAGCTTCGCGCCGAGGTCCTTGATGCTGTCCTGGACTAGGGCGCGGGCTTTGGTTTCGTCCAGATGGGCTGCAATGAGTTTTTCCGCGGCGGCAGCGGCGGCGTTGGCTGCCGCTTCACGAATTTCCAGCATGGCGCGCGCTTCGGCCTGTGCGATCTGCTGCTCTGCCATCTTTGCCCGGCGCTCCATCTGCGCCTGAAGCTGCGCGCCAGCCTCGGCGGCGTAGCGCTCCGCTTCCTCCTTGGTTTCGCGCAGGATGTGCTCGGCTTCCGACTTCGCGGCGGACGCTTTCTGCCGATACTCGATCAGGACCTGTTCGGCTTCTTTCCGGATCTGGCTCGCCTGCTCAAGTTCCTTCGTGATGGCTTCGGCGCGACGGTCCAAGGCAGCAGCCAGAAAAGCGGGCACGCGCCACCAGAGAAAGAATGCGATCACAATGAGAAGGCCTAAGCCTTCCCAGAAATCCGGTTCCTTCAGAAGTTCTTTGATGAAATCCATCGCAGCTAAGCCTTTAACACGTCGCGCACGGCGGCAGCCGCTTCGGCTTGCTTGATCGTTTCACCGGTCAACCGTGCCACGATATCGACCACCGCTTCTTCCGCCGCTTGACCGATGTGCCATCGCGCTTGGCGTTGCAGCGTGGCGATGCGCTGCTGCGCTTCCGTCGCTTTGCGATGCGCGTCCTCGTCGGCGCGGGCCTTGACCTTGTCGAACTCACGCGTCACCTCGGCACGAACGGCTTCCGATGTGGCGCGCGCACGTTCCCGCGCTTCGAGGATGGGGGCCTGATAGGCGGCGGCCGCATGCTCGGCCTGCTTCCGGCTCTCTTCGGCTTTGGCGAGTTCGGACTGAATGCGCCCTTTGCGTTCGGCGATCACGCCGCCAATTTTTGGCACGGCCACACGCCACATTACGACGAGCAGGAAGACGAAACTGACCGTCAGCCAGAAAATCTGGCTGGGGTAGGTCGAGACCTCGAACGGCGGAAAGCCGCCGCTCTTGTGCTCGGCGGTGGTGCCGGTCGTGGTCTGGAGCGCTTCGGCGAACATCTTACGTGAAGAGTAGGATCAACGCGATCAAAAGGCCGAACAGGCCCTGCAGCTCGCAAAGTGCATAGCCGATGTAGAGGTTGGTGAACTGCGAAGACGCGGCACCCGGGTTGCGCAGCGCACCCGAAATGTAGTTGCCGAACACCACGCCGATGCCGACACCGGAACCGACGAAGGCGATCGTCGCCAGACCCGCGCCGATCTGTTTAGCCGCTTGAACGTCCATGGAATTGAGTCCCTCTTAGTGGTTGTCGTGGAGATGGAGCGCTTCGCTCAAGTAAATGCAGGAAAGGATGGCGAACACATAAGCCTGGAGAAACGCAACCAGGAATTCGAGCGCCGTCAGCCCGACGATGAGAAGCTCCGGCGCCGCGGCGAGGACGGTATAGGCACCGCCGGCCGCACCCAGAGAAATCACGAAGCCCGCCATCACCTTCAGCATGGTGTGGCCCGCCAGCATGTTGGCGAAGAGGCGCATCGAAAGACTGATCGGCCGCGCGCAGAACGAGATGAACTCCAGCAGCACCATTGGCACCATGATCACCACCGGAGCCTTGATCACGAATAGCTTGAGAAACCCAAGCCCGTGCCTAGCGAATCCGGTGATGATCGCTGTCAGTATGATGACGGCGGTCAGGAAAAAGGTAATGGCGATCTGGCTTGTGACCGTAAAGGCGATCGGCAGCAGGCCAAAGCCGTTGCAGAAGAGAATGAACATGAAGATCGTGAAAATCAGCGGAAAGAAGCGGAATCCCGCGGGCCCAGACGTCATGTCGATCATGCCGCCAACGAACTCGTAGGAAAGCTCAGCCAACGACTGCATCCGCGTCGGCACCACCCGTCCCTTGCTGACCGAGAGGATCAGAAACAATGACAGCGAGACGACAACAACGATCATCCAGAGCGCCTGATTGGTGAAGTAGATCGGGTTATGCCCGATACGAAACAGCGGCTCCTGGGCCCAGGATACCGGCTTCACCTCGAATTGTTCCATGGGATTGAGCGCCATGGATCTACGGCTCCTTGTTTTCCTCGGCGGCACGCGCTGCGGCGGCAGTCCGTTCAGTAATTTCCTTAGAGGCGCGGTTCACGTTGATGATGCCCGCACCGGCCCCCACCACAAAAAACACAATCGTCAGAATCGGACGTGTGCTGAAGAGCCAGTCCAACCCCCAGCCGATCGCCGCGCCCACGATGACCGCTGACACCAGCTCTGTCGCAAAGCGAAGGCCAATTTCCCCGGCGCTCGGCGCCTGCCGTTTCGCGTGCCGCGATTCCTGCTGGCGTAACGCATCGATCCGGTCGCCAAGCGTGCGCAAATCCTCGGGTTCGGGAGCGTGCTCGCTCATGGCATCCCGTCAGATCTCGTGCACAAATCGGCGTCCTGAAGCGCGCGGACCATAGGGGGCAGCCGGGCTTCCGTCAAGAAAATGAACGTGACGTTAAGCTGCTGTTTTGATTGTCGAATACTTGTCGAAACGAATAGCGCGCGCAAGTTTCTGTCGCTTGGGGCGGCTATTCGGCAGCGATGACCTGTCGGGCCTGGGCCAGATTTACCGAGACCAGCTGACTGACGCCGCGCTCCGCCATGGTCACCCCGAAAAGGCGGTGCATGCGGCTCATGGTGAGCGCATGGTGGGTAATGACGAGGAATCGGGTCTCCGTCAGGCGGGTCATCTCATCGAGCAGATTGCAAAAACGCTCGACATTGGCGTCGTCGAGCGGGGCGTCGACCTCGTCGAGCACGCAGACTGGCGCCGGATTCACGAGGAATACGGCAAAGATCAGCGCCAGGGCCGTCAGTGCCTGTTCGCCACCCGAGAGCAGCGCCAGATTTTGCAGCCGCTTCCCAGGTGGACGGGCATAGATTTCAAGACCGGCTTCCAGCGGATCGTCTGATTCGGTGAAAGTCAGTTTGGCTTCGCCACCCTGAAACAACTTCGTAAACAGCGATTGGAAATTCTCGTTTACCTTCTCGAAGGATGCGAGGAGACGATCGCGACCCTCGCGGTTCAGACTCTGAATGCCGCGCCGCAGCCGCTCGATGGCCCCTTCAAGATCGGAGCGGTCGGCGATCAGCGCATTCAAGCGCTCTTCCTGTTCCCGTGCCTCTTCTTCAGCGCGAAGATTGACGCCGCCGAGCTGCTCGCGTTCGCGCTTCAGCTTGTCGAGCCGTCCATCGGCTTGCTCAATGTCGGGCAAGTCCTGTCCATCACCCAATCCGGCAATCGCTGCGAGTTGGTTCGGCTCCGCGTCGAGTTCATCGCGAATGCGAATCTGCAATTCTTCATGACGCGAGCGCGCGGCTTCAGCGAGCGCTTCTGCACGCGCTCGGGCTTCACGTGCTTGGGAAAGCGCGCCATCGGCGGCCTTGGCCGCCTTATCGGCTTCCCTCAATTCCGCTTCGCCAATTGCTCTAAGATCGGCAGTTTCATTGCGAGCTGCTTCAGCGGTCGCTATGGCCCCAAGTAATGCGCTGCGTCTCTCTGCGATTTCGGCGGGCCGCGCCTCGGCCAGTGTTAGTTCCCGGCGCAGGCTTTCGTCGCGCCGCTGATGTTCGGCAACCTGATCGCGAGCGCTCTGCTGGCGCGTTCCCCACCGCGCAGAGTCGTCGGCGATTGACACTAACCGTTCGCGATCCGCAGCAGCCTTGCGCGCCAGAGAATCCACTTCGCCGCGGGCACGACTTTCGGTCGTGCGGCCATCCGCCGTTTCGGCGCGAGCTTTTGCCACAGCCTCCGTGAGCGCGGCGCCGTCCGCCAATTGGGCAAGCGCATTGGCCGCACTCTGCTCGGATTCGTGCGCTGCCTCTCGAGTCTGCGTCAGGCGGCGGATTTCGGCTTCGAGCGAAGCAAGGTGGGACGCGCGCTCCGCGGCCGCGCGGACCCCCGTCGAGACCTCAGCCTGCGCGGCGATAAGGGCGGTGCTGGCCGCCCGATGCGCCACCTCGTCGCTGCGTACGCGTTCCCGCGCTTCTGAAACCGCGGTTCTCGCTATATCATATTGGGCGAAATGGGTCGCAAGACTTGACTTCGCCTTTGCGAGTTCGCCTTCGATGGCAGCAAGGCGATTGCGCTGCGCCAACTGAACGGCCGCGGAGGAGGGCGCGTCAGCAGACCCCGTGTAGCCATCCCAGCGCCATAAATCGCCGCGGATTGAAACAAGTCGCTGACCCGGGCAGAGTTTGCCCTGAAGCATCTTGCCCTGCTCTAAAGCTACGACACCAGTCATCGACAAGCGCCGTGCAAGTGCCTGGGGGGCCCTCACATAGGAACTCAACGGCTCCGCTCCGGCGGGCAATTTTACCGGCTCGAGGTCGCCGAGAACCCGCCAATGGTGAGGCGCAGCCTCATCAATAGGTGCATCGATATCGCTGCCAACGACAGCCGCAAACGCGGCCTCGTACCCGGGCTGTACCGTCACGGCATCGATCAACGGCGGCCAAAGATCCTGCGCTGGACGCAAAATCTGTCGGAGCGCTGCCGCTTCGGCCGAAAGTTGCTGTACCTGCCGTTCCACTTCTTCAAACGGAGCACGAGCCAAGGCCTCTTCTCGCTCCGCATGCTCAAATATCCGCTGCGCTTGGTCGAGCGCTTCCCGAAGTGTTTCAAGTTCGCGGGCGGCCAGCTCGGCCTTTTCCTCCCAAGTTCTCACGTTGGGGGCGTTGGAGGTCTGAGCGAGCGCGTTGTCCAAGGCAGCTTGCGCGCTCTCCAGTTGTTGTTGCGTGGACTGCCTCAAAGCAGCCGCGATCTGGCGTGTACGCTCGTGACCGCTCTTCTGCGCATGCCATTCGGCCAGCTGGGCGGTCAGCCGATCAAGTGTTCGTTCGCGCTCGCGCAAGTCATCTGAGATAAACGCCAAATGCGCATGCGCCTCTGAAAGTAACCCCTGCGCCTGCGCTACAGCCACTTCCAGTGACGCCCGCTCCCTATCGAGTGTGGCGATCGCAGAGCCAGCGTCCGAATCGAGAGTCCGCTCGCGAGCAAGATCCTGTTCGGTCTGATCGATTCGTTGTCGAAGACGTTGAGCCTCTTCGCGGGCCCGAGCTTCTTCGGCGTCGAGCGCTTCACGCTGTACGACCAGCCGGTGGAGCGCTGCGGCTCGTTCGGATTCCGTCTGGCGCAGAGGCGGAAGTCGGGCAGCCGATTCTGCCTGGCGGGAGGAAGCAGCTGCTGCGGTGTCAGCCAACCGCGCTACATCGAGCGTTGCGGCATGGAGCGTCCGTTGGGAATCCGATAGCTGCTGTTGGGTTGCCAGCCAGCGCAAGTGCAGCGCTAGAGCTTCTGCTTTCCGAATCAGGCCGGAGAGATTGCGATAGCGCGAAGCCTGACGCGCCTGCTTTCGAAGGCTTTGGAGACCCGTCTCGAGCTCGCGAATAATATCATCCAGCCGCGCCATATTGGCATCTGCTGCCTTGAGGCGGAGTTCGGCTTCATGCCGGCGCTGATGTAGGCCGCCGATACCAGCCGCTTCTTCCAATATCGCACGGCGTGCCAGAGGCTTTTGGCTAATCAACAGCCCAATCTGGCCTTGACGCACGAAAGCGGTTGATCCGGCGCCGGACGACGCATCTGCGAAAAAAACCTGCACATCCCGCTGGCGCACGTCCCGGCCATTGATGCGGTAAACCGAGCCGGCCTCCCGCTCGATACGGCGTGACACTTCTATTGCATCGCACTCGTTGTACGGCACTGGGGCGGAACGATCGAAATTGTCGATATAGAGAATAACTTCGGCCGTATTGCGCGATGGTCGCCCGGCCGTTCCGCCGAAAATGACATCGTCCATTTCGCCGCCGCGGACGGAGGTAGGCCGGGTTTCGCCCATTACCCAGCGCAACGCATCAAAGAGATTGGATTTGCCGCAGCCGTTGGGGCCGACAATCGCCGTCAAGCCCGGCTCAACGAAAAGCTCGGTCGGTTCGACGAATGATTTGAAGCCCGAAAGCCTGAGACGCGTGAACCTCAAGTGTAAAGCGCTCCGTCGCGCAGCGTCAGGCTTTCTTCTTCAATTCGGCGTCGAGGTAGTCCTTCAGCTCCTGCCAGTTGGCGAAAACGGAATGGATCTGACCATTGATGATAAACGTGGGCGTGCCGTTTATGCCGAACTGAGTCGTGGCATCTTCGCCAATTTTGACGATGCGCTGTTGCTCCGCCTGGTTTCCGATGCATCGATCAACCTGCTCGGCGCTCATTCCCGCGATTCGGCCCATCTGCACAAGGCCGCCATGCACGTCCTGCACACCGTTCTCTGGATCCCATTTGGGCTGATTCCGGAACAACAGGTCAATGAACTGGAAATAGTTATTCGCAGGAAGACAACGGGCCATGGCTTCAGCCGCCAAGTCCGCGGACTGCAACGGGAACACACGGAAGATGTAATAGACCTTTCCGGTGTCGATGTAGTTCTGCTTCAGCC
>JAFAWQ010000053.1 GCA_019241645.1 Alphaproteobacteria bacterium
CCGACGCCGGCTCGACCATGCACGCGCTGGGGGAGCCGGTGAATGTGGCCGGCCGCTTCGAGCCCGCCAGCGCTGTGACCGTTCTCACCGCGCGGGGCGATGAACTGGTGCGCCACTTCGGAGCTCGCCAGCCGCAGCATCTCAAGATCGACGTGGACGGGCATGAGCTGCGCGTGCTGGAGGGGCTCAAATCGCTGCTGCCGGGCGTCACCTGCGTCTGGATCGAAATGCTGGAGTGGGAGCACAACGCTGCCGAGAACACGCGCATCGAAGCGGTGCTGACGGAGGTGGGCTTCACGGAACGCAGCCGCGCCGGCATGAACCGTCTATACGCGCGCGGCTAAGCCCTTGCGCAAGCGGGAGACTGTTGCTAGACGCCGCCATGGAACGGCACTCCCTCATTCGCGAAGCTCTGACCTTCGACGACGTGCTGCTTGTCCCCGCAGCCTCCGAAGTTCTCCCCGGCCAGGTCGACACCCGCACCCGCCTCACCAAGACGGTTGAGCTCGGCATCCCCCTCATCTCCGCGGCCATGGACACGGTGACGGAGGCGGGCCTTGCCATTGCCATGGCGCAGGCGGGCGGCATGGGCGTTATCCACCGCAATCTCTCCATCGAAGAGCAGGCCGAGCAGGTCCGCCGCGTCAAGAAATTCGAGAGCGGCATGGTGGTGAATCCCGTCACCATCGAGCCGGACGCGACGCTCGCAGAGGCGCTCGAGCTGATGGCGCGCTACAGCATCTCCGGCATCCCCGTGGTGGAGAGCCCCAATGCCAAAGGCGCGGGCAAGCTGGTCGGCATTCTCACCAATCGCGACGTGCGCTTCGCCACCGATACCCGGCAGAAGGTCGCCGAGCTGATGACCAAGGACAAGCTTGTCACGGTGCGCGAAGGCGTGCGCGCCGACGAGGCCAAGCGGCTGCTGCACCAGCATCGGATCGAAAAGATTTTGGTGGTGGACGAGAACTATCGCTGCGTCGGCCTGATCACGGTGAAGGATATCGAGAAGGCGCAGAAATTTCCCAACGCCTGCAAGGACGAGCGCGGCCGCTTGCGCGTGGCGGCAGCCACCAGCGTCGGCGAAGACGGCATCAAGCGGGCGCTGCAGCTCATCGAAGCGGAATGCGATGTGATCGTGGTGGATACCGCGCACGGTCATTCGCGCGGCGTGCTCGACACGGTGAACCGCATCAAGAAGGAATCGAACTACACGCAAGTCGCGGCCGGCAATGTGGCGACGGCGGATGGCGCCAGGGCGCTGATCGATGCCGGCGCGGACTCCATCAAGGTCGGCATCGGGCCGGGCTCGATCTGCACGACGCGCATTGTCGCGGGCGTCGGTGTGCCGCAGCTGACTGCGGTGATGGATGCGGTGGAGGCGGCATCGAAGCAGAATGTGCCGGTGATTGCCGATGGTGGCATCCGCTACTCCGGCGATCTCGCAAAGGCGATTGCCGCCGGCGCGCATTGCGCCATGGTAGGCTCCCTGCTGGCGGGCACGGAGGAAAGCCCCGGCGAAGTGTTCCTCTATCAGGGCCGCTCCTACAAAGGGTATCGCGGCATGGGATCGGTGGGCGCGATGGCACGCGGCAGCGCAGACCGCTACTTCCAGGCGGAAGTGCGCGATGCGCTGAAGCTGGTCCCGGAAGGGGTGGAAGGGCAGGTGCCGTTCAAGGGGCCGGTCGCCAATGTGGTGCACCAGATCGTCGGCGGCTTGCGCGCGGCGATGGGCTACACGGGCTGCCGCACCATCCCCGATTTCCACGCGCACGCGAAATTCGTTCGCATCACCGGCGCGGGCATGCGCGAAAGCCATGTGCACGACGTGGTGGTGACGCGCGAATCCCCCAACTATCCCGTCGCGCAGTAGCGCCATGGTGGAGGTGCGGACGGGGCAGGCACCCGACAAGATGTCCCGCGCCGAATTCAGCGCGCGTTTTAAGCGCTCCTATTACGATCCGCTGTTCGACCGGGAGCGCGATTCCATTGCGCGGCTCGAGGAGATTGCCTGGAAAGCGTATTGCGAGTCGCGCAAGTCGCCGAAGACGAGGAAAGCGGGAGAGGGCTTCGCCGATCCGGATTACGATTTGTCGGATGAATGGCGCGCCACGCATGAAGCGCTGCAGCGCGCGGTCATCCGGCAAAAGGATAAGAACGCGCCGTCGCGCGCGCTGCTGATCTGCGCGGCGTCGCGCAACGACGGCACCTGTCCAGGCGAGATGTCGAAGAGCTTCCGGCTGGCGAAAGAAGCGGAGAAGATCTTCCACGAGGCGCATGTCGAGGTCGATTTTCTCGATCTCAGCCATTTGAGTTCGGATTACGGCCGCAAGATTCATCCCTGCAAGGCCTGCATCTCCACGGCCATGCCGCTTTGTCACTGGCCATGCAGCTGCTATCCGAACCATTCACTGGGCCAAGCCGACGATTGGATGGCGGAGATTTACGAGCGTTTTGTGCTCGCGCATGGGGTGATGATCGTGACGCCCGTGTATTGGGGCATGGCGCCAGCTGGGTTGAAGCTGATGATCGACCGGCTGGTTTGCGCCGATGGCGGCAATCCCGATCCCAGCAGCACCAGCGGCAAGGATGCCGCCAAGGCGAAAGAAATCGAGCTAGAGGGATGGGATTATCCAAAACACCTTGCCGGACGTGTGTACGGTCTCGTCGTGCATGGCGACGTGGCGGACGCGAACACGGTTCGGGAGGGACTTGCGGGATGGCTCGACTGGACCGGTTTTATTTCGGCCGGAGCCGAAGCGCAGGTGGACCGCTTTATCGGCTACTTCGAGCCGTACGCCACCAGCCACGAGGCTCTCGACAAGGATGATGCGGTAGTGGAGGAAGCGCGCAACGTGGCGCGCGCTGTATCTAACGGCATCGCGGCGCTCCGCGCAGGCAAGCTTGTGCAGCCTGATGCCGGCCTGAAACCGCCGCGGCAGAAATAGAACTCCCCATGGTCGTCCTGATTGCCGCGCTTGCTTTTGGCGCCACCTTGCTCGGCGGGATGTTCGCGCTGCGCTTTCGCGATCGGCTGCATCTGATCCTGGGATTTTCCGCCGGTGCGGTGATCGGCGTGGCGCTGTTCGATCTTCTGCCCGAGGCCATGGTGCTGGCCGACGGCCACTACGGTCCGGCGGCGCTGTCGCTGTTCATCGCGGCCGGCTTCTTTGCATATCTGGTGATCGACCGGCTGGTGCTGCTTCATCCGCACACCCATGACGACGGTTCTCCCCCCGTTTACGGGGGAAGTGTCGCCGACGGCGACGAGGGCGGCGGCCCCCTCCACCATGCTTCGCATGGTCCCCCTGCCCCGCTGCGCAGGGGAGGAACCGGGGCGCCGCAAACGCGCGGTGCTGTCGGTGCGCTGACGCTTGCGGCGCACAGCTTTCTCGATGGTGTAGCAATCGGCGCGGGATTTCAGGCGTCGCCGGCGGTGGGCGCTATCGTGGCGGCGGCGGTGGTGACGCACGATTTCTCGGACGGCATCAACACGGTGGCGTTCGTGCTGCGCGGCGGCGGCAAGATGCGCCAGGCGCTGCCGTGGCTGCTGCTCGACGCCGGCGCGCCGGTGTTGGGCGCCGCCTCGACCTTGCTGTTCCACATCCCACAGGCGAGCATCGGTCTTGTGCTGGCCGTGTTCAGCGGCTGCTTTCTCTATCTCGGCGCCTCCGATCTGATTCCGGAAAGCCAGCATGCGCATCCCCGTGCTGCCACCACCTTGATGACCTTGCTAGGCGCGGCGGTGCTGTATCTGGCGGTGCGCGTGTGGGGCGGCGGATGACTCCGGCCGCGCGGCTTCAGGCGGCAATCGAAATTCTTGAACAGCTTGAAGGCACGCCGCTTCCGGCTGACCGGTTCATTCGCGACTGGTTTCGGCGGCGGCGTTATGCGGGCTCGAAGGACCGCGCCGCGGTTGGGGAACGCGTGTTCGATGTGCTGCGGCATCGCAATTCCTTCGCCTGGCGCATGCAAAGCGAAGATCCACGCGCGCTGGTGATTGCCGTGCTGCTGCGCGACGGCGAACCGCTGGAGTCCATCCGTACGCTCTTCGGCGGCGAGGGGTACGGCCCGCCGCCATTGAATGAAGCCGAGGTGCTGGCGCTGGAAATTCCGCCGCAAGGCGAGCCGCCACCGCATGTGCAAGGCGAATATCCGCAATGGCTGGAGCCGGAGCTGCGTCGCGCTTTCGGCGAGCGGCTTCATGAGGAAATGCTGGCGATGCAGGCCCGCGCGCCCATCGATCTGCGGGTCAATACGCTGAAGGCAAAACGGAGCGATGCTGTCGCGGAGTTGCGTGCAGAGGGATACGATGCAAATCCCACACCTTATTCGCCGCTCGGCGTTCGCATTCCCGCTGGCGCGAGCGGATTGGATAAGACCAAGCTGTTTTCGTCCGGCGCTTTCGAATTGCAGGACGAGGCCTCGCAAATTGCCGCGCTGCTGGTCGATGCGAAGCCCGGCATGCGGGTGCTCGATTGCGCGGCCGGCGCCGGCGGCAAGGCGCTGGCCATCGCGGCGCAAATGCGGAACCAGGGTAAGATTGTCGCCGCCGACATCGATGTTGGCCGGCTGGCGCAGATTGTCGAGCGGGCGAGACGTGCGGGTGTGAGTATCATTTTCCCTCCTCTGAAAGGGGAGGATCGAAACAGCGAAGCTGTTTCGGGGAGTGGTCATGTGATGGACCCCCACCCGAGCCACTGGCGCGCCTCGACCTCCCCCTTTCAGGGGGAGGAGACATTCGATCGGGTGCTGGTGGATGCGCCGTGCAGCGGCACCGGTACCTGGCGGCGGCAGCCGGAGCTGCGTTGGCGGCTGACGCCGGAACGGCTCGAAGTGCTCAAGAAAACGCAAAGCTGGCTGCTGGACGATGGAGCGCGCCACACCAGGCCCGGCAGTAGGCTGATCTATGCCACCTGTTCCCTGCTGCCGTCGGAAAACGAGGATCAGGTCACCGCTTTTCTGGAGCGCAACCCTGACTTCGCGGCCGTTCCGGCGCGCACTGTATGGGCCCAGGCGATTGGTACCGAGCCGCCGCCGGGCCTGGCCCAATTTTTCCACGCCGCGCCGCTCACCACCGGCACGGACGGGTTCTTCACGGCGGTGATTGCGCGTACAACAGAGGATGCTTGAACTCATGCGGGCGATGAATTTCAGATTGCTTGTCGTCGTGTTTGCGCTGCTCGCTCAGGATGCGGGCGCAGCCCAGCGGCTGATTACCTCGCCAATCGATGAACGCGTGCTTGTTCCTCTCGGCAACAACGTCCGGCCGGAGGCAGCGCCGGAAAACGACCGTGGCGTGTTGGCCGACAGGTTTCCTCTCAACGGGATCACGCTGCTGTTGCGCCGGCCCGAAGCGAAGGAGGCCGCGCTCGAACGGCTGATGGAGCAGCAAACGGACCGTTCGTCGCCTAATTATCACCGCTGGCTGACGGCCCGCGAATTCGGCGAACGTTTTGGCGCAGCGCCCGAGGATGTGAAAGCACTGCGCGAATGGCTGGCGGCGAAAGGTTTTCAGGTCGATCCGGTTGGTGCCGGACGACGCACCATCACTTTCTCCGGAACGGCAGGACAGGTGCGCGCCGCCTTTCACACCGAGATCCGTCGTTTGAACGTTCACGGCGCCAAGCACTTCGCCAATCTGACAAGTCCGCAAATGCCCGCGGCGCTGGCGCCGGCCGTGATCGGCATCGTGTCGCTCAACGATTTCATGCCCCGCACCGACCGCATCAAGCCCGACTACACATTCCTGAAATTCGGAAAGACATGGCATGTCGTCGTGCCCGAGGATCTGGCGACCATCTACAACCTCGATCCATTGTTCGCGTCAGGGCTGTCCGGCGAGGGCCAGACCATTGCCGTCCTCGAGGATTCCAACGTTGGAAATCCGGATGACTGGAGCACTTTTCGCAAGGCGTTCGGACTGTCGCGCTTCCACAAGGGAAGTCTCGCGCTGGTGCATCCGCAAGGCGCGCAGGCCTGCGACGATCCCGGCATCAACGGCGCGGAGAGCGATGCCACCCTGAATGCGCAGTGGGCCAGCGCGTCCGCGCCGAACGCCGCCATCATCGTCGCCAGCTGCAGAGATGGCGTGCAGTTCGGCGGCTTTCTCGCCATGGAAAATCTCATCAATGGGGAGGACGTGCCGGGGGTAATGAGTCTCTCCTACAGCCACGGCGAAGCCTGGATAGGCGAGGTGGGGAACCGATACATCGCTTCGCTGTATCAACAGGCCGCGGCCGAAGGCGTGTCGATATTCGTCTCTGCGGGCGATGAAGGCCCGGCGGAAAATGACGGCCGCGGCGACAAGCCCATCCACGGCATCAGCGTCAGCGGCTTCACCTCGACGCCCTACAACGTGTCGGTCGGCGGCACGGATTTCGCCGACACGTATTTCGGAAAGGCAGCTGACTACTGGAACAGCAGCAACACGAAATTCCATGGTTCCGCGAAATCGTATATTCCCGAGTTCCCGTGGGATGATTCCTGCGCCAATGGCCCGCTGGCGAAATCGAGAGGCTATGCGCGCAGCTATGGCGCGGACGGATTCTGCAACCACGGCGGTCCGCTCACCTCCGTCGCGGGCAGCGGCGGACCGAGTGGCTGTGCGACAGGCACCGCCAGCATTCGCGGCGTGGTGAGCGGCAGCTGCAAGGGCTATCGCCAGCCCAAATGGCAGAGACTGGTTGGCGTGCCGAACGATCGTGTGCGCGACGTTCCCGATGTCGCGCTGTTCGCGGCCAACGGTTTGTGGGGACACTACTATTTGTATTGCGACACGGCGGAGAACGGCTGCACCGGCGAGCCGAGCAACTGGTCATCCGCCGGAGGCACATCGTTCGGCACGCCCATCTGGGCGGGCTTTCAGGCGCTGATCGACCAGAACGCGGGCGGACGGCAGGGCAATCCCAATCCGGAGCTCTACCGTCTGGCCGCAAACGAATATGGCGCGCACGGCAACAAGGATTGCAATTCTTCACGCAAAAATGGGCCGGATGCCGCTTGCGTCTTCTACGACGTCACCATCGGCGACAACGATGTGAACTGCCTCGGCCAGTTCGATTGCTTTCTGCCGTCCGGCACCAATGGCGTGCTGTCGAGAAAGGCCACGCGCTACAAGCCCGCCTTCCGCGCCGCGACAGGCTACGACTTCCCCACCGGCATCGGCACGGTGAACGTCACCAATCTGGTGAACGCCTGGGGGAGATGAATCTGGACAGCGTCGGTGGCGATCCGCTACATCCTGCCATGACGATTCCCGTTCTCATCATCGATTTCGGCAGCCAGGTGACGCAGCTGATCGCGCGGCGCGTGCGCGAGGCCGGCGTCTATTGCGAAATCGTGCCGTACAACCAGGCGGAAGCCGCGCTGGAGAAGGCGCAGCCCAAAGCCATCATTCTCTCCGGCGGGCCGGCGAGCGTCACGCTTTCGCATACCCCGCGCGCGCCACAGGCGGTGTTCGAGCTTGGCGTGCCGGTGCTCGGCATCTGCTACGGCCAGCAGGCGATGGTGCAGCAGCTGGGCGGCAAGGTGGAAGGCGGCCATGCGGCGGAGTTCGGCCGCGCCGAGATCGAAGTCACGGGGCAATCGCCGCTGTTCGATAACGTGTGGGCCATCGGCGCGCGCGACGATGTGTGGATGAGCCATGGCGACCGCGTGGTGTCGCTACCCAAAGGTTTCCATGTGGTCGCGCAAAGCGGTAATGCGCCGTTCGCCATCGTCGCGGACGAACGCCGCAAGTTCTACGGCGTGATGTTCCATCCCGAAGTGGTGCACACGCCGAAAGGCGGCGCGCTGCTGCGCAACTTCGTGCAGAACATTGCCGGCATCGCGCCGGACTGGAACATGCATGCCTTCAAGGAGGATTCGATCCGCCGCATCCGCGCGCAGGTGGGGAAGGGCAAGGTCATTTGCGGGCTATCCGGAGGCGTGGACTCCTCCGTCGCAGCCGTACTCATCCACGAAGCCATCGGCGACCAGCTCACCTGCATATTCGTGGACACCGGGCTGATGCGCGCCGGCGAAGCGGAGGAGGTCGTCTCGCTCTTCCGCGGGCACTACAACATTCCGCTGGTGCATACGGACGCGGCGGAGTTGTTCCTCTCGCGGCTGGAAGGCGTCAGCGACCCGGAGCGCAAGCGCAAGATCATCGGCGCCACCTTCATCGATGTGTTCGACGAAGAGGCGCACAAAATCGGCGGCGCCGACTTTCTGGCGCAGGGCACGCTGTATCCCGACGTGATCGAAAGCGTGTCGGCCATCGGCGGGCCGTCCGTCACCATCAAGTCGCATCACAATGTCGGCGGCCTGCCAGAGCGCATGAAGATGAGGCTGGTGGAGCCGCTGCGCGAGCTGTTCAAGGATGAAGTGCGCGCGCTGGGGCGCGAGCTGGGCTTGAGCGAACGCTTCGTCGGGCGGCATCCGTTTCCGGGGCCGGGGCTCGCCATCCGCGTGCCGGGCGAGATCACGCGTGAAAAGCTCGACGCGCTGCGCAAGGCCGACACCATCTATCTCGACGAGATCCGCAGGTGCGGATTGTACGACGAGATCTGGCAGGCCTTTGCCGTGCTGCTGCCGGTGAAGACGGTGGGCGTGATGGGCGACGACCGCACCTACGATCACGTCTGCGCGCTGCGTGCGGTAACCTCCACCGACGGCATGACGGCGGATTCCTATCCCTTCGAGCACACGTTCCTGGCACGCACCGCCACCCGCATCATCAACGAGGTGAAGGGCATCAACCGCGTGGTCTACGATGTTACGAGCAAGCCACCGGGGACGATTGAGTGGGAGTAGGCAAACGGTGGCATACAACGAAATTTCTATACTATTCAATGTCTTATGAACTAAGCGGCGAATGGCTCGATACGATTTGCGTGGCTTCTCCCTTGCACTGGCCGGCCTCGCGATATAACCTGTTGCAGGTTATATCAGTGCACGGACGCTCCACATGAACTTCAATCTCTATCTCGACGATCAAACCGCAAAGGAGTTGGACCGAACGGCCAAGAAGCTGAGCGAGACCCGCAGCGGATTGATCCGCAAAGCGCTGCGCGAATGGTTGGACAAGAAGGCGCTCGGCAGTCCCGGCTGGCCGCCGCTGATTCTGAATTGGCAGGGTGTTCCCGGCACGCCGCCGTTCGAATCCTATCGCGGTGAATTGCTGCCACCGCCGGAAGATGCCTTTTCGTGAAATACCTCCTCGACACCAATGTGCTGAGTGACTTCGCGCGTGGCGAGCAGGCAGTGACGGCACGGCTGCGCCAGGAGGCGCCGCCGCAATTATCCGTTTCGGTGATCACGGAGATGGAAGTCGAGTACGGGCTCGCGCGTAATCCCGATGTTGCGCCGCGTGTACGGGAAATCATGCGGACGTTGCTGAACGCGATATCTGTCTTGCCATTCGAACGCGAAGATGCGCGCGTGGCGGCGCAACTGCGCGCCGGCCTCAACAGCCAGGGCACGCCCATTGGTGCCTATGACTTGCTGCTTGCAGCGTGTGCCCTGCGGCGGGGCCTGAAGATTGTGACGCACAATGCGCGGGAGTTCGCCCGCGTTGGCGGGCTTGGACTGGAGGATTGGCATGGCGCATAAACCTTGGCGCGCCCGCATCATCAACGAGAAGAAGGGCATCAACCGCGTGGTGCACGACGTGACCAGCAAACCGCTGGGCACCATCGAGTGGGAGTGAATGTTACGGTTTTTGCTTTTGCACCGTCCAATTAAACGGGAAGCCGACTTCGTCGAAGTCGTCTGGTGTCGTTGGCGTATAAGTGAGCTTTAGCTGACGAGCGGGCAACACAAGTTGTTCAGACAGCAATTGTTCAAAGTGGCCTCGCATTAGACGCCTGTACTTAATTCCCGTGTCGATGTCCCAGTCGTCGTCGCCATCTATGCGCCTGAGTACGTTCTTTCCGTCGATAAATACGCCCTCGACACGATATTCATCGTCAACCTTCTTTGTAGCAATGGTCACGGCAAGCTCATGGCCCTTTCCTGGCAATGAGTAAAAATCAGCGTTCGCTGCGCTAAGTGCTTCAGCTATGAATGCGAAGCTCTTCTTCAAAGAGGTATGTCGCTGAAGGGCGAACACCTCATCGAAATACCGTCCCTTTATCTTAGATCGCAGCTCCGCCTTCGAGTCGAAGAAGATTTCGAAAAGCATTCCGTCCAGAACGGCCTTCCGCTTGTCCTCCTCAAAGCCGCTTGTTGCAGAAATGAAGTTTGCAATGAAGTTCTGGGCCGCGTTCGCGCTTCCGCAAGCGGCTTGGTAGATGTTTCGACCGATTACAAATAGGTTGTGAATCGACATCTTGTCGACGGAGGCATCGTTTAGGAGCGCTAACCCGGGATTTTGCAGGTACCAGTTGTGGGTTTTAAGGGCCGCAATAATCTGGTGGGACGTACGGCCTTCATCAAGAACGAGCAGCGAATCTGCCAAGGATGTATCCTTGTAGGTCGAGATCAATTTCCCTAGGCCCAAATTGAAATAGAATTCGCCAGACAACGAGGTGTGTTCCCATGACGTCTGCTTACCGTTCGTGACGGCGGCAACCGTATTGCGTACCCTCTTGAACATCGTCTCTATGGAGCAGTCGACGGTATCGATGTGTTGAAGCAGTGCGGCGGTATATGTGCCGTTTCGGCCGGTTCCGTCGCCCGCGAGCTCACCCGGAGATGTGGCAAAGCCTATGATCGTGCCTTTAGGAGCATACACGGAAGCCAAGCCTCGCATCTCTGTTCCACGATGCCACGCTCTTTCCCACGGATTATTTCGACAAGCATCCAGAACGATAATTTTCGTAGACACGTCGGACTTTGACATGGTGTCGATGACCTTATCTAGCGACAGTGAACTGTGCTTAGCATCGACCTCGCTCGTTGTATCAGTGTCTGTCGCTATGAGGTAGTTAACGCCCTCTATTTGTACGCCATGCCCGGCGAAGAAGAACAACCCCACATCGTTCTTCTGCAGAAGAACGTTAAACTCGCGAAGCTTCTTGTCCATCTGGAGCGCCGTGGCGTCTGAGGAAAGAATCACGTCGAAGCCATAGGACTTTAGCTTCGCCGCTAAATCATTGGCATCGTTCACGGGATTTTTGAGCGGCGTAATGCCGCTGTATTTCGCATTGCCATACACCAGCGCCGCTAATCGTCGCTTCAAGCGAGCCCCCTTGTTTCGCAATTCGACAAGGGCCGGCCGGTAAAGCCGCCTCGCATTGGTTATACGGCACGTATTGCGGATTTGGGAGACGGAAGTAAGTCCGGCTGGGACCGCCTCCAAGGTGCTTCTAAGGAAAGCCTATGGCCTTAGGACGATTTAGACTAATAATCATCTATGCGATTCAAGAGCCGGAATCTTCGCGCGCTGGCCGAAATGGTGATCGGCGATAACGACAAATTTCAGTATCGCTCCAGCAGCTACATCACCCAGTTCTTTCAGGAATGCGACCTTGATCTTATCCATAACGGCTCGACGCGATGGGCATGGACGTCTGATCGATTGGCAGAGTTGCTAAGTGAACCCTCGGAAGCGCCAAACACATTGCCTCCACGTTTTGTGCACGTCCTCCGGGTGCTGATGCAGAAAGGGGACGCAACCGAAAAGGATCCAGATCGCCAAATAGCCCTTGCTGAACTCAATAAGCCGCTAAGCCGCGAGGGATTTGAAGCATTCTACGGCGATGATAGCCACCTCTATATTCGCCATATCGGAACGCAAACCATTTCGGTCGCAATTTCACCCCATCGTCCATTTACGCCAGACGAGATTCGAAAGCGGGAGAGTCTGTCACGTTTCTTGGATGGATGTTCGGAAGACGACCTCATTGGGGAGGTCCTGCTCCCGTTATTCCGGCAGTTGGGTTTTCAGCGCATCTCCGCGGCGGGGCATAAGGACAAAGCGCTGGAGTACGGAAAGGACGTGTGGATGCGCTTCGTTTTGCCAACCCAGCATGTTCTCTATTTCGGGATGCAGGCAAAGAAAGGCAAGCTGGATGCGGCTGGTAGCACCCATGGCAGCAACTCGAACGTTGCGGAGATACACAACCAGCTTTTGATGATGTTGGGGCACGAGATTTTCGATCCAGAAACCAGCAAGAAGGTGTTAGTCGATCATGCTTTCATCGTGGCCGGCGGGGAGATCACGAAACAGGCCAAGAATTGGCTCGATGGAAAACTTGACGCTACCAGGCGAAGTCAAATTCTTTTCATGGATCGCGAGGACATTTTGAATTTGTATGTCGTTTCAGTATTGGCTTTGCCGAAAAGTGCTACTCCGCAGACACCGCTGCTAGATGAGATTCCGTTTTGATTTGGAGACCCAAGGTTTAATCCAACCGCATCTCGCCGTCCTCGTGCACTTCCTGGTCGAGGGCACGCCTCACGACAAACACCGAATCGATGGCCGCGCCGAGCTGGATGCGAAACTGATCGATCGCCTCCTGCATCTCCGGCGGCAGCTCTGCCCAGCAATCCAGCACCTGCCGCATCGCGCCTTCAATCGTTCCCACCATGCCGGTGATCGCAATTCGCGGTAGATCGCCATGGCTCCAATCCTCTTTCTTCGTAACGGCGGACCGGAAGTTCTATCTCTGCTCATCCACAGATATGGAGCACTATTGGGAAGGGTTCGGCCATGCGCATGGCTGGGTTTCCATGTTCGCGTATCGGCGCACGAGACAACACATCCCATCTTGGCGGGAGAGCCCCATCCGCGACCTTCGGAGCCACCGCCATGACACCAGCTATGATCAAGACCATCCTGCCCGCGCTTGCTTTGCCCGCCCTTGCCTTTGCTGCCGCGGCGGCACCTTCCGCGGCGCTGGCGGGCCAAGTCATCAACGTCCCCCATTTCAACAGCATCGCGCTGCATGGCGGTGGTGAGGCGACCCTGCGCTATGGTGACCGGCAACGTGTCGTGCTGATCAAGGGCGATCCGGCGATTGCGGAAATCCGCGTCAAGGACGACGGGATGCTGTTGCTGTCTCCCTGCCGTCATACGTGCTGGGGCAATCACGAGCTGGAGGTGGAGATAACAACGCCGTCCGTCTCGGAACTCTCCGTCCATGGCGGCGGCGATCTGCGTGCGGACCGCGGCTTCCCAAGACAGCCAAGGCTTGCGCTCTCGGTGCATGGCGGCGGCGATGCGAACCTTCGCGCGCTGCCGGCCGACAATGTTTCGGTTGAGGTTCATGGCGGCGGGGATGCGCAAGTCCGCGCCGAGCGCTCGCTGGCCGCGGAGGTGCATGGGGGCGGCGAGGTGCGCTTCTGGGGCCATCCGCAGGTGAGTTCGAAGACGTATGGCGGCGGCTCGGTGGAAAGCGGGGAGTAGCGCGCGTTCGCTGCGGGGAAAACCCGACGCGGCGGGCGCCTAGTCCAGCCTTCGCTCCATCTCGTGTACTTCCTGGTCCAGCGCGCGCTTCACGACGTAAACGGAATCGATGGCGGCCTCGAGCTGGACGCGAAACTGGTCGATGGCCTCCTGCATCTCCGGCGGCAGCTCCGCCCAATTGTCCAGCACCTGCCGCATCGCCTGTTCGATGGTTCCCACCATGTCGTTGATTGCAATTTCGCGGTAGATTTGCGCCATGGCGGCCTCGCTTGCCGATCACACCATCAGGATAACAGGATGCCAGCAGCACGGAAAACGAGGATGAAGACCAGCGGGCAGAAGACCGGATCCGTCCCCAAGCTCATCGACGCGAAGATCGGGAAGCTGGGGGACTGGCGCGGCGAGACGCTTAAGCGTCTGCGCGCGCTCATCCACGAAGCCGATCCCAAGGTCGTCGAGACCTTGAAATGGGCGAAGGCGTCGAACCCGTTGGGCGTGCCGGTGTTCGAGCACGAGGGCATTCTCTGCACCGGCGAAACCTACAAGGACAAGGTGAAGCTGACCTTTGCCGCCGGCGCCGCGCTGCCCGATCCTTCCGGCCTGTTCAATTCCAGCCTCGACGGCAATGTCCGCCGCGCCATCGATTTTTTCGAAGGCGGCAAGATCGACGAGAAGGCCTTCAAGGCGCTCATCCGCGCGGCCGTCGCGCACAACACCGCCAAGGCGAAGCGCTGATCGATCCGCCGTCATCGTAACGTCTTTTGCGCTGGCGCGTTCGCGGGCGTAGAACGCCCGCTTTCGGGGCGGCATTCCACAAGGATTGGGGTTCGGACGACCTTGGAAATGGCTGAGCTGTCGGGCTGGGATCGCTGTTCCACATCCGTCAGCTAAGGGGATGGCATTGAACTGGAGCAAATGGATCCGGCAGATCCATCGCTGGCTGTCGATCATCTTCACGGTGACGGTGGTCGCCAACTTCGCTGCAATGGCAATAGGCAAGCCGCCCATGTGGCTGGTCTATTCGCCGCTGCTGCCGCTGTTCCTGCTGCTGTTCACCGGACTCTACATGTTTGTGTTGCCGTACACCGCCAAATGGCGCAGTGGGCAAAATTAGATGGCCCGGCATTCCTCATCTGTCATCCCGCAAGGTGCTGCGTCGCTTACCGATCAAATGGTAGCTTGATATCCAGCGCTCGCGGTTGTTGCTGCTGAACCTATGGGCTACATCGCGCTCCGAAGGAACGCGATGTGCCCCAGAGTGAAAGCAAACAGCAGGATGTCGGGCCGGAGAAGCTTCGCCGGCATGTGAGGATTCTTGCCGATCTTGCCAAGCTCGCCGGCGACCCTGCCGACCTCGACGTTTTTCTCGACCGCGCCGTTATTCAGGTCGCGCGCGCTGTGGAAATCGATCATGTCAAGATTCTGCGTCATCGGCCGGCGACGGCCGATCTGCTGATTGTCGCAGGCGTGGGGTGGAAACCCGGGGTGGTCGGCACCGGGACATTGCCGTCCGATTTGCGTTCGCCGCCGGGCCGCTCATTCCAGACCGCGGAGCCGCTCTGCATACGCAGGCTGGACCGGCAACAGGAGTTCGAGCATTCGGACCTGCTGAAGGAGCACGGCATCGTTTCGCTCGCCAATGTTCCGATTTTGATGGACGGCGCCGCCTGGGGCGTGCTGGAGGTGGACAGCACGGTCGAGCGCGACTTCTCCGAGGACACCGTCGAATTCATGACCGCGGCCGGCGCCTTGATCGGCGCCGTGGTGGCGCGGCAGGGACGTGCATCCAGCGAAACGCAAAATCTGGAAGCGGCGGCGATGGAAGCGAGGCACAACGACATCCTGCTGCGCGAGATGCAGCACCGGGTGAAGAACAATTTCCAGCTCATCCTGTCATCGGTTTCCATGCAGAAGCGCCGCTACCGTTCCGATGAAACACACCGCGCGCTCGATGATATTTCGGGCCGCATCCAGGCCATCTCCCTGGCGCACGATCAGCTGGCGCCGCGTCACGCCAGCCAGGTGGTGAAGCTTGCCGATTATCTGCGCGCCCTGTGCCACTCCATCCGGCAGCAGGTGGAGTCGATCGAGATCGAAATCGAGGCGGACGAACTGGAACTCCCTGTCGATCGCGCACTGGCGCTTGGACTCGTTCTGAACGAGGCCGCGATGAACAGCATCAAGCATGCCTTCAAGGACGGGGGCGGGCGTATCTCCGTTCGCCTGCAAACCGGCATCGGCTATGGCGAGGCCCGGTTGTCCGTCTCGGACAACGGCAGCGGCTTCGAAATGCCGAGGGAGGGCGGCTCCGGCGTTAAATTCATGTCGTCGCTCGCGCGTCAGATCGGCGGGACACTGGAGCAGCAGAGTTCGCGCCAGGGCGCCACGATCTCGGTGACCTTTCCCGTGCTGGCTTAGACTGGGCCGGCTTCGATTCGATAAGGCGGACATGCACCACTCGCGCATCAACGGCATCCTGATCGACTGCAAGGTCGACGACATCGACGACGCAGCCCGCTTCTGGGCGGAAGCGCTCGGTCGGAAAATCGACCCAGGCCATCCCGGGAGCCGCGGCAATTACCGCATGCTGGAAACGCCGGCGGATGAGCTCAGCGTGCAGATTCAGCGGGTGGAGCATGAGAGCCGCGTACATATTGACATCGAAACGGACGACATCGGCGCGGAAGTGGCGCGGCTGGAAAAGCTGGGCGCGCGCGTGGACAAGCGCCTGGAACGCTGGGTTGTGATGCAGGCGCCCAGCGGCCAGCGCTTCTGCGTCGTGCGCGTGCAACGGGCCGGCTGGCCGAAGAATGCCAATCGGTGGGAATAGGAAGGTAGCGGCTGCTTGCCGTTTGAAATGGACCGTTGAATGGTCTAAATCTCCTCCATGCGTGTCGCGATCACCCAAGCAAAAGGGCAACTCACCGAACTCGTTCGCCGGGCGGAAGCCGGCGAAGAGGTGGTGTTAACCCGGCATGGCCAGCCCGCGGTAAAGCTCGTGCCGGCGGCGGCGAAACCGACCCGCGAGGAAAGAGCGGCCGCGTTGGATCGCATATGGAAGGCCGCAGCCAAGAGGAAAAAAGACGGCGGCCCCAGTGCAGCGCGCAGCCAAGACTATCTCTACGACGAGTATGGATTGCCGAAGTGATTGCCGTCGATACCTCGGCTCTTATGGCGATCGTTCTCCATGAGGCTGCAGGAGGTGCCTGCAAGGCAGCGCTCGATACGGATGAGAGCGTCCTCATTTCCGCCGGTACACTGGCTGAGGCCTTGATTGTTGCCGGCGGCCGGGCTGTGCGGAATCAGATGTTCGATCTCGTTGAGAGTATCGGCGTTGAAGTCGTGCCGGTGACTGACGTTTCTGCGCGGCGCGTGGCGGATGCGCACGCAAAGTGGGGAAGGCGAGCAAAAACGGCCGGTCTCAATTTCGGCGACTGCTTCGCTTATGACGTGAGCAAGGTGAATGGCTGCCCCCTGCTCTATGTGGGACGCGATTTTGCGCGTACAGATATCCAGAGCGTACTCTGAACGGGGCGGATGACGATGCGATCGCGAATTGTTGTCGGCGGAATGCTGGCGCTTGGCATTCTCCTGACTCCGGCGTTCGCCGCGGACGATGACATTCTTGCCCGCATGGCGCTGTGCAAGGAATCCTGGGCGGAGAGCAAGAGCGATCCGGCCAAGCTGAAACCCTTCGCGGACGATTTTCGCGCCAAATTCGCGCAGCACGAGCACGATGCCTATTTCCTGCCGACAGCGAACGTCTCGGTGCTGGGCCTTCGCGTCAGCCAGGCCTATCCCGAAAGCGTGGGCATGGGTGTCGGCTTTTCGCTGACGGTGGATGCCACCTTCGACGATGCGCGCAAGGCGCTGGAGAAGGCGCTCGGCAAGGCGCTGCAGAAATGCGAATCCGGCGAAGGCATGACGAACTGCGAACTCCAGATCGCGCGCCAGCGCACCGTCATGCTTATGGCGGAAGACAAGCCCGGCGCGAAACGCACGCTGATCGGATGCTATTATTTCTACGAGAAATAGGCATCTCTGCGTGAGCCAATTGGCTGGCCTTGCTTCTAGCGTTCACCAAAATGATAAGTTAAGTTTCTCCGATCCCGTCTTGGGTACGGGCGCGTAAACACCACAACGAGGTAGGCCAGCAACCACTTAAATCGCAATGCACAACTAGAAGGGGGAAGCCATGAAGCGAATGGGTCTTTTGTTCGTGGCTGTTGTAACCGCTGCAGGCGGTGTTGCGTGGGTAGCATCGTCATCGTTGGGACAGGACACCAGCGGCCAGGCCAGCACAGGCATGACTGCCGGAGCCACAACGCCAACCAACAACGAAATCGGCAAGCAAGTCATCGTTACGACAATTCCGCGCGGATACCGCGACTGGAAATTCGTTTCGGCGGCTCATGAAGCAGGCGAACTCAACGACATCCGCGTTGTGATTGCCAACGACAAAGCGATCAGGGCTTATCGCGCAGGCAGGCCCTTCCCTGAGGGCTCGATCATCGGGCGAGTGGCTTGGAAGATGGTTCCATCAGAGGAGAACAACAAGACGTTTGGTCAGGCGCAATCGTTCGTGCCCGGAGACGCACCCGACTGGTACCTCCAGTTTCTGGAGAAGGACACAAGGAAGTACGCCGACACGGGCGGTTGGGGTTACTCGAATTTCGGCAAGGACCTCAAACCGACGACCGACGCAAAGACGATGTACGCCTGCTTTGTCTTTCACCAGGCGGTCAAGGCACGCGATTACATTTTCACGAAATACGCGCCTTGAGACGCAGCGGAGCTGCCTTTGGTCGCCAGTGCAAAAAAGCGATGGCAATCAAAGGATAAAAATATTCTGTTCTTCTTATGTACTTATGCCGAAATTGCCCTTATATTCCTCCCATGATGACGCTGGAATCGGATACGGAGGAGACCAACGCGCCACGCAAGCGCGGGGCGCCCAAAGGCAATCGCAACGCCTGGAAACATGGCGCGCGCAGCGCCGCGGCCAAGGCGGAGCGCGCGGCTATCCGTGGGCGGCGGGTCGCGAGCCTGCCCGATGCGCGCGTGCTGCAACCGTCGCTTGCGCATGTCGATTGGGCCTACGCGCAGATCGAAGCCGGGGCACGGCGCGCGCAAAATTCGCCGAACAAAACGAACAATTCGGTGTGGCCGGCAGTGGAGGGGGAGGGGTGTACAAATTTTTCGCCGAACAAAACAAACAATTCGGTTTCGGCGGCGAGGGAGGGGGACCCCCCTCCCCATTTTTCGCCGAACAAAACAAACAATTCCGATTTAACGGGTTCCTCCCCTGCGCAGCGGGGGAGGGGGACCACGCAACGCGAAACGCGCGCGAGCGCGTTCGCAAAAGGCGTGGTGGAGGGGGCAAAACCGGAGCTACGCTTTGCCCCCCTCCCCGCCTACGGCGGTACTCTGCCCGCTTCGCAGGGGGAGAGCCACAATTCCGTCGCGGATGAACCGCCGCGAAGGCGCGGCGCGCCGAAGGGCAACAAGAACGCGCTGAAGCACGGCATGAAGAGTGCCGAGCGGCTCGCCTTCAAGTCAGATCTCCGAAAGTTCTTGCGCCGGATCCACGCCACATGCGGGCTGGCGCACGCGATCGCCAAGTCGCGCAGTAGCAGTAAGGGCGTGCCATGAGTGCGGCTCACTCCCTCGATCATCCCATCTGGTGGGCGCTGATCACGCGGCAGGCGCATCTGGCGCAGAGCAATGCGCGCGCCAGGCGTTATCCGACAGACGTGGCGCCGTTCGCCGACATGGTCGATATGTCTCCCGAGAGCTTTGCCGCGCTGCACGATCTGATGCAGCCGCGCGACACGCAGGTTCTGTTCACGCCGGAGCCGGTGAACGTGCCGCCGGCATTCGAGGTTGTGGCGGCAGAGGAAGGCGAGCAGATGATCGGTACGCCGGCCAATGTTCCGGCAAGCGACGTGAAGATCGTTCCGCTGGGTTCAGCGGACGTCCCTGCGATGACGGAGCTGGTTGCGCTCACCAATCCGGGCCCGTTCGCGCCGCGCACGCACACATTAGGCACCTTTCTCGGTATCAGGATCGACGGCCGCTTGGCCGCGATGATCGGCGAGCGCATGGCGCCCGGCGACTACACGGAGATGACCGGGATCTGCGTGCATCCGGATTTCCGCGGCCGCGGCTACGCGCAAAAGCTGATGGACGTTATCGCGAAGCAGATCGTGGCGCGCGGCGAGATTCCGTTCCTGCATGTGTACGCGCACAACGCACCGGCGATTGCGCTCTATCGCCGCCAGGGCATGAGCATCCGGCGCACCATGAATGTTACGGTGGTGCGTCGCCCATGACCGCATTGATCGAATTCGCATCTCCAACGTTTGATTGCCGAGAGAAAAGCATCGCGGTGTTTCATGGTTGACATGTCATCGTTCCCCATCACGAAGCGCTGGCCGGCGAAACATCCCGACCGGCTGCAGCTCTATTCCACCGCCACGCCGAACGGCGTGAAGGTCTCGATCATGCTGGAGGAGATCGGGGTCGCCTATGAAGCGCACTATATCGATCTCGGCGCCAACGAAACCTGGACGCCGGAATTTCTTTCGCTCAACCCGAACGGGAAAATTCCCGCCATCATCGATCCGGACGGGCCCGGCGGAAAACCGCTGCCGCTGTTCGAGTCCGGCGCCATCCTGATCTATCTGGCCGAGAAATCCGGCAAACTGCTGCCCGCGGATGCCGTGCTGCGTTACCAGACGATCCAGTGGGTGTTCTTCCAGATGGGCCACATCGGACCGATGTTCGGCCAGCTGGGCTTCTTCCACAAATTCGCCGGCCGTGAATTTGAGGACAAGCGTCCGCTGAAGCGGTACGTGGACGAAACCAAGCGCCTGCTCGGCGTGATCGAGGCGCGGCTCGATGGCCGCGACTGGATCATGGGTGGGGACTACACGATCGCCGACATCGCCATGCTGGGCTGGGTGCGCAACCTGATCGGCTTCTACGAGGCGCGCGATCTGGTGGATTTCGATGCTTTGAAACGGGTGCCGGCCTGGCTGGAGCGGGGCCTTGCGCGGCCCGCGGTCCAGCGCGGCCTGGCGATCCCAAGCCGGCCATAAGGCAGTTTTCGTCTTTTCCGGCACTCTGGCCCTCGGCTAGGCTGGACGTCGCGGAAGAGCTTGGCGGCAAAGGGAGAGTGCCGTGCTGAAGCATGTGCTGGGTCCGATTTTCAGGAAGGGCAGCCTTACGCTGCTTTTTCCCGGCGGGAAGTCGGAGACCTACGGAAACGGCGAGCCGCACGTGATCGCGCGGCTGCACGATCGCCGCGCCATTATCGAGCTCGGTCTCGATCCCGATCTGAAGCTTGGCGAGCTCTACATGGACGGCCGGTTCACGGTGGAGAACGGCGACATCGGCGATTTCCTGGATCTGGCGCTGAGCAATATCGCCGAGTTCGAGCCGAGCGGCATGAGGAAATTGTCTCGCCTGTTCCGCACGGCGACGCGTAGCATCCGGCAGTTCACGCCGGCGCGGCGCGCCAAACAGAATGTCGCGCATCACTACGATCTCTCGGCCCAGCTATACGACACATTCCTCGACGCGGACCGGCAATATTCCTGCGCCTATTTTGCGCGCGGCGACGAAACGCTGGACGAAGCGCAAGCCGCCAAGAAGCGGCACATCGAGGCCAAGCTGATGCTGGACAGGCCGGGGCTGAGGGTTCTCGATATCGGTTGTGGTTGGGGCGGTCTGGCGCTCGATTTCGCGCGCGATGCGCGCGCCCAGGTGCTTGGGATCACGCTTTCAGAAGAGCAGATCGCCATCGCCCGGCAAAGAAGCGAGAAGGCGCGGCTCGGCGATCGCTGCCGTTTCGAACTTGCCGACTACCGCGCACTCAACGGCAGCTACGATCGCATCGTATCGGTGGGCATGTTCGAGCATGTCGGCCTGCCGCAATATCCGGCATTCTTCAACAAGGTGCGAGACCTTCTGGCCGATGACGGCGTGATGTTGTTGCACACCATCGGGCGCGTTCAGGGCGGTCCAGGCATCAGCAATCCGTGGATCACGAAATATATCTTTCCCGGTGGCTACACGCCGGCGCTAAGCGAAGTGCTGCCGGCCATCGAAAACGCGGGATTGGCAGTCACGGACGTGGAAGTGCTTCGCATGCATTATGCAAAAACGCTAAAGCACTGGCAGCAGCGGTTCCGCGCGCATTGGGAGGAAGTCGCCAAACTCTACGACGAGCGTTTCTGCCGCATGTGGGACTTTTATCTAACAGTGATGGAAATTGCCTTTCGCCGCGAAGGCCTGGGCGTGTTTCAGATTCAGCTGGCGAAGAAGATCGCCTCGCTTCCGATCACCCGCGATTATATAGTTGAGACAGAGCGCGCAATGTCTTCCACGGCGGCGGAAGCGCGTTCCATCCGGGTGGCCTGAAGGCGCGCCGCTAAACCTGTGCATCAAACGCGATTACACTTGCGCGGGCGTGCGGCCATCGGTTGATTCGGTCTCCCCGCCGCAGCTGCTTGAGTAGATCACGCGTAAGATGGAACAGGAACTTTACCGCCACGTCCCCTACGATATCGAGATCGAGCAGGCCCTGCTCGGTGCCATCCTGGTTGACAATGCGGCTGTCGAGCGCGTCTCCGCGACGCTGAAGGCGGAGCATTTCTACGATCCGCTCCACCAGCGCATCTACGAAACGATGCATGGCCAGTTCGAGAAGGGCGGCATCGTCATCACGCCGCTTACGCTCAACGCGGCTTTGAAGGCGGATCCCGGCCTGATCGAGGTCGGCGGCCACGCTTATCTTTCCGGGCTCGCTGCCGCTGCGCCGGCCATGCCGAACGTGCGCGACTATGCGCGCATCCTGCACGATCTCGCGGTGCGCCGCGGGCTGATCCATATCGGCGAGGATGTCGTCAATGCGGCTTACGAAGCGCCGCACGACAAATCGCCGCAAACGCAAATCGAGAATGCGGAAAAAGCGCTGTATCGCCTCGCCGATACCGCGCGGTACGGCGAGGGTCCGCTCGACTTCGCGGAGTCGCTGCGGCGTGCGGTTGAGATCGCCGAGCGGGCGCAGGCTCGCGGAGGCAAGATCTCCGGAGTCTCGAGCGGCTTTGCCGATATCGACCAGTTGCTCTCTGGCTTGCAGCCATCCGATCTTCTCATCCTCGCGGGGCGCCCGGGCATGGGCAAGACCGCGCTCGCCACCAACATGGCCTTCAATGCCGCGCGCGCCTACGCGCAGGACATGGAAGACGGCGAAGAGGTGCCGCGTGGCGCGCCGGTGCTGTTCTTTTCCCTGGAAATGGCGGCTCAGCAATTGTCCGCGCGTATTCTGTCCGAGCAGACCGAAATCGAGATGTGGAAAATCCGCTCCGGACGGTTCGCCGATTCTGAATGGGAAAAATTCGTGCTCACCATGCAGGAGCTGTCCACTCTGCCTCTTTACATCGACGACACCGGCGGCATCTCCATTGCGCAGATCGCCGCTCGCTCCCGGCGCATGAAGCGGGAGAAGAACATCGGCGTCATCGTGATCGACTACCTGCAGCTGATCGAGCCGTCGCGCCGCGCCGAGAACCGCGTGCAGGAGATCACGGAGGTCACCAAGGGCCTGAAGACCCTGGCCAAGGAGCTGAATGTCCCCGTGCTGGCGTTGTCCCAGCTTTCGCGTGGCGTGGATTCGCGCGATGACAAGCGGCCCGTGCTCTCGGACCTGCGCGAGTCAGGCTCGATCGAGCAGGACGCCGATGTGGTGATGTTCGTTTATCGCGAGGAATACTATCTGAAATCGCGCGAACCGGAGACTGGCACTCCCGACCATGGCAAGTGGATGGAGAAAATGGAACGGGTCCATCGCCGCGCCGAAGTCATGGTGGAGAAGCACCGCCATGGCGCGACGAACAAGATCGACCTGTTCTTCGATGACAGATTCACACGCTTCAGCAATCTCGCGGCCGACGCCTGATTTCTCCGGCGCTAGTCGCCGGCTTCACCGTGCGGGCAATCGGCATCGTAGCCATGCCATGGATCGTTCGCCCGGCCGGAGTTGATGGAATAGCTCGGCGCAATGCGGCGGGCTGCAAAATATTGCCTGTGCGGCGGCGGAGTCCATCGCTCTGCATGGTCGTCGTAGTCATAAGACTGATGGCGATCGCCATCCGGCGGGGCGCTCTCATCGCGCTCGTCCCAATTACCGCGGTCCTGGTGGCGCTCTTTCCAACGATCATAGCGGTGGAAGCCGCGATCCTGGCCGTGCCATCCATGGTCGCGCCACGGGTGTCGCATTGCGCGTTCTGCCGGCATGTAGGATTCCGCGCTGCCTGCGGCTCCGCCGCTGTAGGAGTCCATGCGATGCGAGCCGCTGCGATAGTTGTAGGGCAGCGCGGCCACGCGATGGGATCGCTTCGTGGCCGATCGTTCGGTCGCCCAGCGTTTCGTGCGATGAGCAGCAGTTCGCGTCCGGTGTTCGGCGCGCTTCGTCATCCCAACGTGCTGCCGGTGGCGGTGTTCCATGCGGGCTTCGCGATGCACGCGGTGGTGGCGTGCCTGTGCGTAATGCTTCCCGACTTGCCGGTGATGGCGTGTCTGGGTGACCTTTTGGTGATTCACGTATCCCGGTCCCTGTTCGGTTCCCGTTTCCGGCAATGGTGGCGGTGTTGGCTTTTTCGCGGGAGCGGGGCAGTGGCAGCCCTGCTGCTGGGTGCAATGGCACGGCTTGGACGGCTGGCAACCTGCCACCGCGAAACTCGCCACTGCCAAAAACAACATGCCGGAAACCAAGCCGCGCATGGTAAACGCTCCCTTAGGGATATTCTGACCGATTTTGAAACAATGCCGGCGAGGATTCGCCTGAAATTCAGTGTGATAGTTAATTCGACTGAATCCCCGCGCCATGTTTCCGCCAAACAAACACCGCAAAGCGCAAGCATCACAGCGCGGCAGCAGAGCCACGATAATTGTGGATAAGGTTACCCACAGAAACCAAACCCGGCCAGGGGCTGCTAGGCTGTGGATAGGGCGACAGGAACAAGGGGTTGGTCGATGACGTATAGTCTTCAATTCCTCCGGGACGACGGTTCAGCGGCGTTCTACTACATGACTCAATGCGCGAGCGATGAGCAGGCCAAAGCGATCGCGCGTTCTGTGCTCAATCTTCAGTTCGCGGGCGTGGAAATCCTGCGCGGCGAGAAGCTGATCTATCAGGAATCGAAGTCGGGCAGGCCGAACTGAATTCTCGCGGATATTGTTCGGTGGGGCGGCCGTGGGGCTTTGACGCTTCCGATGACGCTGCCAATGTACGACCATGCACTCCACAGGATTTGAAGCTGCCCGCCTGACTGTCCGGGTCAATGCTCTCCTCGCGAACTACCATCGATTTGTCCGGCTTTGCGAGCCGGCCAAGGTCGCTCCGGCAGTAAAGGCCGATGCCTACGGATTGGGAGCGGCCAGAATCGTCGAGGCGCTGGCGCGCGCCGGTTGCGATGCCTTCTTCGTCGCGCGGCTGGAGGAAGGCATAGCACTCCGGCCGCTTCTTCCGCGCGCCCGGATTTTCGTGCTGGACGGCGCGCAGAAGGGAACCGCGCCAGCCCTCATTGCGCATCGTCTGATCCCGGTTCTCAACTCGCTTGCCGAGATCGACGGATGGAGGGCCGCCGCCCGCGAACACGGCGCGCCGCTCGACTGTGCCGTTCACATCGACAGCGGAATGAACCGCTTGGGGTTGGTCGCGGAAGAGCGCGAGATGCTTTCCGCGCACGCGTCCGAACGGCTGCGCGGCCTGAATGTGGTCCTCTGGATGAGTCATCTTGCCTGCGGGGACGATTGTGCTTCCCCGATGAACCGCCAGCAATTGGAGCGGTTCCGTGCAGCACTGGCGCATCTGCCCCCGGCGCCCGCCAGTCTTTCGGCGTCTGCCGGTGTGCTTCTGGGCAAGGAATACCACTTCGATCTGGTGCGCCCCGGAATTGGGCTTTATGGCGGCAATCCTTGTACGGAGCAGCCGAATCCTTTTGACGTCGTCGCGGTTCTCACCGGACGGATCCTTCAGCTTCGTCGCGTTGACAGGGGGGGGACCGTTGGCTACGGAGCCACCTTCCGCACCACGCGGCATTCGATCCTCGCAACTGTCGGATTGGGTTACGCAGACGGTCTCATGCGCGCCATTGGCAACAGGGGATTCGGCGCCATCGGGGGCAAGAAAGTGCCGATTGTCGGCCGCGTCTCCATGGATCTTGTTACCCTTGATGTAACAGACGTGCCTCGAGATTTGCTCGAAACCGGTGCCGACGTGGAATTCATCGGCGACACGATTTCGTTGGAGTCGTTTGCGGCCCTGGCCGGAACCGCCAACTATGAAATCCTGACACAGCTTGGCCACCGTGTGCCGCGGCATTATGAGCAGGCCGCATGAACGTGCTCGCGACCATCGGCCGTTTCACGCTGGGATTTTTCCGGGAAACGGGGCGGCTCTCCGTCTTCACGGGTGACTCCGTATCCGGCGTCGTGCGCCCACCGCTCTACTGGTACCTGATTGCGCAGCAAATGATGCGCATCGGCTTTTATTCGCTCCCGGTCGTCGGGCTCACAGCTTTTTTTACCGGCGGCGTTTTGGCGCTGCAGATTTACAATGGCGCCAGCCGGTATGGAGCGGAATCGTTTGTGCCCGTCGTGGTTCTGGTGGGCATCACGCGCGAGTTGGGGCCGGTAATCGCCGGGCTGATGGTCGCAGGACGTGTCGCCGCCGCCATTGCGGCGGAAATCGGCACCATGCGCGTGACCGAGCAGATCGATGCGCTGACGACGCTCTCCACCAATCCCATAAAGTATCTCGTCGTGCCGAGATTGGTCGCGGCCGTGATCTCGATGCCGATCCTCGTGGCGATTGCGGACTCCATCGGCGTGTTCGGCGGCTATGTAGCATCCACGCAGAGCCTCGGGTTCAACGGCGCCGTGTATATGAACAATACCATGAACGGGCTGACCTTCGACGACGTCTCGTCCGGCCTGATCAAGGCCGCCGTGTTCGGCTTCCTCATTGCCTTGATGGGTTGTTTTAACGGCTTCCATTCCAGGGGCGGCGCGCAGGGCGTCGGCAGCGCGACGACAAATGCCGTGGTCTCTGCCTCCATCCTGATTCTTGCCGCCAACTATCTGCTCACCAACCTGCTCTTCACGAAATAGGCGATGTCAGCGGCCGGCACTCCCAAAGTCGAGCTTCGAGGCGTCAAGAAGCGCTTCGGCGACAAGGTCGTTCTCGACGGCCTGGATCTGCGCATCGAGCCCGGCCACTCGCTGGTGGTGATTGGCGGCTCCGGCACCGGCAAATCCGTGATGATCAAATGCGTGCTCGGCATTCTGACGCCGGACGAGGGACAAATCTTCGTGGATGGGCAGGAAGTTACCAACCTTCGCGGCCGCGCGCGCGAAGAGGTTTTGCGGAAATTTGCCATGCTGTTTCAGGGCGCGGCACTGTTCGATTCGCTGCCCGTCTGGGAGAATGTCGCGTTCGGACTCATTCAGGGCCGGGGGATCGCCCGGAACAAAGCCCGCGATATCGCCATCGAAAAGCTCGCGAAGGTGGGCTTGGGCGCGGACGTCGCCCTGCTGTCCCCGGCCGAACTTTCCGGCGGCATGCAGAAGCGGGTGGGGCTGGCGCGCGCCATCGCCGCCGATCCGGAAATCATCTTCTTCGACGAGCCGACGACGGGCCTCGATCCCATCATGGCCGACGTCATCAACGATCTCATCATTTCGACGGTGAAAGACCTCGGTGTAACCACGCTGTCCATCACGCACGACATGGTAAGCGCGCGAAAAATATCCGATCACATCGCCATGCTGTACAAGGGCAAGATCGTATGGGGCGGCCCGACCAGCGAGATCGATCGGACCGACAACCCCTTCGTGGATCAGTTCATCCACGGCCGCGCCGACGGTCCCATCAAGATGGAAGTCCGGGCATGATGACAGCCGCGGTGCGGGGCTGAAGGCCGAGAGCGGTATCTCGTTGGAATCGAGCCTCGGACGCAGCGCTAACTTTCCGACGCCTGCTGTTCCGGCTGCCAGAGCTCGATCTTCGTGCCGTCGGGATCGAGTATCCACGCGAACTTCCCCATGCCGTCCATCTGCTGGCGGCCGTTCACCTCGATACCCTTCGCCTCAAGACCGGCAAGAAATTCGTCGAGGTCGTCCACGGCGAAATTGATCATGAACTCGCGCGACGAGGGGTTGAAATGGCCCGTATCCTTGTTGAAAGGCGCCCATACCCCATGCGGAGGACCGGCGCCTTCCGCGCATATCACCGCGCCGCCCCAGTCCTCGATGCTCAAGCCCAGCTTGTCGCGATACCACGACGATAGCGCCTGCGGGTCTGGGCTGTGAAAGAATACTCCGCCAAATGCCGTGATACGTGCCATTCGAAGCTCCTGTTGTTTTGGCACGATAGCGGCTTCGGTCGAATTCGGACAATGCCCCAGCTACGGCCATTCGGAATTGGGTCAACACATCGCTAGAATGCGATTCTGATTGCCGGTTCCATCGCATGAAGCAGCAGCAGATTCAGTACTGCACCTCGCCGGACAGCGTGCGGCTTGCCTATTCGGTGATGGGCAAGGGAACGCCCATCGTGCGCGCGGCGCATTGGCTCACGCATCTGGAATACGATCTGAAGAGCCCTGTCTGGCGGCACTTCGTGCTGGGTCTGGCGCATCGTCACAGGCTTGTCCGCTATGACGCACGGGGCGAAGGGCTGTCGCAGCGCGAGGTCGGTAAAATCAGTTTCGACAAATGGGTAACGGATATTGAAACGGTTGTGGACGCGGCGAAACTGGATCGTTTTGTCTTGCTCGGTGTTTCCCAGGGCGCTTCGGTTTCCGTTGCCTATGCTGTCCGCCATCCAGAACGCGTCAGCCATCTCATCCTTCACGGTGGATTTGCGCGCGGATTTCTTCACGCCGGCGATCCGGAAAAGCAGGCGCAGAATCTTGCGCTGACGCGCGCCATTGTTCGCGAGGGCTGGGGTAGGGATGAAGATACTTACCGCCAGTGGTTCACCTCGCAATTCATTCCAGATGCGACAGTGGAACAGGCGCGCTGGTTCAACGAACTTGAGAAGGTGAGCGCCACGCCGGAAGTCGCGGAACGTCACCTCGTCGCCAGCGCGCAGATCGATGTTGTGGACCTTCTGCCCCAGGTGCGCACGCCGACCTTGGTGACGCATGCGCGCGGAGATTTGCGCATCCGGTTCTGGCGCGGACAGGAACTTGCCGCTGGGATTCCCGGTGCCAGGTTCGTGCCTCTGGAAGGCAACAACCATCTCTTCCTGGCCAACGAACCGGCGCACCGCGCCTTCTTCGATGCCGTGGCGTCGTTTCTGGGCGATCCGCCGGTTCGCGGATCGTTGCCCGGTTCTGCGTCGCTCATGGAGCGGATCGAGACCGGCATTCGGCAGTTCGAGCAAAATTGGTTCATGAAGATTGTCGCCATCCTGGCGGCGATTACCGGGCTGGCGATTTTCTTCGTGGAAGTCTGGAAAATGTGGCGTTGATCGGCATGGCTCGCACGCTTTCTTTCGTCTGCCAGTCCTGCGGCGCAGCGCATTCCAAATGGTCGGGCAAATGCGATGCCTGCGGCGGCTGGAATACGATCGTGGAGGAAGGCGCGCCAATCCCCGCCGGCGCAGGCGCGCGGCGCAGCAAGGGCCGCCCGTTCGCGCTGGAGGATTTGAAGGCGGCGGATGAGCTGCCGGCGCGCCGGGTGACGGGAATCGTGGAATTCGACCGGGTGTGCGGCGGCGGTCTGGTGCCGGGCTCGGCGCTGTTGATCGGTGGCGATCCCGGTGTCGGCAAATCCACGCTCATTCTGCAAGCTCTGGCTTCGCAGGCACTGCAAGGCGGACACGCCGTTTATATTTCCGGCGAGGAGGCGATGGCGCAGGTGCGCATGCGCGCCGCGCGAATGGGAGTCGCGGAATCGCCTGTTGCGCTGGGGTCCGCCACCTGCGTCGAAGATATCTTGAGCACGCTCGAAAGCGGCCGGACACCGTCCGTGGTTGCCATCGATTCCATTCAGACGATCTGGACGTCGGCTCTCGATGCGGCGCCCGGCACCATCGCGCAGGTGCGCACCGCGTCTTTCGATCTGGTGCGTTATGCCAAGGCAACCGGCACTGCGCTGCTGCTGATCGGACACGTCACCAAGGACGGACAGATTGCCGGCCCCAGAGCAGTCGAGCATCTGGTCGATGCGGTGCTCTATTTTGAAGGCGAGCGCGGGCATCACTTCCGCATCCTGCGCGCGGTGAAGAACCGGTTCGGACCCACGGACGAGATCGGCGTTTTCGAGATGACCGGCCGCGGGCTCATCGAGGTGAGCAACCCGTCGGCCCTGTTTCTTGGCGACCGCAGCGGCACCGCCCCGGGCACCGCCGTGTTCGCGGGGCTGGAGGGGACCCGGCCGCTATTGATCGAGGTTCAGGCGCTGGTTGGCCCGACCGGATATGGAACGCCGCGCCGGGCCGTCGTGGGCTGGGATGCCGGCCGGCTCTCGATGCTTCTTGCCGTGCTGGATACACGTGCGGGGCTCGCAATGGGGGGGCACGATGTCTATCTCAACGTGGCAGGCGGCCTCAAAGTGGGCGAGCCGGCGGCCGATCTGGCGACTGCCGCGGCGCTGATTTCGGCCTTTGCCGGGAAGCCACTTCCGGGTGACTGGGCTTTCTTCGGCGAGATCAGCCTTTCGGGCGCCGTGCGGCCGGCCCCGCAATCGGAATTGCGTCTCAAGGAGGCGGCAAGACTGGGCTTTCGAACCGCTGTCGTGCCTGAGGGTACGAAAGCAGAGGGCTTGGAGTTGAAGGCAGTGAGAGACGTGACCGATCTGGTGTTGCTCACAGGGGGCGAACTCCGCCAGTCGGAGCGCCGTGGTAGAATCGAGTCGCATGACTGACCTGCACATCAACGGGGTGGATCTCGCCGTCGCCGCGATCCTGATCCTGTCCGTCTTCTTTGCCATATATCGCGGCTTTGTGCGCGAGACGCTCTCGGTTTTCGCCTGGGCAGCGGCGGCGTTCGCGACGCTCTATTTCGGACGCTACGTCGCCGCGTTGCTGACATCGTACATGTCAGAGATGCTGGCGGAGGTTGTGGGCCACACGGCGGTATTCCTGCTCATCCTGATTCCATTGGCCTTCTTTGCGAATCGGATTTCATGGCGGGTACAGGAATCGCCTGTGGGCTTCCTCGATCGGGCCATGGGCGCGTTGTTCGGCGTCGTTCGCGGGCTTGTCGTGATCGCGGTGCTCTACATCGTCTATTCGCTGTTGATTCCGGTGCCGGTCCAGGCGAAGTGGATGAAGGAGGCACGCACCCTGCCGCTCATCCAGAATTCTGCCTCGGTATTGCTGGATTTGCTCCCTGACGATGATGCGCAATATCTGCAGGAGCGCACGCAGCGGAGCAGCACGGTCGAGGCCAACCTTCCGGACAGGCACCCAAGCCCCAATTCGGCGCCGTCGCGTGCCAGTCACACGCTGCCACAGAAGCACAAACCGGCCCGCAAAGGCTATGGCGCGGCGGAGCGCCGGGCGCTAGACCGCCTCATCGAAAACTCTGGGAGCGGCAGCGAAGACGATCGATGACCCACCCGGCAGAACAGACATCTCTGGCCTTCGAAGACGACACGTTGCATGAGGAGTGCGGCGTGTTCGGCATTTTCGGCCATGATGATGCTGGTGCGCTGGCGGTGCTCGGGCTGCACGCCTTGCAGCACCGTGGTCAGGAGTCGGCGGGCATCGTCACGTATGACGGGGCGCAGTTCATTGCCGAGCGGCACCTTGGACTGGTCGGCGATGTGTTCGGCAAGAACAGTGAACATGCCCGGAAACTTCGCGGCCGGCACGCGCTCGGTCACGTCCGCTACTCCACCACTGGCGGCACCACCGTTCGCAATGTGCAGCCGATGTTCGCCGATCTTGCGGGGGGTGGAATTGCGCTCGCGCACAATGGGAATCTGACGAACTCCGTCGCGCTGCGCGATGAGCTGGTGCACGAAGGCGCCATTTTCCAGTCGACCTCGGATACCGAAACCATCATTCATCTGGTGGCCCGAAGCCGCTACGTGCCTGTTCTGGATAAGCTGGTGGATGCGCTGAAGCAGGTGGAGGGGGCTTATTCCTTGGTTGGCCTGACCTCGAAAAAGCTCATTGGTGTGCGCGATCCCTTCGGCGTGCGCCCGCTGGTGCTGGGAGAATTGGACGGCGCTCCCATCCTGGCTTCCGAAAGCTGCGCGCTCGATATCATCGGCGCTTCATTCGTGCGCGATGTCGAACCGGGCGAGCTCATCGTCGCCAGCAAGCACGGGCTGGAGAGCTATTTTCCGTTTGCCGAGCAGCCGGAGCGCTTCTGCATTTTCGAATACATCTATTTCGCGCGGCCAGACTCGGTGGTGGAAGGCCGCAACGTGTACGAGGTGCGCAAGCGCATCGGCGAAGAGCTGGCGCGCGAATTTCCCGTCGATGCGGACATGGTGATTCCGGTGCCGGACTCGGGCGTGCCCGCAGCCTTGGGCTACGCCAATGCGGCAAAGCTTCCATTTGAAATTGGCATTATCCGCAATCACTATGTCGGGCGCACCTTCATCGAGCCATCGGATCGCATCCGCCATCTCGGCGTGCGGCTGAAGCACAATCCCAACCGCGCGCAGCTCAAGGGCAAGCGCGTCGTGCTGGTCGATGACTCCATCGTGCGGGGCACCACGTCAAAGAAGATCGTACAGATGGTGCGCGATGCCGGCGCATTGGAAGTGCATTTTCGCATCGCCAGCCCGCCGACCACGCATTCATGCTTTTACGGCGTGGATACGCCGAACCGGCAGGATCTGCTTGCGCACCGCATGAGCGTGGAAGAAATGCGGCAGTTCATCGATGCCGACAGCCTCGCCTTCATTTCCATGGAGGCGCTGTACCGCGCGATGGGCGAGGCGGAGCGAAGCGCCAAGCGTCCGCAGTTCTGCGATGCCTGCTTTTCCGGCGATTATCCGATCGCGCTCACGGATGTGGATGGCGGGTTTAAGGGAGCGCAGCTCTCCCTGCTCGCGGAAATGGCCTAGCTAATCGCCGCGGTCGACGTCGTCCATGACCGCAAGCGCCGTCCGGAAGTGCTCCGGACCAAGCGCCAGCGGGCCGCTGAACGGCCGGCTCAGCACCATCATGATGAACAGCAACAGCCCGATGAGAGCGCCGGACAGGCTCGCCATCAGAACGTGCGGCCAGACACGCTCCATATAGATGAAGAAGCTCATGATCATCACCAGCGCCCCGCCGCCAATGGCGCCGAGCCACATCACCCACGGGATGCTGTCCGCCGCTTCGAGCAGCCGCCGGTTGCGGTCGGCGACAATGTTGGATTTGGTGGCGAGGAACTGCCCGTCGACCTCGGCGTCCGCCGCCCGCTGTGCCGACGTCAGGCGGCTGAACTGCCGGTCAAGCTCGCCGATGGCGCGGCGTGCTTTCACGCTGCCCGCCACCGTTTCGCCCAGCATGGGCCATTCGTCGTTGATAACGGCGTCGGTGTAGGCGCGAATTTGCTTGCGGGACTCCGCGCCGTGCCAGCTCTGCATGCCATAGGTGAGCCGGTAGAGCGGCACGAGGCTTGCGGCTTCTTCGGCCACGTTGCGATGCGCGTTGTCATAGGCTTCCCACACCACGATGACGAGGAACCCGAGCAGTACGGCATAGACCACGCTCGATGCGGCGAAAAGCGAGATCATCACTTCGTTGTGGTAGGCCGCCACGTCCTTGCGGATGAGGCGCCTGCCCACGAGAACGCCGCCGCTGGCGAACGCGACCGATAATGCGATGATCAGAGCTGCGAGACCGACGGCGCCCATCTGAATTCCCCGAAGAGCATCAGTTTTCAGCTTGCCGCGTGCGCACGTGAAGCACGACTTCGCGTACCGCGTCGATCACTGCTTGCGGCTGATCGAGCTGGATCATGTGGCCGGCATTCGGCACGACGATGGACTTACCGCGGATTGAACGCGCGGCCAGCCTGTCGTGTCCCGCTTTCCAATGCGCCATGTTCTTGTCGTGCTCTTCTTCGGTTTCCTCCGGCAGCTTTGGCGCGACACCCGCAGTGAGCACGATCATCGGCTTGTCGCCATAGGAAATCGCGGCCCGCTGTTCTTCCTGCTCGTCCTCGCTCAGCGCGCCCGTCGCATGCAGGTTGCGGGACTCGGACAACATCGCATCCCACCGAAACGGCTTGAAAAACTGCTCCGCGAGGTAATCGATTTCCGCCTCGGTGCGCCCTGGAGATGGCATGAAACAGCCGGCGGAATTGGCGCGCGACAGCTTGCCTTGCCGCGCGAGATCACCGCAACGCGCGGACTCCGCTTGTCCGGCCATGAATATCTTTTCGCTGCGATGTTGTTCCTCGGCCGTTTCGCCTAGATCCTGCCCTGCGAAAGACGGCTCGATCAGCACCAGCCCGGCCACCTGCGAGGGAAATCGATCCGCGTACAGTGTCGCGTAAAGTCCGCCGAGCGAATGCCCGATGAGAACGAACGGCTTTTGCACGCCGGCTTTGTCCAGCAGCCAGTAGAGATCGTCGGTGACGTTCTGCGCCGTCATAGAGCGTGGCGAAGGATCGCTGGTGCCGTAACCAGCACGATCGTAGAAGCAGGCCGTTGTGAGCGCAGACACATCCTGCTGCACTTTCTGCCAGTGCAGCAGGTGGCTCCCCAGGCCGTATTCGAAGAGCACCGTCGGCGAGCCGCTGCCGATGCAGACGATGTTCATGCGCCGTCCGTTGCCGATATCGACCAGACGCTTGGTCATCAACGGGTTGGTCGAACCTGTCTGCGCGCTTGCAGGCGTGCTCATCAGGCAGAGGGAAAGGGCGCAGGCCAGGCGAAAGGCGAGTCGATACATTCCGGCACACTTGCACATGGGCCGCCAAACCATAAGGTCGCGCCATGAACAATTCGACATCCGAGCGGATCGTGCTTGTCACGGGCGCCTCGCGCGGCATCGGGCGCGCGGCGGCGATCGCGCTTGCGAAAGGTGGCGACCATGTCGTGCTGGTGGCGCGCACCGTTGGTGGGCTGGAGGAGGCGGACGATGAAATCCGCAAGGGGGGCGGCAGCGCGACCTTGGTGCCGCTCGATCTGACGAACTATTCCGGCATCGATCAGCTTGGCGCCACCATTTTTGAACGCTGGGGCAGGCTGGATGGATTTCTGGGCAACGCCGGCGAATTGGGCGTGCTCACGCCGCTGTCCCATCTCGATCCGAAAGTCTGGCAGAAATCTCTCGAGGTGAATGTGACGGCCAATTGGCGGCTCATCCGCTCGCTCGATCCGCTGTTGCGCAAATCCGATGCGGCGCGGGTGGTTTTCATTTCATCCGGAGCGGCGCGGCGGTTTCGTCCCTACTGGGGATCGTATTCCATTCCGAAGGCAGCGCTGGAAGCGCTGGCACTCACCTATGCCGAGGAATGCGCGGAAACGAATATTCGCGTGAATCTGTTCAATCCTGGTCCCATCCGCACGAAGATGCGGGCCAAGGCCTTCCCCGGCGAAGACCCAATGTCGCTGGAGCCGCCGGAAGCGGTGGTGCCGCAGATCGTCGAGATGCTGTCGGCGTCCTATATGGGGAACGGAGAACTCATCTCGCATCGCAAGTAATGCTAAGTCTTTTTCGCATAAGGATTCTGTGACGTACGCAGCGAGAAGCGGATCGGCGTTCCCTGAAGTTTGAACGCATCGCGTAAACTGTTCTGCAGGTAGCGAAGGTAGGAATCCGGCAGGGCCTTCAGCTGATTGCCGAAGATCGCGAAGGTCGGCGGTCGCGCTTTCGGCTGCGTCATATAGCGCAGCCGTACCCGGCGGCCGTGGATCGCCGGCGGCGGATGCTGCGACAGCGCCTGTTCCAGAAAACGATTGAGTTCGCCCGTGCCGACACGCGTGTTCCACGCCCTCTCGGCCGCGAGCACGGATTCCAGCACGCGCTCGACACCTTCGCCCGTACGCGCGGACGTGGCGATCAATGGCGCCCCGGTCAGCTGCGGCAGTAATTCGTCGCGCTGTTCGCGGAACCGGGAGATGGCGCCGGCGCGATTCTCGACAAGGTCGAATTTGTTGAGCGCGAAGACGATCGCCCGGCCCTCGCGTGCCACCATGTCGGCGATGACGAGATCCTGCTTCTCGAAGGGTGCTGTCGCGTCGATCAGTACGATGACGCATTCCGCAAACCGGATTGCCTCCTGCGTACTTTCGATGGAAAGTTCTTCCAGCGTGTGACCCGCGGCGCGTGCGCGTTTGCGCAGGCCTGCCGTATCGTGCAGCAGGAACGAGCGGCCCTCGATTTCCCACTTGGCAATCACCGCATCGCGCGTGGTGCCGGCTTCTGGCGAGGTCAGCGCGCGCTCTTCTCCCATGAGCGCGTTGAACAGGCTCGATTTGCCGACATTGGGGCGGCCCACAATCGCAAGCTTCAGCGGCCGTGCCGTGTCATCTTCCGGAATTGCCTCCGCTTCGGGATCCTCAACAAAGCCGGCCAACGCATCGAGCAGATCGCTGAGGCCCAGTCCATGCTCCGCCGAAAGCGCCACCGGTTCTCCGAAACCCAGCGAATACCCCTCAGCCACGTTCGCGGCCGCGGCCCGGCCTTCGATCTTGTTCGCTGCGAGCACCACCGGCTTGCCCGATTTGCGCAATTCGCCGGCGATGATCTCATCACCCGCCGTGACGCCCTGCCGCCCGTCGATGACGAGCAGGCAAACGTCCGCTTCCTGAATGGCCATCCGGGTCTGCGCGACCATGCGGGCGGGCAGCGTTTCACCGCGCGCATCCTCGAAACCCGCGGTGTCGATGATGCGGAACGCTAACGGACCAAGCTGTGCTTCCGCTTCGATCCGGTCGCGGGTCACGCCTGGCGTATCGTGCACGATGGCGATCTTGCGGCCGGCGAGCCGGTTGAACAGCGTCGATTTCCCGACATTCGGCCGGCCGACAATGGCGACAGTGAGCGGCATAGCTGGTTCTACCTTCCTCCCCCTGAAAGGGGGAGGTCGATCTGCGTCAGCAGATCGGGTGGGGGTCAACGCGCCCGCGGAATGATCCCTCCGGGATCGCGGGCGATCCGACCATCCCTTTTCAAAGGAGGGCCGCTAGCGCAGCGCCACCAGCTGCGCTCCATTGGTCAGCAGGTAGAGCGTCCCGTTCGCCACCACCGGCGGGATAAAAGCGCCGTCCGGTATTTCCGTCTTGCCCAACAGCTGCCCGGTATACGGCGAAATCGAATAGGCGCGGCCGTTCGAAGAGACCACAATCAGGCGATCAGACACCAGGACAGGCCCTGTCCAGATGATGGCATCGCTCTTGTCGATTTCGTCCTCGTACCGCGGCAGTTGGTGAATCCATTTCACCTTGCCCGTCTTGCGCGCCAGGCAGATCAGGCGAGAATCGATGCTCAACACATAAACGAAATCGCCCGCAGCCCACGGTGTCTGGATGCCGCCAAGATCGCGGCCCCAGGCCCGCTCGCCGGTATTGAGGTTGATCGCCGCCATCACGCCGGAGTGGCTGATGGCGTACACCATGTCGCGATCGACCACGGGGCGCCCGGCAATGTCGTCCAGTTCCGACAGGGCCGTTTGCGATCCGGAACGGGTGAGCATCTCGCTCCATGCGGCGCGGCCGTCAGCCACCCGCAAGGCGTAAAGCTCGCCGGACGTGTATGGCGCGATGACATAGTCGCCGGCCACGGCCGCGCTGGTGCTCTCGAGAATGCCGGCGTTCTCGGTGATCCCCTGGTGATCCCACAACTTGCGGCCATCGTTGGCTGCCAGCGCGTAGAAGTGATTGTCTTCGCTGGAAACGAAGATGCGTCCGCCACTTGCCACCGGCGCGTTCACGATCGGCACCAGCAGCTCGGTTTTCCAGATCTGCTTTCCGTTTCTCCCATCCAGCGCGAAGACCTCGCCAAACCCGGTGGTAACGAAGAGCCTCCCGCCATCGAAAGCGACGCCGCCGCCAAATCCCTTGGATGGATCGATCGATGTGTTCTTGCCCATGAGGCCGAACGACGCCGAATTCAGAAAGGTATTCTCCGCGTACGGAGCAAGCGCTTTGTCCCACACGGCCGCGCCGGTGCGGGCATCGAAGCAATAGAGATGCGCCTGCGCGTCCAGCACGTAAGCGCGCCCTTCGGCGACGATCGGCGCCGCCGTCAGGCGGGAATCGCTGTCGGAGCCTTTGCCCGCCTGCTGCGTCCAGGCGACCGCCAGCGGACCGGCGGCTTCCAGATGATACATGACGTTGGCCGCGTACCCGCCTGGCTGCGGCCATGCCGGATTGCGATAGGGCTTGGGCAGCACAACTTTCGTCGAGGCGAGGTCCGGATCCGGCTTCAGCGATTCATCTTCCGACAGCACCGAAATGCGCTGGCCCTTGATGTTGGAGCGATGAATCGAGGTGAACCAGCCGCTGGTAAGACTGTTGAAGCTGTCCTCCGCGTTGTTGACGGTATCGCAGCCGGCCAGCGCAGCGAGCGCCGCACAAGCGAAAAAACGCATACGCAATGTCATTTCGGCGCGGGACCTTTTGGAGCGGGTGGCGATTGGGTGCCGGTCGTGCTTGCGGGACCGGCCGCGCCCGGAGCCGGAGTCGAAGCGGCCGGAGACGGAGGAGCGTTGGCCGCCGGCGTATTGGAATTTGCGGCAGCGCCCGCAACGAGACGTCTTCCGGTGGGAACTATCTTGCCAGGCATCTCGGTATAGAGCGGCTTGCCGACATCCTTGTTGCCGCCGGCGAGAATGAAGGTCGCCATGGCGTTCGCCCGCAACTGCACCCCCTGCGGCGCCTTCGTGTCCTTCGCCAGCTTTTGGTACGCGGCCAGTGCCGGTTGAATCGCGCCCGCCCGATAATCCGCATAGGCGAGAATTTCCCGCGCCACCGGCCGCCACGGGCTGCCCTCCGCGGCCAGCCCTTCCAAAGTTTGCTCGACTTCGGCTTTCGGCGCGCCCTCCACCAGAATCCAGGCCACGCGAATGCGCGCGATGGAGGCCAGCATGTCGTCGCCGCCATCGATCAGCTTGCGGTAGTTGGCGAGCGCCGCAGCCGTGTTCCCCATGGCCGAGAGGGCATCGGCCTCCTGCAGCTGCGCCAGCTTGGCGTAGCCGCGAGGCGCATTTTTCGCCAGCCGCGCGAACTGCTCGGCGGCGGCCCGGTCCTGCCCGGCCTGCAGCAATTGCTGAGCGGCGAGATATTCGTTGGAGGCGCGCGCCCGCTCGCGGGATTCGTAGTAGGTCCAGAGCCGGTATGCGGCCGCGGCCAGGATCAGCAGGGCGGCCGCGGCGACGATGTAGTCGCCGTACTGCTTCCAGAGCTTTTCGAGGCGGTCGCGGCGTACCTCCTCCTCGACTTCACGGAAGATGTCGCTCACGGCGGAAAATGTCCTTTCGGCAAAGTGGGATGGCGGAAGGCCGGCGCCCTGTCCCAAGGCCTTGGCCGCGCGAAAGGATTAGCCGTTCAGGGGCAGGCGCGCAACTGATGCTCAATCCCTGCCGGAAGCTCGCGCCGTTACGCCGCTTGGCATCGCATCTAGCCCCGAAGAATGAGGGGCTATGTGTCTGGAGCGGGCGAAGGGAATCGAACCCTCGTATGCAGCTTGGGAAGCTGCCGTTCTACCATTGAACTACGCCCGCGCGCTTGTCTCGATAGCACGGAGAAGCCTGAAAAGCGAAGGGAGGGCAGGGTGCTGCGCGCCGGCTGCTAGCTGCTTGACCAGGTCACTTGCGCGTGCGTGCCGTCGCTGTCTTTCGAGGCAAGCACCTGAATGGTGCGGCCGGCAAAGCTCGCGGAATAGAGCAGATTGCCCGCATCGTTGGCGTCCAGGTTCTGTTTGAAGCCGGCGGCCTCGGCCTTCTGTTTGTAGAACCCCAACACCTGAGACGGTTCCGCGCTGGATTGCAGCGTCAGCGTGCCGCTCTGGTTGTTGGCGCTGATAAGGGAAACGACGCGTGCGCCGGGAAAGACGCTGATGAAATCCGGCAATTTGCCACTGACATTCACACCATTGGTGTTGATCTCGGCGACCGATTTTCCATCCCCGGCGCGAACGGTCACCTGGCCGCCATTGGCATCCACACTGACGTTGCTTTTGTCGCCGTTGGCCGAAATGGTGACGGTTCCGTCCTTGTCCTTGACGGTGACCTTCGACTCTTCCTTCTGCCCGCAAGCGGCAAGCGCCAGAACGCTGGACAGAAACAACGGAGTGAAAGCGCGCATGGTGCGAATCCCCTTTATTCTGGCTCGAGGCTCGCGCAGCACCAGCGGCAAGGCAAGCGTTCAGCGATTGTCGCGCACCATGCCGAATATGAGGCAGTCGATTCGCCTGCCTTCGCGCAGCACATGGCCGCGCGCCATGCCTTCGTAGGAAAATCCCAGCTTTTCAAGCAGGCGCCGGCCACGCTCGTTGCCGGCATGCACGCGCGCCGAAAGACGCTCGAGCCTCATTGTCTCGAAGGCATGCTCGACCACCGCATTCATCGCCTCGCGCGCATAACCCTTGCCCCAGGAGGCACGGCGGAACAGGAAACCCACTTCCGCACGCCTGTTGTGTTCATCGATTTCGGAGAGGTCGCATTCGCCGATGGCAAGCCCGTCCGCCGTAAGCGCTACCGCCCACCACAGCACTTCTCCGGCCGCGATGGCCTTGCCGTGATCGGCAATAACCTTCGCGACATGGTCCACGCTGTGCTGGGGCGCCCAGTCCCAGTAGAGCATGGCCTCGGCGTCGCCGCGGGCCTCGAAAAGCGCCGAGGCATCGTCCACGTTTAGCGGGCGCAATACGAGGCGGCGGGTGCTGAGCTGGGGCGTTGCCGGCGTCATGTTCTGCCTGTAACCAGGAATCGATGAGGCGGCCGGCGCCCTGTGCGCTGCAGCCGCCTCACCCTGCCCCCTGCGATGCGGACCCTCTTTAACAACCGCGAGGCGCTAGTTCCTCCCCCGCGCCTCTGGACCCGCGGTGATGCAATTGTTCCGAGGGCCGGGTCTGTTGCAATGGGAATGAATATTCGGCAATCCGAATCCGCAACAGTGTGGATTTGTGGCAACATTTAGACTTGGCGGAACGATAGAGCGAACCTTCAATTCTGCCGGAAATGCTTGGAGAGCCGAAGGCCCTGCCGCTGGTAGTTCGAGCCGATCTGCTGCCCATACACGGCAGGCGGCGGATCGGTCATCCGCTCGAACACCAGCCGGCCGATGATCTGCCCATGCTCGATGATGAAAGGGACCTCGCGGGAGCGTACTTCCAGGACCGCGCGCGAACCGCGCCCCTGTCCAGTTTCATGGCCGAATCCGGGATCGAAGAAGCCGGCATAATGGACGCGGAATTCGCCGACCAGCGGATTGAAAGGCACCATCTCGGCGGCGAAATCCGGCGGAATGGAAACCGCTTCCCGTGACGCCAGAATGTAGAACTCGTCCGGATCGAGCACGATGGAGGCGCGCCGGCTCGCTTGGATCGGTTCCCAGTAATCCAGGGGGTCGAGCGCATCCCGCTTGTCGATGTCGATGATGCCGGTGTGGCGGCGGGCCCGCCAGCCAACCTGATTGCGGCCATCGCCCAGCAGATCGACGCTGAGCGCCAGGCCGTTTTCGATGTCCGCGACGCCATCCACCAGTGGCTGCTCCTCGTGAAGGCGTTTTAGCTGGGTGTCGGTGAATTGGGGCGAGCCGTGCCGGACGCGCAGCTGATTGAGCCGTGAGCCCTTGCGCACCAGCACGGGAAACGTGCGCGGACTGATCTCGGCATAAAGCGGCCCGCGATAACCGGGCTCGATGCGATCGAACGCCTGCGCGCGATCGGTAATGAGGCGGGTGAATACATCGAGTCTGCCAGTCGAGCTTTTCGGGTTGGCGATGCCGGAAACACGGAAAGAGAATTCAGCGCTCTCCAGCAGCGGCACGACATAGACACAGTGCGTTTCCAGCACCGCGCCGTGGCTAAGGTCGATCTCGTGCATGGCGACGGCATCGAGCTTCTCGCGCACGGTTGCATTCGGTCCCGGCAGGAAGCTGGCCCGCACCCGCCAGGCCACCGGCCCAAGCCGCAGGTCGAGCGAGGCCGGTTGAATCTGCGCCTCTTCAATGTCCTCCGCGGCGAGAACTTCGCGCCGGGTGCGGATGAGCCGCCTCAGGACATGGCTGGGAAGAATGCCGGTCGAATGGCGGCCATATCCTTCGCCATTTTCCTGCTGGGCCTCGCCGAACAGATTTTCCGCCGCTTCCGTCATGCTACATTATAGGGCGGGTGGAGCGTACCGGTCAGCACCGATTGCTGTTCGTCCACGGTTTTTGGCGCGCATATGATGGAGCCTTGATAAAAATATTTGGCGTAGCTACATTGTAGCTCAGGAGACATGATATGCCGGCAGATGCTGTGGTGCGCGCCCGAATCGATCAGCGCGTCAAGGACGAAGCGAGCGCCATTCTTGGCGCCATGGGTCTTACGGTTTCCGATGCGGTTCGCATGATGCTCGTGCGTACGGTGGCCGAGAAAGCACTGCCCTTTGATCCGCTGGTACCGAATGCAAACACCATCCGCGCGCTCAAGGCAGCACGGCAGGGTAAGTTGACGCGGTCGGGCAATGTCGATGTCTTGCTTGCCGATCTCAATGCGGACGATTAGGCGCACCACGCAGTTCAAGCGCGATTACAAACGCGAACTTAAGGGCCGCTTCGGCAAGACTCTGGAAGGCGATCTCCGCGCTGTCCTATCGCTCCTAGTCTCCGACACACGTTTGCCTGAAAGGTATCGCGATCATCCACTCGCCGGCGAATGAAAGATTTTCGCGACTGCCACATTCGCCCTGATCTCGTTCTCATCTACGGCAAACCGGACGCCGATACGCTCGATCTCGTTCGTCTAGGGTCGCACAGTGAACTGAGTTTTTGATGGGGCAGATCAAGGGACCAGCTTCGTTAGCACGTCATTAGAAACTGACGGATTTCTGCGATCGCCTCCGCCAGGCCGCAGCGGAGGACTGGCGTATCCGAAGGAAAAGCAGAGAGCAGGCGCGAGGGCGTGGCTGGCTCCAGAATCACGAAGCAGCCTTTGTCGTGTTGCGAGCGGATGAGGCGGCCGAACGCCTGCTTCAGGCGCAGGCGCGTCAGCAGATCGTCATAGCGTTTGCCGAAACGCGCGCGCCGGGCCTTGTGCAGGATGCTCGGCTTTGGCCACGGCACCTTGTCGAAGACGACAAGCCGCAAAGAGCGGCCCACCACGTCGACGCCGTCACGCAGCGCATCCGTGCCAAGCAGGCAGGCGTTTTCTTCCGCCCGAAAGAGATCGACCAGCGCGCCGGTGTCCAGCCTATCCACATGCTGCGTATACAGATTGATACCTTTTTCAGCGAGCGGCCTGGCGATGCGCTGCTCGACCGCACGCAAACTCCGCACCGAAGTGAACAGCCCCAGCGCGCCGCCGCTACTTGCCAGAAACAATTCGCGGTAGGCCGCCGCCAGTTGATCGACATCGCGCCGGTTCACATCGCGCACAATGAACACGCGCGCCTGGTCGGCGTACCGAAAGGGCGAACCGAAACTCGCGCGCTTCGGCGGCTCCGGAAGATGCGCGGCGCCGGTGCGCACTTCGGCAGATTGCCAATCGTCTGCGTTTTCGGGAGCGTCGCGCAAGGTGGCCGAGGTGATCAGCGCGCCATGGGCCGGCAGCAGCACCTCCTGCGCCAGCGGGATGGTGGGGTCGACCCAGTGTCGCCGCAAGCCGGCATCGATGTCGCGGCCGTCCTCGCGCACGCTCTCGAACCACTCGACGAATTCAGCGTGCCGTTCGCCCGTTTCCAATGTGTCGAGCATTGCAGTCCAGGCCGGCAGGATGAGTTTGGCGCGGCGCAGCAACCCCCGTGCCGCGGCTTCGATGCGCGTGCGTTCGGAGGTTTCCAGATCGCCTGCTTTATCATCGAGTTGCTTGCGGAGGCTCTGCGCCAACCGCAGCAACGGTCCGATAAGCCGATTGAGCGATGACGACAATCGCTGTGCCGTTTCGATCAACGGCGTCGATAGCGGATCGATGTCGGCCTCCAGCGAATATGCGGTGTCCAAAGCATCGATGCGCGCCAGCACGTGCTGGTACATTTGCGCGAGAAACGCTTCGCCGGGCCCTCGCGGACTGGCGTTGTGCAGCCGCGACAGCCAGCCTTCGCCGGCGAGCGCGCCGGAGGCGGCGAGGCATTCGCCAAGCGCCGACCGTGCTTCTTCATCGCCCGCGATGATGTCTTTCAGGCGCTCTTCGAGCCCGCGCTGCCTCGTTCGCGCGCGGCCTTCGGGGCCGCGTATCCAGCGGCGCAGATCGGCCATCTCCCGTCCCGAAAGAAAGACGGAAAATCCGCTGTCCGCAGCATCGAAGAGGTGATGGCCTTCGTCGAATACGTACCGCACGCGTCGCTCCGGCGGCATATCGCTCTCGTTGGAGAGCCAATCTTGCGACGCTTGCGCGATCACCAGCGCATGGTTGGCAATGACGATCGGCGCGCGCCGCGCGCGGCGGATCACGCGCTCTATGAAGCAGGTGCGATAGTGCGGGCAGGCCGCGTAGACGCATTCGCCGCGCCGGTCGGTGATTTCACCCATGGGAAAAGAGGCAGCGAGGAATGCCGAGAAGCCTGCGCCGGACATGTCGCCGTCAGGCGTGGCTGCAATCCAGCGCGCGACCAGCCCCAGCACCACGGCGCGCTGCCCGGGCGCCAGCGCCTGCCGTTTGGCGGCCTCTTCGTAATTGAGCAGGCAGAGATAATTCTCGCGGCCTTTGCGGACCACGGCCTTGTCTTCGCGCTCGGCCGGATCGGGATAGAGATGCGCGGTCTCCTGCACGATCTGGCGCTGCAGGTTTCGCGTGTAGGTGGAGATCCAGAGTCCCGGGCCGTTCTTCTCCGCCCACAAACTGGCCGGCGCCAGATAACCCAGCGTCTTGCCGATGCCGGTGCCCGCTTCGATCAGCGCGATTTTGGGAGAGCCCGCCCGTTCCCGGGATTCGAACGCATAGGTGGCTTGTTCGGTATAGGCGGATTGCTCCGCGCGCGCCTCCCTTCCGTGAACCAGCTGCCGAAGGCGTGCGGACGCTTCGCTCGCGGCAACGGGCTGCGAACCGGGCTTACCCACAGACGCTTCGTCCTCCCATTTCGGCAGGTTGCGCCAGACATCGAATCCGGCGAGCCGTGAAAGCGCGCGCTCCGGGTTGCCTGCGGCTTCCAGCACCAATGGGGCCCAGCGCCAGCCCGCCTGCAGCATGGAAGACGCGATCGGTTGCAGCCGCTCGCGCTCGCGCGGCGGGAGCGCGCGCAATTCAGTGAGCAAAGCCCTTGCTGCGAGATGGAGCGCTCCTGCGCTTTCTTCTGGCGTATGCGGCAGCCGCAGACCCAACGCACGCGCAAGTCCCAACGGACTTGGAATACATGGCTGCGCCGGTCGCACGAATGCAAACAGCTCCAGCACATCGAATACCGGGCGGCCGGGCGCGACCTTCAACCGGCCGGCGACGAAAATAGCGTGCGCAACCAGCGCCTCGCCGGAACGGAACATCGTCCGCGCCTCCTCAATGCCGATGCGCCGTGTGTCACCGGACAGGAACGCCAGCACGGCCCCGCCCGGCGCGGGAACGAACCCCGGCATATTCAACGCGTTCGTCATTTGTGCCCATCATGCCCGCGCTGCCCTCACCGTGCAAAGCGTCGTTCTGGCGCTGGCACGAACGAGTTGTTTGCGGCTATGCAACACGAATGTCCGCTACCCAAACTGTAGAATTGTTGGATGAGCGCGAGCGCGCGCTCGCGGCGCACGCCTGGCCGTTCGAGGAGGCGCGCAAGGTTCTGGCGCGGCTTGATCGTTTCGCCGCCGCCGGCAAGGCGAAGGATTGCGTGCTGTTCGAAACCGGCTACGGCCCCTCCGGCCTGCCGCATATCGGCACCTTCGGCGAAGTCGCGCGCACTACCTGGGTTCGGCGCGCCTTCGCGCAGATGAGCGACGTGAAGACGCGCCTGATCGCCTTCTCGGACGACATGGATGGCCTGCGCAAAGTGCCCGGCAATGTGCCGAACCAGGAGATGCTCGCGGCCAATCTCGGCAAGCCGCTGACATCCGTGCCCGATCCCTTCGGCACACATGAGAGTTACGGCGCGCACAACAATGCGAGGCTGCGCGCGTTTCTCGATCGCTTCGGCTTCGAATACGAATTCCTCAGTTCCACAGAGTGCTACAAATCCGGCCGCTTCGATGCGGCTTTGCGCACCGTGCTCGCCAATTACGAGAAAGTGCGCGATGTCGTTCTGCCGACGCTCGGGGCGGAACGCCGGGCCACTTACTCGCCATTCCTCCCGATCTCACCCACCACCGGGTGCGTGCTGCAGGTGCCGATCCTCGAATGGAATGCCGAACGCGGCACCGTCGTGTACGAGGAAAACGGCAAGCGCGTGGAAGTGCCGGTCACCGGTGGGCAATGCAAGCTGCAATGGAAGGCCGATTGGGCGATGCGCTGGCTGGCGCTCGGCGTCGATTACGAAATGTCCGGCAAGGATCTCATTTCCTCCGTCGAGTTGTCGTCGAAAATTCTGCGCGCGCTCGGCGGCACGCCTCCGGACGGCTTCAACTATGAGCTGTTCCTCGACCAGAACGCCGAGCGCATTTCGAAATCGAAAGGCAACGGGCTTTCCATCGAGGAATGGCTGACCTACGGGCCGGAAGAGAGCATCGCGCTATTCATGTTCCAGAAGCCGCGCGTGGCGAAGCGGCTTTATTTCGACGTGATCCCCAAGGCGGTCGACGATTACATTGAGTTCCTCCGCAAATATCACGCGGAAAACAACGAAGCCGAGAAGCTGGAGAATCCTGTCTGGCACATCCACGCTGGAAATCCCCCGGACGAGGAATATCCCGTCACCTTCGCGCTGCTGCTGACGTTGGTGAGCGCGTCAAACGCGCATGACCGCGAGCTGCTGTGGGGCTTCATCCGCAACTACGCGCCATCCGCCAATCCACAAGACAATCCCGGATTGGATCGGCTCGTCGGCTACGCCATCCGCTACTATGACGACTTCGTGAAGCCGGCCAAGCGCTATCGTCCGCCTACGGAGAAAGAACGCGCCGCGCTCGAAGACCTCGCGCGTGTGCTGGACGGCTTTGGAGATGAGCGCGACCCAGAGAAGGTTCAGTACGAAGTTTACGAAGTCGGCAAGCGCCACCAGTTCGAACCCTTACGCGACTGGTTCAAGGCGTTGTACGAGGTGCTGTTCGGCCAGAGCCAAGGGCCGCGCTTCGGATCGTTCGCGGTGCTGTTCGGCTGCGCCGATACCGCAGCGATGATCAGGGCTGCGCTGGTGCGCTAGTTGCCGGGGCGGCATGCCCGTCCGGCTGCGTGCCGTAGAATTCGCCCATCGTGGTCATCAGCGCCCGGGTGAGTTCGCGCTCCGCTTCGCTCAGGAACGGCTTCCAGATACTGAAAATAAGAACAGCGCGCGGCACGTCGCTGTTGTTCCACGCTTCATGATCGATGGAATCGTCGAAAACGAAGGCCTCGCCAGGTTGCCATTCGCGCGTCTGCCCGCCCACCCGGAATCCGCATCCGTCCGGCACGATCAACGGCAAGTGCACGACGAGGCGCGTGTTGACCGGGCCTGTATGAGCGGGGATCCGAGTCTTCGCATCCAGGATCGAGAACAGGGCCGTCGGCCCGTAACCGGGGCAGTCCCAAAGCGGCGCGGCATTCAGCGCGGCCACTGTTTTCGGGCAGCGTACGATATGCTCGGGAAAAGCCTTACCTTCGTTCCACAATGAATAAACGGACCACCGCCGCGAGTTGTTGAGCTCGCGCCATTGCTCCATCGCCGCGCCTCTTGGCAGAACGACATAGGGCTCGAGTTCCGATTGCTCGCCCATCACCTCCAGGAGTTCACCGCGGATATCGTCCGCGGCGGCTTCAATCGTTTCAAGCCAGGGAAACGGCTCCGGTTCATAGAACTCGATTGGAGGCAATTCGGGATAATACATGAAGGTGGGCTGCTGGCGGTAGATCGTGCGCTTTTGCAGGATGATTTCCACGCATTGCTCGAAGCGATGCAGTGACTCGCCCGAAAAGCGCGTTTTCAGATCGCGCAACGCGTTTTCGATATGCGCTTCAAGCTCGCGATTATTTCGCTCGACCGTATCCCGCGCATTCTGCACCAGGGATTGCAGCTCGGGCGGCGGCTGGATGCCCGGCGGGATCATCTGCAGCGCGGTTCGGAAACTCACCGCGGCCGCGCGGGGCCGCTTCAACTTTGCTTCCAGCGTGCCTTTCTCGAGCAGCGCGGCGATGCGGCGGGGATCGATTTCGATGACCCGCTCGTAGGCGTTTATCGCGTCCTCGAAATTGCCCAGCGCGCGCAATGCCGCCGCCCGGTTGAAATGGATTTCCGGATTTCCGGCAGAAGCCTGGGCCGCCTCATCCAGCAGTTCCAGAGCGCCACCGGCGTTGCCTATGCCCAGCAACTGCAGCGCGACTTCGTTCAGCACGAGCGGATGACGCGGCGCTTCGGACTGGGCCTGCCGCAGCAGGCGCTCGGCGTCATGTGGCCGTCCGCTGCGGGCGTTGTCTCGCGCCGAAGCGATCAGGGCACGAATTCGCTGCTCGCCCGAATGCATTTGCATTCGGTTCTCCCCGGATGGTTGCCAAGCATTCGCGTGATGACAGGGTAACGCCGAACAACTGCGATTAGCTCTCACATCGGTGTGAGAGATATGCGCCGCGCTGTAATTGTTGTCGCGAAATGTCGCTGCGAGGGCGGAGAAATGAAGCAACGCCTGTTATGCGAGAGGCATGCACGGTTTCGTGAACCGCATTGCGCGCGCCACATTGCGCAAGAACCGTGCAGGCCCTACTGGCTCGCCCAGATGATTCGGTGAATGAAGGTGACGTCGGCAAGCAGGAAGTGGCGGTCTTCGTATTCCACGTTGAAGGATTTCAGTTCGACGCGCTGTGCGCTCATGCGCACCAGTTGCTTCGCGAGGACTTCGCCGGCTTGCGTCTTCAACACCACGCGGTCGCCCCGCCGCAAACTCGCGGACGGCGAGACCACGATGCGGTCGCCGTCGCGGTAGACGGGCGCCATGGAGTCGCCGCTGATCTCCAGCGCGTAGGCATGCTCGTCGGCAAGTTCTGGAAAGGGGATTTCATCCCACCCGGCGCCCACCGGAAATCCGGCATCGTCGAAATAGCCTTCCCGCCCGGCCTGGGCGAGACCGATGAGCGGGATGGGCTTGCTGAATGGCCGGCCTGCTTTGGGCCGGCTCATCTGAAGAACGAATTCCTCAAAGGTCTCGCCGGTCGCCTGCAGCGACTTTGCGAGGCTTTCCGTGGAGGGCCAGCGCGGCCTGTTGTCGGGCCCGATCCGCTTGCTTTTGTTGAAGGTGGTTGGATCCAGTCCCGCGGCCTTGGCCAATCCCGAGACGGAAAGGTCGTGGCGCTCGGCCAAGGCTTCGATTCCCTCCCAGACCTGGGCATGGGTGAGCATTTGTGAGGCCATATGAAGAAATCCCCAAATCAGGGGAAGCAGCTAGCCGATTCTTCTGCTGCGGGCAAGCCAATGGTCGGGTAAGCACCGCGGGATCGAAGCGGTGGAATCCAGGGAAATGCTAGGCGATCTGGCCGCGCGGGCCTTGAGGTTGCTTCCGGCGGAGGCAGCGCATCGGGCCACGCTTGCGCTTCTGCGGCGCGCAGCCCCGCTGCTGTCCTCCGCGCCTCCGGACGAAGCGAGACTCGCCGTGGATGCGCTCGGCCTGTCATTCCCCAACCCGGTCGGCCTGGCTGCAGGGTTCGACAAGGATGCGCAAGTTCCGGACGCGATGCTCAAGCTTGGCTTTGGCTTCGTGGAATGCGGGACGATCACGCCGAAACCACAATCTGGCAATTCGCGGCCGAGGTTGTTCCGGCTGCAGGAAGATCGTGCCGTCATAAACCGCATGGGCTTCAACAATGCGGGGATGGAGGCTGCGGCGGCGCGGTTGCAAAGACGTCGCGAACACGGTGGCGTTGTCGGGATCAACATCGGCGCCAACAAGGACAACGTTGATCGCATTGCCGACTATCGCCGCGCTTTTGCGCGGCTGGCGCCGCTCGCGAGCTATGTCGCCGTCAACGTGTCCTCTCCGAACACGCCGGGCTTAAGAAACCTGCAGCAACGCGATGAACTCGAGCGTCTGCTCGGCGCCATCATGGATGAACGCGCGCGCGTCGTGCCGGCGAAACCGGTCCTGCTGAAGATCGCGCCCGATCTTGAAGCGGCATCCATCGACGAAATCGCCGATGTTGCGACCGCAGCCGGTGTTCAGGGCATCATTGCCACCAACACCACCGTCGCACGGCCGCCGGGTTTGAGAAGCGCTCACGCCAAAGAGCAGGGCGGGCTTTCTGGCGCGCCGCTGTTTTCGCGATCCACGGAGGTGTTGCGCCAGCTTTACCGGCGCGCGGGCGGCAAACTGGTTTTGATTGGCGTGGGCGGCGTATCGGCGGGTGCCGACGCCTATGCGAAAATTCGCGCCGGCGCCTCCCTTTTTCAACTCTATACCGCCCTTGCGCTGCAGGGCCCGGGACTGATTCCGCGCATCAAGCGCGAACTGCTTGACCTTATGGCGCGCGACGGCTTTGCCAACATCTCGGACGCTATCGGCGCGGATGCGCACATGTATGAAGCAGCGACTTGAAACGTCCACTGCGAACGTTCAGAACAATTTCAGATAACGGAGCTAGAGCATGTCCAGCGAAACCCTGCACGTTGCCCGCGAGAAGCTGAGCGAGCAGACCCTTCATCTGCACTACGCGATCACCTCGCTGATGGAGGAGCTGGAGGCGGTGGACTGGTACCGCCAGCGGGCCGACGACACCTCCAACGCGGACCTGCGCGGCGTGCTGCTGCATAACGCGAGGGAGGAGATGGAGCATGCGGCCATGCTGATCGAGTGGCTGCGCCGCAACGAACCGCATTTCGAGAAGCAGCTGCGGGAATATTTGTTCACCGACAAGCCCATCGTCGAAGTGGAACACGAGGCGATGAATCCCTGATAGACAACGACAAGCAGTCAAAGTGAGTCACGCTGTAGCGGCTGTCGCTCTATATGGCGTTGTTGTGTCTGCGCAAGCGGTCTGCGCTGACGAAATGGAAATGGCCGTGGACGAGATGTCCATGAGCGGGATGCCTGAATCCGGCACTCTCGGCGCCTATCCAATGACGCGCGATTCATCCGGCACAAGTTGGCAGCCGGACGCCGCGCTGCACTCCTCGATTCACGGTATGGTTGGCGACTGGATGCTCATGGGCCACGCGATGCTGTGGGGCGTCTATGATACGCAAAGCGGCCCTCGGGGTGCTGACAAAGCGTACGTGGAAGGGATGCTCATGGGTGCGGCCCGTCGCGATTTTTCGAACGGCGATACGCTCAATCTGAGGGCGATGGTCAGCCCCGATCCGTTCATGGGCAAGAGCGGTTATGCCGAACTGCTTTCAAGCGGCGAAACGGCAAACGGGGTCACGCCGCTGATCGACCGGCAACACCCCCATGATCTCATCATGGAGCTGTCCGGCTCGTACGCACGCCTGCTGGACGATGAGTCCAGTGTATTCGTGTACGCCGGCTATCCCGGCGAGCCCGCGCTCGGTCCGGCGGCTTTCATACACCGGCCAAGCGGAATGGATATTCCCGACGCGCCCATTACTCATCATTGGCTCGATGCAACACATATCGTATTCGGGGTGCTGACAGCCGGTTTTGTACATGACGACTGGAAACTGGAAGTTTCGCAATTCACCGGACGCGAGCCCGACCAGCACCGCTACGATTTCGATCCGATCCGCCTCGACTCCACATCGGCCCGTATCAGCTGGAATCCGGATCCGCATTGGTCGTTGCAGGTATCGTGGGGACGTTTGAATAGTCCGGAACAGCTCGCACCGGAGATCAACGAGAACCGTACGACGGCCAGCGCCACCTACGTGACCAGGCTTGGCGACGGAATCTTAGCCGCAACACTGGCGTGGGGTTTGAAGCAGGAAAGCGACGGCGCGAACCTGAATGGCGTGTTGCTGGAAGGCGAGTACCAGACAGGCTCCTGGACCGCCTTCGCCCGAACCGAATGGGAGCAGAATTCCGAACTGGATGCGCTGGGCAGAAGGCGCGGCGTCGGTGAGCTCACCCTCGGGGCAATTCACGATTGGGCCGTGGCAGAGCATTTCAAACTCGGCCTGGGCGCACTCTACACATTTGACTTTGTGCCGTCTGACATTGTCCCGTCCTATGGTGGCGGACCGCACGGCGCGATGGGGTTCGTCCGGCTGATCACCCACTAGACTCAGGAAACCGGGCAGGTGTCGTGGAAGCGCGTGAGATCGACCACACGGCGGCCCTGCGGGTTGACGGACAGCACGTCCACAAAACGGTGGTTCCACACCAGATCGTCGGGGCCGTAGGCGTGGCGGGCATAGATGACCTCCGCCAGCGTGTCGTCGGTGCCGCGCAGCAGCACGATCAATTCCAGTTGCTGGTTGCACCAGTCTTCCCAGGAAAGCCCGTGTAGGGGGCTCGTCTCGTCGATACGGTGCATCACCGTCCAGGACAGCGCGAACAGCGAGGTGCGCCCGCGCATGAGCTTCAATTCCTCGAAGCGCCGCATGGCGATGCCTTCTGTGGTGACAGCCTGCCGTGCCAGCGTGACATTGACGGCCGCATCCAGGATTTGATTGCCGCGCTGGTTTGCGGTGCGGAACATCAGCGTCGGCACGGTATCGAACGGGGCGATTACCGCGACCTTGCTGAAAATAACGCGGGACCTCGGCCGCGACAGCCGCGCGAACATCAGCGACGCCATCATGGCGAGGTAGACGAAACCGATGAACGCTTCCGCCACGACCACGGCGTTCGCGAAGGCGGATTTCGGCACCATGATGCTGTAATTGATGGAGGCGATCGTCTGCACGCTAAAGAGGAAGCGGTCCCAGAAGCTGCCGGGCCGCGCATGCTCGATGCCGTTCGGGTCCCCGAGATAGACCGAAGCGAAAATCGCGTTGATGGCAAGAAACACCAACGCCAGCCCGATGAGGAACAGCCACCACTGGGCTGTGAGCACGGCGTGATAGAAATCGGTCCAGCGGCTTCTGTCCTGCCCGCGGATGACGGCGCGGCGCGGACGTCCGCCGCGAATCAGTTCCGTGGCGGCACCGGGGATTTTCGGTGGTCGCTCGATTCTTTTGTGCTCGTTCACGTCACGATTCACGCCTGTACTGAAGATTCAGCCATCGGTAGTGGGATGCCACTCCAGCAGGCCGTTGATGCTCAAATCCTCGTCAATCAGCGGCCAGTGGATCCCATGTCCCGCAGCGGCGGGTTCCCACACGGCCCGATGCTCGGCCGACGCATCCTGTAGCCTTGGAAACCATACAAGAGGCGCGCTGATCGTCCGCCCGTCCCTGAGGATCACAGTGAGCATGTGATCGCTCACTTGGACGTCCGCTACTCGGTCATCATTTGCTGTGGCTGAAGTACTCATTCCATTTTCCTAAAATGTGGTCTCTTCATCGCGCACTTTTTGCTCAATCACGTTCAATTCGCTCAATCCGAAGCCGAAGTTGCGAGCCAGCCGAACCGGTCCCAGCCAATATTTTACACTGTTCCCGGCCTTGTCGATATGGATATGGGTGCTGTCCTAAGCTAATTAGGACAGTACCTGGATATGAGGCGGCTCGTACCTTCGTTGCTGAAGAAATAGAAGAGGTAGCCGCGCCAGCGAAGGGACCGTGGGCATTCTATCGCTCCAGTCGCTTCGCCTTCAGCGCGTGCAGGTAGGCGCTCCATTTCTTCTCGCGCTCGCGGCCGAGCTCGTGAAGGTAATCCCAGCTGTAAAGCCCGGTATCGTGGCCATCGTCGAACAGGATACGCACCGCGTAATTGCCGACCGGCTCCAGCCCGCCAATTTTCACGCCGCGCTTGCCCGGCACAATCTGCTTCTGCGCCGCGACATGGCCCTGCACCTCGGCGCTGGGGGATTCCACGCGAAGGTATTCTGCGGGCAGTTCAAACCGCTCGCCGGATTCGAAGCTGACAGCCAGCAGTGTCTTCGATTTGTCGAGCCGCAGCTCGACGGGCCAGGATGCGCTCACTTGCGCAGCCGTTCCTCTTCGGAAAGCTCGCGCGCTTCGTTCGCCAGCATGATCGGCACGCCGTCGCGGATGGGATAGGCGAGGCCGGCCAGGCGGCTCACCAGCTCCTGCTTCTCGCGATCGTACACCAGCGGCCCCTTGGTGACGGGACACACCAGAATCTCCAGCAGCTTGGGATCGATCTCAGTCATCAGTTCATCGAGCCGCTGAAGGAACGCGCGTCGGACATTTCGAGCAGAGCCACCAAGGTCGCCACGCGCTCGTTCCAGCCTGGCGCTTCGAGCAGCGCCTGTTTCTCGGCCGGCTCGAACGGGCAGAGCATGGCGAGCGCATTCACCAGATGCTCCGGCGGCGCCTGCATAACCGATTGCCAGTCGGCCTTAAGATCGCGGCGCGCGAGATAGTTCTTGAGCGCGGCCACCAGCCTTTCGCGCGGCAGATCGGATTCGTCGCTCGACACCAGATCGCCGGCGAAGGTGGAGTAATCGCAACCGACCTGGCGGTACGGCGTATCCGCAGCCAGCTCCTGCGTCATGCGGAAGCGGCACACGCCGGTCAGCGTGATCTGGTAGCGAGCGTCCTCCGATTCCTTGAAGCTGGTGATGCGCCCGAGGCAGCCGACCCGTGACAGCGCCGGCTTCAACGTCTGTTCCTCCGGTTCGGTTGGCTGGATCATGCCGATGAGGCGATGGCCGGAAAGGGCGTCGTCCACCATGGCGAGATAGCGCGGTTCGAACACGTTCAGCGGCAGGCCGCCGCGCGGCAGCAGCAGCGCGCCGCTCAACGGAAAAATCGGCACCACCGGAGGAAGATCGTCGAGGGTTCGGTACGGCTTGCGCATCGTCTCAGGCAAACAGGATCGAGGAGAGCTTGCGGCGCGATTCGATGGTGCGCGGATCCGTCGGGCCCATCGCTTCGAAGAGAGTCACCAGATGCTTGCGTGCCGCCTGTTCGTTCCAGTCGCGGTCGCGCTTGACGATTTCGAGCAGCGCCTCCAGCGCGCCGGCGCGATCGCCCTTCGCATCGAGCGCCAGCGCCAGATCGTAGCGCGCCTGATGATCGTTGGGATTTGCTTCGAGCTTCGCGCGCAACGGCGCATCGTCACCCGCTTTGGCCGCCTGCTCCCGCAGGCTCACTTCCGCGTCCGCCGCGCGAATGGCTTCATCCTGCGCGCCGTCGGGGCGAACCAGCTGCAACGTTTTGCGCGCGCGCTCGACATCGCCGCTCTTCAGATAACAGCGCGCAAGGCCTGCGACGGCCTTGGGATGGCCGGGCTCGTCCTGCAGTGCCTGCGCATACGCTTGCGCTGCCGTGCCGAGATCGCCGGCTGCAAAGGCTTCGTCCGCCGCGGCTAGTATGTCGTCCGTTGGACTGGTTCCTGCCGCGCCGCCGGTGAGCGTCTGTACAAACGCGCGCAGCTGCGATTCGGGGATGGCGCCCATGAAGCCGTCCACCGGCTGGCCGTTCTTGAAGGCGTACACAGTGGGGATCGACTGGATGCGCAGCTGTTGCGCGATCTCCTGGTTCTCGTCGATGTTGATCTTGACGAGGCGCACCGCGCCCTTGGCCTCGTTCACCACCTTCTCGAGCAGCGGCCCCAGCTGCTTGCATGGACCGCACCACGGCGCCCAGAAATCGACGATGACGGGAACCTGCCGCGAGGCCTCCATCACGTCGGCGGCGAAGGTTTCGATCGAGCCGTCTTTTATGTATGCGCCGCCCCTGCTTGCGCCGCCCGTCGCAGGAGGGCTATCGGCGGTCGCGCCCTGTGCACCGCTGCTTCCCGAGCGCGTAAGAGGTCGCCCGCTGGGGCCAATGAGAGCCATGAGAATTCCTGTGGGTTCTGGCCCCAAAGATGGAGACTCGGAGCCCAAAAGAAAAGCCCCGGGATGTTAGGAACTGGAAACACCGGCAGCCTATTGTTCAGCGCCGTGCTACGGCAAGCATGAGGAGAACTTCGGGAAGCAAGCTACGGGACCGTCGGTTGGCGTGCGAACGCGGCGCGCTGGCGACAGTGGCCAGTTTCGCACGGCGAAGGTTGAAACATGTCTTTTGTGCATAAGGAAAAACCATGAGGAATCAGTTCATGCATCTCCCGGGCTGGTTATCGGCCCTTCTTTCTGGAATGTTGCTGGCAGCGTGCGCGACCGCGCAGGTAGATCAGGCCCAACTTTCCGTGGTTCGCTCGGTATTCATTGAGCCAATCAAGCAACCACAGATCAGAATGCTGTCTGGACTGTATGACTGGGCACCGTCCGGCGGTCCGTCGCTGCACGATCTGCTCACGGCTCGCAGCCTTGATCTCGCCACCGAGACGCGAACAGCCCTGGCCTCTGCGTTTGCTGGCGATGGCTACGAGGTTAGCAAATCCGCAGCGGCTGCGGATGCTACGGTCAATGTCGAGATCACGTGGGCCAATTACTTCGCGAATCCGCCAATAGTTGGAGGAGGCTGCACGCCTACAGCACTGTTCGATATCTCCATGAAGGCTAAGCAGACGGGCACCACGATTTTTCGCCGTGAATATCGTCTACAAAACGGTGGTAACGCCGGAATTACCGGGCACGTAATTCTGCCCTCGGACGCCAAGTATGAACTGGCTGATTGTGGGGCGTTGTGGACGCAGCCCGACGTGCCAATTGAAGCATTTCGTGCTGCAATCACGATGTTTAAGAATGCCGTCGCCGCCGAAGTGACCCGTCGTTAGCCGCGAAATGCAAACTTCGGTGCCGTGAAAGTCATTCACTTCGCTTTAGAGTGTAAGGGTACCGCAGAAAGACTGCGCCGCACCTAAGGAGTTGTAAAATTCGGTGACATGGAATCCATTCAAGAAATACGGTCAAGAAATACGGTGACACGAAAGTCATTGCTGCCTTGCCGGTGGACAGTGTCCTTGGCGTCATTAGCCCAACTTTGATGGTGGCATGGCCAGCGCATGAGCAGCGTGATACATTTGGCTGGAGCGGCGGGCACTCGAACGGGAATGGAGGAGCGCACCATGTTCAACAATCCACTTTCGGCAACGCGCGGGATTATGCTCTGCGGCATCGCCATCTCGATTGTCGCTGTCCTGCCCGCCATGGCGGCAGTCAACAAGTTCAAAGTCACCAATGTGCATTTTGAAACCAACGCGTCGGCCTGCGACATGGGCATTCAGGTCGGGTTCGACACGGAAGGCCTGACGGAAGGAACCGTCACCGATCCCAACGGCAAGCGAATATACAGTCTCAAATCGTTAGGCGGGATCAAAAAAATCGGCGGACAGACGGAGGGATTTCTGGAGGGCGTCGAGCCGCAGATCAAAGAGTTGATGGATGCGTTAGGCTGCGCGCGTACCGAGGAACCTCTCAGCACGCTGTCGGAGCTATTCGACGCCTTTCCGGCAGGCGCATATGAATTCTCAGGTGTCGGGAACGGCCAAACCCTGGAAGCCGCTGCGAAACTTATCTACCACATTCCCGCCGGGCCCAAGATTACCGCGCCGGCCTTTGAGTCTGTTGTGCCTGCCGAGTCTGCAACGATCCGATGGAAACCGGTCTCCGGCCCTATCGTTCCTTATCTCGGGCCGGTGAGCATCACCGGCTATCATGTCATCGTTGAAGAAGATGCGGGCGAAGTCGCGCCGGAGCTGGACGTCGACATTGCTGCCAATGAAACAAGCCTGAAGGTGCCGAGGCAATTCCTCAAACCGGCCACAAGCTATCTGCTGGAGGTTCTTTCCACCGACAAAAGCGGCAATCAGACGATCACCGAAGGGTATTTTTGCACCGAAGGCGTGAAGAGCTGCAAGGCTCCGGCGCGCAGGCGCAAGCACTGACTGTTCCGGCACGGCTTGGTGGAGGCATCTATCGAGCCGCGCCTTTTCTTCCGTCGGCGCCTGAGTCGAAGACGCCAGCCGCATGGAGGCAGGCTATCCAGGCCGCTCCGGCCAGGTATCCGGCCAGCACGTCGCTGGGATAGTGCACGCCAAGATAAATGCGCGACAATCCGATTCCGAGAACGAGCAGTATCGCTATGAACCATACAAATGCGCGCTTTTGTATCGAGAGGTTCGAATCCGTAGCGATAATCGCCAACGCGCCGTAGAAGCACATAGCGAACAGCGCATGGCCGCTGGGGAAGCTGTATGTCGCGGGCAGCGTGCCGAAAAACACGTCCGGACGCGCGCGATGGAGCACCAGCTTCAAGACGTTCTCCAGCACGATCGCCCCCAACAAACAGGCGGCCAATGCACTGGCCTGTTTCCGCCGGCCAGCCAGCCACAGACCCGCGGCTATGAGGACGGCAGCCGCTAACCAGACCGGGCTGGAGCCAACGAAACTAAGGTATACCGATAGAGTCGTGAGGTTGTCGCTTGCCAGGCGGTGTATGGACTCCCGGATGGCGAGATCA
>JAFAWQ010000024.1 GCA_019241645.1 Alphaproteobacteria bacterium
ATTCGTGATGATAGGCGAGCGCCGCATGCCGCGAGAGCCCCGCGATAGCGAGGCCGAACAATCCGCCGGTACCTGCGGGCAGCGCTTCCAAACCGGGAAGAATTCCCAGTCCCCCCGCCACCAGCGCGGTGCCGAGCGGCCAGGCTGCGGCGCGCCAGATCGGCCAGGCGATGGATCGCCCGGTCATCGCCTTGGCGCCCCACACGGCCGGCGGAGTCAAGAACGCCAGCGCGGCAATGCCGAACATCCGCAGCATCAGATCGGCAGCGGTGGCACCGAATCCGCCCAGCCAGTTTGCAGCCTCGCTGCCGGTAGCATGGTCCAGACTGGGGTCGGTGGCATTGAAGGTGGCAAGCGCCAGAAGTCCGGCACATGCAGCAAGAAACACCAGCCCCCCCGCGCCACGCAGAAGCGCAATCTTGAGAGCCCGCGCCACGGCCCGGCGCGCGTCCGCCAGGGCATCGGCAAACGCCGCTTTCCGCGAACGCGGCTGATACACGCTCATGGTGCGGCGGCTGGCGGCCATCGTGGTTCTCGACAGTGAGTCTTACCCGCCAGTGTGGCCACATTGGTTGACAAATTGCTAATGCGGCCGAGCGGGAAAAATTATTCCAGTAGCCGTTTGGCTTTTGAGGCAAGCATTCTCCCCAATCGCGTTCGCGGGATGCGGCGGGATTTGCCCTTTCCGGCCCGGCAACCCAGCGATAGGTTCGCCGCGATCCCTTTGCTCAACGGACACATGACCGCCGAAATCGTTAGAAAAGCCCAACCGCCTTCCGTCTCGCCTACCTCCAGCGAGGACGAACTCGCACTTGATCGCGTGCACGCGGCCGAATCCATGTTGCCCCCGGATGCCGTAGCCTCCGGTCTGAAAGCCTTTTTTGAACGCCTTTACCGCGGCGCCCCACCAAGCGATGTCACACGCTATGCGCCGGAAGCTCTCGCGCAGTTGGCCGCTCTCGCTTTCGAGAAGACGGCGCGGCGCAGGCCGGGCGAGATTCTCGTCGACATCGTGCCGTTCCGCGCGGCCACAGGCGCCGGTTTCCGGGACGAAGCGATCTTCATCGCTGCCAACGACGATATGCCGTTCCTATTCGATTCGCTCATTGCCGAGCTGGGCGCCGAGGGAATCCGGGTACATGCGCTTTTTCACCCGATCATCGCCGCAAAGCGCGACAGCGCAGGCATGCTGAACCCCTCGGGGCCCGAGGTGCGCGAAAGCGTTATTGTGCTCGCGCTGGATCCGCTTGGCGAAGAACTGCGAGCGACTCTGATCGCCGGCGCGCAGCGCATCTTTCATCAGGTGAAGCTGGCCGTACGCGATTGGCGAAAAATGCTTGCGCACCTGAATGACACGATCGCTGCGCTCCAAACGCGCCCGCCGAAAGTCGATGCAGAGATAGTTCGGGAGAGCATTGCGTTCCTGGAGTGGCTTGCCAGCAACCATTTCACGTTCCTTGGCGCACGCGACTACGCCTATTCCGGCGGTCCGCAAGACAAATTGGTGCCGGTGCCCGAATCCGGCCTCGGCGTGCTTGCCGACGTCGATACGACGGTCGTGCGCAGGACGGACGAGCGCCACGACGTTACCGCGGAAATACAAGGCCTGCTCGCTCAATCCGAACCCCTCATCATTACCAAGTCGAACGAAAAGACTGTCGTTCATCGCCGCGTCAATATGGATTACGTGGGCGTCAAGATGTTCGACTCCGCCGGACGGCTCACCGGCGAACGCCGCTTCGTGGGCCTCTTCACCTCGGGTGCTTACAGCCGCAGGCCGGCCGACATTCCCCTGTTGCGGCTTAAGGTTCAGCACGTGCTGGACCGTGCCGGCCTGCCACCCGACACGCATGACGGAAAAGCGCTGGCGCACATTCTCAACTCGTTTCCGCGCGATGAACTGTTTCAGGTCAGCGACGAGGAACTGTTCGATACAGCCCTCGGGATCCTAAGATTGGGCGAACGGCCGAAGGTAAAAGTGTTCGTCCGCTGCGACCGGTTTGACCGTTTCGTGTCCATTCTCGTGTTTGTGCCGCGCGATCGTTTTGATACCCGCGTGCGCCAGAAAATACACGGCATACTCGCGCGAGCCTTCAATGGTCGCATGTCCGCGTCATATCCCACCATTGAAGATTCTATTCTCGCCCGCGTGCACTACATTGTGGGGCGGGTTCCCGGCCAGCGTCCCAAAGTCGATGTGTCCGCGCTTGAGGCGGAAATTGCGGCCGCGATCCGGACCTGGGAGGATAGCTTCGCCGCCGCGCTGATCCGCGAGTATGGGGACACGGAAGGCCGGCAGATATTTGCCAGAGAACGGGATGCCTTTCCGGCGCGCTATCGCGACGCTTTTACGCCCGACGAAGCGCTGCATGACCTCGTTGAATTGGGCCGGCTCGCCCGGAACGACCTTCGCGTCGACTGCTGGATGTATCGGCTGCCGGATGACGCCGCCAGTGCTTTGCGGCTGAAGGTCTACGCGCTGGACGGTGTGCTGCCGCTCTCGGCCTCGCTGCCCGTATTTGAAAATCTCGGATTCCGAGTGATCGCTGAAGACAGCTATACGGTCAACGTCGGAGGTGACGCCGGGCGAGAAGCCGCCGTTCTGGACTTTCGTATGGAGCGGGCGGATGGGGCGCCGGCAAACCTTTCAACGATCAAGGCGCCGTTCGAACAGGCATTCCGGGCCATCATCATCGGGGAGGCGGAGAACGACGGTTTCAACCGTCTGATTATGCATGGCGGAGTCGACTGGAAGGCGGTCAACATTCTGCGCGCCGCCTCCAAATACGCGCGCCAGGCCGGTCTTTCGTTCAGCCAGGATTATGTTGAGCAAGCGCTGGCGCGGAATGCCGGCATCGCCGGCCTCCTCATCGAGCTTTTCCGTGCTCGGCATGCACCCGGCAACAAAGAGCGGGAGCACGAACAGAGTGCAATTGCCGCGCGCATTGACGAAGCGTTGAAAAATGTTCCCAGCCTGGACGACGATCGCATCATTCGTCGCTTGCGCAACGTGATCGAATGCTCATTGCGAACCAATTTCTTCCAGAACAAGCCGTATCTTTCCATCAAGCTGGATTCTCGGAAGTTGGATGAGCTGCCCGCGCCGAGGCCGCTCTATGAAATTTTTGTTTATTCGCCGCAGGTGGAGGGCGTGCATTTGCGCTTCGGCAAGGTCGCGCGCGGCGGCCTTCGCTGGTCGGACCGCCGGGAGGATTTCCGCACCGAGGTGCTGGGCCTCGTCAAGGCGCAGCAGGTGAAGAATGCTGTCATCGTCCCTGTTGGTGCGAAAGGCGGCTTCTATCCAAAACGCCTGCCGGTGAACGGGACGCGGGACGAAGTCCAGGCGGCCGCCGTCGCCGCTTACAAGACATTCATCAATGCACTGCTCGATCTAACAGACAACATTGGCGCGGACGGATCGCTGATTCCGCCGGAGGGCGTGGTGCGCCACGACAGCGACGATCCCTATCTCGTCGTCGCCGCCGACAAGGGCACGGCCACCTTCTCCGATATCGCCAACGGCATCGCGGAAGAGCGCGGCTTCTGGCTGGGCGATGCGTTCGCCAGCGGCGGCAGCCACGGCTACGACCACAAGAAGATGGGCATTACGGCCCGTGGTGCCTGGGTCGCCGTTCAGCGCCATTTCCGCGAAATGGGTCGCGATATCCAGACCGAGCCATTCACCTGCATCGGGATCGGCGACATGTCGGGCGACGTGTTCGGCAACGGCATGCTGCTTTCGAAGCAAACCAGGCTGGTTGCGGCATTCGATCACCGCCACATCTTCATCGATCCGGATCCTGATCCGCAAAAGAGTTGGGCCGAACGCAAGCGAATGTTCGACCTGCCCCGATCGAGCTGGGAAGACTACGACAAATCGCTGATTTCGAGTGGCGGGGGCGTGTACTCGCGAAACCTGAAACAGATTCCGCTCTCGGCCGCCGTTCAGAAACTCACCGGAATTGCCAGTGCGGTTGCGGCGCCGGCCGAGGTCATGAAGGCATTGCTGAAGGCTGACGTCGACCTGCTCTGGTTCGGCGGCATCGGCACATACGTAAAGGCCGAGTCGCAAAACAATCTGGACGTTGGCGATCGGGCCAATGACGCCATTCGGGTCAACGGGACGGAGATTCGGGCCAAAGTGATCGGGGAGGGCGCGAATCTCGGCGCGACCCAACCCGGGCGGGTGGAATACGCGCTGAAAGGCGGGCGCATCAACACCGACGCCATCGACAATTCGGCCGGCGTAGATACGTCGGACCATGAAGTGAATCTGAAGATCTTGATGGCGGGTCCGTTGCGGCGCGGCGAGTTGAGCCCCGCGGAGCGCGACAACCTTCTTGAGCAGATGACCGACGATGTCGCCGGCCAGGTTCTCGAGGACAATTACGATCAGACGCTGGCGCTTTCGGTGTCTCAGTGGCTTGGCATGCGCGACTTGGATTCGCACGGCCGTTTCCTGCGTGACCTGGAACGTCGCGGGAAGCTGGATAGAGCGGTCGAATATCTGCCCGACGATGTGGCCTTGCGCCGCCGGGCTCAGAGCCACGTTGCGCTGACACGGCCGGAGCTGGCAGTGCTTTTGGCCTATGCAAAGCTCGACCTGGATGCCGAGCTGCTGGCAAGCGAATTGCCCGACGACCCGTATTTCACGCCCGTCTTGGCGGCTTACTATCCCAAAGCCGCGGCCAAGCGTTTTGAGGCGGAACTTCAGCACCACCGGCTTCGCCGCGAAATTATCTGCACAGCGGTTACCAACAGGATCGTCAATCTTGCAGGCCCGGTCTTCGTTCACCGCATGAAGGAAGTCTCCGGCGCATCGGCGGTCCGCGTCGCCCGCGCTTTCGCGGCCGCGGAAGGGGCATTCGGGCTTGAGGCTCTCAAGACGCGCATCGATACGCTGGATTCGAAGATTCCGGCCGAAACGCAAACCATGATGTACGCCGAGATTGCGGAAATGCTGCGGCGCATCGGCCTTTGGTTCCTCACCAATGTGCCAGCGAGCGCGGATCTGCGCGAGACAACGGCGAGATACCGCATGGGCGTGGATGCCCTGCGCGGTACCTACTCCACCCTTATTTCCAAATATGAGCTTGACGAGCGAATGGCCTATATCGGCAAGTTGATGGAGGCGGGCGTACCGGAAGACCTGGCACACGATGTCGCCGCCTTGCCGTTGTGGAGCCGGGCGCCCGAGATTGCCATGCTGGCGCACGCGCGCGAACTGAACATCGATCTGGTGGCGGGCGCTTATTTTGCGGTGGGAACGACCCTCGAACTCGATCGCCTGCGCCATCTCGGCGCGCGCATTTCGGTGGAAGAACATTGGGACCGGCTGGCCGTCCGCCGGATCGTCGACGATCTTTTCGCGAGCCAGCGCGCGCTGACGGATCAGGCGCTCAGAGAATCGGCCGATACATCCGGAGACGGCGCGCGCGCGGAAGGGGTCAAGGCGGCGCAGATTTGGGCCAACGCTCATGCCGAAAAGGTCGAGCGCACCCGCAATTTCCTGCATGAGCTTGAACGCGGCGGCGATCTGACGATCGCCAAGTTGACGCTGGCAAACAGCCAGATACGAGAGTTGGCAGACGTCTAGCAGGCCAGCGTCGAACTACGAATCCGGACCCTTGGCCAGCGTCAGACGCCGCGGTATTTCCACGGCGAATACCCAGGCATTGCCGAAGGAAAGATAGAGGCAGATCACTTCTGCCGGGACCAGCCAATAGAGCGCGGAGCGCGAACGCAGTATCAGCAAAAGACCTGAAACCGCGGGTAGAAGCGTCGCAACGTGCAGCAGGCATTCCCGCACAAGGCGCGCGCCTTTGGATCCCAATACCACCGAGCTTCCGTCATCGGGAAAAAAGTGGCCGAAAGTGCGGATCGCTCCCAGGACAGCGACCCCGGTCAAGATCAGCTCGGCGCCCAGCCAGTTAAGCGATTGCGACGGAATCAGCGCGAACAATCCGGTCAGCAGTGCCTGGAATTGCAGGAACATAGCCGCCCAAGCGCGGTACAGGTAGCCGCGCCCCTGCAGCATGTGATTCAAGCTGATGGTCACGCCGACGAACAACAAGCCCGCAAGAGTCGCGCTGACTTGCGCCACCGTGACGAAGTAGTCGTGCCAGTTTTCGAGATCGGCCTGCATCTAGTTCTACCGCGGCGCCATGCGGATGGCTCCGTCGAGCCTCACGCACTCGCCATTGAAGTAGGAATTGCGGATCATTTCCAACGCGAGCGACGCGTATTCCGCCGGATTGCCCAATCGTGCCGGAAAAGGAACCTGCGCTCCCAAGGCGTCGCGCACCTGTTCCGGCATCCCCTGGAGGAGCGGCGTGTTGAACAGGCCTGGCATGATGGTGTTGCAGCGGATACCCTCCTGCGCAAGATCGCGCGCCACCACAAGCGTCAGCGAATTCACGCCCCCCTTGGAAGCGCTGTAGGCGGCCTGACCGATCTGTCCATCCTGGGCGGCAACAGAGGCTGTGTTGACGATCGCGCCGCGCTCGCCGTTTTCCAGCGGGGGAAGCGAAAGCATTCCCGCGGCGCTCATCGCAATGCAACGGAACGTGCCGACGAGATTGATCTGTATGACGCGATCAAAGTCCTTCGATGGAAAGAACCGGATCTCTCCCGTCTTGCGGTCGCGCGAGGCGGTGCGAACGGCGTTTGCCGTACCCGCGCAATTCACCAGGATCCGCTCGTGACCGTTTGCCGCGCGCGCGCGGTAGAAGCCGTTGGCGACGCTATCGTCGCTCGTGACATCCACTTCGCAAAACGTGCCGCCGATTTCGGCGGCCAAGGCCTCGCCCTTCGCCCTTTGCATGTCGAAGATGGCGAGTTTGACGCCGTTACTGGCCAAGCCGCGCGCAGTCGCCTCGCCAAGGCCCGATGCGCCGCCGGTCACCACGGCCGCCACCGACGAATTCAATTCCATAAGGCGCCCCACTGATCCGCCGCGAATTCATAGCGCCCCACAAATAGAAAGGGGAGAGGCTGCTAGCGGGCGTTTTGCGGCAGGCCGTCGGCAATCTCGTAGTAGTCGCCCTTGTCCGCCATGAAGATGTGTTTCTGGAGATGCGTGCCAGTCGGACTCTCGAATGCACCCATGGCAATGGCTATCCAGTCGCGATGGACAGGGTCGAAAAACAGTGCCGAGCCGCAAACCGAGCAAAATCCGCGGCGCACTTTCTCCGATGAGCGATACCAAACAATCTTTTCTTCGCCCCGGATTATCACCGCCGAACGCGGCAAGTCCGTTGAAACCCAGTAGTGTCCAGATATCTTGCGGCAAATCGAGCAGTGGCAGGCGTCCGGCGCCTTAAGCTGGCCCTCGACCTCAAATGTCACTGCCCCGCAGAGGCACGATCCTTTGTGCATACCGATCACCTGAAAGGAAAAAAACGCCTGGTCGCATATTATCTCGACCGCGGCGGAGCCAATGGATCGCGCGCGTTCGAGCTTCTGATGATCTTGGCGCCCCCTCCGTCGGTGCAACCACCCGGCTTGCTCTTATAGTTGTCCAGTGAAACCGGACCGTAGGTTCCCAGACCGCCACCCGTGCCGAATGTCTGGCCGTAATCATAGGAATATTTCTGAATACCATCGGCACTCTTGATTTTCATCGTCGCAACGTCGCCGCAAAACGAGAGCTTCAGCGTTGCCGGACTGGGTATTGGAGCATCGAGCTGAAAAAAGAGGCCTGCTCCATTATTTCCGACATAAAAGGCACCGTAGCCGAACTTGCCATCGCTGCTCTGGATTTTGACAAAGGCATAATTCCCGGTCGGCATGTTTCCCGAGGTAACTGCGCCGTACTCCAAATTCGCGCCGTGCAAATAAACGGTCGCGCTCACAGTCGTATCGTTCGCGGATTTTGTGTCGTACCCGACGGCCATGTCCGAGCCCTGCAGCTGGTGTTTGCTGATGGACAGCGAACCCGACGAAACGACCCAGTTCTTCCCCAGCTTGGCGCGATTGAAATCGTCTTTCGCGGCCCAGGCTGTGGTGGAGCCAGCCACCACGACGATGGCGTATGAAATGCACAATCCGCACAGTGACATGGCATGCATCGGTTTTCCCCTGTTTAAAGACCGGCCGTGTTCAGAATCTTCACCCTAAAGGCCTTGCCCGCGTTCGACCAACCCTTAAGTCACTTGGCTTTTGCAACTTGGGGCAACGCGGGCGATAATCGCGAATGTCCACACGCCTGAGGCAAGTCCTCCCCGATTTGCTGCGCGCATCGGCGCAAATCACACAACACAGATGGCTCGTCGAACGCGACTTCTGGCGCAAGTTGCTAAAATTTGCCCGCCAGATTCCGTTCGCCGAGGATCTGGCCGCGGCCTATTTCTGCGCTATCGATCCTCAGACGCCTGGGCGGGCGAAAGGCGTGCTGCTCGCCGCACTTGCCTATTTCGTCATTCCCTTCGATGCGGTGCCGGATTTCTTCGCCGGGCTTGGCTTCACCGACGATGCAGCCGTGTTGGCCGCCGCAATCCGCGCGGTGTCGCTTCACCTGAAGCCGCATCACTACGAACGAGCAAGAAAATCCTTGGGATTGGCGGAGACAACTTCGCCAGGAAGAGCGCCTACCGAAGAGCGCTGAGTTTCGGCGGCTGGTCTGCTGCCTTGTCGGGTGCCGCCGTCACGAACTCTATGGCGATACCGTTCTCATGAATACGCGCCACCCGCCCGGCCATTTGCCCGATAAGCACGAGCTCGCCGATCTGAGGACGGACCTCGGTCGCAAGCGATACCCCGCCAAGGGAAAGATCGAGCACCTTGCAATTCACGACATCGCCGCTCGCCCGGGTAAAACGCGCGAAACCACCGGTTGTAGCGCGCTCGTGCCGGCGAAGCGCCGTCTGATCGATGGTGCCGTTGTTCATATAGACCGCGAGTTGCTCGGAAATGCGCTCGCGCTTCAGGGCCGTGCAATTAAAACGAACGCCAAACGTGCCTTCTTCCGATTCGCCCTTCGATGCCCGGGCGACAGTGGCCTCAAAACGGCCGAAGCCGTCGATATACAGAACCACGTTGCCTTGCGGTTCGGGAACGGCCTCGCTGGTGACCTGGGCCCCGCCGGCCGACATCGCGACGATCGTGCACGGCACTTCCCGGTCTTCCTCGGGCAGGAAGAGATGCCCCTTGAAATCCACTGCGACACGCTGAAAGCGCCGCCGCTCCTGTCGCGCGCGGGCGATCACCGCTTCTTTGTCGAGTGCCATGCCACAGCCTGCCCGGTTTGGCCGGTTCCTGTTTTTCCGGCCCCTGTTATAAAGACGGAGGGTCAACGGAAGGTTTACAAGGAGGGCGGTCCGTCGATATCGGTCCGAGGATCGTCAAGGAGAACACCATGCGGTTGCGCCCATACAGAGTCTCCCGGCGTACGGTCTTCGTCTCCTGCATCGGCGCGGGCCTGGCCGGCTGCGTGGGCACCACGGCGTTGAGCCAGTTGGAGCAGGCGCGCCCGCTGGGGGGGCCATTTTCCCAATCGCTCTTCCGGAACTATGCCGCGCTGGCCCATTCGTTCGGAACTGTGGGAACACCCAGCAGCGGCACCCCCTTCGATGCGTCACAGTCCCTTTCATTGGGCGGGATGAGCGCCGACGTGGCCGATATCGCGAATATTTACGCCGACAAGGCGATCGCCACAGCGCAAGGAGAGGAGCTTCTGCCGGAACAATCGGATTCCGGGCTGAAGGACTCGGAGGGGATGAGGCAGCAACTGCTGCGGGATCTGGATCACGGAAGGGACAGGGCGCCGCAATCGGCAGCGCGTGCCCAGGCGGACTATGATTGCTGGGTCGTTAACGCCCGGTCAGAAGCCTTGCAGCGCGCTTCCCAACAGTGCCGCCGCTCGCTCGGTTATACGCTGGCGGCGCTTGAACGTGAACTTGCGACAGCACCTGCTGCGGCGCCGGCCTCTTCCCCTGTTCCGGCCGGCGGATCATGACAGATCTGAAGGCAAGAAATCCGTTACGTCCCCTTCGTACGGCAACAGACGTTTAGCCCCTGTTGCCGGGTTCGGATTCTGGCTATCCTTGACCCGGTGAGAATGGTCCGGGCAATCGTAATTGGGCTTGCGGCCGCGAGTTTCGCGGCTGCCGCATCTGCGCAGGATAACCCCATCGTGCCTGCGGATCCGCAGGCACGGGCAACGCGCTACGATGTCCGGCAAATGAATTTCGATATGTGGTGCCAGGAGCAGCAGCATCTGCCGGCGGCGCGCTGCGACAAGCGGCTGCCGGCCGACGATGAGGCGTTCGACGCATACCGTTCGAAAATCGAACGGTATGAAATTCCGTACCTTCGCGAACAGCAGCGCCAACAGCAGCTGAACAATGGCATCCTGCACAACGATCCCGTTGACCGTCCGTCCGGGCCTTCGCAGCCGCAAAGTCAGCCGCCGCCCAGATAGTCAGGATACGGCGCGCAACTTTCCTTGCGGGACAATTTCCAATGCCTCGATGAGACGCCGCATCGCCGCGTCCATTTCACAGGGGGCGATCGCGGGCTTTTCCCGATTGATCACGAGCTTCAGATGAGGCGCCTTTGGAAAGCACCGGGAGGCCGGCGGCGGCGCTGAACTGTCGGGCGGGTCTACAATGCCCGTATCGCGCACGCGCTGCGAACTGACAAGACGTTCAAAGACAATCGGCTTGCCAAACAGCGCGCCATGATCGCCCACCGCCTGGGAAATGCCGATGAAGCGCGTCGGTGTCGAGCCACCGAAGGTGACAGGCGCGAGCACCGTTTCGATTTGCGCGAACGCCCCATCTTCATTGATGGCGAGCGAAGACAGGCATACAGGACAGCGAAACGCGATGGCCTGCTTGAGCAGGGCTGCAGCGGTAACGCGGCTTTCCGGCTCCCAACGTTCAAGGAAATTCGTGCCCTTCAGCTCGGTGCCATAGCGGTCGCAATGCGATGTGCCGGCAAGCCGATAGAGCGGCCGCTCCGTCTCTGAGGCTTCAAGGATAAAAACGTGCGACAGAATACGTTTGATGGCACGCGGTTCGATGTCGGCCTGGTCGGGCACATCGCGGCCGTTGCGCAATTGCGTCCAGTATCCGATCAGAAGATGACTATTGCGATGTTTCATGGCCTTGCGCCCTGCCCCGAATGTCCTGCCATGGGCCAGGGTTTGCAACCCTGCCCGGGCACAAACGCATAAGCAGGTGCCGTGCCACGCTGGGATTACCGCTCCCACGGCCCCCGCGATGACGGCGTGGAAATTCCGGCGATGGATGGTTTCAGAATCGGGGCGAGAAGCAATCCCACGGCGAAACCGCCGAGATGGGCCCACCATGCGGTTCCGGGCTGCGCGGCGTTCGGCACCCAGGCACTGACGAGCTGCAGGATAAACCAGAATCCGATTACCCAAATAGCAGGGAGCGCGAAGGGATAAGGAATGATGCCCAAGGGAACGATCACCGTGACCCGGGCGCGGGGGAAAAACAGAACATAGGCGGCGAGCACACCCGAGATGGCGCCCGATGCGCCGACCATCGGCGCACGCGACCCAGGATCGATGTAGGCCATCGCCAATGCGGCACCGACGCCGCAGAGCACGTAGAATAGCAGAAACCGAAAATGCCCGACGGCATCTTCGACGTTGTTCCCGAAAATCCAAAGGTAAAGCATGTTCCCGGCGAGATGCAGAATGCCGCCGTGCAGGAACATCGATGTGAGGATGGTGACCGCCGGCGGGAAGCCAAGGTCACCGGGTTCGGTGAGCCTTAGGGAAAAATAAGTCGCAGGAACAAAACCGAGCGCGTTCAGCGCGACACGCATGTCACCACCGAGGGAGCGTTCCCAGAGATAAGTTACGACGCAGAGGACGATCAGGCTCCAGGTAACGAAAGCCGGGTACCGAGCGGGATTGTCGTCTGAAATCGGTATCATCGGCCGCAATACCGGCATGGTCCAGTATGCAATTGTTCCACGATGGAACAGTTTGCTGGCGCCTGCCGCCGGAGAAAATGGCACGTTTTCTGAACGGTTGCGCCAGACCCGTTAAGGATTCGTCAACATTCCGGTTCCGGTAAGCCGATGGGATCGGCGAGTGTCGGCGGAGTTCCAGGAGCAAGCGCGATGAAAGCCAAACCAGTCCTGCTCTTCGCCGCCGCGGCATTGGGCTTTGCAGTGCTTGCGGCATCCCCGGGCCTCGCCGGCGGCAACTTTCACGGCGGGACATTCAAGTCGTTCGGACCTGGCGGGGCGCGTCAATTCTGCCACCACGGCGGTGGTGGTCACATCGTCAAGATCTGGAATTTCAACAAGAACATCAACATCAACAAAAACCTGAATCTCAATAAAAACATCAACATCAACAAGAACATCGTCATCGCCAAATCGAATTCGTTTTCGATCGCGGTGGCGGGAGCTGTGGCCGGGGCGGCAGGCGTTTCGTCATCCGGCAGCTACGCCGAAAGCGTGACCATCAATCGCGGCGGCGAGGGCGTTTCGGTTGCCGCCGAAGAGGGCTGCGAGATGCAGGAAGGAAGCGTCGTCAAGGCGATACACGCCATGTGCATCAGCAGTGAGGGCCGCGAGTTCCCGGCCAGCCATATGCTTCCGGAGACCTGGATCGACACCAGTTACGAAGGGGAAGTGGCCCGCTGCATCGCCGGTTCCACGCTGAAGGTCACGGTCGGCGATGTACTGGAGTCCGATCAGGGGTTGGCCGGCACTTATGAGCAGGGCGAAGTGCTTGCGTGCGGCCGCGGCGAGGCACTCTGGCACTACAAGAACGGCATGGTGAAGTGCGCCCCCGCGATGCCCGTCAAGGACTGCACGGAACGCACGAATCTGCGCAAATATGGCACGGGCGACTTCTTCTTTGCCTATCGCGGCAAGGTCTGTGTGAGCCGGGTGGCGCGCTCGCGGGCAGTCGATCTCAGCAGCACCAATTGGGACGGCGGCGTCGGCGAGGGCGGCTACTAGACACCATCTTTTAAGGGTAGCGGGCTAGGCTTCGCCATCGTGGAGCCTGGACGCCTACTTTTGGCGCTGCGCAGCGGCGACTTTATCACGCGCGAGCGCATACGCATCTGGTGCATAGCGCTTCTGACCGCGTACACGGCCTCTTTGGTTTATCTGTTTGCCACTGCGCACGGCGCGAACGACTATCAAGGGCGTCCGCTCGGCACAGATTTCTCAAACGTCTATGTGGCCGGACAATCCGCATTGCATGGCGATGCCGCTTCACCTTTCAATCCCGCCGAACAATACAAGCATGAACAGGCGCTGTTCGGGGCGAAAACACCATTCTTCGGTTGGCACTATCCGCCGTTTTTCCTGCTCATTGCCGCACCGCTTGCCGCTTTCCCGTACCTTTCCGCGCTATTGATCTGGCAGTTGGCAACTTTTTGTCCCTACCTTGCGTCCATTCGAGCGCTGCTGCGCAAATTCGCCGAGCCGCAAGTCTTCACGGACAACCTCTGGATGCTCGTTGCGGTGGCCTTTCCCGCCGTGTTCATGAACATAACGCATGGCCATAATGGCTTTCTTTCAGCCGCGCTGATGGCTGGTGGATTGGTGTGTCTCGAATGCAAACCGGTGCTTGCCGGCGTGCTCTTCGGATTGATGGCTTACAAACCGCAATTCGGTCTGATGCTGCCCATTGCGCTGATCGCGGGCGGGCACTGGAGAACCATGGCGGCTGCCGCATGCACCATATGCGGTCTCGCCGCCATAACAACCATTGTCTTCGGTCCACAGGTCTGGCCTGCTTTCCTGGATTCCATGAGCTTTACGCGAACCGTCATTCTCGAAGAGGGCGGCGCCGGGTTTTTCAAGATTCAAAGCGCTTTTGCCTGGGTCCGCATGTGGGATGGATCGGTTGCTCTCGCGTATGCAGTCCAAGGTCTCGTCACGATCGGCGCTGCCTTCCTGCTGTTCCGGCTTTGGCGGACGGACGCACCCTTTGCGCGCAAGGGCGCTGCCTTGTGCCTCGCGGCATTGCTCGCCACTCCCTACTCATTCGACTACGACATGATGGCCTTGGCTCCAGCGATCGCGTTGATGGTGAGTGAGGGTGTCCACCGCGGCTTTCGCAGCTACGAGAGAGTCGCCCTCGCGGGTCTGTGGCTTATGCCGCTCGTGGCTCGACCTGTCGCAAGCGTGACTCTCCTCCCCGTTGGCGTGCCGATGATGCTTGCTATGTTCCTGCTTCTGACCCGTGCCGATCAGGTTCGATCGAAAACAATGGTGTGGCGCGAGCTTGAGCTGGCGAAAGACGCTATTGTGAGCCAGAAAAAACCGCTCTAAAGCTCGGCTTCCATCAGGCTGAGCCATGAATATCCACGAGTATCAGGCAAAGGAGATTCTGCGCGCCTTTGGCGTACCCGTGCCGCGGGGGATTGCCGCATTCAGCGTCGAGGACGCTGTGCGCGCAGCTGACAAGCTCGGCGGCGTTGCGTGGGTGGTGAAAGCTCAAATCCATGCCGGCGGCCGCGGCAAGGGCGGCGGCGTAAAGGTGGTCAAATCCATCGAGAACGTAGGCACCGAAGCTGAAAGAATGCTCGGCATGACTCTCGTTACCCATCAGACCGGGCCGCACGGCCGTCTGGTACGGCGGCTCTACATCGAAGAAGGCTCCGCCATCGAACGGGAGCTGTATCTTTCGGCGCTGGTGGATCGAAGCTCTTCGCGGGTCGCATTTATCGCCTCGACAGAAGGCGGCATGGACATTGAAACGGTGGCTAAAGAGACGCCGGACAAGATCCAGACCTTTTCGGTCGATCCGGCGGCGGGTTATTCGCGTTATCTGGGTCATGAAATCGCCGCCGCGCTCGATCTGCGCGGCGATCAGGCGGCACAGTGCGGCGCGCTGATCGCGGCGCTGTACGAAGCGTTCATGGCAAAGGACATGAGCCTGCTTGAAATCAATCCGCTGGTGGTGACGAAGGACGGCCGGGTTGTCTGCCTCGATGCCAAGATCAATTTCGACGACAACGCGTTGTTCCGCCATAAGGACGTGCAGGAACTGCGCGACCCCGACGAAGAAGACCCGATGGAGCGGGAAGCCGGGAAATACGATCTCTCCTATGTGAAACTCGATGGCTCGATCGGCTGCATGGTGAATGGCGCGGGCCTTGCCATGGCGACGATGGACATCATCAAGCTTTACGGGGAGGAACCCGCGAATTTTCTCGATGTGGGCGGCGGCGCTTCCAGGGAAAAGGTCACCGCAGCGTTCAAGATTATTCTCTCCGATCCCAACGTGAAGGGCATTCTGGTCAACATCTTTGGCGGCATCATGCGCTGCGACATCATCGCTGACGGCATTATCGCAGCGGCGCATGAGGTCAGTCTTTCGGTGCCACTGGTCGTGCGCCTTGAAGGCACGAATGTGGAGAAGGGCAAGGAGATTCTGGCGAGTTCCGGTCTGCCGATTGTGTCGGCATCGGATCTCGCCGACGCCGCCCAGAAGATTGTCGCTGCTGTCCGGAGCGGCCCGTAATGAACGGGATCCGCTCTATTCACCTCCCCTTGAAAAAGGGGAGGTCGAGCCACGCCAGTGGCTCGGGTGGGGATCATCTGCGGCGTCATAGTATGATCCCTCCGGATCGCTCTCGCGATCCGACCCTCCTTGTCAAGGGAGGGTAAGTTGACACGATTCAATCGGACAAAAGCGAAGACTGCGCGGGCGCGTGAACTGCGCCGAACCGGTACAAAGCCAGAGGCAAGACTCTGGAGGGTGCTGCGCGGTACTCCGCTCGGTATTTCTTCTCGCAGGCAGCATCCCGTGGGCCCGTACGTGCTAGACTTCTATTGTCCCGACCTCAAGCTCGGCATTGAACTGGATGGCGACCAGCATTTCGAACAGCAGGACCACGATCGCCGTCGAACGCTTTATCTGAATGCCAAAGGAATTCGCGTGATTCGCTTTTGGAATGCCGAGGTGACGGAAAATCTGGATGGTGTTTGCCAACGCATCACCGAAGCAGTCCGAACACCGACCCCCACCCGGAACGCTTCGCGTTCCGACCTCCCCCTTTTAGGGGGAGGCAAACCAGCGCTCTGAGGCTGCGTCATGAAGACAGTGCTCCTTTCAATCCTGCCGCTCTGCATCGCCTCGTCCGTTGCGGCCGCCGATCACAAGCCGCAGCTGCATTGCGCGACCGGTCCCATCATCAAGACCTACGGTGGCAGCAAATGGCTGGTGCACAGCTGCGAGGACGGAAAGAGCCTGGTGTTTACCGCGACAGCAGGGCCTGCTGCGCCATTCGAATTCGATCTGACGCATACCGGCAAGGGCTATGACCTTGACGGCCGAGGCAAAGCGCAGAACGCCGCCACCGATGCGGCTTACGCGGATCTGCAGAAGCTTCGCGCTGCCGATATCGCAAGGCTCATCCAGGAAACACAGCGCGTAAAGCACGATTGAGCATGGCCATTCTCGTCGACAGCAACACGCGCGTCATCTGCCAGGGATTTACCGGCAAGCAGGGCACGTTTCATTCGGAGCAGGCGATTGCCTATGGCACAAAGATGGTCGGGGGCACTTCGCCGGGCAAAGGCGGCACCAAGCATCTCGGCTTGCCGGTGTACGATACGGTACGCGAAGCCAAAGCCGCGACCGATTGCGACGCCACGGTGATCTACGTGCCGCCGGCCTTCGCGGCAGACGCGATACTGGAAGCCGTCGATGCGCAAATTCCGCTGATCGTCTGCATCACGGAAGGCATTCCGGTCCTCGACATGGTCAAGGTGAAACGCGCGCTGTGCGGCTCGCGCTCGCGACTCATTGGGCCGAATTGTCCCGGCGTCATCACGCCGGGCGAATGCAAGATCGGCATCATGCCGGGGCACATTCACCGGCGCGGCAAGGTCGGCATCCTCTCCCGTTCCGGGACCTTGACCTATGAAGCGGTGTGGCAAACCACGGCCGTCGGGCTCGGCCAAAGCAGCTGTGTCGGCATCGGCGGCGATCCCGTGAAAGGCACCGAATTCATTGATGTGCTGGAGATGTTTCTTGCCGATGCAGAGACCGAAGCGCTGATCATGATCGGCGAGATCGGTGGCAGCGCGGAGGAAGATGCGGCGGAATTTCTCCGGCGATCGAAGGTAAAAAAGCCTGTTGTCGGGTTCATTGCCGGCGTGACCGCGCCGCCCGGGCGGCGCATGGGGCATGCCGGCGCGATCATTTCCGGCGGCAAAGGCGGAGCGCAGTCCAAGATCGAGACCATGAAGTCGGCCGGCATCCGGGTGTCACCCAACCCGGCGGCCCTCGGCACGACCTTGGCGGAACTGCTGGCGGAAAGCCGTTAGCGCGCTATCACGCAGCCTCCGGCCGACCAGCGCAAAGCCCTAATGGTGGTGTTTGCTTTTGTTGCCAGCTTGCGGATTTTCGGCCGCGCTGCTGGAAACTTTCGCCGTGCCGCCCGACCGGGTGTAGATCGACCACAAATGCGCGACGGTTGCCGCGGCAGGCGTCCCTTTGACTCCTCCGAATGTCTTCAACGCCGCATCCTTTTGCCCGGCTGACAGCTGAACGATTCCCAAGGTGATTTGTGCTTCGTCGGGCTTGTCCAGTCCGCCCTTCTTGATCCCCGCCTGGACCGCATTGAGCGCGTCTTCATACTGGCCGCGGCCCCAAAGGTTTTCGCCGTAGGACACCAGCATGTCTCCGGTCTTGGCGGCATTCGCCTGTTTCTGCAGGTTCGGCAGATTGGCGGTGTCCTTCGCGGCCTGCGCCTGCGCGAGATTGAGCAGGCGCGTGTTGCGGTCTCCCTCGAGCAGCTTCACCGCAAAGCCCTTCTGCGCGACGGCAACGGCCTCGTTCGGGAAATGCATCTGGATGGCGAGCTGGGTGAGCAGCTCGTAGTCCTCGGCGGTGCGCATGTTCCCGGTGAGATAACGGATGCGGTAAATGTCGAGATTTCCATGGTCGGTCAGTCCCCGCGTGGCGTCGGCGGCCGCCAAGAGATACGTCCAGTATTTGGATTGCCCCTGGAGGATCAGGCGTTCTGCCACCTGACCCTGCGTCTGCGTGTCGCCCCCTTTGGCGGCGGAGCTCATCAAAAGCGAAAGCACCTGATCGCTGTTGCCGAGCCCGCGCAGCAGCTTCGTCGCCGTGCTGTAATCGCCCATTAGATAGTAGGCTTGCGCGACAATCACCTGACTCTGGAAATCGAACCCGCCGCCTTTGCGCAGGCACGAAGCATCCTCACCCACCACCGCTCTGTATCGGCCGGCGTTGTAGTCGGTTGCGAACTTCGCCTTGCACCCCAGCGAACTTCCACCGGCGCCGGTTTTGGCGGCGATGTAGTTGCGGGTTTGGCTGATCGCCGATTGCTCTCCCGGCGTCAGGCTTCCCACAGCCGCCGCCTGGCTCACCTTCGCCGACGCCGCCGAGCCCTTGCCTGCATTGGCGAGCGCAATCGCCTCCTGTAACGGCTTGCCGACCTGCGGGCGCACCGTGGCGGCATAGGCAGTGGACACGATCGCGGGGGCAGCAGTGATGACTGCAGCCGTCCCCAACATGAAAGCAATTCCCACGGATTGCAGGGTCTTCAACGTCATTGATTCCTCATGGTCGGGCGACCGGCGATTGCCGGAATTATACCCGTCAAATGTAGGTGTTGGTGTTCACAATTCCGATTTTCACGGCGCCGCGCCGCTGCGCATTCGCCATCACTTTCGCCACCCAATCGTACTTCGCCAAGCGGTTAGCCGTGATATGAATCTCGTCTTGCTCCTCAACCGGCTTTTGGCCCTGCTGATAGAAATACGCATCGAGAGTCTTCCAGTTCACCGCCTGCTTGTTCCAGTAAATCTGCCCGTCGAAATCCACCAGGATGTCGTCGACCGTGGGCTGGATAAGAGGCGGTTTCGGATTCGGCGGCGGCATGTCGAGCTTCACGGCGTGCGTCTGAATAGGCAGCGTGATGATCAGCATCACGAGAAGAACGAGCATGACGTCGATCAACGGCGTCGTGTTCATTTCCACCATGACTTCGTCTTCGCCGGTGGCTGAGCCTACATTCATTGCCATTGTCTACTACTCCGTCAGCCGCCTTCGTTGCGGGGCTCGGTGAGAAACCCGATTTTCGGAACGCCAGCACGTTGCGCGGCGTAGACCAGCCGTCCCACGGCTTCGAAACGAACATCCTGGTCAGCCCGGATATGAACTTCCGGAAGCGGACGGCCGGAATTGTACGCCCGAAGCATGGCATCCTTCAGCCGGTCGATGACCTCGCGATTGCTGTCTACCGGAGCGTTGTTCCAGTAGATGTTTTCGCTGCGGTCAACCGCCAGAACGATGTTTTCGGGCTTGGTCGTCGTCGGGATGTTTTTCGTGTTGGGCAGATGCACCGGCACCACCTTCACGATCACCGGAATGGTGATCAGGAAGATGATGAGCAGCACCAGCATCACATCCACCAGCGGCGTGGTGTTGATGGTGGTGTTCAGTTCCGGCTCGGCGCTTTCCGCCGACGCGACTTGCATGGCCATGATGAGTTACCTCGCCTTGCTTTTCACAAGCACTCCCATCATCGGCCCTTTGTGACCAGATAAGTCTGCAGGTCGCTGGCGAAGCTGCGCAGCTTCTCGTTGATCACCTTGTTGCGGCGGACGAGGTAGTTGTAGAGCAGCACCGCCGGCACCGCCACGGCAAGGCCGATGGCCGTCATGATGAGCGCTTCGCCCACCGGACCGGCGACCTTGTCGATCGAGGCCTGGCCGGCAACGCCGATGGCGATGAGGGCGTTGAGAATGCCCCAGACGGTACCGAAGAGGCCGACGAACGGCGCCGTCGATCCCACGGAAGCCAGGAACGCCACGCCGCCCTGAAGCCGCGCATTGATTTCCTCCAGCTGCCGATTGAGGGACATCGCCAGCCAATCGTTCATGTTGAGCATGCCGGACGCGCCGGAAGAGGCCCGAACACCGCTTTCCGCCACGGTGCGAAATACGCTGTTCTTCGCCAGCTGATCGATTCCATCGTTGAGATTGTTGGAACTCCAGAAGCGCTTCTCAACCTGGCGGGATTGCCCCAGCACACGCTGCTGCTCCCAGAACTTCATGAAGAAGATGTACCAGGTACCGATCGACATGAGGGCAAGAAGAATCATCACGCCGCGCGCAACCCAGTCGGCATGGCCGTTCTGTCCTTCCCACAACTGGCGAAGGCCATAGGGATTTTCTTTTCCGGTTGTCGCACCGGCTCCGGGAGCTGGGGCTGGCGCGGCTGGCGCAGGCGCCGCTGCCGCGGCGTTCGTATTGTCAGGCGTCGCGGGAGCGGCTCCGGCGTCCGGGGTTGCTCCCGGCGTCGCGGTGGCATCCCCAGGGGCCGGCGCTGTTCCGGTGTCCGGCGTGGCCGGTTGAGCGGTCGTCTGCTCGGCCGGCTGATCTGTATTCTGCGCCAGCGTTTCACCGGCCGTGATGCCGGACAGCAGAAGGATCGCAGCCGCGATCGAAAGCTTCTTCGAGATCATTTGTTCCATGCTCCGTTAATTGGTCACTTGCGTCCGACTACTCACTGTCCGGTCAACTTCCAGACCACCTTTGTTGTCCATGGCACGGCGACGGGCTGTCCGTTTTGCGTCGCTGGCTTGTACTGCCACCGTTGCGCGCAGGGGATCGATGCCTGGTCCAGTTCATCGTGGCCGCTGGATTCGACAACATGCACGTTTGTAACGTCGCCAGCCGGTGTGATCGTGAACCCGATGGTCGTCACACCCTCATGATTCAGACGCACGGCAAGCGGCGGATAATACCGGCTGCCGCATTCATGCGCCCTGCCGATCGATGCTGGCGCTGAGATCGGTGGCGGCGTGGCGACGGGTTTCGGCGCGGCCGGCGGCGGCGGCGTGACCGTCGTCACCTGTGTAATCGTCTGCGCCGGCGCTGGAGTCTGCAGGTTCAACTCCGGCGGCGGCACAAATGGCGGCGGCGGCTTCTGCAGCTCAGGCGGTGGGGGCGGAGGTGTCTTTGGCGTGTCCGGCGGTTTCTCCTGCACCACCTGGGCTTTGATTTCCTCGAGTCCTTTTTGCACCAGCTGGGAGGCCAACCCCGTGGCCAGCGCATAGATGGCTGCGACGTGAATCAGGCCAACGATGACGACGCTGAAAGCGCGGCGCTCAGTCGATTGGACGGCGGTGGATTGAAAAGGTCTTAGATCGTGTTCGGGCTGGTCCATGGCTTATCTGGCGTCCAAATCTGGGCCGCTGCGTCCGCAATCGGCGTGATCATGTCCAAAGAAACTCACGCGAACCCCCCATCCGGCGCTATCAAGTGCGCGCTCTTGCATGTCTTTTGATTATCGTAACCATGGAAATCCGGCGCGGTCCAGCGTCGCGAGAATGTAACAACTTCGCAGTATGCGGACGGCCGAAGACGCCCCGACCCTGCTGCAAAGGCAGGCGCGGCATGGGTGGCCCAGGCACCGCCTGACCACCATCCCGCTCCGGACAAAGAACTTGTCACCGAATTCATGCGCTAAGTTCCTGTTTCCATTCAATTCTCACACCCGGATCGCGCTTTCCGCCACTGCGGCGAATTGCCTCCGGCCTGCCTCGAAGAACGAAATTCCCTCCCAATACGACCAATTGACCGGATTGTACCGACTCAATTAGCGTTCAATTAAGCGCGAGGTTCCCCAAGAGGGATAAAAGGGAACGCGGCATAGGAAACCGCGGCTGCCCCCGCAACTGTAGCCGGCGAGCGATCGTCCGATCGAACCACTGAGGCAGATGCCTCGGGAAGGTGGACGAGAACGAAGACCCGGGAGCCAGGAGACCTGCCTCGCGATGTCGTCCTGCGTTCGGCCGGGGTGTGCCGGGCGCGTGCGGGTGACCGCTTGTGGCGACGCGTTGAAGTCGCCGCGCGGGGTGTCGTTCGATATCCATCTGGTTTCGCCGCGCGGCGGCTTCTGGAACGTCAACCAGGAGGCCGCCATGCGCCATTCACTTGTTGTTTTTTGTTCTGTTCTTCTCGGTTTTCTCGCCACGCCCCGTGCATTTGCGGACGACGTGGCGGAGTCCGTTGTTGTCACGGCAACGCGCACACCCCAACCTGCCGAGAAGACAGGTGAGTCCGTTTCGATTCTCACCGGAACCGAACTCGACGTTCAGCAGATCGTTTCGGTGACCGACGCGCTGGAGAAGATTCCCGGAATCGTGGTGGTGCGAAACGGCGGCCTTGGCCAAAACGCCACCGCGAGCATTCGCGGCGCCGAGGTTGGACAAACGCTGGTGCTCGTCGACGGCATTCGCATCAACGATCCGAGCACGGTCGACAACCAGGCCCTGCTCGGCGATGTCCTCGTCAACAACATCGATCGCATCGAGATCCTGCGCGGACCGCAAGGCGCGCTTTATGGCAGCGATGCGATTGGCGGCGTGATCGACATTCTCACGCGACGTGGAGGCGATGCACCGTTTGCGCTGCGCGCCAGCGGCGAAGGCGGCTCGTTTGGCACCTACCGCTTCAATACCGGCGCGAACGGAAGCATCTCGGACGTCGAGTACGGCGCCGCCGCCAATTTCCTGCATAGCGGCGGCATCTCCGCCGCGGATTCGCGTAATGGCAATCCCGAAGCGGACGCCTACACCAATGCCGGCGCCACGGAGAATGTCCGCGTGCACCTGAACGATGCGGTGAGCGTCGATCTGCGCAGCTACTACACGAACACGCGCGACGATTTCGACGACAATTTCGTTTTCGTTCCACCCGCGACGTTCCGCGTCGCGGATTCCGCCGCGTACGGAAGGAACACCCTCCTTGCCGGCTATGCGGGGTTGAATCTCGACCTTCTCGACGGCGCCTTCGGCAATCGCCTCGCGCTGATCGGGTCTGACAGCCATCGCGCCTTCTACAATTCAGCCTTCGACATCGTGCACAAGAACAGCAGCAACAAGGGGATTGCGGAGCGGCTGGAATATCAGGGCATTGTGAAATTGATACCGGAAGACGAACTGACCTTCGGCGCCGAGTACCAGCGCATTTCCTTCCAGGGAAAAACCTTCAGCGGGTTCGGGCCCTCTTCGTCGGACAGCGGGCGTTCGCATGTGGCCAGCTTCTACGCGCAGAACATGCTCACATTGTTCGAGCAACTGACGCTCACTGCCGGTCTCCGCCACGACGATGATCGGGAATTCGGCGGGCACAATTCGGTGAAGCTGGCCGCCGCCTGGTCGCTGAATGAGGGCGATACCGTCTTGCATGCGAACTACGGCGACGGCTTCAAGGCGCCCACCCTGTTCGAGCAATTCTCGGATTTCTCCAACCCGATGCACGCGCTTCGTCCCGAAGTGGCGCATGGCTGGGAATTCGGCGCATCCCAACGGCTGTTCGGGGGCGCGGTGGTTGCCAAGGCGGCCTATTTCGAGCGGCATACGAACGATCAGATTGATTTCTTCGTGCCGGACTGCTTTTCCAATCCGCCGCCGGATGTCTGCAAGGTCCGCCCCTTCGGCTATTACGACAACATCAAGCGCACGGAGGCGAAAGGCGTGGAGATCGAAGCCATGGCAAGGCTTGGCGATACGCTCGCGCTGGATGCCGCCTTCACGGACATGACGTCCACCGATCGCACCACCGATCTCGATCTTGCGCGGAGGCCACACATAACCGCCAGTGCCACCGCCACCTGGACCCCGCTGCCGGATTGGACCGCCGGGGCGACACTGCTCTATGTCGGGAAGCGCTTCGACGCGGCGGGCGAAATCAATCCGCTGCCTGCCAACACGGTGGTGAATGTCTTCGCATCGCATCGCCTGACCGATTGGCTGGAATTGTATGCGCGCGCCGAAAACCTGTTCGACGCGCACTACGAACCGGTATTCGGCTATGGAGCGCCGGGCCGGGCGGCCTATGGCGGGATTCGACTCTCGTATTGAGGTGAGACAGAAACGCCAAACCCTCTTAAGCGAAGGTCATGGCTGAACACGCCGCCACACAGGGTCCTTACAATCATGTCGGCGTAATCGGTGCCGGCGCGTGGGGAACTGCGTTGGCGATCGCAGCGGCGCGGGCGGGACGCCGCGTGACGCTGTGGTCGCGAAACGCGCCGGCGGCAGTCGGAGCCGCGCTGCCCCACGGTATTTCACGCACCAACGACTCGGCGGCTGCGGCGAATGCGGACGCGCTGTTGCTCGTTGTTCCGGCGCAGCGTGTTCGCGGGGTGCTCGCCGCTTTCGGGCCGCACCTTGCGTCTCAGGCGCCGGTCGTCGTGTGCGCGAAGGGTATCGAGCGGGACTCCGGAAAGCTGACGACCGAGGTCTTGGCCGAATTTGTAATCCCCGATCGCATTGCGGTTCTTTCCGGGCCCTCTTTCGCGCGAGATGTGACGGCCGGTTTGCCCACGGCGGTGACAATTGCCGGCGAACTCGCGGTTGCGCAACAGCTACAGTTGACGCTGGGGCATGACAGTTTCCGCCCCTATGCCAGCGACGATGTCACCGGCGTCGCGCTGGGCGGGGCGGCCAAGAACGTCTACGCCATCGCCTGCGGCATTCTCGTGGGCATGGGGCTTGGCGAAAGCGCGCGCGCCGCGCTTCTTTCCCGCAGCTTCGCCGAGCTGCGCCGGTTCGGAGATGCTCTGGGCGCGCGCGGCGAAACGCTGATGGGCCTTTCCGGCCTCGGCGATCTCGTACTCACCGCCACCAGCCCGACTTCGAGGAATTTCTCGTTCGGATTGGCGTTGGGAAGGGGTGTTTCGCGCGCCGAATTGGAGCGCGACGGGCGGCCGCTGGCGGAAGGTGCCGCAACCGCGCCGGCACTGGTCGCGCGCGGACGGCGCCATAATGTGGAGCTTCCGGTCGCCGAAACCACGGCCGCAATCCTGGACGGTAGCCTTGCGCTCGGCGCCGCAGTACCACTCCTGATGTCACGTCCGCTGAAAGCCGAATAGGAGCGCTCATGCTGTTCGTTGTCATCGCCACCGACAAGCCGGGTGCGCTGGAACTGCGCATGCAGACGCGCGAAGCACATTTCGCCTACGCGCGCGAAACCGGCGTGATCAAGATTGGCGGCCCGTTCCTTGACCCGGACGGCGAAATGGCGGGCAGCCTCATCATCTTCGAAGCCGATGACATAGCGAGCGCCAAATCCTGGCATGCCAACGACCCGTATGTGAAAGCCGGATTGTTTGCGCAGTCGGAGGTGCGGCCGTGGAAGCCAACCTTCAATCCAGTGGGAGCCGAATTGTGATATCCGCACTTAGGGGAAACGAATGGTAAAAAACCTGATCCGTTGTCTTCTGGTATTTGCCATCGCGACGCTGCCGCCCACGGCCGGGTGCCGCAATTTTTGGAAGCGGGAACTGTCCGGCATGACAATCGTCGCAAGCCCGCGCGCATGAGCTACTGGCTGTTCAAGACGGAGCCGGATGCCTTCTCGTGGGACATGCAGAAGGCGCGTGGACAAGCCGGAGAGCCGTGGAGCGGCGTGCGCAACTGGCAGGCGGCCAGCAACATGAAGGCGATGGAGAGGGGCGATCTGGGCTTCTTCTATCACACCGGCGAGGAGAAACGGATCGTCGGGATCGTCGAGGTCATCGGCGAATATCGCAAGGATCCCACCGATGAATCCGGCCGTTTCGGTCTGGTCGATGTGCGCGCGGTGCGCGATTTTCCAAAGCCTGTGACGCTCGCGCAATGCAAGGCCGAAGCGAAGCTCAAGGACATGGTGCTGGTGAAATATTCGCGCCTCTCCGTGCAGCCGGTGACGCACGAAGAGTGGTCGCATGTCTGTAAAATGGGTGGCATTGTCCCGAAATGAAGCGAGCCACTTATTGGGCACACCGCTGCCTAAAATAAGTCATAAATCGAATTCCCGACTTTCACTGGCATTCAAGAGCTGCTGCGTAAAAACATACCTGGCTGGAACGAGGACCGGTTTGTCCTCAAAATAAAATAGGCGGCTTGGGTGTCGAAGGGGCAGTTTTCGAGAGCGCGGACTCGCGCTCGCGCGCATGCGTTGATGGCATGGTCGGTTGCAACGCTTGCTGCGTTTGCGTCTGAAGCGACGGCGGCGCCGCTTGGCGCGCGCCAGGCAGCGGCGGAGATGGCGCCATCGGCGGTAGCGCTCGCGGTATTTCCACCGGCCGCCAAGGTCATGGACCTACGGGCAGACGACAGAAGCGGCGAAACGGTCTGGCCGACGCATGGTTGGCTCACGTCCACGCCGGAAGAGCAGGGGCTGGATTCGCAAGTTCTCGCCAATGCCCTGGCGACGATCCGCGTGCGTCAGCTGCCGGTCCACAGCCTGCTGATCGTGCGGCACGGCAAACTGGTGCTGGATACCTATTTCGCGCCTTTCGCCGACAATGAGCTGCACGATGCCTTTTCCGTGACCAAGAGCGTGGTCTCCACCCTTGTCGGCATCGCCATGCGCCAACGACGCATGCCGGACTTGCGCACGCCCGTGCTCGCCATGCTTCCGGACGCGGCCGCGCAGGGCGATCCGCTGAAACAGCGGATGACGCTGGCGCACATGTTGAGCATGACGTCGGGCCTCAACTGCCGCGGCAATGTCTCAGGCAATTTCCTCCAGGCCATGGAGCAGAGCCGCCACTGGGCGCAATTCGCGCTGGAGCGCGACGAAGTGGCAGAGCCCGGCACGACCTTCGCCTACTGTGCGGGCAATATGCATGTGATCTCCGCAGCGCTTACGCGCAGCGTCGGTCAATCCGCCGCGGAATTTGCGCGCACCGAACTTTTTGCGCCGCTCGGAATCGAACGGGTGAGCTGGGCTTCCGACCGCGATGGCGTCAGCCATGGATTCGCAGGCTTGCGGATGCAACCGCGCGACATGGCGAAGCTTGGCTATCTCTGGCTTCATCACGGCGTGTGGGACGGCAAGCAGATCGTGCCCGCGTCATATCTCCGTGCCGCCTTCTCGCCACAGGCCGATGTCGAGCAGAACGTGAAATATGGCTACGGCATGTGGATCTATCCCTACCGCGGACACGCGGGGGGCGCGCCCGACATCGAGGCCAACGGCTTCGGCGGCCAGCGCATTGCCGTGATCCCGAGCCAGGACATGGTGGTCGTGATCACAGGAGCGGGACTTGATGCCAACAAGGTCGCCTCACTGCTTGTCGGCGCGGTGAAAGCCGATGGCCCCATGCAGCCGAACCTGATGGCGCAGGCTCGCTTGGGTTCTCAGATTGGCGGAAGCAGACACAGCCGCGAACTCAGCTACGCCTCGTTTCCGAAGCGTGGTTTGTGGCGCCGAATATCCCGGCGCGGCTTCCCGGTGGCACTCGCCAGCCGGTAAGGCGATACCTTCGCGCCTCACTCCGGCGAACGCCGCTGGATTGGGCCAGGGCGACCCGCTATACCCGCAAGCATGAATAGCAAGAGCGCGCTTCTCGTTCTCTGCGCCCGCATCGGCTACAACCCGCCGTAAGCCGCTGCCGCCGTTCGCGCGGCCGTGAACGCATTTCGCGTTCCTAAATGCTGTCCCAAATTTCTCGATCGAAGGTGGCCACCATGGTCAGCGAAACCCATAATCTCACCAAGCATTGGCAGGTGCTCGACGCCGCCCACCACGTTCATCCGTTTACAGACACCGCCGCGCTGAACGCGGAAGGTGTGCGCGTCATTACCAAGGCGGATGGCGTCTATCTGTGGGATTCCGAAGGCAAGAAAATCATCGACGGGATGTCCGGCCTGTGGTGCGTGCAGGTCGGTTACGGTAACGAGCAGTTGGCGGAAGCCGGCTGCGAAGCGCTGCGCGTGCTTCCTTACTACAATCATTTCTTCAAGACGACGAACCCGTACACGGTCGAGCTGGCCGCAAAGCTCGCCGGATTGCTGCCGGACGGACATGAGCATGTGCTGTTCGCGAATTCCGGTTCGGAAGCGAATGACAGCGCGCTCAAGCTCATCCGCTACTACTGGAACCTTCGCGGCCGGCCTGAGAAGAAGATTCATATCAGCCGGGAGCTCGCTTATCACGGCGTGACGTTCGCGGCGGCATCTCTTTCGGGCCTGACCCCGCTGCATCCGCAATGGGACCTGCCGCTGCCCGGCTTTGCGAAAGTGCCCGCGCCATACTGGTTCGGCGCCAGGGCCGCCGGTTATGGCGACATCGATCCCGAGGAATTCGGGCTCGTTATTGCGCGCAGGCTGGAGGAGACAATTTTGGAACTCGGGGCCGATCGCGTGGCCTCCTTTTCGGCCGAGCCCATTCAGGGGGCTGGAGGCCTGATTTTTCCGCCGGCGACATACTGGCCGGAAGTCCAGCGCATCTGCGCCAAATACGATGTGTTGCTGCATGCCGACGAAGTCATCACCGGCTTTGGACGCACCGGCGAGTGGTTCGGTTGCCAAACCTACGCCATCCACCCGGACATCATCACCATGGCGAAGGGCCTTTCGTCCGGCTACCAGCCGATCAGCGCGGTTTCATTGGGTGCGCGGATGGCCGAAACCATCCTGCACGCGAACGAAGAGCTGGTGCATGGCTATACCTATTCCGGGCATCCGGTCGCCAGCGCCGTCGCGCTGAAGAATCTCGAGGTGATGGAAGCCCAGAAATTGCCGGCACGGGTCAATGGCGCGATCGGTCCATATTTTCAGCGCCGCCTTGGTGAGGCGTTGTCCGAGCATCCCCTGGTGGGGGAAGTACGCGGACATGGTCTCCTCGCCGCTGTCGAGCTTGTGCCCGCCAAGCCGGAGCGGCGCTTCTTCCCGGAGATCGGCCGCGTCGGCACGCACTGCCGCAACTATTGCTTCGCCAGCGGGCTCATCTCCCGCGCCATTCGCGACACCATGGTTCTGGCGCCGCCGCTTACCGTCAACGAAGCCGAGGTGGAGGAAATGATCGCGAAATTGCTGGATGCGATCGGGCGAACCGCTCACGATTTCGCGAGAATTTAAGTGCCCAGGAGATTGTTACCAAAACATTGCCTTGGATTTTCCGCACACCTCCAGGGAAAGCACCCAAATCCCAGCAGTCACGCCGATTCGTCACATTCTTGCCACAGTCCATGATCGAAACGTCATAATTTCCCAATGAACGAATATACTTGCAAACTGTGGCACCCGTGCATAGCTTCCCTCTTGGAAGGGCGATAACCGTCCAGCAGGCACTGCCCCCCCGCTCGCACGCTGGATGGCGTCCTTCCACCCGGATACCGGTCATCCCCTCCCGGTATCCAAGCGCGTAATAGCGCAGTCGACGCCCGATCAGCCCCCTGGTCGGGCGTCTTGCGTTTCTGCCCCCTGCTTGCGCTTTGCCCCGTGATAGCCTGCAAGCATAAGTTGTGCCCGCAACTTTTATGTGACAAGATGCTGCGTCAGTCTGATCGACGAACGATCCGGGGGGATCTCATGAAACACGTTTTGATGTTCGCAATGGCTGTTGCAACGGCGGCTGCGTCAGGCGCATCGGCGAATGGACAGTCTGCTCGGGCGACGGACCCCGACTACCTGTATCGGAAGGTAGAGCCGAAGCTCAGCAAGAATGCACAGGCCCATGGGCGGATCGTGATCGATGCGCACAACCCCGACAAACCAATTACGCGGGGTTGGCACTACATGGATGCGGTATGGTGCGGATGGTCCTACAATAGCGGCAACCCGTACTTCTATGTTTATGATGGGAGTACGTCCCTGTACGATCACGGCGATCTTCTCCTGGCGCAAGCGCTCGCCGTGCCGTGCGGACAGGGAAACAAATTGGGCTATTACGTCACCGGCGCGCCCGATAATTTTACATACGACAAAACCAAGAGCTTCACTTATCCCTAACGAGCGTTGGCATTGGAGCGGCTCCGGCCTTTCGTGATCCGGCGCAGGGTGAGATTGAGCCGCCCACCGCCGGGGACAAGATCGGACGTGCCGCCGATGATGCGGTCTATGCCGTGATAGGCGAGCCGTGCTTCTCCCCCGAACTGGATAACGTCTCCGGATTGCAGTCTGACGGATTTGGTAGGGCCGCGCCGGTTGGTCCCTCCGATCCGGAATGTTGCGGTGTCGCCCAGGGAGACAGAGAGCACCGGCGCGTCCAGCGCCTCTTCGTCCCGGTCCTGATGCAGACCCATACGCGCTTCACCGCGGTAAAGGTTGACGAGGCAGCATTCGGGCATTGCCGGGTGTGAGGTCGCCGCCTGCCACAGGTCGAGCAGGTCTTCCGGAATTGCCGGCCAGGTATTGCCCGTCTGTGGATGAGTGGTGGAATAACGGTATCCTCGTTCGTCTGAAACCCAGCCGAAGGGGCCAAAGTTTGTTTCCTCGACGGAAAACGGCTTGCCCGAGACCGGCATCCGGGGCCGATAGAATGGCGCTTGCCGCTCCAGGGTGAAAACGGCGTCCACGAGCCGCTGCTGCGCCGCGCGATCCAGTGCCGTGCGCCACCAAAAGACCCCCGGTGCGATTGTTACCGGTTCAGGGAGCATGCGGACCGGCCACGGGCTCGCGCGCCGGATCATGCAGGCCGCGGAAACCGTCTGCGAGGCCGCGCCCCTCCAGCCACGCCTTGAAGCGCGCTGGCTCGTACTCCGCGCTAATCCAATCGCGGATGCTCCGCCTGCCGGCCTGTTCTGCCACGTACGAGAAGAAGGCCTTGAGCCAGCGCTGCTGTTGCTTGGGCCAATGCAGATACGGCCACCGCGCAAACTGCGCTTCCGCATCCGCCCGCGCGCTCCAGCCGCGCGAATGCAAAAGGTAGAGCGCGGCGGCGAAACTGGTGCGGTCCTGGCCGCCGGAGCATTTCACCAGAAACGGACGCGGCAGGTCATCGAACGCCGCCAGCAAGTCGAGCAACATGGCGCGCGTCGGTAGACGGCGGGAATTGAACCGCACATCGCGATGGGCAATCCCGAGCCGTGCGCAGACGGCCGTCTCGTAATCCCACCAGCGCCAGCCGGGCTTGCTGCCGCGCAGGTTGATAACGCTCGCAATGTCGTTTCCTTTGAGGAGGCTCGGGAGAAGTCCCACATAGGCCTGTGCCGACCGCGCCGCCCCGCCCGGCACGATCCAGTGGAAATTGTAGAATATCTCGAGAGGCGTCCGCATGACGATGAAAATGTACCCTGAATCGCCGCTGATTGCTGAAAACACGATCCTGCCACTACTTTCACAACCCTGAACCGATTATCTCCTGCCACATGAGCGAACACTCCGAAGACGAAGCCCGCTGGCGCTCGACGACCATCCTGTCTGTCCGCAAGGGCGGCAAGGTTGTCATCGCCGGCGATGGTCAGGTCAGCATGGGCCAGACCATCATGAAGGCGAATGCGCGCAAGGTGCGCCGCCTAGGCAAGGGTGAAGTCATAGCTGGCTTCGCCGGCGCCACTGCCGATGCCTTCGCCTTGTTCGAGCGGCTGGAAGCGAAGATCGAGCAGCATCCGGGAAATTTGGCGCGCGCTTGTGTGGAGCTCGCCAAGGACTGGCGGCTCGACAAATATCTGCGGCAGCTGCAGGCGCTCATGGCGGTGGCCGATTCACGCGCATCGCTGGTGCTGTCCGGCACCGGTGATGTGGTGGAACCGGAAAACGGACTGATCGGCATCGGCTCGGGCGGCAACTACGCGCTGGCGGCGGCACGCGCGTTGCTGGATTTCGACCTGTCTGCTGAAGAGACCGCGCGCCGCGCAATGAAGATCGCAGCCGAGATCTGTGTCTACACCAACGACCAGGTTGTGATCGAAACCCTCGACAGCGCGCACTGACTTATGTACATTCGATATTCGTTATGTACATGGATGCTTCGATGACGCTTCATATTACCGATCCCCAAACAGACAAGCTGGCACGCGAACTGGCACGGGAAACTGGGGAGTCTCTGACCAAGGCCGTTAGCACAGCGTTGAAAGAGCGTCTCAGTCGGGTGAAAACAAAACGGGGGGCCGACGACCAGCGGTTTCTTGCGGATATCGAAAAAATTGTATCTGGCGTCAGGCCGAAGTGGCGGCGGGGAAACAAGACCGGGCGTGAAATGATCGATGACATGTATGGCGAGGACGGGCTGCCACGCTGATGGTCGTCGACGCCTCGGCCCTTCTCGCCATTCTCTTTACAGAACCGGAACGGCGGGCCTTTAGCTTGGCGCTGAACCATGCCTCCTCCGCACTCTTATCGCCAGTGAACTGGTATGAAGCAGTAGTGAACGCCGAATCGCATGGAACTCCTGAGGTCAAAGCATTGGAGTCCTTAATCCAGAGGATCGGGATTCAGATCATCCCGGTCGATGAAGTGCAGATGAAGCTGGCCCACGCCGCTTGGAGAAAATACGGAAAGGGTCGTCACAAAGCGCGGCTGAACATGGGTGATTGCTTTGCCTATGCGCTCGCGAAGCATACAGGCGAATCCCTCCTCTACAAAGGCAAGGACTTTGTGCATACGGACATTAGATCAGCACTACCATAGACTCCGGGCCGATCCACTCCCATATACCGCGGCATGAGCTCATTCTTCACGCCGCGGGAAATCGTTTCCGAACTCGATCGCTACATTGTGGGGCAGGCCGATGCCAAGCGCGCCGTCGCTATTGCGCTGCGCAACCGCTGGCGCAGGCAGCAGCTTGCGCCCGAATTGCGTGAAGAGGTGTTGCCGAAAAATATCCTGATGATCGGTCCCACCGGCGTCGGCAAGACGGAAATTTCGCGAAGGCTGGCGAAGCTCGCGCAGGCGCCGTTCCTCAAGGTGGAAGCGACCAAATTCACCGAGGTTGGCTATGTCGGCCGCGACGTCGAGCAGATCGTGCGCGACCTTCTGGAAATCGCCATTGCGCAGGTGCGCGAGCGCAAACGCCAGGATGTCGAGGCGCAGGCAGAGGCCCGCGCCGAGGAGCGCATTCTTGACGCGCTGGTGGGCGAGAAATCGAGCCAGGGCACGCGCGATTCCTTCCGCAAGATGCTTCGGTCGGGCGAATTGAACGAGCGCGAAGTCGAGCTCGAGATGCGGGATTCAGGCGGCGGCATGCCGTCCATCGAAATTCCAGGCATGCCGAACGCGCAGATCAGCATGGTGAGCCTGGGCGATATTTTCGGCAAGGCGTTCAGCGGCCGCGCCAAAACGCGGCGCCTGAAAGTCGCGGACGCACATGGCCCTCTAGTCGCGGAAGAAGCCGACAAGCTGCTCGACAACGACGCCATCATCCGCGAAGCCATCGAGACGGTCGAGAACAACGGCATCGTGTTTCTCGATGAGATCGACAAGATTTGCGCCCGCTCCGAATTCCGCGGCGGCGGAGACGTTTCGCGCGAAGGCGTGCAGCGCGATCTATTGCCCCTGATCGAAGGCACCATCGTCGCCACCAAGCATGGCAGCGTGAAAACCGACCACATCCTCTTCATCGCTTCCGGCGCGTTTCATGCCGCCAAGCCTTCGGACTTGTTGCCCGAACTGCAGGGACGTTTGCCGATCCGCGTGGAATTGAAGGCTCTCTCGCGTGACGATTTCGAGCGCATTTTGACGGAGCCCGAAGCGAGCCTCATCAAGCAATACATTGCGCTGATGGCGACCGAAGGCGTTACGCTTCTGTTCACCACCGAATCCATTTCGGCCATCGCCGATATCGCGGCACAGGTGAACGCAAGCGTGGAAAATATCGGTGCCCGCCGCCTGCACACGGTAATGGAGCGCATCGTCGATGAGATCAGCTTCGCGGCGACGGAGAAATCAGGCGAGCGCATCGAAATCGACGCGGGCTACGTGCACGCGCGCGTCGACGGCCTCGCGAAAGACCAGGACCTGTCGCGCTTTATTCTGTAACGCCGAGATAAATTGCCTGCACCGAACTACCTAACTCCACTACGTCATCGCCCGCTTCATGCGGGCGACCCAATTTTTCGGCGGGAGAGCAAAATGGGTTGCCCGGACGAGCCGGGCAATGACGCGGTTAAGCCGACGCCTGATCCACCAGAGCCTTGAATGCCGCCGGCTCGTGGATGGCGATATCGGACAGCACCTTGCGGTCCATCTCGATCCCGGCCTTCGCCAGACCGCTGATGAAGCGGCTGTAGGTGAGGCCGTGTTCGCGGACCGCCGCATTGATGCGCTGAATCCAGAGCGCGCGGAAATTCCGCTTCTTCAGCTTGCGGCCGATGTAATTGTGCTGCAGCGCGCGATCCACCGCGGCGTTGGCCGTGGTAATGTTGTTCTTGCGGCGGCCGCGAAAGCCCTTGGCCGCCTTGAGCACCTTCTTGCGGCGGGCGTGGCTTGGAACCGAGCGTGGGGCGCGAGACATGGATCAGCCCTCCTTCAAGCGTACGGCATCCAGCGCTCGACGCGCCGGGTTTCGGAGGTGGAAAGGTCGCCTTTCAGTTCCTTGCGGGTGCGCTTGGATTTGCTGATCAGCCGGTGGCGCTTGTAGGCCTGCCCGGTTTTGATTTTGCCATTGGCGCTAAACCGGAAGCGCTTTTTGGCGCCCGATTTGGTCTTCATCTTGGGCATTTTGCATCTCCTTGGAGTCGAAGCTCCGGTCGCGTTTCGCAGGTCGCCACGGCATGCCCTTACGCCGGGCGGCCCGAAAGAGGCGCGGGTTATACGGAAAATAGACGGGAATTCAAGGCAACCGGGTGAAAAGCCGTTATGATCAGTCCCGTGCTGCCGCGTTTACTCCTGTTCTGCCAGCGGTTCGCCCGTTGGATATTCGTTCCCGCACTTGCCATTGTGGTGTGGGGCGAACTGAGGCCAAGCCAGCCCGAGGCTGGAAACTGGGACAAGGTACTGCATTTCACGGCCTATTTCGGCCTGGCAGCCATCGCCACTATCGCCCTTGGGCGGCGCCGTAGCGGCGGTTGGGCGGCCTTGGCTCTGGCTCTGTTTGGCGGGGCGCTGGAAATCGTGCAGAGTTTTGTCGGCCGCGACGCCGAATGGGGCGACGAGTTCGCCAACATTGCCGGTGCCAGCCTGGGCTTTCTTGCGGGATGGGCATCGATGCGGGAGATGCAACGGTTGCTCGGGATATTCCCGAGGAAAGGGGACCAAAATGAGCATGATCGGTGAATTCAAGAAATTCGCGATGCGTGGCAATGTGCTCGATCTTGCGGTCGGCGTCGTCATCGGCGCCGCCTTCACCGGCATCGTGAATTCGCTGGTGAAGGACATCATCATGCCGCCGATCGGGCTCGCGATGGGCGGCATCGATTTCTCGAATTTCTACGTCGCGCTAAAAGGACCGCAGCTGGCGACCTTGGCGGAGGCGCAGAAAGCCGGCGCGGTGACGGTGAACTACGGACTGTTCATAAACACGCTGATCAACTTTCTCGTTGTCGCCATCGCGCTGTTCCTGCTCATTCGCGCCATCAACAAGATGACAACGCCGGAGACGCCCGCGGAAGAAGCGGCGGCCGCGCCGTTGCCGCCGCCGGAAGAGGTGCTGCTACTGCGCGAAATCCGCGACGCGGTGAAAACGCGCTAGTTGCCCGCCTGCTTGAGCATCCGTTTGGGCGCGATCTGGCGCCAGCGGCGCTCCAGCATGCCGCGCAAGGTTTTCGCATCGAGACGCGAGATCCGGGCAAGGACTGTCGGATAATTCTTGTAATGCGGCGTGATGTGGAACAGCGCGGGTTCCGCTTCGAGCAGCATGTCGCGCTCGTCGATGGAGTTCACGAAGAGCACGAGCGAATTGTCCTCGGCGCGCAATCGCGTGAAGAATTTCTTTTCGATCTTGAACGAGGGATATCCGTAGGACGTGCTCTCGTTCGCGCCGGGAAACGAGAGCACGATCTTCTTCACCTGCGCCTTGGTGAGCGGCACGGCGCGCTATTTCACGAACACGGTGGCGCCGCGCGGGTCGCTGGTGGTTTCGATGACCGACGCGAGCCGCTCCGCCGCGCATTTCGCGAACCGCAACGTCACCGCCTTGCGGCGGCTGGCATGCAGCTGCCACACCGGCGATGGCCGCACGATGGCGCCGCCGTAACGGTCCGCGACGATCAATCCCGTGCCGGCGGGCACGAACTCATCCGGAAAATCCGGTGGAATCGCGAAATAGAAGCGGTCGCAATATTCGAGATACTCCGGCCATTTGGCGTCGCATTTGAGATCGGCCAGCGAGATCTTGATTTCCACGCCCGTCATGCAGGCATCGGCGCCAAGCGCCGCGACATCCAGCCTGCGGCCATTGCCTAGCGTGAATTCCAGAATGGGGCTCAGCCCTTCCTGTAGGAAAAGCCGGCTGACGCCACGTGCCACATCCGCTGCCGAGATCATCGCGCATTGGAACATTCGGCGAACTCATGCGCAAGCAAAGATCGCTAGCCGCCGAACAGGCTGTCCAGAATTTGCTCGAAGGTGCTGGGTTTCTGGGATTGCGGCGTGGCCGATGCCGCTGCCTGCGCTCCAACCGGTGTTTCGCCCACCGGTGGCGGCGGCGCCAGGCGGATGGAGGTGAGCGGCTGCACCGGCAGTCCGCGCTCGGCCTCCTCCATGAAATTCTTGAAGATGCGGGAGGGCAGGGTGCCGCCCGTCGCATGCTTCATCGGCGTGTTGTTGTCGTTGCCGAGCCAGACGCCGCACACATAGTCGCTGGTAAAGCCCACGAACCAGGCGTCGCGAAAATCCTGCGTCGTGCCGGTCTTGCCGGCGCTCGGACGATCCTCGAGCCGCGCCGCCTTGCCCGTGCCGGAGGTGACCGTCGCCACCATCAGCTCCGCCATCTGGCCGGCATTCTCAGGAGTCATCACCCGTTCGCTGTCGTCAGGCTTGCGGCGGTAGAGCAGTCGTCCCTTGTTCGTGCGGATCTCCTCGATGGCATACGGTGCCGCCCGCGCGCCACCGTTGGCGAACGGCACATACGCCGCGGTCAGTTCGAGCGGCGTGACCGTGGCCGAACCGAGCGCGATGGAGGGCACCGCCAGCAGATTCGCGGAGATACCGAGGCGGTGTGCGGTGCGGGCCACCGCCCTCGGTCCGGCTTCCATGGTCAGCTGCGCGGCAACGGAGTTTGAGGATTTCGCGAAAGCGCGCGTGAGCGTGATCCCGCCTTCGTAACGGTCTTCGTAATTGCCCGGATGCCATTTGCCGAAACTCACCGGACCATCGTTCACCGAGTCGCTCAAGTGATGTCCGTGCTCCAGCGCCGTGAGATAGACGAACGGCTTGAAGGCGGAGCCCGGCTGCCGCATCGCATCGGTGGCACGATTGTAGGGGCTGAGTCGGTAGGAGCGGCCGCCCACCATCGCGCGCACCGCGCCGTCCGGGGTGAGCGCCACCAGCGCGCCTTCGCTCGCGCGCAGCTTGCGCCCTTCGCGCGCCAGGCCGCCTTCGAAGGCGCGCTCGGCCTGGCGCTGCAGCGAGAGATCGAAAGTGGTTTTCACCACCACCGGCTGATCCAGTTCTCCGACCAGCGCGGGGATGCGGCTCACTAGCCAATCCGCGAAATAGCCTGAGCCCGGCGTGCCGGTCGGCCGCGCGATACGCGGCGGCGATTCAACAGCCAGGCGCCGGGTTTTTTCACTGATGAAGCCGGCGTCGCGCATGGCATGCAGCACGATCTGCGCGCGCATCTCTGCCGCTTCGAAATCGGCCAGCGGATTGTACCTGGCCGGCGCTTTCACGCTGCCCGCCAGGATCGCGGCTTCAGACAAATTCAAATCAATCGCCGGTTTGCCGAAGAAGCGTTCGGAGGCCGCTTCGACACCGTACACGCCGGCGCCGAAATACACGCGGTTGAGATACAGCGTGAGGATCTGCTCCTTGCTGTAATGCGACTCCAGATAGATCGCGAGCAGCGCCTCCTGGCCCTTCCGGTCGAAGGTACGCTCCGGCTTGAGAAAAAGATTCTTCGCCAACTGCTGGGTGATGGTGGAACCGCCCTGCACCACATGTCCGGCCGCCATATTCTCCAGCGCCGCGCGCACCGTGCCGATGATGTCGACGCCGGCATGCTCGCGGAAGCGGCGATCCTCGATGGCGATGAAAGCATCGGCCACATAGGGCGGCAGATCCCTGGCCGCGACCATGGCACCTTGCGTCAGACCCTTGCGGGCGATCAGACGGCCGCGCCGATCCAGCAAGGTGATATCATGCGAAGGACTTTGCAGCAGTAGATGGCTGGTGTCCGGAAGCTCGGCCATCCAGTGGAAAACAAAGGCAGCACCGACGATGATGCCCCAAAGCCCAACCAGGACGAGAACGTAAGGCCAGCTTCGCCGCCTGCGCGGCGGCAGCGCGACAACGGGGGCGCGCGTCGGCCGCCAGCGCGGTGGATTCGCGATGGCGCCGCGTTTCTTCGCGGGAGGATCGGGTTTTACCGCCGGCATGGAACCGCGATGTCGTTTTCCCGTCCCATTTTCGGCGCCAAAGCCTTAACGCCGGTTAAACAAAATGACCAAACCGTAAACAGTCCGCACAAAATGCGTCCCACTGTGCCACGCAGCATGCGCGCGTGTATGTTGCGTCAAGGAGGCGGAATGGTGGCGCGCGATCCAAGGCGGAGTTTCTGGGAATCGCTGGGCGAGACGCAGACGGCCATCTCGCTCATCCTGCTCTACGGCGCGGTGATGTTCCTGCTGCGCTTTGCCCTCAGCCCCAATCTGAACGGCGGCGAAGCGGCGCAGATGCTATTCGGCCAGAGCCTGCAATGGAACTATCTGCCGGATCGGCCACCGTTGATGACATGGCTGTCGTGGGCTGCGCTGCGGCTGGGCCAAGACAGTAGGCTAGCGCTCTTCCTCTTGCGCGAGATTCTGCTGGTGCTGGGGTTGATCGCTTTCTTCTTTTCGGCGCGGCGGGTTCTGGGCGAGCGACGGCGCGCGGCTCTTGCCGTCATGTTCCTTGCCGCGACCTTCGGGCTGGGATGGCTGGCGCAGGCGGGGCGCCCGGACACGGTTCTGCTCGCCTGCATGTGCTGCTTCTATCTGTGGGCCGGCACGCGGGCGCTGCTGCGCGGCCGGTACTTCGACTATGCGGTGCTCGGCCTTGTCACGGGCGTCGGCGTTCTGGCGAGCTACGTCTTCCTGGTATTGCCGTTCGCCATGTCGGTCGCGCTGGCGCTGACGCCGGAGTGGCGCGCGCGGCTGCGGCCCGTGCCGCTGATGGCTGCCGCGGCGATTGCCGCACTCATCGTCGGACTGTACTTCGCGTTCGCGCCGGCTGCGGCCGTTTCATCCCACGATGGCAGGCATGCACCGCTGGCGGCGATCCTTGGCAGCTTTGCCATCGCCTTCGTTCTGTTCGCGCTGCCTGCCGTGCTGATCTTTGTCGCACTGTATCGGCGCGCCTGCATGCCGCTGCCGCCGCAAGATCGCGCCGAGAGCTGGTTGCGCTTTCTGAAAATTACCATGCTGACGGCACTGATTGTAGCGTTGCTCGCAATGCTGCTGGTGCGCCGCGGTGACGCCGAAGCAAGCTGGATCTATCCCGTGCTGCTGCCGCTGCCGATCTATCTCTTCCTGCGCACGCAACTGGCGCAACCTGACGCGGATGACGGTAACGACCGGATATTCGTTCGCTTCGTGCTGGCGTGCATTGTCGCCGGGATTGGCGTTCGCGTGTGGATGTACCAGACGCGGGCGCATGACTGCCGCCATTGCGCCGAATACTGGCCGCTGGCGCGCTATGCCGATACCTTCCGCCAGGCGGGATTTGTCACCGGCACAATCGTGGCGCCAAGGCCCGCGCTGGCCGGGAACCTGCGCCTCGTCTTTCCCGAGGCGCGCGTGGTGACGCCGGATGCGCCGGCGCGGCGCTTCGGTGCGCCGGTGCGCGGCGAGTGCCTTGTGGTGTGGGATGGGAACGATGCGAACATATCGCCGCGCTTGCGCGACTACGTCGAAACCACTTATGGCGCAAAATTGCAGGAGCGTGCCATGCAGGGCGATGTGGAAGCCGCGTTGCTGAAAGGCAAGGGCAGGCGCGCGCGCATGAACTTTCTTATTCTCGCCGATGGCGCCTGCGACCGGCCCAGGGCTTAATGAGCGATTTCTTCAAATCCGCGGATCGCGCCTTCCTCCGGCGGCTCGCGATAATCGCTGCCGGGGTGGTGGTCCTGGCTGGGCTCGCGGTCATCTTCCCGCGCGAGAATGCGTCTTCGCATTACATCACGGAAGCCGTCACGCGCGGGCCGCTTGCCGTCACCGTGCGCGCCACCGGCACCTTGCAGCCGCGCGACCAGGTGGAGGTCGGCGCCGAGATCTCCGGCCGCATCGATGAGATCTTCGCCGACTACAACGACCGCGTGACCAAAGGGCAGAAGCTGGCGCACCTCAACACCGAGCAGATCGAAGCGCAGCTGGCGCAGGCGCGTGCCGGCGAGGCACAGGCGCAGGCCACCTACACGCAGACGGCACAGAACTATCCGCGCACCGTGGCGCTGGCGAAAAGCAACGCCGCTTCCAAGCAGGATCTCGACAACGCGCGCGCCGAGATGTTGCGTGCCCGCGCCAACGTCAATCTGGCCATCGCCCAGGTGCACGCGAACCAGACGCTGCTTTCGAAAGCCACCATCTATTCGCCGATGGACGGCGTCGTGCTGGAGCGCAAGGTGTCGCGCGGACAGACGCTGACGGCCACCATGCAGACGCCGGTTCTGTTCGTGCTGGCCAGCGATCTGTCGCACATGGAATTGCACGTGGACGTCGCCGAAGCGGATGTGGGGCAGCTGCATGCCGGACAGACGGCCGCCTTCACCGTTGACGCCTTTCCGGGACGCACCTTCAACGCGAAACTCACCTCCATCCGCAGCGCGCCAAAGCGGGTGCGCGGACGGGTGATGTATGAGGGCGTGCTGGAGGTCGCCAACTCGGGCGGCTTGCTCAAGCCTGGCATGAGCGCGACCGCGCGAATCGTTGCGGCGCGTGTAGCCGACGCATTGCTGGTGCCGAACGCCGCGCTGCATTTCGAGCCGCCGCCCGACGCGGCGAATACGCCTTTCCCGGATGCCGCGGGAGACACTCGCATGTTTACAGTCGATGACGACCGCCTCGTGCCGCACACTGTGAAGCTGGGCGCCAGCAACGGCCACCGAACCCAGCTGCTGCATGGCGATCTCAATGAAGGCGATCAGGTGGTGACCGGGCGGAAATAGGCCGAGGGATACCCCTGAACCGGGCCCTATGCTACAGCCGGAGCAAAGGAGAAGTGCGATGCAAGAGGCAGCACAAGAGCGCATTGTCGTAGACGAAGGTGTGCTGGGTGGAAAACCCGTGATACGCGGCACACGGCTCGCGGTTGAGTTCGTTATCGGACTGCTGGCCGATGGCTGGACCGAGCAGGATGTCCTTGCCAATTATCCCGGCCTGAGCCACGAGGATATAGCATCGTGCCTTGCCTATGCGCGTGATGTGTTGAGCACCGAACGCGTTGTGCCGACAGCCGCCTGAGGGATGCGCTTTCTTGCAGACGAAAACTTCCCCGGCGCAGCAGTCGAAGCGCTCGCCAGGATTGGGCACGACGTTTCATGGATTCGCATTCTTGCTCCAGGAATCAGCGATAAGGATGTACTGGAGATTGCTGCAAGAGAAAGCCGCGTGGTCCTGACGTTCGACAAAGATTTCGGCGAGCGGGCTCGAGCAGCAAAGCTTCCCACTTCATGCGGCGTCGTGCTGTTCCGGATACCGATGCCTCTGGTGCGCAACGCGGCGAAGCTCGGGGACACAATCGCGGCGCGATCCGATTGGGCTGGCCATTTCTCCGTGGTCGAGCCGGGACGCATTCGCATGCGCGCTCTTTAAGGGTGACGAATGGACCTTGCCGGAACCTTAAATCCCATCTACCGTAGTTGATCCCTGTCTTCCGTTCCTTACATGTTCTCACGTGCAAAGAGCGTGAGGAGTTGACGGCGTCATGATTTAATCCGGCGCGGGGACAGACAGGGCAAGGGTGCCGCCTCGCGCGCACCCGCGTGAAAGCCGAGATTCCAGGCCAGCCGCCGAAGCGCCGAGGCAGCTCGCGGGGCCGGATGCCGGATGTTTCGCAAGCATGCCCGCGGGGAGAAGCGATGGTGCCTGCCGGCGGCGTCTTGAGTGACGCCAGCACACCGGGGGCCTGCCACGCTTGGAGCCAGGCGGGTTCGCTCGCTTCTTGCCGGTCGCCGGCCGCCATATGCGGACAGGCCGGAGAAGGAGCTTCGATTCCCGCCTTTTTTATGGAGCCACGGAACCCGTGCGCGAAAACCGGCATGGATTGCAACCTGGCGCCGTTAACGACATCACACCCGCCTGCTTGCCGGAAAACCCCTGCCCTGCGTTATGGAAGGCACCATGATGTATCGCTCGTCCACCGCTCCCCTCATCGCCTGCCTGGCCGCCCTGCTTGTTCTGCTTCTGGCAGCGGCAGCGATGACGCTCAACCTGGGCGGCATCGCCTCCGCGCTCGGCGGGCTGCAGTATGACGCGTTCGCGCGGCTGGCGCCGAATGTCGCCGCAACGTCTCCCGGCGAGCTCACCACAACCGCGTTCAGCCAGATCGGCTCCGGCGAGGGATGGGAAAATGCGCAGGTGCTGTGGCCGCAACTGTTGTTCCTGCTCATCGGCGGCGGCCTGGTGCTGCTGCTGTTCGCGCGCGGGCATGCGGGCCTGGCGGGATTGCTGACGATTCTCGCCGTGGCCATCGCCGTTGCAGGCGCCTGGGGGCTTTATGTTCGCGGCGGATTGTTTCTCGATGCGCTGAGCCCTTCGCTGGCGCTCGCGCTGGCGTTTGCGAGCGGCGTGCTGGTGGAAGCGGCAGCCAGGCCTCGCAGCCTGCGGACGGCGCGCGTCGTCGCCAATGGCGCCGACGCTGTTGTTGCAGACCCGGCCCCGGTTGTTGCCCCGCCCGCCCGCGTTCGCGTGCCGGTCGCGAGCCGGACGGTGACGTATCTGTGCTGTGTGCTTCGCGGGCTTCCCGCTGCCGGCGCCGCGAACAGGCCGGACGGAGCGGCCCTCGCCACCTTGATCGACAGCGCGCTTTCCCCGGCAATGCAGGTGGTGACGCAGCATCGCGGCACGGTCGTGTCCTTAGCGGGCGACAGGTTTGCGGCGGTCTGGAACGCGTCGGAAGACGACGCCGAACACGCGCTGCATGCCTGCGAAGCGGCGCTGCGCATGACGAACGCGCTCACGCTCTTGAAGGACCAGCACGGCGAAGGCACGCCGTACGATCCCCTGCGCATCGGCATCGGCATCGCCACCGGGCCGGCATTCGCCGGAAGCATTCTCGAGGGGCCCGATGACTATTCGGTGGTGGGCGATTGCGTCGACGTGGCGGACCGCCTGTGCGGTCTCGGGGAGCGCTACGGCCCCTTGATCCTTGTGGACGAAGCCACGCGAAGCGCCGCCGATGCCGATCTGGCCTTGCTGGAAGTCGATACCATCGCGGGCGGGGCCGATCAGCGGGCCGCCAGAATTTACGCCCTCTACGGCAATCCGCTGGTGCGCGCCTCGCCGAAGTTCCGAGCGCTGGCAACCTTCCACGAACACCTTTTCGGGGCGATCCGCGCCCGGCGCTGGAGCGATGCCCGCACCCTGCTCGACCAGTGCGGCGATCTTTCCGGCGCGATACCGCAGCTGTACCGGTTGCATGCCGCGCGCGTGGATTGGCTGGAGAGCCATCCCCCGCCGGATGACTGGGATGGAGTGGTTCGCTCGCCGGTGCCCTGAGCCGCCTTGTTGACCGTGCCGTTTGCCGGATACGGTCGATGCGGTTCTTGAAAGAATACGCGATGCCCGATCTTCGTTGCTGCCCAAAGCTGGGCGCGATTGCCATTGCCGCTATTGTTGCGTCCGGCGCTGCCAATGTGCCGCCGCCTGCCGGCCCCATGCCGCCTCCCGAGAACCGGAAGCTGGCGCACGACATCTTTCGCGACATCGTGGAAGTCCGCTCGGTGCACGACGTCGGGACCAAAGGCGTGGCGGATATTCTGGTGCGCACCTTCAAGGCAAACGGATTCAGCGATTCCGAAATCAGCGTCGTGCCGGAAACCGCCTACCCGCATCAGGTCAATGTCGTCGTCCGTCTGAAGGGCAAGGGCCATGGCAAGGCCGTCATGTGGATCTGCCACATGGATGTGGTGGATGCGCGCGCCGAAGACTGGACGTTGCCGCCGTTCAAGTTCACGGAAAAAGACGGCTACTTCTACGGCCGCGGTACCTCCGACATGAAGGATGAAGACGCAGCCGTTGCGGCGTCTCTCATTCGTTTGAAGAAGGAGCGCTTCGTCCCCGATCGCGATATTGTCGTCGCTTTCACGGCGGATGAGGAAGTCGGGCTCGAACAGGACGGCCCGAATTTTTTGGTGAAGAATCGGCGCGCGCTGGTGGATGCCGGACTGGTAATCAATCCTGACGGCGGCTCGGGAGAAATCGTCGACGGCAAGCGCCTCGATTTCGCCGTCGAAACGGTGCAGAAAACCTACATGACCTTTAAGATGGAGACCGCCAACAAAGGCGGACACTCCTCCGAGCCGCGGCCGGACAACGCCATCTACGAACTTGCCGGCGGCCTTACCAAGCTCTCGCAATTCCATTTCCCATACAAAACCAACGCCACCACGCGCGCCTACTTCCAGACCATCGCCATGACGACGTCCGGCCAGAAGCGCAGCGATCTGTTCGCCATGTCGAAACTGCCGGTGGATGAAGCTGCCGCGTCGCGTTTGTCGAAGGACATTTCGCTCAACGCGATTCTGCACACCACCTGCGTCGCCACCATGCTGAAAGGCGGCGTGCAGGAGAACGCGCTGCCCAGCAGCGCGACCGCCATCGTGCAATGCCGCGTCTTTCCGGGAGAAACCGTGGAGCAGACGCGCGCCACGCTGGCGAAGGTGGCCGGCAATCCGGGCATCAAGGTGAGTTTGCTGGCGCCCGTTCAGGAAGCAAAGGAAACCGTTCCCGATCCGAAGGTGATGGCGCAGGTCGCGAAAGTAGTTCACTCGATGTGGCCGGGCGTGCCGGTGATGCCGGTGATGGCGGCAGGCGCCAGCGATTCCATTTTCACGCGCGCGGCCGGATTACCGAGCTACGGCGTGGGCGGTGGCTGGTGGGACGTGAACGACATTCGCGCCCATGGGCGCGACGAGCGCGCCGAGATCGGCAATTTCCATCAGACCGTGGAATTCACCTATCGGCTGATGAAGGAACTGGGTGGCGGCAATTCGTGAACCGCAGGACTATGACATCATCATCTTCTCGGCCATCCGCAGATGCTTGCGCAGAGTCGGCAGCTGCGCCGAGGCGAAATCGCCAACGGCGCCGTGATGGGCTCGCGCCACGCCGGTGAATTCGCGAATGTCCTTCCTGTGGTCCTCGATCATATAGCCGAGGAACTCGCGGTCGAAACTTTTGCCGGAAAGCGTGCGCAGCTTCACATATTCCGCATCGGCCTTGAGCGTGGCGCGGGTTGGCGGATCGACATTCAGCCGCCGCGCCAGGCGCGATGCCTCCATTTTCGCCTTGCCGTGATCGTTCATCAGCGTGCGACCGTATTCGCGAACGGACGGCGTGCCTCCATGGCGCGCCGCCAGCTGGCCTAGCATGATTTCCGAGTTGGCACCCTTGATTGCGTCGTTCAGGAAATCCTCGCGGCTTCCCGCCACCGCAATGTGAGAGGCGGTGGACAGTACGAACGCCAAGGCCGTGGCGGACAGTGTTTTCATGGCAATCTCCTGAAGGAAGCTCTGGGATAAACGGTCCGCCGGCGCGACTGTTCCCCGCGCAGCCTCTCCAAGACTTTGCGGTGCATGTTCTCGGGCGTATAACGGCCCCGAAAGCACCCGTAGCTCAGCTGGATAGAGTGCTGCCCTCCGAAGGCAGAGGTCACAGGTTCGAATCCTGTCGGGTGCGCCATATACGGTGTGTGTGGTTGTGTTGTCAGCGGATGCGTGCCGTCACGGACGTTCCCACCCAACCAGCCTTACCCATGCTATGCTGGCATCGATGGCGCTTTCCAATTCCTTCCTTGTGCTTTCGTATGTCGGCGGGCCGGCGCTGCTGACCAATGCCACGACGCTATTCGTGCTGAGCACCAGCAACCGGTTCGCCCGCGCGGTCGACCGTTCGCGTTTCCTGGCCGAGACACTGGCGGAGGCGGGAGGCAGCATGCGCCCTACCTTGCGGGAAGAGATGCCGGAAGTGCACCATCGCGTGCTGCTGATCGGGCGAGCGCTTGTCTGCTTCTACCTGGCCTCGGCCTGTTTCGCGATCGCCACGCTCAATTCCATTTCCAGCGCGGTATTTGCGCAGACGATCGGCGCGCTCGCCACCACCATTCTCGCGTCAATTGCCGTCATCACTGGCGTGGCCGGCTTCGCAGCCTTCATTGCCGGCGCGGTGCTGTTGGTGATCGAGAGCCGCACGGCCGTGCGTTCGCTCTCGCGCGAGTACGACGAAACGCTGTCGCTTGCGCGCAAGGCAAAAGAGATTTGACGCCACGCTTGCGCGGAACATTTCTTCCCGCCCTATAACGGGTCGCTGCTTTCGACCCAAAGCGCGGCCAAGGTTTCCAGCCCGGTGCGATCCTCTTCCCTGAAACGGTCAAGTTCGGGACTGTCGAGATCCAGTACCCCGAGCAGCCGTCCATGCAACAGCAACGGCACCACCACTTCCGAACGCGACGCGGAATCGCAGGCGATATGGCCGGAGAACTTTGCAACGTCGGTCACAACAATGGCTTCCTTTCGGTGGGCCGCTGTACCGCACACGCCCGTGCCGACCGAAATCCGCACGCAGGCCGGGTTGCCCTGAAAGGGTCCCAGCACCAGTTGCTCGCCTTTCAGAAAATAGAAGCCCGCCCAGTTCACTCCGGCAAGACCGCCATAGAGCAGCGCTGCTAGATTGGCGGCGTTGGCAATGGCGTCGCGCTCGCCGTCGAACAGGCCGCGCGCCTGCCTGCACAATTCGCGGTACACTTCCTGTGTTGTTCCGCTGGGACGGGTCGTGGCGAACATCGATTCACTTTTCGGCTGAATCTTCAAACCTCGGCAAGCGGGCCCTCATCACTTTTCACGTCAGCGCATCGATTTCCGCCTCGGAGAGTCCACCGGGGACGAGCGTCACGGGAATGCGATGCGTGCTGCCGCCCAGAAAGGACGAGATCAGCGGGCCGGCAGATTGCTTCGCGCTTCCTACCGCCAGCACCAGGATCGATATGTCCCGATCCTCGCTGATCAGTTTCGCCAGACAGGGAGCGGGCTCTCCGTGCAATATCACCAGTTCCGGAAGGATGCCGGAAAGCTCATTGACGGCTTTCGCAGCGTTCACGATCAGCGTCTCCGCTTCCCGATGCGCCTCGTCCCGAATCAATTCTTCGACGCCCCGCCACTGCTGGAAATCATCGTGTTGCGCCACGCACAGAAGGGAGACGCGGCCGCCAGTGTACTGCGCCCGGCGGGTCGCGAAGCGTATCGCAACCTGGCATTCCGGTGTCTTGTCCACCACGGCGAGAAACTTCCGGCGCCGGCGGGACGCCGGGGATGACGAAACAGGTTCGGACACAGGTTGCTCGGCCATTGACCGAATGCTGGCACCCGCTCCCTGGCGTCGCAAGCTCAGTTCGCGAGCTTGGCCTTGAGTTCGTAGAGCAGTTCCAACGCCTGCTTGGGACTGAGGCTGTCAGGCGACACTTCTTTCAGCGCAAGCTCAACCGAAGTTTGGCTTTGTCTGGCCGCTTCGGGCTGTGGCGCGAAGAGCGGCAGGTCGTCGATGCGTGCCAGCGGCTTGTGGCCCTCGCGTCCGTCTTCGAGCGCGCGCAAGACTTCCTCGGCCCGGGTAACGACGGCTGATGGCAGGCCGGCAAGCTTCGCCACATGGATACCGTAGGAGCGGTCAGCCACGCCTGACGTGACTTCGTGCAGGAATACGATCGAGTCGTTCCACTCCCGCACCCGCATGGTGACGCAGGCAAGTCCCGGCAGACGCTCTGCCAGCGCGGTGAGTTCGTGGTAGTGCGTGGCGAACAATCCACGCGAGCGGTTCACACGGCAAAGGTGTTCCGCCGTCGCCCACGCAATCGCCAGCCCATCGAAGGTCGCGGTGCCCCGGCCGATCTCGTCGAGAATAACGAGGCTGCGCTCTGACGCCTGATTGAGAATGGCGGCCGTCTCCACCATCTCCACCATGAAGGTCGAGCGCCCCCGCGCCAGATCATCCGCCGCGCCCACACGCGAGAAGAGACGGTCCACGATGCCGATATGGGCGGACTCCGCCGGCACAAAGCTTCCCATCTGCGCCAGGATGGCGATCAGCGCGTTCTGCCGCAGGAAGGTGGACTTCCCCGCCATGTTTGGCCCGGTGACGAGCCACAGCCGCCCTTCCGCTTCCGAAGAAAGACTGCAGTCGTTGGGAACGAAACCAGTCGCGTTTTCCGCTTTCAGGGATGCTTCCACCACCGGATGGCGGCCGCGTTGGATATCGAAGGCCTGGCTGTCATCCACTCTTGGCCGGGCGAAGCGGCGTTCGCTTGCCAGCTCGGCCAGCGCTGCCGCGACATCGATGCGTGCGAGCGCGGCAGCAATCGATGACAGCGCGATTGCCGAACCCAGCACTTGGCCACAAAGCTGCTCGAACAATTCGCGCTCGATTGCCAGCGCCTGATCGGCGCTTTGCGAAATGCGCGATGCAAGATTTGCCAGTTCGTCGGTGGAAAAGCGCATGGCGCTCCCGATGGTCTGGCGATGACGAAATAATTCGCGATTGCCACCTGACTGCAGCTTGTCCGCGTGTTGCGGCGTGACTTCTATGAAATAGCCGAGAATGCCGTTGTGCTTGATGCGCAGCGCGGAGAGGCCGCTTTCGCTGCGATAGCGCGCCTCGAGGCTGGCTACCACGCGCCGGCTTTCGTCGCGCAATGCCCTAATCTCGTCGAGCGTTGCATGCGCCCCCGGTTTGATGAACCCTCCATCGCGGGCGAAGAAGGGGGGCTCGCCAGTCAGGAACTGATCCAGGGAGTCGTGAAGGGGCGAGGATTGGTCCAGCCCTGCGATCAACATCGCGCGGGCCTCGGCAAGTTCGCCGGTCGCAGCTCTTAGTGGATCATCGATCTCTGGCAGCAGATCGCGCACAACGCGAGCCGCGTTCAGTCCGTCGCGAATATTCGACAAATCTCTCGGGCCGGCCCGCGAGACGGAGATTCGCGCCAGCGCGCGGGCGATGTCAGGGATGCGGCGCAATTTTTCGCGCATCCGGCCACGACAGTCAGGATCGGACACCAAGTACGAAATGGCGTCCTGGCGCACGGAAATGGCGCCGGGATTCGTCAGCGGTGACGTCAGGCGCGCCGCAAGTTCGCGAGCACCGGCCGCGGTCACTGTCAGGTCGATGCCGGCAAGCAGACTGCCCTTGCGGCCCCCGGACATAGTCTCGACCAGTTCGAGGTTTCGCCGCGTTGCCTGGTCAATGGCCATGAAGACACGCTCACCGTCACGCGCGAGCGGCATAAGCGCCGGGAACTTTCCCCGTTGCGTAAGGTCGAGATAGGCGGCCAACGCGCCCGCGGCCGAGAGCTCCTCGCGGGAGAAGGCGCCGAATCCGTCAAGCGACGCCACGCGGTACAGCTTCTTTAGCGCGCGCTCTCCCGCCGAAGAGTCGAATTTGATGGCAGGAAGCGGCGTCACGACGGCACCGGATGCCTTGAAAAGCCGGCCGAGAACGGGATCCGAAAACACGTTGTCCGGGACCAGGATTTCCTTGGGCGAAAGTCGGGCCAGCTCGGTCGCGATATCGTTTGCTGCCACGGCGGATACGCGGAACTCACCGGTGGAAATATCCGCTGCCGCAATGGCAAACGCACTGCCGGCGCGGCCCACTGCCACCAGCGCGTTCGCCGCCCGGGCGTCGAGCAGCGAATCTTCGGTCAGCGTACCCGGCGTGACAAGCCGCACCACTTCCCGCCTCACCACGGCCTTGCTGCCGCGCCGGCGCGCTTGCGCCGGATCTTCCATCTGCTCGCAGACGGCGACCCGGAAGCCCTTGCGGATCAGCTTCTCAAGATACTGCTCCGCGGCATGCACCGGCACGCCGCACATGGGAATCGCATCCCCCAGATGCTTGCCGCGCTTGGTGAGCGCGATGTCGAGCGCCTCGGCGGCTTTGGCGGCATCCTCGAAGAACAGCTCGTAGAAGTCGCCCATCCGGTAGAACAACAGATACTCAGGATGCGCGGCCTTGATCTCCAGAAACTGCGCCATGGACGGGGTGGCACTGCGCGCTTCCATCGTGGCCGGCTCGTTCATGGCAAAACCATACCAGATCGGCAAAAATGTAACCGGAACAGGTACTGGGCAGGCCCGGCCGCTCCCGACCAACTCCAGATTGTTACGGGATAATGACAGAATTTTCGTACGATGGCTGAAAGGGATATCGATTGATCTTGATCCCTCTTCCACAGATAAGTGCGTCCAAAGAGGAGGGATCTATCGTGTTTCACATTCGCTCTGCCGTATTTGGTCTGCTGGCGTCGGTGGCGGCCACATATCCGATAACCGCATCCGCGCTAGCCGTAGAGCAGGGCGAATACAAACTGCCGGCTTCGTTTGACTCGGAAGTCACCACCGACCTCCAGACTGAGGAGTGGGCGCGTGTGTGGCGCCCCACCACGGATGGAGCATACCCCCTCGTCATTTTTCTGCATGGCAATCACGGCACCTGCGGGCGTTACGATTCCGTACACAAAGTACGCGTCGATGACGATGTGACCTACACTTTCTCGGGCACGTGCCCCTCGGGATACGTCGTGACGCCGAACCATCTCGGCTACAATTACCTCGCCAAGGATTTGGCGAGCCATGGTTATGTTGTGGTTTCCATCAATGCCAATCGCGGCGTGAATGGCGCTGGAGGCGTGTCGGGGGACGACGGCCGCAATCTTATCCGCGGGCGGCTGGTGCTGCGCCACATGCAATATCTCGCCCAGTGGAATGCCGATGGGGGCGCGCCCTCAAGCCTGGGATTCGATCTGAAGGGCATCCTCGATTTCAGCCATGTCGGTCTCATGGGTCATTCGCGCGGAGGCGAGGGAATGCGCGCGGCGGTCACCCAGTATGAAGACTCAGGCAGTCCGTGGCCCGCGCGCATTGGCGCCGTGACATTTGAGGCGATGTACGAGATCGGCCCGGTGGACGGCCAGACCAGCCGCATTCTCAATAACACCGGGATGCAGTGGAACGTGCTGCTTCCCGGCTGCGACGGCGACGTGAGCGACCTTGAAGGGCTGAAGCCCTATGACAGGTCGATGCTGAACACGACCGAGTCGGCCGCGCTCAACAAATCGACCTTCGAGGTTTTCGGCGCCAACCACAATTTCTACAATACCGAATGGCAGTTGTCCGATGCGGGCAATTGCAGCGGCGAAACACCGTTGTTCCCTCAATACAAGGGCTCGAAAGCGCAGCGTACCACGGCGTATGAGACGCTCATTCCGTTTTTTCTCGCCCATGTCGGGCCAAAGGCCAAGCCAAAGAAGGCTAAGCTGTTCGATCCCAGTTATCCTTTGTCATCGAAGCTGACCAAAGTGACGGCCTACGCGCGCGGCTTTACACCGGCACCGCATACGGCCGACAACTTCATCGTCGATAATTTTGACAAGTCCACCGGCACATCATCCGAAGGCGTTGCCAATCAGTCTTCCGGCCTCACGCAATATCTTCACGGTTCCGGAAGCTCGAACGATGACAGCACGCAGCGAGCGGCGGCCATAAACTGGTCGGCGAAAAACGGCTTCCTCCAAGTCAACGCGGCGAATAAAAACAACTCGATTGACATCTCGTCTTATCCGGCACTCGAATTCCGGGTGGCGCTTCGTTGCTTCGGCAGTCTTTGCAATTCCAACCCTGATCCGACGGGCGATGTCGATTTCTCTATCGAGCTGGCCAACGCCAACGACGATCTTTCCAGCGCCGTCGCCCTCAAGGACGTAGCAGTCGTTCGCCGCCCTACCGGCGCGTTCTGCTGCAATGTCATTTTCCAGACGGTTCGCGTGCCGATTTCGGACTTCGCCGGCTTCGATCCGTCGAATTTCCGCGGGGTGCGCTTCATCTTTGATCGCACGTCCGCCTCGTCTATTTATCTGGCCGATGTCCGATTCACAAAAACACCTGCCGGATCTGGCGGTCTGTCCGGCAAGATGCTGCCGGGGTTCCTGACAGTGAGCAATGCCACCCAGACGCCGCCGCAACATCCCGATGAAAATGTGGTGGTGGCGACCCGCCGCATCACATCGCCATCAGGCGTTTCGCAAATAGAGATCGAATTGCAATCCTCGCGGGTGTTCCCGGTGGCGAATGCGTTACCGACGCTGATTGCGGGCGGCCATAGCTTCCGGACGTCTCGCTTCCCGTCAGGAAAGACGGACAGATTGATTTTCACCCTCACGCCGGCCGAGTTCGCCGCCATACCCAACGGCACGAAACTGACCTTGCGGATAGGAGGGGCGCGTCCGTGGTCTTTCGGTGTCCTGAATAAGTAGTAGATCGTAAAATGGTAAGACACCGCTCGCGCCGGCTCTCTGCCGGCGCGAGCGAGGGATCTGTTCTTCGCGGCGGCGGCGGACCTGCCGGAGACCATTGAACTGGTGGCACTTTCCGGCGGATAGTCCGCAGATCAGATCAGGACCGCCGCATGGATCATACCCGCCCGTCCTTCACCGACGAGGAAGCGCTGGCTTTCCATCGCCAGGGCAAGCCCGGCAAGATCGAGATCACGCCCACCAAGCCGATGGCGACGCAGCGGGATTTAAGCCTCGCTTATTCGCCGGGCGTGGCGGTGCCGGTTCGCGCGATTGCAGAAAATCCTGACGCCGCCTTCGATTACACGGCGCGCGGAAATTTGGTTGCCGTAATCTCGAACGGCACAGCAATTCTCGGCCTGGGCGATCTGGGCGCGCTGGCCTCGAAGCCGGTGATGGAAGGCAAGGCCGTGCTGTTCAAGCGCTTTGCCGACGTCGATTCGATCGATCTCGAGGTGGATACGGCCGATGTCGATGCCTTCATCGCTGCCGTGCGCTATCTCGGCCCGAGCTTCGGCGGGATCAATCTCGAAGACATCAAGGCGCCGGATTGCTTCATCATCGAGGAGCGGTTGCGGGAGTTGATGGACATCCCTGTATTCCACGACGATCAGCACGGCACCGCCATCATCTCGGCTGCCGGCGTCATCAATGCGCTGGAACTGACCGGCCGCAAGATGGCCGATATCAAGGTGGTCGTGAACGGCGCGGGCGCGGCGGGCATCGCTTGCCTCGAATTGTTGAAGGCGATGGGGCTTCCAAGTGCCAATGCGCTACTCTGCGACACCAAAGGCGTGATCTATCGCGGCCGCACCAACGGCATGAACCAGTGGAAGAGCGCGCACGCCGTCGAAACGAAAGCGCGAAGCCTTTCCGATGCGCTTGTCGATTGCGATGTGTTTCTCGGACTTTCGGTGAAAGGCGCCGTGACACGGGAGATGGTGAAGACGATGGCGAAAGCGCCGATCATTTTCGCCATGGCCAATCCCGATCCGGAGATCACGCCGGAAGATGTGAAGGCGGTGCGTCCGGATGCGATTGTCGCCACGGGCCGCAGCGATTACCCGAACCAGGTCAACAACGTTCTTGGCTTCCCCTACATTTTCCGCGGCGCGCTGGACGTGCGGGCGCGCACGATCAACGAGGCGATGAAGATCGCTGCGGCGGAAGCGCTGGCTGCGCTCGCGCGCGAGGATGTGCCGGACGAAGTCGCTGCCGCCTATCGGGGCAGCCGTCCGGTGTACGGACCGGATTACATCATTCCGGTTCCATTCGATCCGCGGCTGATTTCCCGGGTCTCGTCGGCTGTCGCCGAAGCGGCGGTCAGAACCGGTGTTGCGCGGCGCGACGTAAAGGACACAGACGCCTACCGCTACCAGTTGACCGCGCGGCTCGATCCTTCCTCGCTGTTGTTTCAGCGCGTGACCGCCATGGTAAGGGCTAACCCCAAGCGTGTCGTCTTTGCCGAAGGGGAAGAGGATTCTGTGCTTCGCGCAGCGGCGGCGTTCCAGAATGCTGGTTTGGGGAAAGCGCTGCTGGTGGGACGCGAGGAGGTGATCAAGGCGGGACTGCGCCGCGCCGGCATCGACGAACATCTGCTGGAAATTCACACGCCGCATTCGACTGAAGAAGCGGCGCGGTATGTCGAAGCGCTCTACATGCGATTGCAGCGCCGGGGACAGCTCTATCGCGATTGCGTCCGGCTCGTCACCAAGGACCGGAATATCTACGCCGCCTCCATGCTAAAAGCTGGCGACGCGGATGCCATGGTCACCGGCGCCACGCGCTCCTACCAGGTCGCATTGTCCGACGTGCGCCTGGTGCTCGACACTCCGCCGGGCAAGCGTCCCATCGGCGTCATGCTGATCATTACCAAGGGCAGGGTGTTGTTCGTCGCCGATACCTCGGTACACGAGATGCCGACGAGCGAGGAGCTCGCCGACATCGCCGTACAGACGGCCGAGGTCGTACGGTATTTCGGCTTCGTGCCGCGCACCGCGCTGCTCGCGTCATCCACCTTCGGCTTTCCGCGCAATGAGCGCAGCGAGCGGATCGTGGAGGCGGTGCATATTCTCGACCGGCGCGGCGTGGATTTCGAATACGATGGCGAGATTGCCGCCGATGTGGCGCTGGATCCCGACAAGCTGGCCGTCTATCCATTCGCGCGCCTCTCTGAGACCGCCAATGTACTCATCATGCCCGCTATCCATTCGGCTTCGATTTCAACAAAGCTGTTGCGGGAGACCGGCAACGTCAGCGTCCTCGGACCGCTGCTGATCGGTTTGGAAAAGCCGGTCCAGATTGCCCCGCTCGGGGCAAAGATGAGCGAAATCTACAATGCCGCGCTGGTCGCCGCCCTCTGACCCGTGACGCTCGCGGTCACGGGTTGACGGTGGCGGGCAGCTTTTCCAGATCGGGCTTCGACAATGTCGTGAGAACCATCTTTCGGTTGCGCATGTATTTGAGCCGCGATGGTTCCACACGCACGACTTTCGACTTGGCGCCAGGTGACCCCATGACTTTGATGTCCAGCGTCTTGATTTTTCCCGCGCTCACATCCAGCGAAGACACGTGTCCCAGCACGCCACCCCACACGCTTTTCACCTCCACGCCTGCCAGCGCCTGCTTCGGATTGTCCAGTTTCTGAACGGGAACGGCGGTACGGATTTCCGCTGGGGTAACCGGACCGGAGGCTGAAGCCTTTGCGACCGATGTCTCGGTCCCCGAGGCGGCGCCAGCGTCAGGTGTCTTTGCCGACGGCTTCACTTCAACCGGTTTCTCATTGGCGTTGAATAGCGGCTTGGATGCCGTCTCACTCATCGGCACTTCGGCCTTCGCGAATTTCTTTCCGCCCGCGTCTTTGCCGGGGCTCGCGGAGGTTCGCACCGCCGATGCGGTCATCGCCGGGCGCGGTTTGGGCCTCGGGACCGGCCGATACGCCCTTTGCTCCTGCATCCGAGGCTGGTCGTAGATCTCCGGCCCGGCGACCTGCTGCTGCGGTACCTCGCCTTCGTAAAATCCGAGGCATCCAGCGGTCAGAAGGACCGCGCCAAATGTCCCCAGACCCACCACAAACCTACCCATTGGCGCCTCTCATGAGCAGCCTTAACAATTCGTTAGGCAACGCGCAGTTTTCCGTCCCGGTTCCGGAACGCGACATCAAAGCCTCACCATTGCAGCAAAAACCAGGCCGTTTTACCGCGTGGGCAAGAATGGCAGCAAACAATGAAAGAGGGCGGCCCGATGAACTCGGACCGCCCGGAACGCGATGTTATAGCTACGACCGCCGTTATTCGACGATGGTCACGACCTTACGGGTCTTCGGCTCGACGAAAACCACTTTGCCGTTCCAGTCGACATACTGATATTCGCGTACTTCGGGAGCCGTGGTCGTCCACTCGTCCGGAACGGGCTGAAGTGCCACGTCTGCCGGCAACACGCTACCGATGGCCACCTTTTCCTTGATCATAACCGGCCTTACGTGCTCCTTGACCACGTATTGCTTGATGATCGTGCGGTGCGCCGGCTCGATCGTAAGGGTTGCATCCTGCGCCATGGCATAGCCGCTCGCCAGTAGCGCCGCAGCCGAACCTGCAATCAAAAGAAGTCTCATCGCATTGCTCCAATCGTTCGAAGCCACCTTCGCCGCGCCATATAACGGCTTATCCCAAGTTAGTGTTCCGGTAGGAAAAGGCACTTGGCGAAATTTAAATTCAATCATTTGACGTGTAAGCCGAAGGTCTAGCATTAGATATGGATGGCGTGTCCCAGCGCGCGGAGCGATGCTTCGTGATAGGCCTCGCTCAGAGTGGGATGGACGTGGATGGTGCCGGCCACGTCCTCCAACAGCGCGCCCATCTCCAGCGCGTGGCTGAACTCGCCGGACAGCTCGGCAACATGCTGGCCAACCGCCTGGATGCCGAGCAGGCGATGATCGTCTTTCCGCGCCACCACGCGCACGAAACCCTCGCCGGCATCCATGCTGAGCGCGCGGCCATTCGCAGCGAACGGAAACACCGCAACGATGGTGTCCGCACCGGCTTCGGACGGCAGCAATCCGGCGCTAACGATTTCCGGTTCGGTGAAGCACACAGCCGGAATGATGCCGTGGCTGAATTCGCGCTTATGGCCGGCGATGATTTCCGCAACCATGTCGCCCTGATGGGCGGCCTTGTGCTCCAGCATCGGCTCGCCCACGAGATCGCCCACCGCCCACACATTCTTCATGGAGGTGCGGCACTGCTTGTCGACCTTGACGAAGCGGCCCTCCATGTCGACGCCCATGTTCTCGAGGCCCCAGCCTTCGGCGTTTGGCTTGCGGCCGACGGTGACGAGAATCTTGTCGGCGGAAAGCGTTTGCGTTTTGCCATCCGCCATTTCGACGATGAGGCCATTGGCGTCCTTGCCTTTCGCCTTCGCGCTTAAATGCACGGTGACGCCGTTCGCCTTCAGCCATTTCGCGACCGGCGCCACCAGTTCCGGATCATAGAGTGGCAGGATGTGATCGAGTGCTTCGACGACTGTCACCTCGCTGCCCAACTTGCGGAACGCAATGCCGAGTTCGAGGCCGATGTAACCCGCGCCAACCACCACCAATTTCTTGGGCAGCTGCTGCAGATCGAGGGCTTGGGTGGAGGAGATCACGCCGCCGCCGAACGGCAGGAACGGCAGCTCGACCGGCGTGGAGCCGTTGGCAAGGATGACGTGTTCGGCGGTGATAATCTGCTCGCCGTCCTTTGTTTTCACCGCGCAGGTTTTCGCATCGGAGAAGGTGGCCCAGCCGTCGATCACCCGCACTTTTGCGCGCTTCAAGAGCGCGCCGACGCCGGTGTTGAGCTTTTTGACGACGCCTTCCTTCCACTTGTACAGCTCTGGCATTTCGAGGAAAGGGGCGCTGGCCAGCCTGATGCCGTGCAGGCCTTTGTCGGATGCGGCGCGAGTCATGGTTTCAAAATACCCGGCGGAATGGATGATCGCCTTCGACGGAATGCAGCCACGGATGAGGCAAGTGCCGCCGAGCTTGTCGGCTTCAATGAGTGTTGTATCCAGCCCCAGCTGCCCGGCGCGGATTGCGGCGACATAGCCGCCCGGCCCACCGCCGACAACGAGGACCTTGGTATGAATCTGCTCTGGCATGTTTAATCCATAAACAATGTGGCCGGGTGTTCCAGCAGCGCCTTGATCTTCTGGATGAACTCCGCGGCGTCGTAGCCGTCCACAACGCGATGATCGAACGAGGACGACAGGTTCATCATTTTGCGCACCACCACCTGCCCGTTGCGGACGACGGGCCGCTCGATGATCGCATTCGGCCCGATGATCGCCACCTCAGGATGATTGATGACCGGCGTGGTGACCACGCCACCCAGGGTGCCGAGGCTGGTGATGGTGATGGTCGAGCCGGTGAGATCGTCCTTCGACGCTTTGTTGTCGCGCGCCAGCGACGCCACGCGCGCCACTTCCAGCGCGCTGTCCCAAACGTCGCGCGCTTCGGCGTGCTTTACCACCGGCACAATGAGTCCGTTGGCCGTTTGCGTGGCGATGCCGATGTGCACCGCCGCATAGCGGTGCACCACGCCGGCATCGTCGTCGAAACGCGCGTTGATCTGCGGATAGTGCGGCAGCATGCGCACCAGCGCGCGCATCAGGAACGGCAGCACGTTGAGCTTGGGCTGATCGCTAAGATTCGTCTTGTTGAGATGCGCGCGCAAGCTCTCCAGCTCCGTCATGTCGATCTCCTCGACATAGGCGAAGTGGGGAATGCGGCGCTTGGCGTCTTGCATCTTCTCCGCGATTTTGCGGCGCAGGCCGATGACCTTGATCTCCTCGATGCCATCGCGTTGCGCGTAGCCGCTGCCGCGCGACTCCATCGCATTGCGTCCGCCGCTCGCGATGTAGGTGTCGAGATCCTGATGATTGATGCGTCCTGCCGGCCCCGATCCTGACACATACTGCAGCTCGATGCCCAATTCATGCGCGCGCTCGCGCACCGCCGGCGAAGCGACAGGTTTCTCTCCAAACTTGCGAACTGCCGGAGCATCCACAACCGAACTCCCTCGCCCCCTTTGGGGGAGAGGGCTGGGGTAAGGGGGAGCTGTCTGCAGCTGCACAATCTTCGCCCCCCCACCCCCACCCTCTCCCCCCC
>JAFAWQ010000050.1 GCA_019241645.1 Alphaproteobacteria bacterium
ACCATTTGCTACAATCATGCCCGCACAATCAGCATCCCCTAATCGCTTCCGCGAAAATGTCCGGATTGTTCCGGTTGTTATAACGCCACTCAAATTCCGCAATGTAGAGCGGCAAATACTTGCGGCTCACCTTGTGGAACGTGCCCATGATACCGCGCTTCACGAGGCTCCAGAAGCCTTCAATCGAGTTCGTATGGATTGCGCCGACAACGTAGTTCTTTGCTTCGTGGCGGACGGCATGGTGAGGGTAATCGGGCGACAGGCGGCGGTAGCCGCTGTGTTCGTCTGTGGAGAGAAGGGAACACTTGTCGGAAACCATCGCCCGAACGAACCGCTCAAAGGTTTCGGTTTTCGTGTTTTCGATCACGCGAGCCACAACGTTGCCTTTGCGCTGGCAAGCGCCGATCACGATAAACTTGTCCGCCTCTTGCCCGCCAATGCCAGCGGTTTTCTTATCCCAATGGCGGTTCTTGTTCTTGCCGCCGATGTAGGTTTCATCGACCTCCACAATGCCGATCAACTGCCGGAAATTCTTGTCGATAAGCGCCGCGCGAATGCGATGCGTCATGTAGAGCGCCGTCCGGTAAGAGCCAAACCCCATTTCCCGGTAAATCTGGTGAGCGGACACGCCTTTCTTGCTGACAAGCATCCGGTGAATAACGCGAAACCACTCGCGAAGCGGCTTGTTCGTGTTTTCGAAAATCGTGCCGACAGTGACAGAAAACCGATAGCCCGTAGAGCCTCCCGGAGCGCACGCGGTGCACTGCCAATGGAAGGCGCGGCACAGCTCATAGACCTCCAGATTGCCACAGCGCGGGCACGCAACGCCCGTAGGCCAGCGGTTGCGGACAAGATACGCCTTACAGGCGTCATCGTGCGGAAAGGCCGCTTCCCACTGCGGAATGGTCATCTGGTGAATGCGCTTGGACGTGCCCATGCGGGTGCCTCCCTCAATACCCCAAACATAGGCAAGGAGGCGGCTTATGTCAAGTAGTGCACAATCGCCCGTAAACGGGGGAGGATAGGCATTACGCTGCTTCACACTTAAGCCGCTTAAGCGCGCGGTCTCGGCCGATAAGGGGCAGCAGCTTCTTCATCTCGGGCCCGCTTTCGCGGCCCGTGAGCGCCAGACGCAGCGGATGAAACAGCGCGCGGCCCTTCGCGCCGGTGGATTTCGATACCGCTTTGGTCCACGCGCTCCAGGTTGTTTCGTCCCATGGCTCCGGCGGCAGCAGCTCTGCGGCTTTCGCGACAAGCGATGCGTCTTCAACGACAGAAGTCACCGGACCGGCCACCAAGGTCCACAAATCCTTCGCATCCGAGAGATGGGTGAGGTTCGCCTTTACCGCTTCCCAGAAGGCTTCGCTGGCGGGAATACCAAGCGCGGTCAGCCGTGCGGCAACCTCTGTGTACGGAAGAGAATGCAGCAGCTTGGCGTTCAAGGCTTGCAGCTCCGTGGGATCGAAATGCGCCGGAGCGCGGGCGATCTTGGCGAAATCAAACTCCTGCACCAGCGCTTCCAGCGACGGGCGCAACTCGATCGGATCGGAGGTGCCGATCTTCGCCAGATACGATGCCATCGCCAATGGCTCGATGCCGTCGTCGCGAATGTCCTGCAGAGAAAGCGAGCCGATGCGTTTCGACAGCGCTTCGCCGCCTGCGCCGGTCAACAGCGGGAAATGTGCAAACACCGGCACCTGCGCGCTCAGCGCCTCGAAAATCTCGATCTGCACCGCCGTATTGGTAACGTGGTCCTCGCCCCGCACGATGTGGCTGATGGCGAAATCCACATCGTCCACCACAGAGGGCAGGGTGTAGAGGAACCGTCCGTCCTCGCGGATCAGCACGGGATCGGAAAGGTGCGCGGTGTCAATTTCAACATCGCCGCGCACGAGATCTTGCCAGCGCACTTTCGTTTGACTGAGCTTGAATCGCCAGTGCGGCTTGCGGCCTTGGCTTCCGAGTTTGTCACGCTCTTCCGGCGTGAGCTTCAGCGCGGCGCGATCATACACCGGCGGCTTGTGCATCGCCATCTGGCGCTTCCGGCGGCGGTCGAGTTCATCGGCCGATTCATAGGCCGGATAGAGACGCCCGCTTGCCTTTAACCGCTCAGCCGCCTGCGAGTGCGCTTTCGCGCGTTCGCTTTGCCGCGCGAATGCATCATGCGTCAGCCCCAGCCACGCCAGATCTTCGAGAATGGCGTCTTCGTATTCCTTCCGTCCTCGCTCGGTATCGGTGTCGTCGATGCGCAGGAAGAATTTGCCGTTCGCTTTCTTCGCGAACAACCAGTTGAGCATGGCAGTACGCGCATTGCCGACATGCAGCAACCCGGTCGGCGACGGTGCAAAACGGACGATGATGTCGCTCACCGCTCCCCCTTCCGCTTCGCTCGCGAAGTGCTCGCTCGGCACCTCCCCCGCAAGCGGGGGAGGATAAGGACGTAGCATACGGCCAAACTTATCCTCCCCCGTTTACGGGGAAGGTGGATCGCGTGAGCGAAGCGAACGCGAGACGGTAGGGGGCCCTCGTTCATATGTCTCGCGCGTCCCGGAAGGCGTTGGTGATAGGATAGCGGCGGTCGCGGCCGAAGCTTCTGCGCGTGATTTTTACTCCCGGCGGCGCCTGCCTTCGCTTGTATTCCGACGTGTAGAGCAGCTGCTCGACCCGCTTTACCGTGGCGCCATCATAGCCCTTGGCGCAGACCTGCTCGAACGACATCTCTTCTTCGACCAGCGATTCGAGAATGCCGTCGAGAATTTCGTAGGGCGGCAACGAGTCTTCGTCTTTCTGGTCTGCCCGCAATTCGGCGGATGGCGGGCGCGTAATGACATTGTTCGGCATCACACGGCCGTTCGGGCCCAGCGCGTTCCTCGGCGCGTTTTCGTTCCGCCAGCGCGACAGGCTGAACACGTCGGTCTTGTAGACGTCCTTCAGCACGTTGAAGCCGCCGCACATATCGCCATAGAGCGTGGCGTAGCCGACGCTCATCTCGCTTTTGTTGCCCGTGGTGAGCACCATCGGGCCGAACTTGTTGGAGATCGCCATCAAGATGACGCCGCGGATGCGTGACTGGATGTTTTCTTCCGTCGTATCCACCGCACGGCCCACGAACGTGTCTCGCAATGCGTGGCTGAACGTCTCTACTGCGGATTCGATGGGCACTGTTTCGTATTTGCAGCCGAGCAGGCGGGCGATTTCCGCTGCGTCCTCCAGAGACTCGCGGCTGGTGTATTTGGACGGCAGCATCACGCAGCGCACGCGATCCGGCCCCAGCGCATCCACCGCCACCGCGGCAGAGAGCGCGGAATCGATGCCGCCGGAAAGCCCCAGCACGACGCCGGGAAAGCGGTTTTTGTTCACGTAATCGCGCAGGCCCAGCATCATCGCGTGGTAGATCGAGGAGATGCGGTCTTCCTCTTCCACGCATGGGCCTTTGGTGCACACCCAGCCTTTTGCTGTACGCGACCATTCGGTCAGCACGAGCGCTTCTTCCCACGGCTGCAGAGCGTTCGCGAGCGAGCCGTCCGCGTTGCAGATGAAGGAGGCGCCGTCGAACACCAACTCATCCTGCCCGCCGATCTGGTTGAGATAGACGAGCGGCAAACCGCTTTCGCTCGCACGTTCGCGGATCAGCTTCAGCCGCAGATTCTCCTTGCAGGCCTCGAAGGGCGAGCCGTTAGGCACCAGCAGGATTTCGCTGCCCTTGTCGCGCAGGCAGGCGATAACATCCGGTGTCCAGATATCCTCGCACACCGGCACCCCGATGCGAGTGCCGCGGATTTCGAACGGTTGCGGCGCCGGGCCGATTGCAAAAACGCGCTTTTCGTCGAACACACCATAGTTCGGCAGATCGCGCTTGTAGGTGCGCGCCGCGATGCGGCCTTCGTCGAGATAAAGGCAGGCGTTGTAGAGCTTGCCCTCATCCTCCCACGGTGCGCCGATCAGTACGGCCGGGCCGCCATCGGCCGTATCTTTCGCCAGCGCTTCGATGGCCTCGCGCGCGTCCTCCTGCAGCGCCGGCTTCAGCACGAGATCCTCCGGCGGATAGCCCACAATATAGAGTTCTGGAAACAGGATCAGATCGGCGCCCGCCTTTGCCGCATCGCCACGCATGGCCCGCGCTTTCCGCAGATTCCCCGCAATGTCGCCCATCAGCGGATTGGCCTGCGCCAGCGCGATACGAAACCGGTCCATGCGGTGTTCTTAGCCGGTCATGCGTGCGGAAGCGACGCTATTTGCAGGTGAAACTCCTGGCGTCGTTGACATCGCCATGGCCATCGTAACGGGCCTGCTTGGGCCACGGACAGAGCGGCCGGGTACGGTTTACCGAGCCGTCGTCGTTGAATTGATAAGCGAGAATGGAATCCGGCGCCACGCCGCTGCCCGCCCAGTTCTCCAGCACGCCAAAAATGTCCCACGAACTGGGACCCACGGCCTTGGCGCAATGACCCGCGCCGGGCATCATGAACAGACGCGCGAAGGCTTCGGTTCCTTTGCCATACCGGTTGCGAACGTGCCGATAGAAATCGATTGCGTTCTCCGGAATGACGACAGCATCGGACTGCCCCTGCGCGATCACCAGCTTGCCGCCCGCGGCCTTGAAAGCATCGAGATTGGGTGAGTCGCCGTTCAGCGTGTGCGCGCGCAACTCATCGGCATATGGAACGTCAACATCGGGGTTGAAGGTGTGGAAATCCCAACCCGGCGTGTAGACCTCGTTCTGGAACCAGGCGTTCGCAAATGGGAAGTTGAAAGCGTCGTGGAGCACGGAACAGCTCCACTCGTACTCGCTGCCATAGGCGAGACCGCGATACACGATCTTGCCGGACGAGAGCCGCAACGGTTCATAGAGCGCGCGGGTGGCCGCGACCTGCGCATCGGTGAAGCACGCTGCGCGATAATGCGTCGCCGCGCAGGCCATCACGCCGGGATCGAATTTGCAGCGCGTCGGGTCTTCGATGAGGCCGTCGCGCAATCCGTCATTGCCGTCGCAGGCATTGAGCACGGCCTTGTTAAGGGACAACGTCTGCTCGTAGCTCAGCTGCCCCGCACCATCGGCGCTTCCGCCGAGCTTCAGCTCCTGCGCGATGAAGCCCGACATCAGGTGCGTCCAGCCGAGAGCCGGATAAAGCGACGCGATACCATCGTAATCGGTAGGAAAGCGCTCTGCTTCCATCAGCGCTTGGCGCCCGCCCGCGGAGCCGCCGATGAAATAGGCGTGCAGGGGTCCGCTGCCGTAGTAGGTCTGTGCCAGCGCCTTCGCAGCCACCGTCATGTCATGCGTCGCGGTGACGCCGAATTCCCTGATAACGCGCGGGCGATTGAACGCCCAGCTTGCGTCGTTGCCGGCGCTCTGATGTCCGAGGTCGGAGGCGACGCTGACATAGCCTCCAATAAGACCGAAATACATCTCCCCATAGATGATGGCGCCGAGTTCGCCACCGTTGCCCCAGCCTGTCAGCTTGCCGTTCCACGCAAAGGGCAACCATACCTCTGCCGTCGCCGTCCCGATTTTGAGCTGCACGCGGCAAAAAGCCGGGACGTCGAAGGTCTGTGAGTCGTATCCGATCTGCGCCGGTGTGGTGAACTGGCCGGCGGGAATGCTGGTGGCCGCGGTCACATGGCCTTTGTCGAGCTTCGCGGCGGCGAGATCCGAGCATGCGTCAGCCATCACCGGCGTGGAACAAAAGCCCGATACCAAGCATGCTGCAGCCGCGCAGGCTGACCATGGAAATGGATGCGACATAGCCTCTCCTCCGTAGGAGGGCAGCTTAGTCCAACGCCCCGCACTTAAAAGGACGGAGTTCAGGCGTAGCGGGCCAGCGCGGGCTCGCGTTCGGGCGCCGCAGCCCTGTCGATCAGCAATGCAGTCTCCAGCGCGCGCCGGGCTTCTTCCGGCCGCACCAGGGAGAAGGCGCCCATTCTGGGGCCCGCATGGTGCGCGCTCTGGCAAGATTTGCGACGTCGCCCATCAGTGGGTTGGCCTGGGCCAGCGCGATGCGTAACCAGTTCCTCATGGCGCGTGTTTAGACAAAAACGCCGAAATCGCCTATGAGCGAAGGCGAAGGAGATTTCCGAATGCGGTACGTCCTAGAAAATATCGAAGCGGGCAATGTTCCGGCGGAAATTCAGCGGCGCGGCATTCCTGCGAAGCAACTTGTACGCGTCACTCTGGAAACACTTGAGAACGATCTGTCCTTGAGCAAACTGGCAGAAGAAGGCCACGCCTTCGACTTCCTTGCCGATGAACCGGATCTTTATAGCGATGCTGACATCCGTCATCCCTGATGTATCCTTTCGGCAGCATTGTCCTGGCGCGATTTCCATTTACCGACTTGTCCGCCTCGAAAGTTCGCCCGGCTCTTGTCGTTTCGCGGGAAAATGAGCGGCGTGCAGATTTGGTTCTCGCTTTCATAACCTCAAACGTCACAGCAACCACGGAAGATGCCTTGCTACTCCAACCAAGCCAGCAGAATGGCTTGAAGGCTCCGTCGCTGGTGCGCTTCGACAAGATCGTCACGCTCGAAAGGCGGATAATTGCCGGCAAGATTGGTGACGCAGAACAGGATTTTCTGCGAGCCGCCGCGCCAATCTTCCTTCGGGTGTTCGGCTTCCCGCAGTCCTAGCTGCTTTCAATGCTGAACCTAGGCGTAGCGGGCCAGTGCGGGCTCGCGTTCGGGCGTCGGCGCTGCGGCCCGGTCAATCAGCAATGCAGTCTCCAGCGCGCGCCGGGCTTCTTCCGGCCGCACCAGGGAGGAGGCGCCCATTCTGGCAGCGCTGACGAAGGATTTGATGGATTCACCCAGCGGATCGTCCAGGCGCAACGGTTGCAGCGGCCGCCCGGTCGTGTTCTTCACCTGGCGGGAGATGAAATCGATCTCGATCACGCCATCGGGGTAAACCGCGCGCATGCCTCTTCGCCGTACCGGCGAAATGCGGCTGGCATGCAGGCGGGCCAGCGAGCCGTTTTCGAAGGTGACCTGTGCCGTCACGTCATCCGCGCGCCGGCTGACGCCCGAGCGGCCATGCGCTTCCACGTCGGTTACGTCACCGGGAATGAGGCAGTGCACGAGGTCGATATCGTGAATCATCAGATCGAGCACGGCGCTGACATCCATGCCGCGCCCGGTCCACGGACCCATGCGCCAGCACTCAACCTCGAGCGGCGCATCCTCGTAGTCGAGGAGGCCGGTGCGGGCGAAAACGAAGCGCTCCTGGTGCCCAACCGTCAGTACCCGGTTCTTCGCTGCCGCCAGGGCGATCAGCGAGTCTGCCTCGGTGACGCTCGTGGCGATCGGCTTTTCCACCAGCACGTCGGTGCCGGCATTGAGAAAGGCGCGTACGATCGGCGCGTGCGTGACTGCCGGGGAGCAGATGCTGACGATGTCCACCCGGCCCAACAGCTCACGCCAGTCCGCCATCGCCGGCACACCGTGCGTCGCCACCGCCTGGCGGCGGGCATCGCCGCTGGGATCGGCGATGCCGATCAGCTCGACGCCGGGGATGCGCGCGTATTTGGCGGCGTGATGGCGGCCGAAAGCGCCATGGCCGACTACGCCGGCGCGCAAAATCCGCGAGGGAAGAGGGGGTGAATACAAGCGGCGAGAATCCTTGGAATTACCGAGGCTTATGAGGCACAGGCGGGGTGGGAAGGGCGACTCATAAAATGTTTCGCCTTGTTACACAGCGGCTCCCTGCTCCAGGGGGGCAAGCAATTGGTAACCATCGGTTAAGGACAATCGCCAGCTCGGGCCCGCAGACGAGCTCGGCACCGAGAAGGGTTCCTCATTGTTCCTGTGAGGTTTCGGTGCCCGGCGGGGGATCCGATTTCGTCACGATGCTGCCCCGGGCACTGTGGGCCTTACGCATGAGGCGGCCTGCCTCGCCCGGGAGCGTGCGTCCCCGACCGTCGCGCCGTGGGCCAGCGCCACGCCCACGCGGCGCTTCTTGTACGATTCCGGCTTGCCGAACAGCCGCAATTCGGTTTGTGGCACCGCAAGCGCTTCGGCCACGCCGTCGAAGGCGATACCTTTTGCATCGACGCCGCCATAGATCACCGCCGAGGCGCCGGGCGACGCCAGCGCCGTATCGACTGGCAGACCCAATATGGCGCGGGCATGCAGCGCGAATTCGCTTTGATATTGCGAGACCAAAGTCACCAGCCCCGTATCGTGTGGCCGGGGTGACACTTCCGA
>JAFAWQ010000004.1 GCA_019241645.1 Alphaproteobacteria bacterium
TCGGAGACCGGCAGTGGATTGTTGCTGACATACGCAGCGATAATGCTGCTCGCGAGCTTGAGAAGCTCATCCGTCCGGTGGACCGATGCATCGGGATTACTTGGCATTGGCAACCCTCTATTCTTTGATTAACATTTCCTAATGCAAGACCTACAGGCCCAACGTCCAGGGTTCAAGCAGAAATAAAGCAGTTCAATGGGTTGTGAAAGTGTCTGGAACTATTCTCGGTTGCAAATGAACGTTACCGAGCTGCCGCTCTTTCTTGCGTGAGGTGTCAATATCAATGACGGCAGTTCTACATGTGGGCCTATAGCGCCACAAAACGATAAGGGATAGGGGTTTGGCTTCCAATCAGGGCTCGCTACGTCCATGACAACAAACGAAATTAGGCCGGACCAGCGAAACCGATTTTTTACACAGACCCTTGCCGAAACCGATCCCGACGTTGCTGATGCAATAGGAAGCGAACTCAAGCGCCAGCAAGAAAAGATCGAGCTCATCGCGTCCGAAAACATTGTCTCCCGAGCGGTGTTGGAAGCCCAGGGCTCCGTCCTGACCAACAAATATGCCGAGGGCTATCCTGGGCGCCGCTACTATGGCGGTTGCGAGTATGTGGATGTTATCGAAGAACTGGCCGCGGAGAGGGCCAGGCGTCTCTACAAATGTGCCTTCGCCAACGTCCAGCCGCATTCCGGAGCGCAGGCCAACCAGGCCGTCTTCATGGCTCTGTTGCAGCCGGGCGATACCTTTATGGGCCTCGATCTTGCCGCCGGTGGACATCTGACGCACGGCTCGCCGGTCAATCAATCTGGAAAATGGTTCAAGCCGGTATCCTATGGCGTGCGCCGTGACGACCATCGGATTGACATGAATGAGGTAGCCTTGATTGCCCGCACCCATCGTCCGAAGCTGATTTTGGCGGGCGGCTCAGCCTATTCCCGATTTTTTGATTTCAAGGCGTTCCGCGAGATTGCCGATGAAATCGGCGCCATCTTCATGGTCGACATGGCCCATTTCGCGGGGTTGGTTGCCGGCGGCGTGCACCCCAACCCAGTGGAGTACGCGCACGTGGTCACCACCACGACCCACAAGACGCTTCGGGGGCCTCGCGGCGGCATGATCCTCGCGAATGACGTCGATCTCGGAAAAAAGATCAATTCCGCCGTATTTCCTGGTCTGCAGGGCGGCCCCTTGATGCATGTTATCGCCGCCAAAGCCGTGGCTTTTGGCGAAGCGCTCAGGCCGGAATTCAAAACCTATGCGAAAGCGGTGGTTGAAAATGCCAAGGCATTGGCGGCCGCACTGCTCGCGAAAGGTCTGGACATCGTGTCCGGTGGTACCGATACGCATGTCATGCTGGTCGATTTGAGGCCGAAGAAGGCAACAGGCCGCGCCGTCGAGAAGGCGCTCGATCGGGCGTTCATCACCTGCAATAAGAACGCCATTCCATTCGACGGCGAAAAGGCCGCAATTACATCTGGTATCCGTCTCGGCTCGCCTGCGGCAACGACGCGGGGATTTGGCGTGGCGGAATTTCGAACCGTCGCGGATTGGATTGTCGAGGTTGTTGAAGCCATTGCAGCCCATGGCGAATCGGGAGACGAAAGCGTGGAATCGGCAGTGCGTGCTCGCGTGCGGGAGATGTGCCAGCGATTTCCCATTTATCAATAGGATTGGAGTAACGCCTTAATGCGCTGCCCGTTTTGCGGACATGAAGACAGTCAGGTGAAGGACAGCCGTCCCAGCGACGACAATTCCGCTATCCGGCGCCGACGGCATTGTCCCGCTTGCGGTGGCCGGTTCACGACCTTCGAGCGCGTGCAGCTCCGCGAACTGATCGTCGTCAAAAAACATGGGCGCCGCGAGCCTTTTGAGCGGGATAAGCTCGAACGCTCTATTTCTCACGCCTTGCGCAAGCGTCCGGTAGAGCCCGAGCGCGTGGACCGCATGATCACTGGCATTGTGCGGCGGCTCGAAAGCATGGGCGAAAATGAGATCTCGTCGAATGTCATTGGTGAATTGGTGATGCAGGCCTTGGCCAGTCTCGACAAGGTGGCCTATGTCCGGTTTGCCTCGGTGTACAAGAATTTCCGCGAGACGAAGGACTTCGAGGAGCTCATCGGCTCGCTGGAGGGCGAGCGCGACTGATCTCTAGGCCGGAGTGCAACGCTACTGTTTGCGCAATTCCTGATGCATCGCGCCTTGCGATGACCATTCAAGAATGGCGGTGCGCTCGGGTGTTTTGAGCCTTGCACGGCCAGGATTTTCGAAGGGATTGGCGTTGTCGGCGCTCTGGAAGGTTGCCTCAAATGCCTGCTTGCCGGACACGCAGAGTTGCACGGCTCCAGGAGATTTTCCGCCCAAAAGCACGGGAAGGCGCGCTTCTGTCGTTCCCGTCACCTTCTTGCCATCAAAGCTGATGCTGTTCACCAGATATAGCTGGGGATTGTTCTCAACATGCTTCACGTGTTCGCCGACGATCGGTAACCCTTTGGAGAAAATGAACTGCCACGACTGTGTCATGGAGGTGCCAGTCTGCCCACAAGCAGCACTGAACGACAGCGATAGGTCGGCGATGGCAAGTTGCCCTTGCGCATCGCTGACGATATCGAATCGGATTCGATTTCCGTCGGCAGTTCGCCCGATATATGAGCCCACCTGCTGCGCTTGAGCGCTGGCCACGGAGAACAGCAGGGCTGCGCCTGCAAGCCCAACGGCAAATATCTCGATTTGTGATTTCATGGTCCCAAACCTGCGCTCGCACCGCGTCCTACTCCAGACGGGGTTCACTTGCCAGCAAAACCGCCGTGAGAATAACAAATTTGCCGCTAAAGACCTATTAACCCCGCAAACATGAACGACATGGAACATATGTGCCACGCCTTGTGGCTTGCCAGGCGGGGCCTTGGCCAAACGGCGCCAAACCCGACTGTCGGCTGCGTGATCGTGTCGCAAGGGCGTGTTGTGGGCCGGGGTTGGACGCAACCTGGCGGTCGTCCTCATGCGGAAACAGTCGCATTGGCACTGTCTGGAGAGGCGGCGCGAGGCGCTACAGCCTATGTCACGCTAGAGCCCTGCGGACACCACGCGCGCACGCCTCCCTGCGCCGAAGCGTTGATCAAGGCTGGCATCGCCCGGGTTGTCGCTGCGGTGCGCGACCCCGACCCGCGCGTGCGGGGGAGGGGTTTTGATATTCTGCGTGCAACGGGCGTGGAGGTCACAACTGGAATCCTTGAGAGCGAGGCTGCTGCATTAAACGCCGGATTTTTTCTTCGTCTTGAGCAGGATCGCCCGCTTGTCACCGTAAAAATCGCGCAGAGCCAGGACGGAAAGACTATTCCGCCGCCGAGCGCGAGCCGGTGGATTACAGGGGAGGAGGCGCGGCGCTTTGGTCATATCTTGCGTGTGCAGCACGAGGCTGTCCTCGTGGGAATTGGCACCGTGCTTGCGGATGACCCGGAACTGACCTGCCGTCTTCCAGGTCTGGAGTGTCGCTCGCCCGTAAGGGTGGTGCTGGACTCCAAGCTTTGTCTCCCGGTCAGAGCGAAACTCGTCCAAACGGCGCGGCTGATGCCGACTATGCTGTTCACAATCACCGATGGTGGAGAGGACCTGCAGGACCATGGTGTCGAGGTTATCAGGGTCATGCGCGATACGATTGGACGGCCGGCTCTGCGCGCTGTGCTCGGCGTTCTGGCCCAGCGGGGATTCACGCGATTGTTAGTCGAAGGCGGGGCAACGGTTGCCACGGCGTTTCTGCAAGAAAGGTTTGCTGACCGGATCGAGGTCTTCACGGCGCCGATGGTTTTCGGGCCCGCCGGTTCGGGCGAGGTTCTGCTGCTGTCTGCCTTTTTGGCGTCGGAGAAGGTCCGGCAAACTGGTGAGAGGGTGTTCGGGCCTGATTTGCTGGAAAGCTATGCCGCGAATGCCTAAAACGGCTTCATGTTCACGGGAATCGTTAGCGACCTTGGTGAAGTGCAGCGTGTCGAGAGGCGAGGCGACACGCACCTCGTCATAACGACGGGTTGGAACCTCGAGCAGATAGCTGTTGGTGCCTCGATCGCCTGCTCTGGTGTATGCCTCACCGTGACTGACAAGGGCGGCGGGGCGGAAAGCTGGTTTTCGTTCGCGGCCTCCGCCGAAACACTCTCCAGAACAACGATCAAGGAGTGGTATCCCGGCACGTCCGTCAATCTCGAACGGCCAGTACGCGTGGGCGACGAGCTGGGCGGCCATATCGTCACCGGACATATCGATACAACCGCTGAACTGATCGAATCCTTGGCCGAAGGCGAATCGACGAGAATGACATTTTCCGCGCCTTCGGAGCTGATGTCATTGATCGCATCCAAGGGATCGATCGCCTTGGACGGCGTATCGCTCACCGTAAACGAGACTTCGGAAGACCGCTTCGGCGTGAACATCATTTCTCATACGGCGAAGGCGACCACGCTGGGCCGGCTTAAACCGCATGCTCGGGTAAATCTCGAAGTCGACCTAGTCGCGCGCTATGTGCAGCGCCTGCTGAAGACGTGACCATGTTCCGCGATCATATTTCCTCAGTTGAAGAATTGATCGAGGACGCGCGCAACGGGCGCATGGTCATCTTGGTGGATGCAGAGGATCGCGAGAATGAAGGCGATCTGATGATTCCGGCGCAGATGGCGACGCCGCAGGCCATTAATTTCATGGCGAAGTTCGGACGCGGACTCATTTGCTTGGCTCTGACGCAGGACCGGGCCAATGCGCTGCAGCTGCCGATGATGACCCAATTCAACGGAACGCCGCACAAGACGGCATTCACCGCCTCTATCGAAGCGAAAGAGGGTGTCTCCACCGGCATTTCGGCGCACGACCGTGCTCACACCATCGCTGTTGCCATTGACGCAACAAAGGGACCTAACGACATCTGCATGCCGGGCCATGTCTTCCCCCTGGTTGCCAAGCATGGTGGCGCTTTGGTCCGCGCTGGCCATACGGAAGCCGCTGTCGATATCGCTCGTCTGGCCGGCCTCTATCCCGCAGGCGTGATCTGCGAAATCCTGAACGATGATGGCTCGATGGCACGTCTGCCCGATTTGGTGCAGTTCGCCCAACTCCATGGGCTGAAGATCGGAACCATTTCCGACCTGATCGCGCACCGCCGCCGCTATGATCATTTTGTCGAGCGCAGCGTTGAGGCACCCTTCCACAGCCATGATGGCGGCGAATGGAAGATGATCGTCTATGTCAACACGCTGGAATATTCGGAGCATATCGCGCTCGTTAAGGGGGAAGTAACAGGCCCGGAGCCGGCTCTCGTGCGCATGCACGCGATCAATGTCTTCAGCGATGTTCTTCACTGGGCGGAACACGAACATGACGTGCTCGGCGCGGCCATGCGAATCATTGGTGAGCAGGGACGTGGCGTTGTCGTACTGTTGCGCTCGACCCGGCCGACATTCGTTACGGATGTACTCCGGCAGCGGCAGGAACGGCAGATCCTTGACGACGGAGATCGTCGCAGAGTCAAGGAGTTCGGCGTGGGTGCTCAGATACTGCTTGATCTCGGAGTCAAGGATATGGTGCTCCTGACCGATACGCCTGAAAAAAAAGTGGTGGCGTTGGAGGGGTACGGCCTCAACATTGTCGGAACGCAGCCTATTCGCGGTCGGCTTTCGCAAGGGGGCAGGCGGTGAGCGCGCGCATTCTGATCGTGGAAGCGCGCTACTATGAGCACATTTCCAATGCACTGCTTGATGGTGCAACGGCGGCGCTTGAACGGGTGGGTACCCGGTTTGAGCGGGTTAGCGTGCCGGGGGCGTTGGAAATTCCGCCAGCCATCGCCTTTGCCGCGCGCGTGGGCCGGAAGGAGGCCAATCCCTATGACGGTTATGTTGCCCTAGGCTGTGTTATCAGAGGGGATACATTCCATTTCGAAATCGTCGCGAACGAATCGGCGCGCGGTCTGATGAATCTGGGCGTCTCACAGCATCTTTGCATCGGCAACGGCATTCTCACCGTTGAGAACGAAGAGCAGGCCTTGCAGCGGGCATCGCGCGATCAGCTTGATAAAGGTGGGGACGCGGCAAGGGCCTGTCTGGCGCTCATCAATCTGCGTGCGCGGCTCGAGGACAACGACTGATGTCAGGCCAGCCAGGTACCGCGATGGCACGCAAGGCGGCGCGACTTGCCGCTGTGCAGGCCATCTATCAGATGGAGTTGACGGGAGCCGACGCAAACACCGTCACCGAAGAGTTCCGCGAGCATCGCTTTGGCCAATGCCCGCCACAAACCTCTGAACCGGAGCCGGTATTTTTCGTGGATCTCGTGCACGGCGTGCCGCAGCACCAGGTAGAGATAGATCGCGCGATCGCGCAAAATTTGTCGGAAGGTTGGACGCTTCAGCGGATCGACTCGATCCTGCGCGCGATACTGCGCGCCGGTGTCTACGAGTTGGCGGCGCGGAAAGATGTGCCGGCGAAAGTTGTAATCGATCAATATCTGGACGTTGCGCATGCTTTCTTCGCGGGCGAGGAACCGGCCTTCGTCAATGCAGTACTCGACCGTGTCGCGCGCAAGAAGCGCGCCGCCGAATTTGGAAAAGCCATACCGGATGACGAACTTCGGTTTTAGGGCGGATCGTCCCGGCGAATTCCAACTCATCGCGGAACTGTTTGCGCCGCTTGCCGCAGCGCCTGGAGCATTCGATCTTACAGACGACGCGGCCGTTTTAGCTTCCCGGCCGGGTCATGACTTGGTGGTTACCACAGATGCCGTTGTGGCAGGGGTGCACTTTCTTGCAACAGATCCGCCGGAGCTGATCGCGCAGAAGGCGCTGCGCGTGAATTTGTCCGATCTCGCCGCCAAAGGTAGCACGCCAGCGGGATATCTTTTGGCGTTATGCCTTCCGCCGCAGCTGGACATGGATTGGCTGCGCGCCTTTGCAAAAGGGCTGGCCGACGATCAGGGTGAATTCGGAATCTCGCTATATGGTGGCGATACGACAGCGACTTCTGGACCGCTCACCATTGCCATCACGGCCTTTGGCCATGTTCGCACGGGAATGATGCTGCGGCGCCAAGGTGCCAGACCGGGCGATCTCGTTTTTGTATCCGGAACCGTCGGCGATGCCGCCGGCGGACTCGCTTGCCTGAGAGGTGAAGCGCCGTCACTGAAGAAATCCGAGCGTGACTTTTTGGTAAGCCGTTTTCAGCGGCCGGAGCCTCGCGTCGCGTTCGGCAAATCGCTCCTCGGTACGGCGTCGGCGGCGCTCGACGTCTCCGATGGGTTGTTTGCGGACCTCGGTCATATCGCCGGGGTATCAACCGTCCGCATCGTTCTCGATGCTGCCAAAATTCCTCAATCGCAAGCGCTGATAACCCTCTGGCCCAACCCGCCAGATCGCATCGCCCGCGCAGCCACCGCCGGCGACGACTATGAGATAGCCTTCACCGTATCCCAAAGGCGGCGGGCGAAAGCTCTGCAGGCGGCGGCTGCCTCGGGAACTCCGGTCTCGGAAATTGGCCACTGTGAAGCCGGGAAGGGTGTGGTTCTTCTGGATTCATGCGGCGAAGAGATAAGAATTCCCTTGCCGGGATACGTCCATTTCTGACGCAATTTTCTGGCGTTGCACTGCAAAACGTGTTTTGGCATGTTCCGACGCCCTTGTGCCGCCCAAGTGCAAGCCGGTGGCCGCGTGCGTCCTTTGTCGGCCTGTGAATCTGCGACCAAGCGAGCTTTGAGGAGAGGCGATGAGCGTTCAGCTTTTGTTGGTATTGGCCTGCGGCATT
>JAFAWQ010000020.1 GCA_019241645.1 Alphaproteobacteria bacterium
CTCATCGGTCGCTATCGGGAGCGAAAACGCCTGCAGGGCAGGGCGCTCACCGAGTACGATTTCTATCCCTACATCGCCACGCCAGAGAAATTCGCGGAATTCAGCCTCAAGGATTTCCGGCTGGGCATCCACTACTTCTTGCGCAACTCGGACCAGCGCGCCGCCCGCCAGCTTATTTTCATCGGCGAGCAGAACAACGTGCGGCAGCTGCTCGGCGAAGCGGAGGGCAAGGCGTACGACCGGCTGGTTGCGAAATACCAAGGCGCCGGCGTGGCGGACGATGCACAGGACTATCTCGAAAACTACCGCAATATCGCGCGGCTAATCGGGCGAACGTTTCCGAATATGGGAATCGAGGTGCTCATCCACGATCTCTCCAACCCTACCCATTCCATCACCACGATCGAAGGCGGAGAGACAACGGGACGGGTGATGGGCATGGGCACCACTACCTTGCTGGTCGACCTGATGCGTCGCGTGAATCTGAAGCAGGACAAGCTGAATTACGAGCTGAACATCGGGGCGCGCCGCTTCAAGTGCACGACCGTGCCTATTCTCCGCAAAGACTACGGCGTCGTCGGCGCGATCTGCATCAACATCGACATCAACTACATCCGAGATAGCGTCTTGCCATCGCCTGAGCGCATCGCCGAGTTCTTCCAGAATTATTGTCGGACCGATATGACGCTCGACGAGAACATCTTAAGCAAGGAAGAATACAAACGCGCCCTCGCCGGGAAGAGGCACTTTCGCGATGCGGCGCATCTCAAGTGACAGGCTTGTCCTTAAGTGGCCTTGGGCTTGGTTTGGCCCACGAACTCCACGCTGGTGCCGTTCTTCACCGCCTTGCCAAGTGCAGCAGCATCCCAGTTTGTAAGGCGCACGCAACCATGGGAGGCCGTCTTGCCGACAAGCTCCGGGTCCGGAGCGCCATGAATGCCGTAAGTCTCGATACTGAGCGCAATCCAGGTCGAGCCGACAGGACTATTCGGACCCGCTGCGATCTTCAGCACGCCCGCGGATCTGGGGCCGAATGTCTCGCGCCTCGGGTCATAGGTGTAAGCTGGGTCGTCCGCGACGGATATGATAGTCGCCTTGCCGCTCGGCGCAGGGCGTTCTGTGCTGCCCACCGTCGCCGGATAGGCCGCGATCACCCTGCCCGTGCTGTCATAAGCGCGGAGCTGGTTGGCAGATTTGTCAACCTCGATGCGCGCGACTTTGCCAATCCCGCGTGTGCCCGGCCGCGTGACAGTGATCGATGTTCCGGCTTTGCTGAAATCGGTGTTGGGATTGAGTTCGTGCAGGAGTGCCGGGCTCATGTGGAATTTCTCGGAGAGTGCTTCTTCGGGGTTTGTGTAGCCAATGTGCTTGAGCTTCGCGAGCTTCTGGAAATCCTTCGGTACGGATGGCAGAAACGGTCCCCTCTCATCTTCCGGAGTAATGGTATAGCGCTGCAAGATTTGCAGGTTGTCACGGTCTACCAGCCGCTGCAGGGTGGTGTCATCCATTCGCGCGTTGCCGTCGAGCTGCTGGCTTTGCCTATAGGCAACGAGCGCGCGTTGAAGATTGTCGCCGTCGCGGCCGTCTATTTCGCCCGGGGAAAAGTTTGCGCGATCGAGCAACACTTGGACGCGAACAAGCAACTCGCGAGAGGGAGCCGCATCACTCGGACCGGGCCTGGCCGTTTCGATTTTTTTGAGGTCGATCGGCGTGTTCTTACTCACAGCCGCAACGCCGCGCTCCTCCTGGCTAGGAGGCTGCGCAAATGAGGTGTGAGCAGCGAGAAGCAGTAAAGCGGTTCCGAATGCTGCCGGCCGAGTTATCACCGGTCATCTCCCGTCGTTTCGCAATGCACAAACCGCTGAGCGGCTTATGGTTCCTTCCTCTCGCTCGTTGGCTGCCGCTGATCGTCCTGTGCGCGTGGTCCGGAGGGGCGGAGGCGGGGGACTGCGCGGTCGGTCCTTTGCACGCGGCCGCCGCCAATGCCGCATCGCTGACTGCCATGCCGCTGAACGTATTTGGTCGCCCGGAAACCGGTTGGGCGTTTTACGAGCCTCTAATTGCCAAGGAGATCGACACCGATTGCGCGGCGGATACAGCCGGGTTTGGGCGGGCTCTGGCACGGTGGCAATCGGCCCATGGGCAGCCTGCTTCAGGCATCCTGAATATCGCTACGCTGCAACGCTTGAAGCAGATTTGGCAGGAGCAAAGACCTTTCGTATTGGAAAGTCGCCATCACTGCCCCGATGCGCCCGCGGAGCAATCGCTGCAGCGCGCGCTTCCCTCGGAAAGCTATGGCGGCAAGGCCATCCTGCTCTCTGCAGATGCGCTGGCGGGCTATCGCGCCATGGTTGTCGCGGCGCGGCAGGAGGGTTTCATCCCGCCGCGGTCGCAATTGTATTCGATCTTTTCTGCTTACCGCAGCCCTACCTATGATGCGGCGCGCTGTGAGGCACAGCACAACTGCCAAGGAGTCGTGCGCGCAAGCTGTTCGCCCCATCGCACGGGGTATGCGATGGACATTTATTTGGGTGCCGCGCCCGGGTTTAGCCCCGACTCCTCAGCCGATGCCAATCGCCTCTATATTTCACGATCGGCGGGATACCGATGGCTGGTACGAAATGCGGCCAGATTCGGATTGGTGAACTATGCGTTTGAGCCATGGCATTGGGAATTTGTCGGCCGGGGTGCATCGCGTTGACTTGCCCGAGAGCGGCTCCTAAGTATCGCGGCCGTGCCCAGATGGCGGAATTGGTAGACGCACTAGTTTCAGGTACTAGCGCTGCAAGGCGTGGAGGTTCGAGTCCTCTTCTGGGCACCATAACGCTGCTTTGTTTGCTATCCCTCCGAGTGAGAACGTAAACGTGATCCTCTGGGCGGTGATGACAATCATGATTGCCGTTGCAGCAAGTGCCCTGACGATTCCGTTGGTGCGCAGCCGGGAGTCGCACGCGCAAATTGATGCGATTGATGTGCTCAGGGTTCAACTGGATGATCTTGAGGAGCGAGCAGCTGCCGGGACGATCCAGAGCGGCGAGGCCGATGAGCTGCGAGCCGAAATCAAGCGCCGAATTCTTCACGAAGGCCGACAGAGCGACCCGACGGCGAAGACTGCTCGGCCCCAGACAAGGCCTTTCCTTGCAATAGCTGTGGCGCTGCTTATCGCCGCGGCAGCGACAGGTCTCTACGCCGTGTTCGGCAGTCCCAATGTGCCGAGCGTAACGGCTGTTCCGGACCAGAGCGTTCCCCAACCATCTGCCAGTTCTGGGGGCTCGAACGATCTCGCTAGTCTTATCGGCCAACTTGAGACGAAAATGCGAAGTCACCCAAAAGATCCGCAGGGATGGCGCCTCCTGGGGTGGTCGTATTTGCAGACCGGCCGTCCCGCCGAATCCGCGCGGGCCTATGCCCGCGCGGCGGCGCTTGACCCCAAGAATTCGAACTATGCTTCGGCCGAGGGAGAAGCGCTGACTGAGGCCGCTGGCGGACAGATCAGTCCGGCGGCCCGCGATGCATTCGGCCGTGCGCTTGCAATTGATCCGACCGACGCACGCGCACGCTATTTCCTGGGCGCCTGGAAAGACCAAAACGGCGACCACGCTGGCGCAATCGCCGATTGGCTTGCTCTGCTGAAGACCGCGCCTGCGAATGCGCCTTGGACCGTACAGGTGCGGGTCGTGATTGAACGGACTGCGCGGGAAAACGGCGTCGACATCGCGGGCAAGCTCCCGCCATTGGCGCCAGCAATTGAACGAACAGCGAGCGAAGCGAATCTGCCGAAACCCACTGCGGAGCAGGTTGCCGCCGCTGGCAAGATGTCTGAAGGTGACCGGCTTGCAATGGAACGTGCCATGGTTGACCGCCTCGCCGCAGAGTTGAAACAGCACCGCCACAACCGGGATGGCTGGGTTCGGCTCATGCGCGCGCGGATGGTGCTGGGTGAGGCTGCATCCGCTACTGCCGCGTATAAAGATGCCAGTATTGCATTCATAGGTCAGCCGGCTGAGCTCGCCGCTTTGCGCGCGGCTGCGCGAGACCTCCACGTTCCAGGCGCTTAGATGAAATGACAGCGCACTCGTATGAAAAACGCGTAGCCATTATTGGTGGCGGTCATAACGGGCTTGTCTGCGCCTTTTATCTCGCCCGATCGGGCCATGACGTAACGGTGTTCGAGCGGCGCCATATCGTTGGGGGCGCTGCGGTCACGGAAGAATTTCATCCGGGCTTTCGCAATTCCATCGCCAGCTATTCGGTGTCGTTGCTCCATCCCAAAGTGATTGCAGACATGCAGCTTGCGCGGCATGGGCTGAAGATCGTGGAACGTTACGCCTCGAATTTTCTGCCACTGGATGACCGAAGCTATTTGCTTGGCACGTCGCCGCAGGAGATTGGGAAATTCTCCGCCCGGGATGCCGAGGCCATCGGACCATATACGGAAGAACTTCAGCGCGTCGCTGACGTTGTTCGCGAACTCATGCTGGCGACGCCGCCTAATCTTGGCGTCGGCACCTGGCGCGAGACCATTTCCGAGTTGCTGCGAAGCGCGGCGGTGGGCCGCCGTCTTTCAAGCATGACGCTGGAAATGAAGCGCGATCTGCTCGCGCTGTTCGCGCAATCGGGCGGTGAGTGGCTGGACCGCTGGTTTGAGAGCGATCCGATCAAGGCGCTGCTCGGGTTCGATGCGGTCGTCGGAAATTATGCGAGCCCCTACACACCAGGCTCGGCCTATGTGCTGCTCCATCATGTTGTCGGCGAGGTGAATTCCAAGCGCGGAACCTGGGGCCACGCGATGGGTGGCATGGGCGCCATCACGCAAGCAATGGCAAAGGCCTGCCGGGAGGCCGGCGTGACACTCACTACGGAAGCGCCGGTCCGCGAGGTCATTGTAGAGCGCGGCCACGCAGCCGGACTGCTCATGGGAGACGGTGAAATCCACCGCGCGAAGTACGTGGTTTCGGGGCTAAACCCGAAACTGTTGTTCACCAAAATGATAAAGCCGTCCGGGCTGCCGGCGGACTTTCGACTGCGGATGGAACGTTATCGATGTGGGTCGGGCACGTTCCGTATGAACCTCGCGCTGGCAGCACTGCCGCGCTTCACCTGTCTGCCCGAACCCGGGCCGCACCTGAATACCGGGATCATTATGGCGCCCAGCCTGGCTTACATGGACCGCGCGTACTCCACCGCGCGTGCGAAGGGGTGGTCCGATGAGCCGATTGTCGAAATGCTGATTCCAAGCGTCATCGACGATTCGCTTGCACCCGCCGGACGTCATGTCGCGAGTCTCTTCTGTCAGCATGTTGCAGCTGAGTTGCCGGATAGCCGGTCATGGGACGATCATCGTGATGAGGTGGCCGAATTGATGCTGCAAACGGTCGAGAAATTCGCGCCGGGATTTCGGAATTCGGTGCTCGGTGTGCAGGCACTCACGCCACTCGACCTTGAGCGAACGTTCGGCCTGGTCGGCGGGGACATCATGCACGGCCGGCTTGAGCTCGATCAGATGTTCTCGGCTCGGCCGGTGTTGGGACACGGGAACTACCGTTCGCCCATTCACGGCTTGTATATGTGCGGTGCGGGAACACATCCCGGCGGTGGCGTTAGTGGTATTCCCGGCCACAATGCAGCGCGCGAGATTCTGCGGGATATGCGGAAGTCCAAATGGGGCGGGGAAGGCCGGCGGAAGTTCGCACGAACAGCGGAAGGATGATCTTTCAGCGGCGCCAGAATGTTTTTTGTGCATTTGCATTTGCCTGCCTTTTTCTCGCGGCTGCAGATGCGGCAGCTGCCCCTGTGCGCATCCTGATGTTGGGAACGAGCCTGACGCAGGGATATGGTCTTCCGCCTGGTACGGAAATTCCGGTGCTGTTGCAGGCAAGGCTAAAAGCCGATGGGATTGACGCAAAGGTCGTGAATGCCAGCGTGTCGGGGGATACCTCCGCAGATGGGCTGTCAAGGCTCGAATGGTCGCTGAGCGGCCATCCGGAGGCGGTAATTATAGAACTTGGATCCAACGATGCCCTTCGTGGTGTTCGACCGGCACAGACTGAAAAGAATCTGTCGGCAATCCTGTTCAGGCTGAAGGCGCGCCGACTCCCTGTACTATTGCTTGGCATGAAAGCTCCGCGGAACCTCGGACCGGACTATGCACGTGCGTTCGATGCCATGTATCCGAAGCTTGCGAAGCAATACAGTGCGATACTTTATCCGTTATTGCTGCAGGGCGTCGCTCTAAACCCGAAGCTCAATCAGCGGGATGGCATGCATCCCAACGCCGCAGGAGCGAAAATCATCGCCGATCTTATTTACCCTGATGTCAAGGCGCTCGCGCGTCGCGCGATGGCAAAGGTCAGATAGATGTTTAAGCGGCTGCTTTCGGTCGGCGGCTTCACGCTCCTGTCGCGGATAACGGGTTTCGCTCGTGACATCACGATGGCATGGATCCTTGGCCGCGGCATCCTTTCGGACGCCTTCATCGTCGCATTCCTGTTCCCGAACTATTTCCGCCAAATATTCGGTGAAGGAACGATCAATCCGGCTTTCCTGCCGCGTTATGCGGCGCTGCAAGTAAAGGGGCAAAAGGGAGCGGCCGCCCTGTTTGCGGATCATGTCTTCTCGTGGCAGATGGCAGCGCAGTTGATCCTGCTCATCGCGGCGCTGGCCTGCATGCCTGGTATAGTGCATGTATTGGCGCCTGGCTTCGCTCGTCATCCCGAACAAATGGCGCTAACCGTCGATCTCGCGCGCATTACCTTCCCGTATCTCATCCTGACAGTCGTAGCTATTCAGCTTTCCGCCATGCTGAATGCGATCGGCAAATTCTGGGCAGCTGCTGCATGGTCGAATTTCCAGAATGTCGCGATGATCGCGACGTTGCTTCTTTGGCAGTCGTTTACCAATGCTGCCTATGCCGCGGCCTGCGGCGTACTTGCAGGGGGCTTCGCGCAACTGTTCTTCATGCTTTGGGCCGCCCGCCAGCATGGACTAACCCTTCGCATTGGCTGGCCCCGCTGGACGGCCGAGATCAAAGCATTTTTCAAGGCTTTCGGTGCGGTCACGATAGGCGCGGGGAGCGTTTTTATTGCTCCCTTCATAGATACGGTGATTGCAAGCCTGCTTCCGACTGGAAGCCGGACGGCTCTCTACTATGCGGATCGCATCAATCAGCTGCCGCTCGGCGTGCTCG
>JAFAWQ010000007.1 GCA_019241645.1 Alphaproteobacteria bacterium
GTTGGCGAATGCCCGGATGAGCGTTACAGTTCCTTTTCCAGCAGGCTCTCCAGCGTGGACAGCGCGTCGGCTTCGCGCGCCGGCTTGTCCCAGCGGATGCGATTGATGCGCGGAAAACGCATGGCCACGCCGGATTTATGGCGGGTGTAACGCTGCAGGCCTTCGAACGCCACCTCCAGCACCAGACCGAAATCCTTATTCGCCTTTACCGCGCGCACAGGTCCAAAGCGCTCAATGGTGTGATCGCGCACGAATTTGTCCAGCTGCTTCAGCTCCTCGTCGGTGAAGCCGAAATAGGCCTTGCCGACCGGAGTGAGCGCGCGATCGCCGTTTGCGTCCTCTTTCCAGACGCCAAACGTATAATCCGAATAGTAACCCGAGCGCTTGCCGTGACCGCGTTGCGCGTACATGAGCACCGCGTCCACCAGATGCGGATCGCGTTTCCACTTGAACCATGGCCCCTTGGGGCGGCCGGCCTCGTATATGGAATCCCAGCGCTTGAGCATGAGGCCTTCCGCAATCTGCGGATCGCCTTCCGGCGGATGCGCGCGCAGGTCTGCCAATTCTGTCCAACTCGAAAACGGCTGCAGCGGCGAGAGATCGATGCGCGGCGAATTTGCATGCGCAACGAATGCTTCCAATCGCCTACGCCGCGCGGCAAACGGCAGCGCGCGCACGTCCTCTTCGCCATCGAGCAGGATGTCGTAGGCGCGGATGCCAATGGGAAATCTCGCAAGCAGCGCGAGATCCACGCTCTTGCGGTTGAGGCGCTGCTGCAATTCATTGAACGAGGCGACGCTGCCTTCGCGCATGACCAGCAACTCGCCGTCGATCACGCCTTCGAAATTCAGCGCTTCGATGACATCGGGAAAGCTGCCGGAAATATCGTCCGAAGTCCGGCTGTAGAGCCGGCGCTGGCCACGTTCGCTCGCTGCCTGCACGCGAATGCCGTCCCATTTCCATTCCGCGGCATAATCTTTCGCCTCATACTTCGCGAAGTCGGCATCCTCGATGGCGTGCGCCAGCATGACGGGACGAAAGCGGCCGGGATTGTCCGTTGACGGCTTGTCCGAGCGCTTCTCCAGCCAGGCGAACAAATCTTCATACGGAGCACGCTGCCCGTGCCAGACTTCCTCGATCTGGCCGACTTCGACACCGCCCATATTCGCGAGAGCATGTTTCGCCAGTCGCGCGGAAACGCCGACGCGAAAGCCGCCCGTCAGCAACTTTAGCAAGGCCCAGCGGCCGTCGGCATCGAGCGCATCCAGCCAGCCTTCCAGCAAGCGCTGCACTTCCGCGCGGCTGGCATGGGTGAGCGTATCGACCACCTCCGACAATTCCGGCTCGCGGTTGGCGCCGTGTTTCGCCGGCCAGACCAGCGCCACGGTTTCCGCGAGGTCTCCGACGTAATCATGCGAAAGATGAAACAGCTCCGCATCCATACGCGCTTCGATCGCCTTGCGGATGAACGAGGGTTTCGCAGCGGTGAAGCTGAGCACCCCGGTGAGCGCCGCCAGCGCCCAACCACGCTCCGGATCGGGCGCATCGGCGAAATAGTCGCGCAGCAAGGTGAGCTTGCCATTGCGTGCCGGCGTAAACGCCAATCGATCCAGCAAATTCGCAAACGCGCGCACTCAGTCCTCGCCTTCTTCGTCGTCGTATCCGACAAGGCGGAGCGCGCGGGCGGGTTGATTGTTCAAGGTGCACCAACGCAGCAACGCGTCCTCATTGCCATGCGTGATCCACACTTCGCCCGGCGCCAATTCCTTGATTGTGTCGGTCAACTCGCCCCAGTCGGCGTGATCTGAGATCACCAGCGGCAATTCCACATGCCGTTGCCGCGCACGGGCACGTACGCGCATCCAGCCCGAGGCGAACGCCGGCAGCGGATCGGCGAAGCGGCGCGTCCAGCGATCCTCCAGTGCCGACGGAGGCGCGATGACAATGGCGCCGGCGAAATCCGCCTTCTTGGCGTTTTCAACCGTGGCCGGCTGGAGCGGGCCGAGATCGATCCCGAAGCGTTCGTACAGCGTATTCATGCTGGCGAGCGCGCCATGAGTGTAGAGCGGCTGGCCGTAACCGCCCTCGCGAATGAGCCGGATGACGCGTTGCGTCTTGCCAAGCGCGTAGGCGCCAACGAGGTGCGTGCGTTCCGGAAACTGCGCTACCGATTTCAGCAGCTTCTCGATTTCATGGCTGGCATCCGGAAAACAGAACACCGGCAGGCCGAAGGTGGCTTCGGTGACGAATACGTCGCAGCGCACAGGCTCGAAGAGCGGACAGGTGGGATCGCGGCGCCGCTTGTAGTCGCCGGAGACCACGATGGTCAGGCCCTTGCTGCGAATCACGGCTTGCGCCGAACCCAAAACGTGCCCCGCTGGCACCAGTGTTACCTCAACACCGTTGCGTTCCGTGGCTTGCCCGTAGCGCACGGCATCCGCGCTTCCCGCGAAGCCCTCGCTGTACCGAGCCTGCATGATGGCAAGCGTTTCGACGGTGGCCAGAACCGCGCCATGGCCGCCGCGCGCGTGATCGGAATGGCCGTGCGTGATCACGGCGCGTGCCACGGGACGCACCGGATCGATGTAGAAATCGCCCGGCGGGCAATAGAGCCCTTGCGGCGACGGACAAAGGATGGATTCAGGCTTGACCAATGTCCGGCGTATCTAATCCGGATACGGATCGAGCGCCAGCAGCGCAAAGCTCGCCAACCAATGCTCCCCCATATAGTCGCCAGTGACATGCGGCAGCGCGGTTTCGATATGGCGCTCGATTCTTGCGCATACCTCAGGCAACGCGCCTTCCGGCATCGCGGATGCGATGAGCTTCCAGCACCAGGCACGAGAGAGATTGAGCCCGTCCAGATGTGCAATCTTGCCGTCGCTGCGATCGCTCACCGTTGCGGGTGTAAAAAGATGGACCGGCCGCCCCCGCCTGGCATCAGGCAGGAACGCATCGAACCATGAGGTAAAATCCGCAGCATCCAGCGCCGCGCTCATGCTTGCCGCTTCAATCAGAGCGGGGGAGAGAAAATCGTCCTGCGAGGGCTCAAACACGTTGCAACCGGTATCGGAGTCGTACCAGTCCCGAGCCTTCTCGATGAGGAGCGCCTGCAACCTGCTGTCACGATTGACGCGCGCATAGTCCAGCGCAAGCGTGATGGCAAACGCGGAGTTGCCGTGCGTTCCACCCCGCACCGGATAGGTCGCCAGCGGCAGGAAATCGCGGAAACGCTGAACGAAAGCATCCGCGAGCGGCTGCAAGTACTGTGACCACCCCGCGCCATCGGGATTTCGGTGAGGCAACAGTTCCGATTGCAGCTTAAGCAGCCACGCCCAGCCGTAGGGGCGCTCAAAACCGCGAGCCGAGGGCCGCGCGAGATACGCTACCTCGCCAGCCACGTTCTCTGGCGTGAACTGCGCATCGAACAGCGCGCGAATGGTGTCCGCTTCCGCCAGATCGGGAAAGCGTCGCAAGCAACGCGCCAACGTCCAGTAGCCGTGCACGCAGGAATGCCAATCGAAACTGCCGAAGAAAATCGGATGCAGCTCGCGCGGGCTCTTCACATCCTCCGGCCCGGTCAGCACATGGTCGAGCTTGTTCGGATATTCGCGCGTCACGTGGCCGAGCGCGGTCCGCGCGAAATGCGAAGCAAGCTCTTTCGTCAACGCGAGCGACACGGCAACCTCAGAAGCGATAGACCAGGAAATACATCAGTAGTGTGTTCGCGATCAGCATCAGTCCCGCCGTCGGCAACTGCACCTTTATGACGCCGTTGCGGTCCGGGAGCTCCAGCAGCGCGGCGGGCACAATGTTGAAATTGGCGGCCATCGGCGTAGTCAATGTGCCGCAGAAGCCCGAGAGCATGCCGATTGCCGCCATGATGGCGGGATTGCCGTGGAATTGATGCACGATCAGCGGCAGGCCTATTGCGGCGGTCATCACCGGAAAAGCAGCGAAGGCATTGCCCATCACCGCGGTAAAGGCCGCCATGCCGATGCAGTAGACGGCGACGGCCTCGAAGGGCTCGTCCAGCGGCAGATAGCGCGTGGCGATCTCACCAACGGCGTTGCCGACACCGGCAAGCGCGAAGATGGCGCCCAGCGACGCCAGCATCTGCGGCAGAACAATTGCCCAGCCGACCATATCGGCCAGTTTTCGGCCCTCCTGCAGCGGTGCCAGTAACGGCGGTCTCAACCAAACGACCGCAACGGTGAGCGCGATTACGATGCCGATCACGAGCGAGATGACGGTGACGTTCTTGTCATCAAGCAGTGGCCAAGCGCCTATCTGCACGTTTTTCAGCAACACGGTACCCAGCAGAGTGATGGCGGGCACGAGTAGCGCCGGCGCGAACAGCCAATTGCCCTTCCGCCGAGCGCTTTCCTGCCGCTCTTCGCGGGACGCGGTGGACGGCTTGCCGTGGCCCAGCAAATTGCATCCGCCGAGCGCAATCAGCGCCAGCACCAGAACGCCGTTCTGCCAATCGTTGAGATACGAGCCGAAGAGAAAGCTTGCAGCAAACAGCCCCCAAAAGGCCGTGTTGCCCAAGCGCTTGCTGTTGCTGCGATCGAAAGCACTCAGCACGGCATAGCTGGCGAACGAGAGGCCGGCGACAACGTAGCAAAACTGCAGCGTGATCATTTGGCTGCCTGCGCCATTTCGCGCCTCAGCTTGCGGTCGAGCAGCAGAACCCGCGCGCCATGGATGAGCAACGCCAGCACCGCTGTCGGGATTGCCCACACTGAAAGATCGAACGGCTGCACCACCACGCCGCTCTGTTGCAGAAAACCCTTGATCAGCAGGATGGAGCCGATGGCGATGAACACATCTTCGCCGAAGAACAACGCGACATTGTCGACTGCGGCGGCGTGCGCGCGAACGCGATACCGCTGCCGGTTGGACAACGGGCCAAGCTCCTTCTCCGCTGCCGCTTCCGCCATCGGCGCGATCAACGGCCGCACCATCGGCGCATGGCTGCCGAGCGCCGTCAACCCAAGGCTGGCCGTGATCTGGCGGATGATGAAGTAAGCAAGGAGCAGGCGTCCCACGGTCATGTGGCGAATGCGCGCGATCAGCATCCGTGCGCGTTCCTGCAAACCGTAGCGCTCGAGAAGGCCGATCAGCGGCAGGATCAGCCACAACAGCGAGACATAGCGGTTCTCGTTGAAGGCCTTGCCGAAGGCGGCGAGAATGACCAGCGGCGGCAAGCCTGCTGCGAGACCGGTAACCAGCGCCGCCGCGCCGATCACCAGAAGCGGATTGAGGCGGATGACGAATCCGACCACCACAACCGCCACGCCCAGCAACGTCAGCATGCGTTCCTCTTCGGGAAGCCATCTCCCGAAGTCAAGGAACAGGCACAATGCGAAGGGGTGCAAGCACGATGCTCGCACCCCGCCATTGATATTTCTATTTGCTGAGCGTTGCCTTCATCGCGGCGTCGATTCCGATCACGCTCCAGGGCGACGTGGTCCACTGGTTTTCGTCGCCGGCGTTGTTCTGAAAAGCAAATGAGCCGCCGGCATAAGCGGTATCATCTGTGGATGCCCAGCTCACTTGGTAATTGTTCGTGCACTGCTCGAAGTCCTTGGCGGTGCTTGCGAACACGATGTACTTCGAGCCCGGCTTCACCTTGAGGACGGGAGATTTGAAGGTCTCCTTGTGAAAGTCGGTATCGGCATAGGCGATGGTGCGCGGTTCGGACTCATACAAGGCGCTGCCGGTGGCCTTGGTGCCGTCCCACGCATAGACCTCGCCCCGCACCACCATCTGGTTGCCGCTGGCCTGGCCGGCCATCCAGAAACTGAACTTTTCCAGATGATGAACGCCGGAGGGAATGGTGATGACTTCCCCATAGGTGGTGGTGTCCGGGCAGCCGAACGGAGTCACGATGGAGCCCGTCCAATCCTTGTAGGTGTTGATGTTGTTGTTCTTGGCTTCCGCGGCGCCCGCCGTGCTGGCGGCCATAGCACCAACCGAAAACGCCATGACGCCGAGTAGTGAAGTTTGTCGATGCATGATTGTCCCCCTTGAGTGCCGGCGACGGAATTTGTCGCCGCGCGGTATTCAGGTCCTGCGATGGAAAGGAGTCAAGCCAATCTGCCACTCCCGTCCGGCGCCAAAGCGACCTGATGCCGATTCGGGCCATGCGACCTGCCGGTCCATCGTCATTTTATCTTTCGATGCCCGCTTTGTTCTGCTAAGTGCCTGAGACGCGAGGACGGAGCGGTGGCCGAGAGGCTGAAGGCGGCGGTTTGCTAAACCGTTATACGGTTGAAAAGCCGTATCGAGGGTTCGAATCCCTCCCGCTCCGCCAGTGGTTGTTGTACGGTCATTCTCTGACTCGATTTCTAAGTAGATAGCCTCGGTAGGCTGGTTTTTTTTGCGGCTGACCTGTTTACCCGTTCTCGTATCAAACGTTAACGAGGGCTCGAAGGATAACGCGTTGCAATGGAGTAGCCCGTCTTTTGAGCAAGTCCGTTCGAAAGAGAAATTGTCCATTCCGCTTCTGGCTTGGGGAAGGACTTTGGCACCTGGGGGTACAGGTCCAGCACCTGCCCTAGACTGCTCTTCAGAGGGCCCAACCAAGGCTCATAGTTGCGCCAGTATTCGAGGCTGTCCTTGTAAAGTGGCTTGCGCACCTGCTCGGAGCTTAACGTGATCACCATGCGGTCTTGCTCATAAAAGCGCAGGCACTTCTGTTCGAAAGGCAAGTCTAGAAAGTCGAGTAGCCGTCTGACCTCTTCTTCTGGATTTGTAACCAGGCGCTCGTAAATCACGCGATGGACTTTGCCAGGCAGCACGTCTTCATAATGCGCCATCAGTTCTACATAGTCTGCGTAGTGACGGCCGATGTCGGAAAGTCGGTGCGCAAAAGGCTGCCCCAGCGGAAAGTAGCTTTTGAAACAGGAGAGGCCGCAATCAAGAGGGTGCCGGCGCATGTCGATGATCCGAGCACAGGGCAGGACAAGTTGAATCAGGCCGATATGGACAAAATTGTTTGGAAATTTGTCTACAAAATGGGGGCGGTCGAGCTTTCGGCATTCCTGACTCAATCGAATATATCGCTCTCCCAGCCTAACTAATTCTTTTGCGTCGAGCGTCCTGATAAATTCCGGATAGGTTCGCCGGACATCTCCGATAATCTTTCCGTCATCGAAGTTGCTGGCAATCATATTCATAAATGGAAGCTCGCCGACACCCTCAACTGCCGGGTGGCTGGATAGAATTTGCTCGAGCAGAGTGGACCCGGAGCGCGGCATCCCGACAATGAAGATCGGAGCGCGCGATTTACAGCCATTGTCCGCACGGCGTGCGAATTCCGCGCTCGTAAATATGATCTGGGATCGATGGACATAGTTGCTTCTGGCGGCGGCGCTATACTCTACATTCTTGCGCTGGATTTCGTTTGAAGCGTGGTAATTCTCGAAAGACTCGGCATACTCTCCTTGATCCTCGAGTGCTTTTCCCAACGCGAAATGCAGTCTCCCCCGCTGCGCAGGCGTGTTGGGACGCGCAAATTGGGCGCGAAGCGTGTCCGTGAGAACGCGTGAAAATCGGAAGGATTTCACCATAGCAAGGTTCAAATAAGCATCCGAGAAGGCCGGAAGCATCTCGATTGCCGCTTCAAAGGCCGCGCTGGCTTTCGTGGACTGGCCTGTGGCCCGCAGAGCTCGACCATAAGCCAGCCATATTCCCGGCTTGGGCGTTTGGAACAGGAGCCGTTCGAATTCCGGAATGGCGTCGGCGAACCGCCAGCAGCCCGCGAGTGTCTGGGCCCTCATCGTTGCGAGGAGATTGTCCGTCAAATGGCGCTGCACAAGTTCTTCGACCTGTGGCAACGCCTTCAGAAACTTCTCATGCGCAAACAATTCGGCGGCATAACGAAATCGTGCCGCCTGAAAGTCGGGAGCAATCTCAAGGCATCGTGCGAGCAGCGCTTCGGCTTCCTCCGATTTTTCCTGACGAATCAGCGTATCGGCGAGAAGCTTCAGCGAATCGGCATCTTCCTTCGCTTTGAGCGCTTCTCGGAACAAATTTTCAGCGCGGTCGAGGCATCCGTCAGATAGCGCCTTCGCGCCCGGGAGTAGGTGCGGAGGCAATTTGATTGGATCGTTCGCGATGATCCACTGGTCGACGAGAGCGTACCAATATTGATGATCGTGAGGACGGAGGTCGACCGCTTTCCACAATGCATCGATGGCCGCGGCGGGTTGCCCGAGGTCCCCGAAAGCTAAACCCAATTCGAACCAAGGGGCGGGAAGCTGCGGCTGATCCGCAATTAGAGTTGCCAGCGCGTCTATAGCCTCCGCCGGTCTGCCGCTGATCCGCAGCGCGGCACCCAGCACGATTGCTGCGGTCGGACGATTCAGATTTTGCGCAAGCATTTGGCGCGCCTGCCGTTCTGCTTCATACGGATTTGCGGACAACAGATGCCTAGAATCGCTTTTCCTGACTGCTGTCAGCGGGTTACGAGTTCCGAGAAATTGTGCTTTATTATCGATCGCCGCCTCCCTCGGGGCCCGGGTTCCGCCTGATTTTATTTTGCTTACTTTTTTGGCCGATCTATGAATACCTGGGTTTCTGGAATGTTCTGTCTTCGATTCTTCTCACTCCTTGACCTTACCAAAAGGTTGGATGAGTGTAACCACGGCGCGCGGGTATCCCGTGCGCGTAAGGCGCGACGGGTGGTCCATTGCGCTAACTCAGGGGGTCTTCAAGATGATGAAGTACGCATTACTACTCTCCACCGCTTTGGTTGCGAGTTCCACGGCCTGGGCCGCTGGGCATGCTCCGAAGCATATGCCGAAGGGTGTAACAACGGTTGCCGACAAGCACGGCGCACTCATGGCCATCACCACCAATCATGGAAAAGGCACGATGAAAGTCGCGCCACCGTTCAACATGGCTAGTGGGCAATGGAGCTTGGTGAGCAAGGAGCCACTTGCGCCTTATCTCCCCTACACGGGCTACTACACCGGCTGCTTCGGGGGCGGATCGTTCTGCTTCCGGCAGGCAGAACAATTTACGGCCTCCAGTACGGCCAACTCTAAGTCCGTGACGCTCGGTCTTTCGGCTTTGTCCACTTATTACTACACCTACCAAGCGAACGTGTCGATCTATAGCGACGTAGGCGGCTTACCCGGCGCGCCGCTCGGCACCAGCCCGAAGACTGTGACTGCAGCAAACAATTTCTTCGGTGGATGCTGTGCGCTCACAACGGCGAAGATCAAGGCGCCGTTGACGTCGGGCACGCCCTACTGGATCGTCGTGGAAGCCGCGAATCCAACCGATCTTAATATCTGGCTGCTTCAGGATAAAGACGAGGTTACCTATCAAAACCGCGCCTATGATTCCGGGTCTGGCTGGGTCGGTTATTCAACAAATTGGAACAGCGTAGCGGCATCCGTAAAATAAAGCAGGCTACAGCACCTCCGAGTGCTGTTGTCTCAACAATTGAACTTCGAAGGTGGCCTCTCCGGAGGCCGCCTTTTTTCTTGCTCTTCGGCGAACGAATGGCGTTTGATGACACTGCATCCTGCCCCTTTGGGCGGATGGAAGACTCGGATTCGCGCCTGTTATGGAATTGCCCATCCCAATTTTGCTCAAGTCCTTTCGTCAACAGGATGCAACCTCTGAACTGACCGAAGCGGCTAAGGCGCTCGCCGACCGGCGACCGGTCACAACCCCAGACCTGAAGCGGGCAGCTGGCGCGTTGAGCAGTGGCCAAAGCGACATTGCTGAGCTACTCTTGACCCGCTTTCTGAAAAGGCAACCAAATGATCCGGACGCGCTGCACCTTATGGCGCAGGCTGCCGTGGCCAAATTTCAATTCGATTTTGCGGAAAGTCTTCTCTTGCGGTGCCTCAAATATGCACCGGATTTCACCCTTGCCAGATACAACTACGTCAAGACGCTACTAAAAAAAGGTAGCGGAGAAGAAGCTCTCCGTGAATTGGAGCCTTTGCTAAACAGCGAACCGGACAGCTTTCTATTCGGAGACCTGAGGGCCGTCATTCTTTCGCGTCTGGGACGTCACACCGAAACAGCGGAATGCTATCGACACTTGACAGGCATCCATCCGAAGATCGTGTTTCTTTGGATGCGTTATGCCTATGCCTTGAAGACGGTCGGCAGGACCGGGGAATGCATCGTGGCATACCGAAAAGGCATTGAGTTGAGCCCTTCGCTCGGTGAGGCCTTCTGGGGTCTGAGCGATCTGAAAACCTTTCGGTTCTCAGATGCCGACGTTTCCGAAATGGAGACGCAATTGAAGCGTCGGGATTTGTCGGCTGATAACCGCACCTATTTTCATTTTGCACTTGGGAAGGCCTATCACGATACCACCGATTACCAAAGCGCGTTTCAGCAATTCGCTCGCGCTAACGCCCTACGAAGGATCGGTATGGAGTATTCTCCAGAATTGACGACAGAACGTGTCTCAGTCTACAAAAAATTTTTCTCCACGCAGTTATTTGCAAAGCGGGTCGGATGGGGCCACGATTCGTCCGCGCCCATTTTTGTCGTTGGGATGCACCGCGCGGGTTCGACGCTGATCGAGCAAATTCTTTGCAGCCATTCATCGATTGACGGCATCGGCGAAGCGCAAGAGGTCGCGCTGATCGCCACAAGTTTAGAGAGCGAGGTCGCCCCGCAACATAGAGTCCCCTACCCAGAAGTTATCGGCCAGCTCGATGGCGATGGACTGCGACAGCTGGGCGAGAAGTATCTCAAAGCCGCGCGCGAGCTCCATCATGGCACCCTACCGTTTTTCGTGGACAAAAACCCGGTGAATTTCTGGAATACGGGACTGATACACCTGATCCTGCCAAACGCCAAGATTGTCGATGTTCGCCGGCATCCCATGGCCTGCTGCTTTTCCAATTTCACAAGTGGCTTTGAATCGGAACTCCGCCACACCTATAAACAGAGCGATCTCGGTCGCTACTATGTGGCCTACGCCGATCTCATGGCACATTTCGACCGCGTTCTTCCGGGCAGAATCCATCGTGTCAATTACGAAAGACTTGTCGCCGATACCGAGACAGAGCTAGGGCGCCTATTTGAGTATCTAGGGATTCCTTTCGAACGGCGATGCCTGGAATTCCATCAAACTGCACGTGCAATACTCACCCCGAGCTCCGAGCAGGTGCGTCGTCCCATTAATCAGGAGGGCATCAACCGTTGGCGCCATTACGAAGCATGGCTAGGGCCACTAAAGGCGGCGTTGGAACCGGTGCTCGCCTCTTATCCGGAATGTGCTAAAGGTTAATCCCAGGCTTGCTCGCGAGACATTCCCGGCCATGTCCCAATTCGCACAAGTCGCCACCCCTTCTGGGCCAATGAACGATCCGCTCCTAATGGCGGATCTTATGAAAGCTACCGAGGCGCTCGCAGCCGAACGACCGCTCCCGCAGGAATTGCACGAGGCCGCCGGCGCGCTGAACCGATCCCAACTTGACCTTGCAAAGCGGCTGCTAACCCGATTTCTGGCCAAGCATCCCAACGATCCGGACGCGCTCCATCTGATGGCGCAGATGGCTATGACGACAGAGCGTCCCGGCGAGGCCGAAAGCATTTTGGCTAAATGCGTGGACCGGTTGCCAGATTTCGATCTGGTGCGGCTCAACTATGCAAAGACCCTCCACACTCTGAACAAGAACAAGGAATCCCTACACCATCTCGAGCGGTTGATGGCGAAGGACCCGCGGAGCTTTCTTTATCGTCACACGGCGGCGTTGGTTCTGACGGGCCTGGGACGGCACCAGGAAGCCGCCGATTACTATCGCCGGCTTACCGAAGATTACCCGCAAATGGGTCTCTTCTGGCTGCGTTATGCCGACCGGCTAAGAGCGGTAGGACGAAAGCAGAATGCAATCGCGGCCTATCGTAAGGTGATCGAACTATGTCCCTCCCTGGGCGGCGCGTATTGGAGCCTGGCCGACCTCAAGACGTTCCGCTTTTCCGAAGATGAAATCGCCACGATGGAGACTCAACTTCGGCAAGGTGATATCTCAGCTCAAAATCGCACCTATTTCCATTTTGCTCTTGCGAAGGCGTACGCCGACAAGCAGTTGTATGGAAAAGCGTTCGAGCAATACGCCAAAGCCAACGCGCTGCGCCGTATCGGGGTCGATTACGATCCGGACTTGCTTAGCGAACATGTCGCGGCGTGCGAATCTTTTTACTCGAAAGACTTTTTCGAGCAGCGGAGCGGCTCGGGCCTGGAATCGGATTCTGCGATCTTCGTGGTGGGAATGCACCGCGCGGGTTCAACATTGATCGAGCAAATTTTGTCCAGTCACTCGTCAGTAGAGGGCATGGGAGAAGCCCCAGAAATCCCGCTATTGGGGAGACAATTGGAAAATGAAAGGGCCCCCGCACAGGGACTCGGGTATCCGGAAGTGGTCGGGCACCTCGATGCCGCCACGCTCAGGCAGTTCGGTAAAGAATACGTGGACAGTATCGCTGGCCGCCGAAAGACGACCCGATATTTCTTTGTCGACAAAAACCCGTTTAACCTCTGGTTCGTCGGAATAATCCACCTGATCCTGCCGAAAGCCAGAATTGTGGATGTGCGGCGTCATCCAATGTCCTGCTGCTTTTCGAATTTCACGATGAATTTCGGCTCCGGGCTGTATCACACATATCGGCAAAGCGATCTTGGGCGCTACTACGTGAATTATGTCCGGATGATGGCGCATTACGACCGCGTTCTGCCGAACCGTATCCATCGCGTAACCTACGAGAGGCTGGTCAGCGATACGGAAGCAGAGGTGCGCAGGCTTCTCAATTATATTGGGCTTCCGTTCGAGGATGGTTGTCTGCAATTCCACCAAACAAGGCGCACGGTGGCCACGCCGAGCTCCGAGCAGGTACGGCGACCCATCAACGATGAAGGGGTCAACAGGTGGCGAAATTACGAGCCCTGGCTTGGCCCGCTGAAGGCCGCGCTCGGCCCCGTGCTCGATGCCTATCCGAATGTTCCCCATTTTGCCGATTGAGTTCGTAATCCGTTCGATCTCCCTCGGACTGTTTGGACTCCGCGTATAAGGCTGAGACCATCCTACGGAAGACTGTCAGAGCCGTTACTGGCTTTGGATATTACGGAGGGGCCGGAACGCGGGTGTAGCGGCAGCTATCACGGCGACAACGTGCTGCTATGCAACTTCATCTGTGTACGGATACCCGGAGCGTCACTGGTTGCGCTCGTCACTGCCCGATTGTTACCGGCCCATTAGTCGTATTTGGCGCGACCGCTCCCTCATTCTGCTTAGAGCGACATTTCAAGGATATCGAGGCCGCGCTGGGCCGTCTGACGGGTGATCGTCAGGGCGGGGAAGAACATAAGGACATCTTCTTCAGCGGAGATAAGCAGACCATTTTCGCGGCACGTGTCGCCGACCTCAGAAGCGTAGGCTTCGTCCTCAAGCTTTATGCCGATGGCGAAGCCTTTGCCCTGGATGGTAGCTTTGCCTCTGAAGGTCATCTGGGCGAGCCGAGAAAGGAAATGTTCGCCGAGGCGTGATGCATTCGTGAGAAGCTTACGCTGATGACGCCTGAGATAACGGAGATTTGCCAAAGCGGCAGCGACGGCACGCGGGTGCCAGCCATAGGTGGAATAAAGCCCGAAGTCTTCTTTGATGGCGTTTGCTATTTTGGACGTGGTGATCACGGCCCCCAGGCCGCCGTAGCCCCCGGTGATCGCCTTGGACACGCACAGGATGTCGGGTTCAAGATCGAAATGCTCACAAGCAAATAGCTTTCCTGTTCGTCCAAAACCCGTGGCCACTTCATCCGCGATGAACAGGGTGCCGTAACGCGTGCAAAGTTTGCGCACTCCGAGGATGAACTCCCTGTCGGGGACCAGGGCGCCCAGATTGCAGATAATGGGCTCCATGATGAAGGCGGCGACGTCGCGCTTTTTTAACAAGGTCTCGATTTTGCCGAGCGCCTTGCGATCGAGCGGCGGCTTGATCTTGTGGCAGTTCGGAAGGAGGTTCTTGAAGGTTTCGCGGTTCTGTGCTGCGCCGATGCTCATCGTGGCGATGGAGTTGCCATGGTAGCTATCCTCTATCGAGACGAACTTGCCGCGTCCGGTGCAGGCCATTGCGATTTGAAGGGCGCCCTCGACAGATTCGGTTCCGCCGGTCGTGCGATAAGAGACTGCGAGCTTGCCTGGCGTGATGCGGGCGAGGATTTCGGCAAGTTGTGTCCAGGGGCGGTAAAGGTAATTGGGGTGGACGTAATCGGGGCCGTCGAACTTCCCCACCGCCGTGCGGACCTCTGTGTTTCCCCAGCCCAGGTTGCCCACGCACCATCCCATCATGAAGTCGATGTATTTGCGGCCACGGCTATCGATCAGATAGCTGTCAACGGAATTTCCGACGACGATATCCTCAGGTTTACCGCGTCGGCCGAAGTGCTTTTTGTCGAGTTGGCGGAGGTTCACATCGGTCTCCTGTCGCCTAGCGATATTCGTCCGATCCCTGCACCCAAAGGAAAGATTGAATATCGATCATGTCGCGGGGGCGGAGGTCGCGAATCCTTTTGCGAGTCACCTCCGCCATCTCAAGATAGGATTTGTAAGTCGCCCAATTTGGCCGTGACTTGTAATCGAGATTCAGTGCCAGCTTTCGCGCTGCTTCCTTGGTAGTGTTGGGCTTCAGGAAGATGTGGGTCTCCGGTTGGGCAATAAAGCCAAACACCGTAACAAGCGGCCAGGTCAGGACGCGGGTCTGTTTTCGCGGGAGTCGCTCAATTGCTGCGACCCAGCTTTCAAATCGGTGCTCCAGAGTTTCCTGCCCATACAGAAAATCGAACAGTCCCTCCGCAAACCGCTTTGCGCCGGCATCGCTTCGAACGGCATCCCGCAAAGCCATTTTCTCAAAAGAGAATAGCAGGCTTCGTCCAGACTCGATTTTCACGGCTTTGGCGGCAATCTCGCGATGAGCCCCGACACTCAATTGCGCCCGGAAGTTCTCCCGGTTCAGCGCGGCCACCCATTCCTCGTGAGCTTCCCATTTATAGTTCCGCTCCCAGGCGAGATACGTCTCGTCTCTAAAACCCTCCGGGAACATGCGAAGGAACTTACGTCGCGCGCCTTCGAATGGCTCCAACGATCCGATCCGTTTGCGCGCCGCGGTTGATAGCTCCGTCCGCATATCCAGTGAACGGCTGCGCCTGAGCTAAAGTTTCTAGCTATTTTGCTGGCTCAGCAGGTGGTAACGGAACCATGCCGGGAAAACCAGAGTATCCGGGGAAATACTCCGCGCCGGCATGTCTCTGTTTCTTCTCTCAGTCGAGATATGTGGCCTCATTCACTCAAAGTTGTTCGCGGAGACGAGAGGCGCGCGCCAGCGTCGACGGTTGGAAGCCCTCCCGCTTCGGCAGCACATTTTGTCCTTCAAGGTTGAGATGGCACATAGGTGCCCGCCAGGCGGCCGAACATCACGCACCGAATGCTAATCTCGGACTGCAACGCCTTTGTAGAGATAGGTCCGCTCGCAAACGCCGAACTGGTCGCTATGGCGGTAGAGAAGATTGCGAGAGGCCATAGCCAGCACCGATGCCACGGGGAGCGGTAATGCGTTTCGCCTCTCACCACTCCCCATAGGGGCATCCTACTGGCACTGCGGCAGCTTGAAACTGCTGATGCGCGTCTGCCAACCCACCGTGCTCGATGTCTGGCCTTCCTTTGTGTAGTACTCGTTGGTGTACCAGAAGGTGCAATCGTCGGCCGGATCCAGATTGAGCGAGGTGTAGTCGCCCCAACGCGAATTCGTGTTGGTCTGTACGCCGTCGCCCTTAATGATTTTGGTCTCCGCGACCGTCATCTGGCCTTTGGGGTCGCCTTTCAGCCGGCCCGTGTATCGAACGCCCGGGTAGATGTTGTCACCGTTCACCACGCTGAAGCCCAGCGCGATATTCCCCTTGTGGTCCATCGCAGCGCTGCCCATCCAGCGGTGCGTTCCGTCATCGGGAGCGTACGTACCCTGCTGATACAGGGAGTATTTGCCGTTCTTGCGTTGGATTTCATACCAGCGCATGCCCGCGACGTTGGGAACCGCTTCGACCGATTGCCCGGTCACCATGGTCTCGTAGTTGCCGAAGTTGCGGTAGGCCAGCCGCCACGTTGGCCGTTGCCGATAAGACAGGATGTCCAGAAATTGGGTCCTGTCCGTGACTCCGGGCTGGGGCAGGCAATCGCGGGAGTCGGGCGAGCAGGGAAAAATCGAATCGAAGCTGGCCACCTTTAGTTGCTTCTTCAAGTCGAGCGACGCCGTTGCCGTGTCATGCCAGTCAACGAAAAGCTCAAAGACATTGAGGGCGTCGAATGTGGCGCCATAGCCGCCGCCATCGTCCTGCGTGCCAACAATCGGAATGGGCGCCAATAGGCCGGGCGCGGTTGCACCGTCCGCATAAGCCGGCAACAATCCGTCGCCAACCAAAGGCAGAATTTTTGGGTCATCTCCATTCAGGAAAAAGCTCACCACGCGCGCGTTCGACAGGCCCTTAAGCATCTTCTTTTTTTCGAGGGCATAGACCCCGATGCCGTACCCGCCCGCGTCACCGAATTCGCGCGTGGTGATGACATAGGTGCCGTTCCAAATTCCGTATTTGGGATAATCCGGGAAGTTTTGGGCGGTGGTGAAAGCATACCGGTAGTATGCACCGGTAGGATCGGAGGTCTTCGAGACCGCTACGCAATTATAGTAGCTGCCATCAGTTTCAGCGGTCGTGAACTGAGAAAGAATCCAGCGGTCCTTGTATCGGTCATAAAGCACGATGGCGTCCCCGGCATTGCGGGAACAATCTGCAACTTTGAAGCCTTCCCACAGCGTTCCGAGAGCCGTAGCCGGTACTAAGGTGTTTCCTGCCTTGTCATAAACCGCCAGCGTCAGATTGATCATCTGAACATAATGGTTGGGGCCTACGGCGCCAACCGGATCCGGTGGGTTCACCCGTATGCCTAAGACATTGAAGTTGTCCTGATTGCTTAGGCCCTCGAAGCTGAAAACCGGTGCCCGGGTTGCGCCGCGATGCGGCAAGTTCCTCTGGAGCGCGCCGTCAGAGCGAAATAGCATATTCGGTGCAACTTTCTCGTTTTCCTCCTCCGGACCGATTTCCACAACACCGCTTGCGTCGGGCCTAAGGATGCTGGTTGCCTTTTTTCCCGGCACACTGCGAAGGGTCGGCGAAACATCGTGAGCCACCTCATTTTTGACTTGCGGGTAGGCCCTGATGTGAATGTCTTGAGCAAAGCTCGAAGCCGACTGCAAAGCCAGCGTCATCGTCGTGACGCTTCCAAACAGCCATGTGTTTCGCGACATCCTTAATCTCCTGCAACCTAGCGGCAAGAAATTATGCGCCCCCTGAAAAAGGGAAGCAATCAGCAATGGCGTCTGACGCAGTTCAGTCCTGTTCGAAAATGCTTCGCATGCGCAAATTGTCGGTTCATGCCTGGAGGCAAAACGGCCATTAAAGTGCCGCGCTGAGTTGCAGCCAATAGGTTCGGGCGGGAAGCAAGTAAAACGACGAGCTGCCAAACTCGCTCTGCGTTACCGGTGGGCGTTCGTTGGTGAGATTGCTGCCGGCGAATGCCATATCATAGCGGCCAAATCGATAGCCGGCCGTAATGTCCAAGGTGGCGTAACTCGATGTTGGCGCCTCGTTTTCCTCGTCGAGGAACCGGCGGCCGACAAAGTTCACGACGGCTGAGCCGTGGAAACCCTGCGGTGGCGTGTAGAGCAGTCCGGCTGAGGCCAGAATGTGCGGTGCCAACGTCAATTGATTGCCGCTGACATCAACAGGGTCATTGCCCCCCTCGCTGAGAACGAAATTCGTGAACCGTGCATCGTGCCAGGAAATGTTCGCCGCCAGCGACAAATCGGGCGCCAAGAGATATCGCGTTTCCAGCTCGAAGCCTTTCAGGCGCTCTCCGCCGGCATTGCGCAACTCCGGGGCGCCATTCTCGTTCGTTGTTGCCACCACGAGATTCGAGAAATTTAGCAGGAAGGCTTCGGCGTTGTAGGTAAAGCGGCCTCCAGCCAGCGCGCCCTTTATGCCGACCTCATAGCTGTCGGCAGTCTCAGGTTCGAGCACATCGGGCTCGAACTCGAAGCCGAAATCGATGGCCGCGGGTTTGAAGGCGTTGCGGTAATCGGCATAGATCACGGCTTCGTCGGCGCCTTCCTTCCAGGCGCGGTAGCTCGCACCGATCACGCCGGACAAACGCGTGGTGCTGCGTTCTTCGTGCGCGAATTCATTGTCAGCCGGATCGAAGCCATCGAGATGGCCGGAGTTCTTGTCCTCGAAGGTTTCGTTCAGCCGCAGTCCGGCGAGGATGTCGAGGTCCGGCATGGGCCGCCAATCGAACTCAGCATATTGCCCGCCGAACACCCGCTTGTCACGAATCGTGTTGGTCTCGTCCACATGGATAAGCGTGGTCGGCGGCGGAATCACGCGGCCGGACAGAGGAACGAAATACTCACCATTGGCGCTACTCTGCCGCCCCAGGCCGTACATGAGGTCCGCGCCAATCACCAACTCCGCATTTTCCGCGAGCGTGCGCGTCAGGTGTGTGTCGACGTAGACATCCTGAATCGTCCGGTGCTTGTCCGCTGAATCCGCATTGGGATCACCGCTGTCTGTGAGATCGTCGCGCAGGAAGCCGCGGACATCGCGAATGTCGGAATGGGCGTAAGAGACGAGGGTGCTCCATTCTCCCCAGGCCGTCGGCAGCAGATAGCCGAGGCTCACATGGTAGCGATTCTCGTCCATCTTCGCATTGGCGGGATTGTAGTTTGCGTTGATAGGCGTGAGATCGGTCAGTCTAGCGCCCTCGCGCACGGTCGGACTTGGCGGCACATCGTGAACGAGGGAGATGTCGGCGTCCAATCGGAAGGTGCCAGGCCCTAGCTGTGTTTCAGCGCGATAGAGGAGATGGCCTTCGTCCAGGGACTCGCGGTCGTCAGCAAACCCGCGCTGCTCCCAGTCGGCGGCGAAAGAATGCCGCCAGTCGCCCCAATTCGGTAGCGCGATGGATCCCGCGGCCCGCCAGGAATCGTAATTGCCGTAAGCCAGGTCAAGCTGGTTTGCTGCCTGTCCGGCCGGATAGTGCAGCATGTGAATGACACCGACGAACGACGTTGCGCCGAAAGCAACCGGCGCGCTGCCCTTGAGCACCTCGATGCGCTGCACATCGTTGAAATCGAGAGCGGGGATAGCCGGATTGAAGGCGCCACCCCACGGCACGCCATCCACCACCAACAGGAAGGCGTCAAATTCGTGCAAGCCCCAGAAGGATGGCACCGCGCTGGACGGTCCAGCATCGCCACCGGCAGGTGCTTCTACACCCGCCGTCAGCGCCAAAGCGGTTGAAAGGTCATGTGCCTGCCGCTCCCGAAGTTCCTCCCCGGTTATGATGGAGACATCTGCCGGTACATCGCCCACCGATTCCGGCAGCCGCGTGGCCGTCACCTGCACCGTCTCGATGTTGTTCTGCGCATGCGCCGCGGTCGCAAACAGCGCGCAAAGTGCGGCAAAAGTCCATCGTCGCATTAGCTTCCCCTCGTGTTGGACTAACTGGACCGGCCGGGCCCCCGAATCGACTTTGCTGAAATTTGCAGTCGTCCGCCAGTGTGCCGCCCGAATTTTGGGACTACGGAACAATCCGTCAATTCTGAAAGTGGGACACGCACCGCGGAAGCGTTGGTCCCGTAGCGTGACCCTCGACTTTAGCAGGGGCCGTTGGCATGACATGGCCGGCTATCGGCCCGGCTTTGAAGGGCGTGAACGGAGCCTACTTGCGACGGTGTGGAAGTTTACTTGGGGGAATCGGGTAGTGGCCGTCGTCGTCGTAGTACTTCCACACGTAACGGCCCCTGACGCCGGGAATTGGCTTTTCGCCGGCTGAACTGATGCGCTCCGACTTCGCGAGCAGCAGCGGCGTCGTGGTCGTGTACATGGCTTCATTGAGCAGCCCGTGCTTAGGAGCCGTGGCCACGGCAAAGACGCCATAGGGGTTTCCGTCGGAATAGGCGACCGCGAGATAATCCCCCACCATCAAGCCATTCTGTGAAGGGGCCAGCCAGCTCAGGTTCATCGGCCCTGCGAGTTGCTTGCCTTCGGTCCAAGTCTTGCCGCCATCCTGCGAAGTCGTAAAGCCAACGGAGAGCTGGCACGCACTCCCGCAACTGGCCTTGGGGTAGTAGTAGTACGTCATCGTCAGATGGGCCGCCGCTCCCGAAGTATTGGGATCAACGCCGAGCCCGGGAATAAAGTGGTCAAAGGTAGTCTGGAGGCCGTGAATGGGGATGCGCACCGGTGTCGTCCACGACGTTCCGCTGGTCGAGGTGCTCATGACGATGTCGTCAGTGGCGCAGCCGGACCGGAAGCTGCAGTCTGGCCAGACAACGTAGATCTTGCCGGCAGCGTCTACTGCGGCCGACGGCAGTCCCGAACTGCGCAAGCCGCCATCCTGTCCGCGAAACTCCTGAAAGCCGATCGTCGAGGTGCTGCTCCAGCTCTGTCCGCCATTGGTAGAGCGGAAAGAGATCATGGCGCCAAAACCGTCAATCGGGACGACCACTGTGCCGTTTGGTTGCAC
>JAFAWQ010000047.1 GCA_019241645.1 Alphaproteobacteria bacterium
ACTGCGCAAGCCGCCATCCTGTCCGCGAAACTCCTGAAAGCCGATCGTCGAGGTGCTGCTCCAGCTCTGTCCGCCATTGGTAGAGCGGAAAGAGATCATGGCGCCAAAACCGTCAATCGGGACGACCACTGTGCCGTTTGGTTGCACCAGAGGCAGGCCGCCCAGTCCGGAGGCCTGATCGGCGGTGTTCTTGGGGGTTCCCCAGTGTTGTCCGCCATCGGTGGAGGTACTCATGTAAATAAGGTCGCCGAACGCTGGAGAATCCCATTCGGTGTAGCAATTTCCGTAGAACGGGCTGGTCGGGGTGTTGTCGCAGACAATCCAGTTCTTGTCGTCGGAACCGCTGGCATCTACGACAATGGGCTTGCCCCAGTGAATTCCGTCTTTCGAAATGCTGGTGGCCACTTCCTCCGGATTGTCATTCTGTACCGGCAGGCTGGAAATCATCCACACGCCGTGCTTGGCATCGTAGGCCACCGCCGGATCGCTGGCGGCAGAGAAGCTGCCATGCTTGTAATTCATGGTAAGGCCCGGGAGATAGCCGTGGGTCCATGTCTGGCCGCCATCGGTGGAGGTCGCAAAGCCAATATCCGCCCCGCCTCCTCCGAACACGCGCGCTACCTGAAAGGCGCTCACGATGGTGGAGCCCCAGGCAAAGGTGTGCGGCTCGACCTCCGTTTTGTGCTCACTGTAATCGTTCTTGAAGGTGTCCTTGCTGAGCCTATGCAGCGTGAACTGTGCCTGCTCTTCGGCCTTCAGGGGCATGGAAAGAGCCGTGCAAAACACCGCTAGGGTACATGTATGCAACAATGTGAGCGACGAAGCGCGAATCATGAAATGGTCCTTGGGACATCGAGGTTCGCCGCGAGCCACCGGGAAGTGTCAACGAGGCGGGATGGTAGAACCCGAACGGGTGAAAACTACCGCTCGCCCGTGGCCGCTGTCAACGTGAATGGTTTTGGGTAGTGTCCCAATTTGAATTCTGCGCGGTTATAGTTCGCACTCTGTCGGGCCTGACCCTCAGCGCGTCAAGACTGTAGCGACCGGCACCCCGCGCTGCGATGAAAAGAAAGAGCCAGCTGAACAAAGCAGCGAGCTCACCCCCATTCATAATCGGGAACAGGCCCCGCGGCGCATGCGCCTTGAAGTATGCGACGGCCATTTCGCCGCTCGCAATAAAGGCCGCATAGCTTGATAGAAGTCCCAACGCGATCATCGATCCGCCAAAAAACTCGATAATTCCCGCTGCCAGCCCCTCGGGATCGGACAACTCGGCCTGCGCCCCGAGTATTCCAAACAATTTTTGGGCGCCATGGCACGCGAACAGGAAGCCTGCGACTACGCGAAGCGCGGCGTAGAAGAGTTCGGAATGCTTCCCCAGAAACCGATCCATTGTTCGCTCCTTCAATAGTCGAAACGAGTCTATTTGCCCTTCTTCCCCTCCGCCACTATCGCCTCTCTAACCGCTGCTACAGGTAATGCACAGCACGCTACAAACTCACCGAATAATTCAAACCTTTGACCCGCGCCATCTTGTGTTGATCGGCCGAGCGTATCTCCGGAGAGGCCGGCGAACAGATCGGCCCTGTGCCGACGGACGATAGCAAGTGCGAGGTGTGGCCGGATTTTGTTATTTGTGGTACCGCCAGCACTTGATCAGCGCCATGACCCGCACGAAATCTGCCTGGCTCTGGTACGGCACGGGCGCCGCTGCGTTGGTGGTTACGCAAATCGCCGTGCTGCATGCTTACGGCCAGCCGTTCTTGGCGGCGACCGGACAAATCCTGTTCTGGGTGAACGATCCTTTCAGCGCAAACACATCGCAGCAGCTGACCGACTGGTACAGCTTTTCGCATATCATTCACGGCTTCATCTTCTTCGGTTTGCTTCACGTCGTGGCGCCGCACCTGCCGCTGGGCGTCCGCTTTCTGATCGCCATGGGCATCGAGATCGCCTGGGAGTTGACAGAAAACACGCCTGCCGTGATCCAACACTATCGGCAACAGGCGCTTGCGGCCGGTTACAACGGCGACAGCATCCTCAATTCCGTGTCCGACGTACTGATGATGTCGGCCGGATTCTTCTTCGCGTCGCGGACCCGGTGGCAATATGTATTGGTGCTGGCGATCGGGCTCGAAATCTTCACCGCGTGCACGATTCGCGACAATCTGACTCTCAACGTGCTCAATATGATAGCACCGGCCGGCTGGGCGCCGATAAAAGCCATTCATTACTGGCAGGCCGGCGCCAAACATTGAGTGGAACGCTGGGGCGCGCGCGCAGACTGATACATATGTCCGGCCATGAAGATCGCGACCTTCAACGTCAATGACATCAACAAGCGGCTGGCGAACCTGCTCGACTGGTTGCGGACGGCAAAGCCCGATGTTGTCTGCCTGCAGGAGCTGAAAGCGGGCGACGCAGCCTTTCCAAGAGACGAGATCGCACGCGCCGGATATCACGCAGCCTGGCGCGGGCAAAAGACGTGGAACGGCGTCGCCATCCTGGCGCGCGATTGCGAGCCGGTGGTAACGCGCACGGCATTGCCGGGAGACCCTAACGACACGCAGTCGCGCTATATCGAGGCAGCGGTGAACGGTGTCATCATCGCATCGCTCTATGCCCCGAACGGCAATCCGCAGCCCGGCCCGAAATTCAAATACAAACTTGCCTGGATGCAACGACTGATCGCCCATGCGGCGAGTCTGCGCAAAGTGGATGTGCCCGTCGTGCTGGCAGGGGATTACAACGTTGTGCCGACAGACCGCGACATCTATCCAACCACGTCCTACCGCGACAATGCCTTGGTGCAGCTGCAGCCGCGGCGGCTGTTTCAGGAATTGTTGGCGCAGGGTTGGACAGATGCCATCCGCGCACGCCATCCCGACGAACCTATATATACGTTCTGGGATTACCGGCGGAACCGCTGGCCGCGCGACGCAGGCTTGCGGCTCGACCATCTGCTGCTGAGTCCGCAGGCGGCCAGCCGGCTGTCAGACTGCGGCATCGATCGCGACGCGCGCGGCGTGGAGAACGCGAGCGACCATGCGCCGGTCTGGATCGCGCTGCGCGAAGCAAGGCAAAAAGTGTTGCCTCGCGTTGCAAAGGCTCTTCCCAACCGCAAACCGGCGGTGCCCAAGGCGGTGGCCAAGAGCAGGACAAAAGCAGTCGCAGGGCCGCTGCTCGCTATTGACGGCGACTCCTTCGCGCACCGCGCTTATCACGCGCTGCCGAAAAACATTCGCAAGGCGGATGGTTCGCCGGCGGGTGCCATTCTCGGTTTCGCGAATATTCTTCTGCGACTATGGCGCGAAGAACAACCGCGCGCCGTTCTTGTCGGCTGGGATACGCTGGACAAGCCGACTTACCGTCACCGCCAGTTTCCGGCCTATCAGAGCGGCCGGCAATTCGATGAAGACCTGCTCGTTCAGTTCAAGGATCTACGCACCTTCGTGGCTGCCTGCGGCTTCGCCAATGCACGCGCCGCCGGTTACGAAGCGGACGATTTCCTCGCCGCCGCAGCAATGGCAGGAGAACGCGGCGGCACTGTCGTCATCGCCAGCGGCGATCGCGATACCTTCCAGCTCGCTTCCGATCGCACGACCATCCTTTTTCCGGTGCGCGGCGGCGGCATGTTGCGCATTGGCCCCGCGGAGGTGCGGGAACGCTACGGTGTAGGGCCACACCAAGTGCCCGATTTCATCGCTTTGAGAGGCGACCCGTCTGACCGGCTGCCGGGCGCACCGGGTGTCGGCTCAAATGGCGCTGCTGAGCTGTTGCGCCGCCATGGCACGCTGGAAGCTGCGCTGAAAGCGGGCCGCTTTCCCGGTCAGGCCCAGCGGCTGCGCCTGTTTCGCGCCATTGCCACCATGAATCGCAAAGCCCCGCTGCCAACCCTGTCGAAGCAGCAGCCAACATGGGCCAAGGCCGCGCGGCTGGCACGACGCTGGGGCTTAATTCAGCTCGCCAATCGCATCGACGAGTTGGCGGCTGAAACCAAATCGTAGAACGGCTATTTCTTGGCGGCTTCCGGCGAACCGGTTTCGACATAGCGCTTAAGCCGCTCCATCTGATCGGCAAGCATGCCGTCGGCGAGCGATGGCCACTTGCCGATGCCCCCCTTCATGAATCCACCCATAGTGTTATCGAGCGTCAAATCCGTGCCTTCCCCACTTTGCTTGAGCGTGAAGGTGAGGGCGCCGTCCATGCCCTGTCCCTGAAACGGCCCGAGCGCTCCGCGCAGCCGAAGCGTTTTGCCGGGGACGGCTTGCACCACAACAAGGTGCTGCACCGAACCGCCGTTCCAGATTTCGCAGAAGCAGCCCCCGGCCCGCGCTTCCAGAGTCATGTTGGCGGCACTCCCGGAGAAGGTATGCTCGGAGTTCCACCACTTTGCGGGGTTTGTCAGCGCGGCGTAAACGCGCTCCGGAGCGGCGGCGACATGAACGGTGCGTTGGATGGCAAAGCCGGAGGCCCCGCTCTCCACGACATCGGCGCGCGCCGGGTTGAAGCTTGCGAATGCCAGCAGCACTACCGCTGTTAAGCCTTCTCTCCAACAACGAAGAACAGGTCTCGTCATGATACGCCCCAATTAGAGTGAGCAAGAGCGTGGATGGCCTCGCGCGCCGTTGCAAGCGCGGCCCGCAACCCAGGCAGTTCGGCCGATTTTGCCTGAAATGCCCGGATAGCCCGCGCCTCGAACGTGACAGACTCAAAGAAGCTATCCGTCCATTTGAAACATTTGGGGGGGGATGTCGTTTCCAAATAGGACCGGGCGCGGCCCTTACGGGAACGGCCCAAAAAACAGCGGCATCTTGCCGTATGGAGAACGGCCGTCATGTCCCGCCTTCCCGCCATTGCCCCGGAATACCCCGATCAGGCGGAACTAATTGTTCGCCGGCTGACGAAGGCAGCCGACCTGGCCCATGACGAAATAGAACTCTTGCGAAGCCTTTCAGAGGCGCCCGAACGGGTTCCAGCCGGCACAGAACTTATCGGGGAAGGCGATCGACTGCATGAGGCCAAACTTTTGCTGGCCGGCTGGGCCTGCCGCCAACGGTATCTCTCGGATGGCCGCCGGCAAATCTTCGACTTTATCCTCCCCGGAGATATCTATGGGCTGTGCCTGCGGCCTCAAGCCGTGGCGCTTTGTACCGCCGTGACCCTGACGCGCGCGACCATTTCCAATGCTTCCGTATTGAGCGACGCGATCGTAAACCACGCCGATGGCTACCCGGGACTGACGTCAGCCTCTTTGATGAGCGCCAGTACGGACGAAGCATATCTTCTCAACCAAATGGTTAGAATCGGCCGCCAGACAGCCTACGAGCGCGTTGCGCACCTCATTCTCGAACTCTATCATCGGCTGGCTATCGTTGGCTTGGCCGCCGACAACTACATGCCTCTCCCGTTGACGCAGGAGATGATCGCCGACGCGCTCGGTCTCAGCATCGTCCATCTCAATCGCACATTGCAGCAACTGCGCCGGGATGGCTTGGTGGAAGTGAGAGGCGGCGGCGCGCGCCTTTTGGATCCCGGCAAGCTGCGAACCATTGCGGATTTCCGAGCCCCGCATGTAACCACACGGCGCCTGGAGAATAACGGCGTGCGCCTGCACGCTGTCGCTACCTGATCGGCCGCAGTCAGACCAGAACGGCAATTGGAAAGCTGGCGAAAAGATCGGCGCAGGCAAGGCTGCCATATTGGCGGCCGCCGTGCAGAATATTGCGCCAGGATTTTGCAGGCAGGGATTCGGGAAGCAAAATAGCCGTGTCGCCCCAGATCTCTGGCGAGATGAAAGGGGACTGTGTGCAGGCGGCTGCCAAGCGAAGCGGCACGGCTGTCAGCACGCAGTTACCCTGATACTGGCGCATGAAGGCCAGAAGGTGATCTCGCTGTGCGCCTGCCACGGTGAGCGGAACGTAGCCACCTTGCGCGAACAATGCGGCGTTGTCGGCGCGCAGCCGTAGCAACGTCGCGATGACACGCTGTTTGATCTGCCCGGTACGCCATCCAGAAAGCAGATCGGCAGGTGACACATCATCAATGGCTGCGTGCTGGCTCGCCGTGTAGTCCACCGGACGGCGGTTGTCCGGATCGACCAGAGAAAAGTCCCAGAATTCCGTTCCTTGGTAGCAGTCCGGTACGCCAGGTGCCGTGCAGCGCAGCGTCGCTTGCACCAATCCGTTCAATGCTCCGCCAGCCGCGATGAGATCGACAGATCCCGCCAAGTTTTCCAGAAATACCGGCGCTCGAGCCGGATCGAGAACTGCGCGGATAAATGTCTCGTTCGCCTGTTCATACTCCGGATCGGGATCGAGCCACGACGTTCGCAGTTTCGCTTCGCGCAAGGACTTCTGCCGCCACGCCAGCACTCTCTTGGTGAATACCGACAGGCCCGCTGCGTCCCCCGGTCGAAGGTCCAGCGGCCAGGCTCCCACCAGGGTCTGATACAGCTGGTATTCGTCACCGGGATCCAGAACAACAGGCCGGTTATGCGCGTTAAGCGCAAACCATTCCCGAACGGAGCGTTCCCACGCCTCAGGGATTTCGCTCAGCACGGCGAGGCGGGCGCGAACATCCTCGCCGCGTTTGTGATCGTGCGTGGCTGTCGCCAGCAGCGCGTTTGGAAAGGCATCCGCGCGTTGCCGCATCTGTTCATGAAATTCGGCAGTACTCACAGAAAATACGGACGGGGCGAAGCCGACGTCGTTTCGCGAGAGCAGCCGTCCGTAACGATAGAACGCCGTATCTTCCACCGCTTTCGCCGCGACGGGTGCGGAAAGCTGGTTGAAACGCCGAGCAGCTTCCCGGCCCCCTTCTCTATCGCCATCGCCGGCCAGGATTGCCGAAACTAAGTCAAGTGCCGGACGGTCTGTGCCGCTCAGGCCTTCCTGTGCGGCCGCAACGGCTTGGGAGAGTTGCCGCGCGGGTTCAGGGCCGGTTTCGGTTTGGTAGGTGCGATAGATACGAAGGTGTTCCAACAGGCGCACCAGAACCCGCCGTATCGAAGGAACGCTAAGATCGCGCGTGGACAGGCCGGCCTCCGCCACCGTGAAAAAAACCTGCGAAGTTCGAGATAGCGCGCTTTCGAAAGAGCTTTGGGCGATCTCCGTGCGCGCCAGTATCTCTTCGCCTTCGAAGTTGCCGGATCGCCCGCTGATTTCGTTCCACAAGCGCGCAAGCGGCTGTGCGCCTGACGCTGCATGCTGCAGGGCGGAGACATGGTTCATGAAATCATAGCCGGTCGTGCCGTCTGTTCCCCAATCGCGCGACAAGGATTCTCCACGCCCGAGGATTTTCTCCACGACAATATAGGCGTGTGGATCAGGCGGATTTCGTCGCTGCCCGCGGTCGTCAAGCGCAGCCCGCAGCCGGCGGCAATAGCCCGCCGGGTCGGCGAGTCCATCCACATGATCGATTCGCACACCATCGATCAGCCCCTGCTCGTACAGCTCAAGTATCTTGGCGTGCGTAGCCTCGAACACGCCATCGTGCTCCTGCCTGAGAGCAATCAGGTCCGGAATATCGAAGAAACGGCGCCAGTTGATGGTGTCGTTGGCCGTTCGCCACCAGGCCAAGCGATAGTGCTGACGTTGCAGCAGCGCATGAAGCTTCTCCGGTATATCGAATTGCGCACCGTCCAGCTCTTGGTCCTCTGGCCGCAGCGGGAATTTCCAGTCAAAATAGCGCACGCACTGTTCCGCCGTCTGCTCATTGCGACCGACGGTGATCTCGCCCGCCTCCAGCGTTTCCCAGTAGGATTTTCCCAGCACCGGCGCGAGAAATTTTCCGTCCAGCATATCCCAGTCGATGTCGAAAAAATTGGCGAATGCGCTGTCGCGGCCGTTGCGCAAGACGTCCAACCACCAGCGATTGTCGGCATGAACGGCCATGTGATTGGGGACGATGTCGAGCACGATGCCCAGTCCGTGCTCGCGCAATGCCGCGGCCATCCGCGCAAAGCCTTCTTCTCCACCCAATTCCGCGTTAATCACGGCGTGATCGGTGACGTCGTACCCATGCATGGACCCAGGGCGCGCTTTCAGGATTGGCGACGCGTAAACATGGCTGATGCCCAGCCGCTTCAAGTATGGCGCCAGTGGACACGCCGAGTCGAAAGTGAAGTTCTTGTGGAACTGCAGCCGGTAGGTGGCGCGCGGGATCATCGTTTCCGGTGCGCTGTGAGTCTGGCAAGGCGCTTTTGTGCATCAGGATCCGCCGCAATGTCAGTAACCGGAAGGCGGCGCCGCCAATTGGGATGCTCGGTCACCGTCCCCGGTATGTTCGGCTGATCGGGGAGGGCGAGCACGTCTTCGGCCGCCGCCATGGCGAGAACACAGGGTGTGCGACCGACATAAGCGAGAGCGCCCTCGATCACCGGTTCCGCTTTATCCTCGGCCGGTTCTTCACCCTTCGCGCAACCGGATTCCGTAAACGCCGTCCACAGAAGGGACCGGTCTTTGGTTCGCTCCCGTCGTTCCGCATTGACGTTTCCGAGCCGCGGCTTCTGTTTCAGCCTGGCGCACCAATCGATGTCGCGCCCCCGCCACCATCCTGCGACCGTCGGCAGGTCATGGGTGGTGGAGAGCGCTGCGGCGTGGGAATCCCAGCGGTCCGGCGGAATGAAGCGGCCATCCTTCATCCGCTCGAACCACAGCACTCGCATGCCAAGAACGCCGGCTGCGGCGATCTGCGCGCGGAATCCCTCCGGCACGGTGCCCAAATCTTCTCCAATCACGATGCTCTTGTGCAGAGACGATTCGAGCGCGATCAGCCGCAACAGATCGTGGAATGGATACGCAACATACACGCCGTCGGCAGGCGAGGCGCCTTTGGGCAACACCCAAAGGCGCCGCAGCCCCATGGCGTGATCGATGCGTATTCCGCCGGCATGCTGCATGCTGGCGCGCAATGTCGCGATGAAGCTTTCGTATCCCGATGCCCGCAGGGCCGTCGGCGAATAGGTCGTAAGTCCCCAATCCTGGCCGACGGTGTTGAACACATCCGGTGGCGCCCCAATACTCAGGCCATCTAGCAGCTCGTGTGGCGCGCTCCATGCGTGGCTGCCTGTGGGCTCCACCCCTACCGCCATATCCGCGACGATTCCGATGGCCATGCTCTCGAGGGCACGAGCCTGCGCAGCGGCGGCACTCCTGGAAGCGAGCCATTGCAGGAAGAAATGATAGACGATTTGCTTTTGCTCCCGTTCGGCGAAGCCTTGTACCTCGGAACTCTTCGCGCTGCGGAATGCGGGCGGCCATTCGCGCGAGGACGACTTGCCCTCATTTCGAAAATGCGCGTCAAGCGCTTCAAACAGCGCATGGTCAAGCAATCGTTGGCCGCCGGCCTGGCAAAACTCCCGGAAGGCGGTTCGATCAGCGCCACTGGCCGAGAATTTTTCATAAGCCGCGCGCAACTGCGCATATTTTTCGCGATGCGCCGTCCGCCAGTCAATCAGGTCAGCATCTCGGTTGTCCGCAGCAGCTTCCAGCCCCGCCAATGCCGGATCGGCGTAAAGCGGATCAAGAAAGAATCGGCTCGATGGCGTGTAGGGACTTACGTTATCAGGGTCGGAGGCAAACCGCGCATGTGTCGGGCTGACACTCAGCACATCCACACCCGCTTCACCGGCTTTCGCCGCAAACTCGCCCAGCGCGGCGAAATCACCGAAGCCGGTGCTGTGGCCGCCGCGCAAGGAATAGATTTGCACGGAAAGACCGGCCACCTTGCGGCCCGCCGCTGCTTCGGAAATGCCGTAGCAACGCGGCGGCGCCACAGCGAGGATGTGCGTTGAATCGTCCAGCTCGAGTTCGTGATAGCCAATCGTCGCCGGGCCGCGGATGCTGGCGCCGCCGATTTTCGACGGTTGAAGCGCCAGATCCTTCCATTCGCCGTCTTTCGTGCGAAGCCTCGCGTGCTTTGCGTGCCCAACATGAACGCTTTCACGCTCCTGTACGGCAATCAGCTGTGGAATCGCCTTCGACTCGCGATCGAGCCGCCGCTGGCTTTCGGCAATATTCGCCGGCTGGTCGGCTGCAAAACCAAGCGCGCTCAAAACGCTGCGCAAAGTATCAGGTTTGACCTCGTGCGGGCGGCCGTTGGCGTCCGTCCATTCCACATAAAGGCCGGCAGCACGCGCCAGCCGTTTCAGGGAGTCATCGCTCATGCTCCAAAAATCCACGCAAGCGTCGTGCAGGGCGGTATGGCCTCTTGCGCCGGGTCACCCCAGACCGGTTTCCCCGTGGGCAGTTTTGCGGGAACCGGTTCGTCGCCAAGATTGCATGCGAGAATCAGGCGCTTGCCGCCGCTTAATCGCCAGGTAGCCGTAACGGCAGAAGGCGCAATGGCTTGCGCCTTCTCGGAAACGGCGCCCTTCAAAAAGGGCACGACCCTTTCGCGGCGGATGCGCAACAGGTGGCGATAGAGATCGCTGCGTGCATTGTCGGCAAAGTCGGGACGGGACATTTCGAAGGTCGTGAGCGCGTTCGGGTCCGGAATTCGCGCGCCTTTTGCGTCGTCAGCAAATTCCGGAAATTTCGCGAATTCTTCGCGGCGGCCCTCACGCACGGCGGCCGCAAGTTTGGGATCGCTATAGTCCGTGAAATAGAGGAATGGCTCGCGCGCGCCGCTTTCCTCTCCCATGAAGATGAGCGGAATTTGCGGCGCCAGCAACTGCAGCGCGATGGCGGCTTCCAGTTTCATTGGATCGGTCAGGGATGTGAGGCGCTCGCCAAAGGCGCGATTGCCGACCTGATCGTGGTTCTGCAGGAATGACACGAAAGCGGTGGGGCTCAACCCTTTCGCGCATGAACCACGAAGCGTCCCGCCCCGGAAAGGCGATGGATCTCCTTGATAAATGAACCCCTCGCTCAAGCCGCGCGATAGATTTGCCGCTGCATCGCGAGCATAGTCTTCATAATAGCCGCGCGTCTCGTGTGTCAGCAGCACATGGATCACATGGTGCAAATCGTCATCCCACTGGGCGTCATAGCCATCGCGCAACAGGCCGGCGTCATTATCGTCGTTCTCGAGCACAAGATGCACTTGCCTGTCTCGAACGGCGGCGCGAATTTCGCGCGCAAGTTCGGGAAGGAAAGCCTTGTCGCAAATCGCATGCACCGCGTCGAAGCGCAATCCATCGAAGCGAAACTCCTTCAGCCAGTAAATCGCATTCTCGGTAAAGAAGCGGCGGACTTCGGGCTGGCCGAAATTGATGGCGGCTCCCCAGGGCGTGCGTTTGGTTTCGTCGAAAAATTGCGGCGCATAGAGGCTGAGGTAATTCCCGTCCGGCCCGAAATGATTGTAGACCACGTCGAGTAACACCATAAGTTCGCGCTCATGCGCGGCATCGATCAGCGCCTTCAGCTGGTCGGGCGTCCCGTAAGCGCGATCGGGCGCAAAGGGAAGAACCCCATCATAGCCCCAGTTTCGCCGGCTGGGAAAATCCGCAATCGGCATCAACTCGATTGCAGTAACCCCAAGATCGGCCAGCCTCTCCAGATGCTTTTCGATGCCCACAAACCCGCCGAGCAAGCCCGGATGCAGTTCGTACAACACCGCTTCTTGCCACGGACGTCCTTTCCAGCCACTGCACCGCCAGCGGTATTCAGTACTATCAGTGACGACACTGGGATCGTGCACATCCTTTTCCTGCATGCGCGAAGCCGGATCGGGCACGAGAGTGTCTCCGATCCGAAACCGGTACCGAGTTCCGGCGGCGCACTCCACTTCTGCTTCATGCCAGCCGCCGTTCCCGGCCGACAACTCGTGTTCCCTATTGCCCACCGTCACGAAAACCCGGTCTGCAGCGGGCGCCCACAGGCGAAATCGCGTCCGATTTGGCCCGATCAATAGCGGCCCGAACTGAAACTCAGATGGGTCTAACATTATCGGGGCGTATCCGGCTGCTTCGACAATGTGGTAATGATGATGGCGGCTGCGCGATCCAGAAGCCGGTAGCTTTTCACCGCGATCTCGTGCGGCATTGTCGCCGGATCGGCGCTGTCGATCAGCACTTTCCACCGAAAGCCGGCCGGCAGTGTGAAATCCAATGGCACTGCAGAGGCATTCATCAACAAAGCACCAAATTCCGGTTCGCCGTCGCCCTCCCCCCCGGCCAGCATCATCGCTAACGCGCGTCCGCTTTCGTTTTCCCAATCCTGCGGCGAAAGGCGCTGCCCGCGCTCATCCCACCAGTCGATGTCCGGAATGCCTGGTGCGGCGTCATGATGTCCGTGAAGGAAGCGGCGCGGGCGGAAAATGCCATGTTGGCGGCGGATGGCGATGGCCCGCGCGATAAAATCACAAAAACCTTGCTGCTGAGGCGTTCGGGCCAGTTCCCAGTCCAACCACGAGACGTCGTTGTCCTGGCAATAGGGATTGTTGTTGCCGTTCTGCGTGCGGCCGGATTCGTCTCCGGCTAGCAGCATTGGCGTTCCACCTGACGCAAGAAGAGTGAGCATCAAGGAGCGCTTCACGCGCTGACGCAGTTCGCGAAGAGCCTCGTCGTCCGAAGGACCTTCGTCGCCCCAATTGCTGGAATAATTCTCATAGGCGCCGTCGCGATTGTGTTCCTGATTGGCTTCATTGTGCTTGTGCACGTAACTCACGACATCTTGAAGGGTCATGCCGTCGTGGCTTGCGACAAAATTCATTGAGGCCCAGGGCTTGCGGATGTCATCCGCGCCGAACAGATCGGCCGAGCCAGACAGGCGCCGTGCCATCTCCGGACGCATGCCCGAATCTCCTCGCCAATAACGGCGCACGGTATCCCGGTAGCGGTCGTTCCACTCTGCGAAGCCGGGAGGGTGCTTCCCAAGCTGATATCCGCCGGGCCCCATGTCCCACGGCTCCGCGATGAGCTTCAGCTGCGAAAGTTCCGGATCCTGTCGCAGCGCATCGAAGAAACCGGAACCGGCATCGAAGCCGTGATTTTCCCTTCCCAAGGTCACACTGAGATCGAAGCGAAAACCGTCGATGCGATAAGAGCGGGCCCAATAGCGTAGCGAATCCATCACCATCTGCAGCACGCGTGGATTGGAGAGGTTGACGGTGTTCCCCGTGCCGGTGTCGTCAACGCAATAGCGGCGATCACCTTGCAAACGGTAGTAGCTGGCGTTGTCCAGGCCGCGCCACGAGATCGTGGGCCCGGTTTCGCGGGTCTCGCAAGTGTGGTTGTAGACCACATCGAGGATCACTTCGATGCCCGCCGCGTGCAAGCGGCGGATAGTCATGCGCGCCTCGTTGGCATCGCCGCTGGCGAGATAACGGGGCTCAACCGCAAAAAAGCCGAGCGTGTTGTAGTCCCAGTAGTTGGTCAGTTTCTTCTGCAGCAACTCGCGATCCTGCAGGAAGGCATGTACCGGCATTAGCTCGATGGCTGTTATGCCAAGCCGCCGCAGGTGATCGATCACGGCGGGATGCGACAAGGCCGAGAACGTGCCGCGTTCGGACGGAGGGACATCGCTCAGCAGCTTTGTCAGGCCTCGCACATGCGCCTCGTATATGACCGTGTTGGACCACGGCGTCTCCGGACGCCGATCGCCGCTCCAATCGAACGTGTCGTGGGTAACGAGACCCTTCAGCATCGCCGGGGCGCTATCGCGCCGGTCGAAGCTCAGATCGCCGCGTGGCGAGTGCGCGCGATAGCCATAGAGCGTGTCGGTCCATTTCAGCGTCCCGAGGAGATCCTTCGCGTACGGGTCGAGCAGCAATTTGTGCGGATTGAAGCGGTGTCCGTTCTGCGGCTCGTAGGGCCCATGCGCCCTGTAGCCGTAAGCCAACCCCGGCATCGCATCCGGCAGGTAGCCATGCCAGATTCCATCGGTACGCTCCGGTAAATCGTAGCGGCGCAGTTCCCTGCGGCCGGAAGAGTCGAACAGACAGAGCTGCATGCGAGTGGCGTGGTGCGAGAACACCGCGAAATTCACGCCGAGACCGTTCCAGTTTGCGCCCAAGGGACACGGATTGCCGGCTTCCAGCCGCTCCGGCAGGTTCCGCATTCTAGTCCTCTGGTTTGAGGATCAGCGTGGCGAGAGGCGGGAGCAGCAGTTCCAGCGACTGTTCGCGGCCGTGCGCGTGCACAGGTCCGGTTTCAACCAAACCGGCATTTCCCAGATTGCCGCCTCCGTAGATCGCGGCATCGGTGTTGAGTATTTCGCGCCAGCGCCCACTACGCGAGACGCCCAACCGATATCGGTACCGGGGCACGGGCGTCATGTTGACGAGGACAAGAACCGGGCTGGCGCCAGCGGCATGACGTTCATAGGCATACACGCCATTCTCGGCATCGTTCTCCACCACCCATGAAAAGCCAGAAGGCTCGCAGTCCTTAGCGTGCAAAGCAGCTTCCCGCGCGTACAGGCGATTCAAATCGCCAACGAGCCGCTGCAACCCTGCGTGCCGCGGATCGTTCAGCAGTTCCCAATCCACTTCGCCATCATGGCTCCATTCTCGAATCTGTCCAATCTCGCCGCCCATGAAAAGCAGCTTCTTGCCGGGATGCGTCCACATAAACGCGAAGTAGGCGCGCAGATTGGCCAGCTTTTGCCATTCGTCACCCGGCATCTTGCCGTACAGCGATCCCTTGCCATGGACCACTTCATCATGGCTGAGCGGCAGAATGAATTTTTCCGAAAAGGCATAGATCAGCCCGAAAGTCATCTCATGATGATGCCATTTGCGGTGAATGGGTTCTTGATGCACGTAATTCAGCGTGTCGTGCATCCAGCCCATGTTCCATTTGTAGTGGAAGCCAAGTCCGCCTTGCGGCACCGGCGCGGACACACCTGGCCATGCTGTGGATTCCTCGGCGATCATCAGTGCGCCCGGCGCGCGCTCGGCAACGATCGTGTTCAGCCGCCGCAGGAAGTCGATCGATTCCAGATTCTCGCGGCCACCATGCTTGTTGGGAATCCACGCGTTCCAGGCGCGCGAATAATCCCGGTACAGCATCGAGGCAACGGCATCGACCCGCAATCCGTCAACATGAAAGGTCTCGAGCCAATAAAGCGCGCTGGCGATGAGAAAGCCCTGCACCTCTTTGCGGCCCAGATTGTAGATGTAGGTGTTCCAGTCCTGGTGAAAGCCCTCACGCGGATCGGCGTGCTCGTACAGCGCCGTGCCGTCGAAGCGGGCAAGGCCGTGCGGATCGGTCGGAAAATGTGCCGGCACCCAGTCGAGAATCAGGCCCAGCCCGGCGCGATGGCAGGCATCCACGAAATGCGCGAACTCGTGCGGTTCGCCAAAGCGCGCGCTTGGCGCGAATTGCGACAACGGCTGATATCCCCACGATCCCCCAAAGGGATGCTCCATGATAGGCAACAGCTCGATATGCGTGAACCCGAGATCGTTCACATAAGGTATCAGTCTCTCCGCCAGCGCGATCCAGTCCAGGATGCCGGTCTGGTCGTTTTCGGGCCGCAACCACGATGCCGCGTGCAACTCGTAGATCGAAATCGGTGCGTTCGGCTTTTGACGGGCCGCGCGTTGCTCCATCCAATCGGCGTCGCGCCAACGGAACTCGAAGCGTTGCGGAACAACGGAGCCTGTCGCCGGCGGCCGTTCCGTGGCGCGTGCCAGCGGATCGGCTTTCTGCAGCACTTCGCCGTTCGCACCGATGATCTCATATTTGTAGCGCTCGCCCGCACCCAGCCGCGGCACGAACAATTCCCACACGCCCGCCGAATGCCGCAGGCGCATCGGATGGCGCCGCCCATTCCAGCTGTTGAAATCGCCGATCACGGAAACCCGCTCTGCACTGGGCGCCCAGACAGCGAAACGGACTCCGCTTACGCCGTCGACAGTGGTGACAGCCGAACCGAACCGCTGCGCCAGCTGCCAATGGGCACCTTCGGAAAAAAGATGCAGGTCGAGATCGCCAAGCAACAAGCCGAATGAATACGGGTCTTCGGACTCCTGCACAGCATCCGGCCAATGGATGCGGAGCAGGTAAGGCTCCAATGAAGACACCGGGCCACTGAACAAACCCCCTCTCACCGGCGTGAGCTGGCCAAGAAGCGTCCCCGTTACTCGCGCGACAACCTCGACCGCTTCGGCACCGGGCAAGAAGGCGCGAACCGCTGGGCCATGAACGGTCTGGTGCGGGCCGAGAAATGCGAACGGGTCGGAAAGGCGTCCATGCAAAAGAGCTTGCACGGCCGCCGAATCGGGTTCGTCGAAGCAGGCGCGCGGGGTCTTATTCAGCATGTTCAAACTCACGGCTGCTCGTCAGGCTTTCCACCAGACGAGAAAGCCCCCGCAGTGGAATGTCGATCCAGTCCGGGCGGTTGGCGCTCTCATAACTGACCTCGTATGCTGCTTTCTCGATACCGAACGCGGTAATCAACCTCTCTTCCTGCTCCGTCAGTGGCCCGTCGCGGCCTTCCGCATATCCTGCGAGGAACGCGCTCCGGGCGGCGCGGCGAAAATCGTCCAGCAATGCATCGGCGCGCGCATGCCCCGGTCCCGCAGCAGCCAGTTGCCCCTCTCGTTCGACGATTCCAGCCGCGTAGTCGAACGAGCGAATCATGCCGGCGACATCGCGCATCGGCGACATCTTGGCGCGGCGCTCCTTCAGCGACTTGAGGGGTTCGCCTTCGAAATCGATGATGACGACGTCGGTACCGGCAACCAGCACTTGGCCAAGATGGAAGTCGCCATGGATACGTGTTTGCGCGGCGCCGCCGCTGTTGACCAGCAGTGCGCGGAGTTGCCGTCTGATGTCTTCGCGCTTTGACAGAAGATCGGACACCATTTCCGTCTGTGCGCCGGCATATCCTTCCAGACTTTGAAAGGCCTGATCGAGCTGCGCATCCGCCTGCCGCAGCCAGAGCTGCAAAGTCTGCTCGTCCGCTTTACCCGGCGCGAAATCAGGATTATCGGTGGGCCGGCCCAGCACGGCGTGCATCTCTCCGGTACGCCGGCCCAGCACGCGCGCAAAAGCTTCGTATGCTTCGAAGGGATTCCGGTCCCGAGGCGCGATAGACTGCTCATCCACAATGCGGGTGAGCATTTCCTTCGTCCATGCGCTGCCGTCGCCCTGATTGGTGACGAAGCTCTGCACAATGCCAACGGCGGCGTTAGCGCCTTCCGCGTCGCGGCTCGTAACTTCGCCTAGCATTGGGGCAATGCCGGAGAACCCTCGCTCGGTCAGCATCCGGGTCATTTCCACTTCGGGATGAATGCCGCGTGTCACGCGCCGGAACAGTTTGATGACCGCCTTTCGCCCGACGATGCAGGAAGAATTGCTTTGCTCCGCGCGTGGCCATTCGATCTCAGCGTTCCTGAGTTGCTCGAGATCCGTACCGGGCATCGCGCGAAACTCAAGTTCGCCCCGGCCGAACGGCACGCGGGTGTTCTGCGCGATGTTGACTAGGACGGAGCGCGCGAACCGGGCAGAGGCGAAGCCATCGGTGAGAAGCCCGACTCGCCGTCCCCGCCGCACGCGTGCAAATGCCAGCGGAACCTCGAAGGGACAAGGTTCTTCGTCTTCCCAGGCGATCGAGATCGGAAACGCATAATGATTGGTGTTTTGTCCGGCGGTCACTTCCACAGCCGCGAGCACTGCATCGTTCTCATGTCCGGGAAGTGGCGCCATTGCGGCGACTCTTACCCTGGAGATTTTGGCGTTCTTTCCCTGAAACCAGCGCCGCTGCGCGATGTAGGACGGAAGGATGTCGGTCTCCAAGACCTCACGGTTTTCGCTGTTCAGCGCCTCGAGAAGCATGCCGCGCAGCACGAACGTACGGGGTTCGGTCATCGGCCCGGATATGGCCGTGCTCCACTGCGGTGGCTTCGCCGTTTCGCTGAGGAGGAACCAGTAGAATCCATAGGGCGGCAGGCTCAGCAAATAAGTGAGCTGCCCGACGAGCGGAAACGGCGAGCCACCCAGCAATTCGACCGGCGTACGACCCGCGAACTCATGCAGATCCAGTTCCACCGCCTGCGCCGCCCGTGAGACGTTCACCACGCAGAGTATCGCATCGCCGTCATGCTCCCGCAGGTAGGCCAGCACCTTGCGGTTCTGCGGCGCAAGGAAGCGAATGGCGCCACGGCCGAAGGCCTTATGCTTGCCGCGCACGACAAGCATGCGCCGCAACCAGTTCAGCAAGGAGTGGGGATCGCGCCACTGCGCCTCCACATTGATGGCCTGATAGCCGTAAAGCGGGTCCATGATCGGCGGCAGCACGAGCACCGCGGGATCGGCGCGTGAAAATCCACCGTTGCGGTCCGATGACCATTGCATCGGGGTGCGCACGCCGTCGCGGTCGCCGAGATGGATATTGTCGCCCATCCCGATTTCGTCGCCATAATAGATGATCGGCGTTCCCGGCATGGTAAGCAGCAGCGAGTTCATCAACTCGACGCGGCGGCGGTCTCGCTCGAGCAGTGGCGCAAGCCGCCGCCGAATGCCAAGATTGAGCCGCGCGCGCCGGTCGGCGGCGTACACGTCCCAGAGATAGTCGCGTTCCTTGTCGGTTACCATTTCCAGCGTGAGCTCGTCGTGGTTGCGCAGGAAAATCGCCCACTGGCATTTCGGCGGCGGATCGGGCGTCTGCCGGATGATATCCGTGATCGGGAAGCGGTCTTCCTGCGCCAGCGCCATGTACATGCGCGGCATCAGCGGGAAGTTGAACACCATGTGGCACTCATCGCCTTCGCCGGCGCCGAAATAGGCCTGGATGTCCTCCGGCCACTGATTGGCTTCGGCGAGCAGCATGCGGTCCGCGTAATGCTCGTCGATGAATTTGCGCATCCGCTTCAGGACGGCATGAGTCTCCGGCAGGTTCTCGTTGTTGGTGCAATCGCGCTCGACAAGATACGGCACGGCGTCGAGCCGCAGGCCGTCCACCCCCATATCCAACCAGAAGCGCATCACGCTCATGACGGCGCGAAACACCTGCGGGTTGTCGAAATTCAAGTCTGGCTGGTGCGAGTAAAAGCGATGCCAGTAGTAGGCTTTGGCTTCCTCATCCCACGTCCAGTTCGACTTCTCGGTGTCGAGAAAGATGATGCGGGTGCCGGGATATTTTTTGTCGTCATCGGACCAGACGTAATAATTTCGGTAATTCGAATCGGGCTTGGCGCGCCGCGCGCGCTGGAACCAGGGATGCTGATCGGAAGTGTGATTGATCACCAGTTCGGTGATCACGCGGATGCCGCGCGCATGTGCCTCGTCGATGAAGTGCCGCACATCGGCGAGCGTGCCGTATTCCGGATGGACGTCGCGATATTCGGCGATATCGTATCCGTCGTCGCGGCGCGGGCTGGGATAGAACGGAAGCAGCCAAATGGCGGTGACGCCGAGTTCCGCGATGTAGTCCAGCTTGTCGATCAATCCCGGAAAATCGCCGACGCCGTCGCCGTTCGAATCGGCGAACGACTTGATGTGCACCTGATAAATGACAGCATCCTTGTACCAAAGCGGATCCGGCTTGAGCGTGGACTTCTTGCTGCGCGGCGCCATCAGACTTCCCGGGCGGACTGCACGCGCCAGATTGCGTACGGCATCTCGGGCGTAAGCCGCATGTGCTGGATTTTTCCGCGCCAGATCGAATGCCCGCCGCGCAGCAGGTCTTCGCATTCCAGCGCCTCGTGATCCGCGCGGCCCCATTCCCACAACGGAATCTCGAAATCGGCTTCCTGCGGGTTGTGCGGATCGAGGCTGATGGCGACGAGAACGCGATCGTCATGACCAGGCGCTGTCTTGCCGAAATAGAGAATGTTGTCGTTGAAGGCGTTGTAGAAACTGATGCCCAGATGGGATTGCAGCGCCGGGTGCGCCTTGCGCAAACGGTTGAACTGGGCGATTTCCGCAATGATATTTCCAGGCGCGTTCCAGTCGCGGACCTTGATCTCGTATTTTTCCGAGTCGAGATATTCTTCCTTGCCGGGAAGCGGCGCGGATTCGCAAATCTCGTAACCCGAATACATGCCCCACAGGCCTGACAAGGTTGCCGCTAGCGCAGCGCGGATAAGAAATCCCGCGCGCCCCGAGGCCTGCAGGAAGTGCGGATTGATGTCCGGCGTGTTGACAAAGAAATGCGGCCGGAAAAAATTCGCGACCGGCTCGGTCGTCAGTTCCGTCATGTACTCCATGATCTCGCGCTTGTTGTTGCGCCAGATGAAGTAGGTGTAGGATTGCGAGAAGCCGAGCTTGGCCAGGTGATACATGATCTTCGGCCGGGTGAACGCCTCCGAAAGGAAGATGACGTCCGGATGCTGGCCGCGGATATCAGCGATCAGCCACTGCCAGAATGGGAATGGTTTGGTGTGTGGATTGTCGACGCGGAAAATTTTGACGCCGTGCCCGATCCAGAACAGCACCACATCACGCAGCGCCAGCCACAAATCCGGCAAGGCGTCGCGCGCATAGAAATCCACATTGACGATGTCCTCGTATTTCTTCGGCGGATTCTCCGCGTACTTGATCGTGCCATCCGGACGCCAGTCGAACCAGCCTGGATGCTCTTTCAACCACGGATGATCCGGCGATGCCTGCACGGCGAAGTCGAGCGCGATCTCCAGTCCGTGCTCGTGTGCGACGGCGACCAGCTTCCGGAAATCCTGGATTGTTCCCAGCTGGGGATGAATTGCATCATGCCCGCCCGCTTCCGAGCCGATCGCATAGACGCTGCCCGGATCGGCCGCTTCCGCCTTCAATGAATTGTTGCGGCCTTTGCGATTGGTTTTACCCACGGGATGAATGGGCGGGAAATAGAGAACATCGAAGCCCATGTCGCGAATGGCGGGCAGACGCTTCATGACATCGCGAAACGTCCCGTGGCGCGCAGACTTCCGGCTCTCGGATCGGGGAAAGAGTTCATACCAGCTGGAGAACTGCGCCTGCAGACGCTCCACGTCGATGACATAGGTCTTGCTGCGGGCCTTGAAGCGGCACGGGTCGGCGCGACGCATCATCTCGACGGTTTCTGGCGCAATTAAGAGCGCCGCACGATCGTTCGCGCAAAGCGCATCGAACCCGCGCAGGATCGCGGCGAGCCCCCGCTTCTCCACGCCGCCCGATTGCTGCGCGGCATCCTGCAGCATCTGCTGGCCCTCGCGAAGTTCCAGCGTGAGATCGAGACCGGCATCGCGTTTGCGATGGAGATCGCGCAGGAAAGTGCCGTAGCGATCGATCCCCGCCTCCACCGCAAATTCGTGCCGCCCGATGCGCTCTGGTGGCACCACCGCGCTCCAGCGGTCATTCGAGTGAAGCTGCATTCGCACGCGCTTCCACCCGTCTTCGTCCTCGGCGCGGACATGGACCTCCGCCGCAATCACCGGGTGGCCGTCGGTGAAAATGTCGGCGGCGATCGCGATCTGTTCGCCAACCACCGCTTTGGCTGCGAACGCGCCATCGTCCACAGCAGGGGACACATTGGCGATGACGACGCGCGGAGAGTCAGTCGCGGAACCGACGCTTCGCCGTGCGTCGTCGCTCCGGGAGATGACCACCGGCGCGCGCCGGGCGCGAAACACACGCACTTCGCCCGGCCTCAATCTGCTTCCCTCACCTGTGAATGGCGGCACAGCCTCAAGCCGGTTGAAAGAGCCCAGCCGGCTGAGAAGGTCCTGGCTGGGCTCCACGGCCACAATCGGATTGGGATTTACGAGTGCGACGAGCGCTTCTTCGGAAAGGCGCATGTCTGGAGCTTTCGCGCGCAATAGAATGGTCAGCGGCGCTCCTGGCCCCGTCAGCGATTGCAGCTGGCCGTTGACCCACCGCGTTTCGCAAACGAAGGCGTTCGCGGCGCGTATTGCGGCATCGAGATCGACCGAGTCCCCCTCCGATTCCGGTTTGGCATAGTTGAGCGGCATCATGATGCCGGTGCCTGTGACGGCAGCCAGCGCAAGGCGGCCGCAACGTTGACGCGACGAGGCGGGCGGGAGTTTCGCGGAAGATTCGACCTGTGCGATCATCGGCGCCACCCTCGAAAGCGCTTCATACTCTTCGATCAGCCAAGCCGCGCGCCCGTCCCACCAGGGAAGAGAAGACAGGGTGAAATCGAAACCGGTCAGCGATGACGCGCGATTCCGCTGCTCGCCTGTCGTATCGGCGATGAACGTCACGCGGTTGGGACCATTATGCGCGGCAGTGTCCATCAGCGCTTCGCGCACCACGGGCGGGGTCGAACTCGGATGGAGCAGGCGGACGCCACGAACGCCGGCAGTCAACCAGCCCGCAAGTTGCTCTGACCACCATGCAACAAGGGGGCCGGCCGCTTGCGAGGGCCGCAAATAAGCGCGGCCCTTTCCCGGGCCGGGATGGCGCGGATCAACCACTTCACCCGGTTCGCCAGTGCGTCGAATTGCGAAGCTTTCGGGATACCGGGCAACCACCGGGTGACGCAGATCCAGCTCAGCGACGTTCAAATCGATAAACAGAGACAGTCCACGGCTGCCGCATGCCCGCGCCAGCGCGGCGTCGACCCGTTCGCCACTGCTTTCGATAAGGATCGTGTCGAAGCCGAGCCGTTGGACCCGTTCAAGGATCTGCGATGTTTCGCCGGCCAGTTCAGGGCATCCGATATGGCAGATTCTTAAGGCAGACATTCCTGACCTCAGCCCGGCCGCGCGAAGCGCGCGAGCCTAGAACTCCGAAAAATGCTCGCCGGTTCCTAACAACGCGCTAAAGGCCAAAGAGAGCGGTTTTAAGGCGAACGCCGCCGTTAAGGCGCGCCCCCACCCTTGGGAAGCTGCTGCGCCATCGACAGGTGTTCCTGCAGAGCCGGCAACGTGTCGGCCGCGAACTTTTTCAGGTCGGCATCCTTGCCGTTCTGCGACTCGCTCGTGAACAGCATTACGGCCTGATTGTGGGCCTGGATCTGCTGCTGGGCGTAGAGGGTATCGAAGCTCGCTCCTTTGGCTGCGCGCAACCGGCTCAACATCGCCTTGTGCTGCGCGTCCAGCGAAGTCGGAATGGCCAGCCCGTGCTTGTTGGCGGCCAATGATTTTAGCGCGTCACTTGTCTTGGTGTGATCCGTTACCATCCGGCTCGCAAAGGTCTTGGTGTCGGCGCTCGTGGCCTTTGTCTGTGCGAGTTCGCTCGCCTGGATTTCAAATTTGTCACTGATGGCGACCGCCTTGACAAAGCTCGCATCACCGACCGGCGCCGTACCGGACGACATTGTCGTGCTCGTTTGCGCTAGCGCGGGCAGAGCAAAAACGGTGGCCGATAGGGCGGCCGCGAAAACAGAGGCGCGCATGAGTTTTCTCCGCTGTTGAAAGACACAATATGAACGGATGGCGCGAGGGCACGTTCCCTAAGGGGACCCCAGTTCCTACCGCGACGTGGCGTTTTGGTTTCCCTTTAATCCGCCAAGCGTGACGCCGCTGCATTCCTGGCGGTCTTGTCGGTTGCGGGCTGAGTAGGCTTCCGTTGAAAAATCCCGGCGGGGCAACAGTGCCAGCGCGATCAGCGCCGGAACGAACAGCGCCGCCATGAGAAACCAGCCCTCGTTGAGCGATTGCGCGAAAGCGGCGCGCTGCACCATCGGCGCAATCATGTGTTTGAGCGTCTCACCGATCGGTCCCATGGCATGGCCGTGAAACATCGCGGTGGGCAGTCCCACCGCGGCAGCTGCATCGGCGTCGCCGGCCTGCAACCTTTCAATCAGCCGCGAGGCATGGCCGGCGGTGCGCTGCTGTAGAATGGTGTCCACCAGCGCGATGCCGATGGCGCCGCCGAGGTTTCGGAGGAGATTGAACTGGGCGCTTGCATCTGACCGGTCCCACTGCGGCCAACCCTCCATGGCAAGACGGGTCGAAGGAATGATGCAGAACATGATTCCGGCGCCCCGCAAAATCTGCGGGACCACCAGCCCTGCGAAATCCGTATGGATTGTGCAAAAGCCGTCGGCAACCAGACCGGCGGCGAACATCGTGTAGCCAAGAGCCGCCATGGCACGGCCGCTGATGCGGCATTCCAGCAAGGCTGCGACCGGGGCCGAAACGAGCTGCGCCAGCCCAGCGACGATCATGATTTCGCCGATCTCGAGCGCCGTATGCTTGCGGACGAAGCCCAGGAACAGCGGGAGCAGATACACAGACCCGAATAGCCCTATGCCAAGAATGAAGCTTAAGAAACATGCCGCCGAGAAGCCGCGATCCTTGTACCGGCGCAATTCCAGAAACGGACGGCGCCGTGTCAGGCATTGATGCACGGCCAGCGCGAACGAGACCGGGCAAACAATCAGCAGAGTGTTCACGAACGGTCCGGTCCAGTGGCGGTGCGGCGCTTCCTTCAGCAGCAGTTCGAGACTGGCCAGGAAGACGGCGGCGAGAAGGACGGTGAGGAAATCGATGTCGGTGAGCGCTCGGAGGTTGGCCCGGCCGCTGGGAACAAGAACCGCCACCATGCCGCCGAACAGCGCGCCCGGAATCACATTGACCAAAAAGATGGCGTGCCAGCTGTACGTCTGGGTGAGGAAGCCGCCGAACGCGGGCCCCACGGTCGGCGCGATCATGGCGAATGTGCCGGCGATTACGGTGGCCAGCGTATGCAGGCGCCGCGGAAACAGCTCGAAGATCGCGGTAAAGACGGCCGGGATAAGCGCGCCGCCGAAAAACCCCTGCACGGTGCGGAACGCGACGAGTTCGGCAAAGTTGGTGCTCATTGCGCAGCCGATGCTCGCCAACGTGAAGGCGAAGGTGGCGCCGGCGAAAAGCCAGCGCACGGTTAGCGCGCGCGTCATGAATCCCGTCAGCGGTATGCCGACAATCTCCGCCATCAAATAGCTTGTCTGAATCCAGCTGAGCCGGTCCTGCGAAATATTCAGCGCTGCGCCGATGTTGGGGAACGAACTCGCCACCACCTGGATGTCGAGGATCGCCATGAACATGCCGATGCACATGGCGATAAAGCCAAGCCAGGTAAGAATGCTAACCGGCTGTTCCTCCGAAGGAGGAGTCACGAGACTGCAGCGACGCGCCGAACGTCCATGTTGCAGGCGCAATCGCCGGAAAGGGTCGAAATGTTGGCGAGCCGGCGATGCATGACACGACGCCATAGTGGGGGAATCAGCGCCAGCATGATGGCCCCTGCGTATCCGCCAGGCAACTCCGGCGCAGCCGCCGTAAGACGCAATCCTTCATAGGGCATTGCCGGTGCGCGATGGTGATGACTGTGCCGACCCATGTTGAAAAGCAGTAGATTGGCTGCACCGGAACAATTCCAGCTGAATTGGTCGCCCATGGGTTCCCGGGGACCGCGCAGCATGCCGTAATGCGCCACGTAATTGAACAGCTCGAGCACAATTATGGCGACAGCACTCTCGGCCGCCAGGAACGCCATCGCACGTGCCGCGCAAAAAACATAGACAGCGATGTAAAGCAAAGCCGTAATTGCGATATCCTGGAACACGCGATTGCGAACGATCGAAACGGCCGCGTTTCGGGCCCGGTGCTGTTCAAATCGCCAAGCATAGACTACCTGCCAAACCAGCGTGCGCCACAAGAACGCGTAGAAGCTTTCGCCGTAGCGCGCAGTCGAAGGGTCACGCAAGGTCGCTACGAAGCGATGATGCCCGTAAATATGCGCTAAACGGAAGTGGCGATAGCTCATTCCGGTCAGCATGAGCGCGCCAAGCCAGCGCTGCCATGCGCCACGGCTATGCACCATTTCGTGCGCGGCCAGCGCGCCGAACACACCGGTGCAGACGCCGGTTGCAGCGGCGAGACCGACAAACCCAAAGGTGCTCGCATCCTGGAACGCCACCTCAAACAGCGCCCAAAGGATCGCCATCAATTGAAGTGGAATGTAGAGCGCCGGTAGCAACCGCTCCGCTGCAACCTCGCCGGCGCCAACATCGGAATAAGGGATTTCGTGCGCGATCAGCAGCGACAGAAGCAGCGCCGGTACGAGCGCCGAGGGTGCGAAACTCGATAGTCTGTAGAGCAAAGGGACTGACGCAAGGAACACGAAAGGTCCGGCAAACCGCAGCTGTGTCTGTGCAAGAATCGTCACAGCGCGCGACGCGATGCCAACCCGCGCTCCTCCTCGCGAATGCGCCAGAACAGCAGCAACGCGTTCAAAAGCGAAAACGCTGCCGCGACCCGGACTTCACCGAACACCAATGGCAACACTGCAATCTCGCCAGTGACCACAATGTAATTCGGGTGCCGCACGAAACGGTAGGGTCCTCGCCGAACCAGCGGCGCACCTTCCACCGTGATGATCCGCGTCGTCCAGTATGGACCGAGCGACAACATCGTCCAGACGCGACCAACTTCCAGCACGACATAACCGGCCAGCGGCAGCCAGTAGAGGGGTGTGGGATGCGGCAGCGCCGTGGCGATTGTCACCAGCCATGCGCCGTGAAGAATGACGAACAACGGATAGTGTTCGCGGCCAATCTCCACGCCGCCCCGCGTCAGCAGCGCGCGCGTGTTGCGCTCGGCATACACGAGCTCGCCCAGGCGCTGAATGACAACCAGCGCAAGAATGAGGTACGCGCTCACGCACCTTCCAGCATCAGAAAAGCGGCGGAGAATCCAGGGCCCAGCGCGCTCATTAGCGTGCGGCCCACCACTCCGCGGCTCCGCATCCGGTTCAACACGAAGAGAGCGGTCACCGCGGACATGTTGCCGTAGTCGCGCAACACCGCCCGGCTGTCCTCCAATGCGCCTGTGGCGAGGTCCAGCGAAGCCTCAAGTGCATCCAGTACCTTGGCGCCGCCAGGATGACAGGCAAAGCCTTCTATACTGTCCAGCGGAATATCGTTCTTGCGCAAAAAACCGGCCGCGATAGCGCGGAAGTCGCTCGCCACCAGAGAGGGGATGCTTTGCGCGAAGAGCGCCTTCAGCCCGTCTTCCTCCACTTCCCAACCCATGACATCCAGCGAATTGGGCCATGTGTAACCTCCGTTTGCGCCAAATTCCGGCCCTGTGCCGGAGGTCGAGATAATCGCTCCTGCTGCCCCATCACCGAACAAAGCCGCCGCCACGATATTGCTCTTGGAGACATCGTCCTTGCGGAAGGTGAGCGCGCAGAGCTCGACAACGAGAAACAGAACACGCGAGCCGGGCATGGCGCGAGCAAGATCGGCGGCCCGTGCCAACCCCGAGACGCCGCCCGCACAGCCAAATCCGAAAATCGGCAAGCGCGCCACATCGCGGCGCAGCATCATTCGCTCGATCAGCAGTGCATCGAGGCTGGGTGTCGCGATGCCCGTGGTGGAGGCAATCACCACCACGTCGATGTCCTCCTTCTCGAGACCGGCTTCCGCCAGGCAGTCCAGAGTCACCTTTTCCAGAAGATCGACTGCATTCTTCAGATAGAGCTCGGTCCGTTCCTTCCAGCCATGGGCCCGCGTGTACCAATCGATCGGCACGCAGGAATACCGCGTGTCTATGCCTGTATTGTCGAACACCGCGAGGAGGCGGAGGATCTCCGGATGCTCCTCGAAAAGAATGGCCGCACGGCGCCCAGCCTCGCGCTGATCCACCGGATAGGGTGGAACCGCCGTCTTCAGGGCGTTGAGGCGCGGTTGTCCGGGCATGCTCTCCTGCTTCCCGCGTGGCAAACGACGCGAGTTCGCAATGCGTTATTCCATGAAGACTTTTGGAACGCTAATCTGAACCGGCACTGAACCCCGGATCAGGATCACTCAATTGCTCCCGAAGGACGTAAGGCCCTCAACCCTTGCCGCGCAAGCGCTGGGATGGATTGACGAGCGCACGCGAGCCGTCGCGCCCACGCTGCATGCCTCCAGCACCTTCCTGCGCGATGAGGACAACCAATACCGGTCGGGGCGCAATTACGCGCGCGCGGACAATCCGGCTTTCGATCAGCCGGAGGCCCTGCTTACGGCACTCGAAGGCGGTGCGGATGCGATGCTGTTTGCCTCCGGCATGGCGGCGGCTACGGCTGTTTTCCAATCATTGAAGCCTGGCGAACATCTTGTCGCACCCAAAGTGATGTACTGGTCGCTGCGCAACTGGATTGCCGGCTTTGCCCCGACCTGGGGCATTGCGGTCGATTTCGCCGATATGAGCGATCTCGATGCGGTGCGGCGTGCGACCCAGCCTGGCCGCACGAAACTGGTGTGGACCGAAACGCCGGGCAATCCCCTTTGGAACATCACCGACATCGCCGCTGTGGCCGATCTCGCGCATGAAGCCGGCGCTTTGCTGGCGGTGGATTCCACTGTTGCCACTCCGGTTCTGACGCAGCCCATCGCCCTCGGCGCCGATGTCGTCATGCATTCGGCGACGAAATACCTGAACGGTCATTCGGACATCGTGGCCGGCGCCCTCGTCACTCGCGCGAAAGACGAATTTTGGGAACGCATCGGTCACAATCGCGTGCACCTGGGCGGAATTCCCGGTTCGTTTGAAGCCTGGCTGCTGCTGCGGGGCATGCGCACCCTGTTCCCGCGCGTGCGCACGGCTTGCGCCAGCGCGCAGAGGATCGCTGAAGCCCTCGCATTGGATGCACGCGTGCAAGAGGTTCTGTATCCCGGTCTGCGCGAATTTCCGGGACATGAAATCGCGGCGCGGCAGATGCGGGGCGGCTTTGGCGGCATGCTGTCAATTCGCGTGAAAGGCGACGAACAATCAGCCATCGCCACCGCGGCCAGAGTGGAAATCTGGAAGCGCGCCACTTCGCTTGGCGGCGTGGAAAGCCTGATCGAGCATCGCGCTTCAGTCGAAGGGCCGGACACACCCTGCCCGCCCGATCTACTACGGCTTTCCACGGGCATTGAGGACCCCGACGATCTCATCGCCGATCTGTCGCAAGCCCTCGATCAGGCGCACCGCTAACAATGTCGCGCATCAAAGTGTTCACCGCCAATCTCGGTTTCTATGAAACGGCTGTGGCCACGCGCTCGCGGAAGATGGCGCTGGCACATTGGGGCGTGACCCGCGATCTGTTCCGCGAAGGCACGGCGCAGGAGACAAACGATCCCAAGGCAGTGGAAGCGGCGATGCGCAAGGTGGGGCTGATTGTCCGAAGGCCGATCGGCTCCCACGGACCCTTCGAAGAGCGCGCGGAAGCGGAGCAGGCGCTTCTCCAGACCTTCAAGGCGAAGCCGGCGAACAAGCCTGAGCCAAAGACAAAACAAGCTGCGGCGCGAAAACAATCAACCCGGCATCCTGCCGCCAAGAAGAAGCGTCGCTGATTTGCTCCGCTCCACTTGTCTCTGGCGCTGGAAGCTGGGTTATGCTGCTGCCCATTGAGCGGAGGGTGGGCAATGGGCGCAGATCGGTTGACAAAGGTCGGCATCGCGGCAGCTACGCTGTCCTGTTGTCTGATTGCTCCGGATAGTCTCGGGGAACCCGCGCCCCAATACGATGTGCTTATCACTCACGGCATAATCTATGACGGCGCCGGTTCGGCGCCTTTCGTGGGCGACGCTGCGATTACCGGCGATCGCATCGCCTATGTCGGTCCGCACGCGCCGGGCACCGCGAAGCGCACCATCGATGCGCGCGGCAAAGCCGTGTCGCCCGGTTTCATCAACATGTTGTCCTGGGCAAACGAGTCGCTTCTGGTGGACGGCCGCGGCCAGAGCGATCTGCGCCAGGGTGTCACGCTGGAGGTTATGGGCGAGGGCGATTCCATGGGCCCGCTGACGCCGAAGATGAAGCAGCTGGCGGAGCAGCGGCAGATTGACATCAAGTACAGTATCGACTGGACCACGCTCGGCGAATATCTGGAGAAACTGGAGAGGCAGGGCGTTTCGCTGAACGTCGCCTCTTTCGTCGGGGCCACCACCGTGCGCGTGCACGAGCTCGATGAAGAGAACGTGACACCCACGCCGGCGCAACTCGCGCGCATGCAAGCGCTGGTGGGGCAGGCGATGGAAGAAGGCGCGGTCGGCGTCGGCTCCTCGCTGATCTACTCACCCGCGACTTATGCAAAAACGCCGGAGCTGATTGCGCTGATGCAGCAGGCGGCTGCGTGCGGCGGCATGTACATCTCTCACATGCGCAACGAGGGCAATCATGTGCTCGATGCGGTGGACGAGCTGATCGAGATCAGCAAGCAATCCGGCGCGCCGGCCGAGATCTACCACATGAAGGTCGCGGGCAAGCCGAACTGGGACAGACTCTCCCCGATGATTGCCAAGATCGAGGCGGCGCGCGCGGCCGGCCAGCGCATCACCGCCGACATGTACACCTATCCCGCGGGCGCCACCGGGCTCGACGCCGCCATGCCGCCATGGGTGCAGGAAGGCGGCCAGGAGAAATGGATCGCGCGGCTGAAAGATCCGGCGATCCGCAAGCGCGTCATTGCCGAAATGCGCGATGCAAAAACATCCTGGGACAATCTCTATGCGCTGGCCGGCCCGGAAGGCACGCTGATGTTGCAATTCAAGAATTCGAAACTGAAGCCACTGACCGGCAAGCGCCTCTCTGAAATTGCCGCCATGCGCCACACGAGTCCCGAGGACGCGGCCATCGATCTTGTCATTGAGGATGGGAGCCGCGTCGGCGTGGCTTATTTTCTGATGTCGGAAGACAACATCAAACGCGAACTGGCGCTGCCTTATGTCAGCTTCGGCTCCGACGAAGCGGCACAGGCGCCGGAAGGCGTGTTCCTGAAATCAAATCCCCACCCCAGAGCCTATGGAAACTTTGCGCGGGTGCTGGCCAAGTATGTGCGCGACGAAAAGGTCGTCCCGCTTGAACAGGCCATTCGCAAGCTAACGGCGCTGCCGGCATCCAATCTGTCGCTGCGCGATCGCGGAATGCTGAAGGCGGGCAACTATGCCGACGTCGTGGTGTTCGATCCCGCAACCATTCAGGACCACGCCACCTTCGAGCGACCTCAGGTGCTCGCCACCGGCGTCAGCGAAGTGTTCGTCAACGGCGTGGAAGCGCTAAAAGAGGGCGAACCGACCGGCGCGCATTCCGGACGCTTCGTGCGCGGCCGCGCCTGGACGGGCTGGCCCGGCGGCGGCTGCCGCAAATCCGCCGCGGATTGGCAGTGGGCGAAGAACTAGCCGCGCATTACGGAGGCGAGCCGATTCATCACTGGCCGAAGAGCCAGGACTGCTTCTTCAATTCCGCTTCATGCGCCTTGTAGAAAGCGACTTGCGCAGGCGACATCCGATCCGACAGTTTCGCCGCTGCCGACGGATACTGCGCTGCCATGCCCGCATCCATCAGCACGAACGGCATGACGACGACATCATGCACGCTGAGACCATGCTTGCGGAACAGTGCGACGGCTTGGGGATCGGCGGAAAGCTTCGCTTCCATCTCCGCGACGGACTGGCTGTTATCACCGATATGCTGCAGGTGCGCGGTCCCTGCGCTTTTCTTCGCATCGTCCATCGCCGCCTGCATGGCGTTCACCCTGTCCATCGACAAGGTGTAATCGTGCAACGCCTTGGCGCTGTCCGGATCCAGTTCGCCATGCGCGGCCAACGCCGGCGAGATCAAAAGGATCGCGGTCAATGCGCCGGCAAGGTAAAACGCTGTCATGCAGGGCTCTCCGTAGGTTGGGCTGCAAATAGAAGCTCGAATCAAGCGCGGACAGTCTTGCATGCACTGGCTCGCTGCTGAAGCAATGTGCTCTCGGCGTGAATGCCACTATTCCGAATGATGTGAAGAGGTCGGCTGTTCACCGTGCTGCGCCACCACGACCGTCTTGATGTTGACGAATTCGCGGATGCCGTAGCTCGACAGCTCGCGGCCGTAGCCGCTGTCCTTAACCCCGCCGAACGGCAGCTTGGGATCGGACGAGACGGTGGCGTTGACGAACACCGAACCTGCGTCGATGCGATCGGCGGCCAGCCGCTCGCCGAGTGCGAGATCGCGGGTGAACACGCCGCCACCCAGGCCGAATTCCGAATCGTTGGCGATGCGCACTGCGTCGTCCACATCCTTCGCCGCAATCACGGAGGCCACCGGGCCAAACAACTCTTCGTCATAGGCGGGCATTCCCGGATGCACGTCGCCTAGCACGGTTGGCGGATAAAAGGCTCCGGGGCCGTCAGGGCTCTTGCCGCCGCACAGCAGACGCGCACCCTTGGCGATGCTTTTCTCCACTTGCTCGTGCAGTTCGTCGCGCAGATCGCGCCGCGCCATCGGGCCCACGGTGGTGCTTTCTTCCAGCGGATCGCCAACCCTGGCTTTCCCCATTTCCGCGACCAGATGGCGCTCGAAACGCTCCTTCAGCGCGTCAAGCACGATAAAACGCTTGGCGGCGATGCAGCTCTGCCCGGAATTGACCAGCCGTCCCTTCGCGCTGGCTGCCGCGGCGAAAGCGATATCGGCATCGGCCAGCACGAGATAGGCATCGCTGCCGCCCAGTTCGAGTACGCACTTCTTGAGTACCGCGCCGGCTTTCGCGGCAACATCGCGGCCGGCCGGCGTGCTGCCAGTGAGCGACACGGCGCGCACATGCGGATGCGCAATGACGTCGCCGACCATCTTGCTGCCGATCATCAGGGTGCGGAACAGATGCTCGGGGAATCCGGCGTCGCGGAACAGTTGTTCCAGGGCAAGCGCGCTGCCCGGTACATTGGAGGCGTGCTTCAGCAAGCCCGCATTGCCGGCCATCAGGGCAGGCGCGGCAAAGCGGATCACCTGCCAGAAGGGAAAATTCCACGGCATCACCGCCAGCACCACACCAAGCGGACGAAAGGCGACGAAGCTCTTGCGCGAGCCGCTGTCCACGATTTCATCGGCCAGGTAGCGCTGCGCGTGCTCCGCGTAATACTCGCAGCCCATCGCGCATTTCTGCGCTTCGCCAATGCCGTCGCGGATAGGCTTGCCCATTTCCTGCGCCATCAGCTTGCCATATTCCGCCGCACGATCGCGCAGAAGCACTGCCGCCTTGCGCATCAGTGTCGCACGTTCGGCGAAGCTGGTTTCGCGCCATTTGAGGAAGGCCGCGTGAGCGCTTTCAATCGCCGCATTCACCTGCGGCAGCGCCATTTCCTCATAGCGCTTGAGAGTTTCACCCGTGGCGGGATTGACGGATTCAATGGGCATCGACGACCTGCGCGAATAGCTCGAGTGCGGCTTCCTACTTGGAAGGGGCGCCGCCAAGCAAATCGGCCAGATATTTCTGCCAAACGGCCCCCCAGGTGTGAGTGCCGTGGCCATGAGTTTGGTCGCTGACAGGAATAAGAACGAAGCGGCCTTTCTTCAGGCGCTTCGCTTCGCGTTCCGCAATGCCAAGCTCCGGCGGGTTGATGAAGTCGTCCGCCGAATTGATCCACATCACACGGGCCTCGATCTTCTCAAGCGCGCCGCTCGGATCGTAATCGCGCGATGCATCCACCTGGTAAAGCATATCGTTGGCGTCGAGCGATGCCACATCTTTTGCCACGGTATCGACGACATATTTGTCCGCCGCATCGCGGGTCGGATAGCTCTTCTGCATCTGGTGCGGTGCGCACCGCGATGATGAGCAAATCGGCGGCGGCGCGCAGTGCCATTTGCGGTTCGCTCTTGTATTCGCCCCCCTCCCAGGCCGGATCGCTGTGGATCGCATCCATCAGCATCTTGCGCCACATGCGATTGCGGCCGGCGATCTGCACCGGCAGGCAGGCGAGCGGCATCAGCGCGTCCATGTAGCCGGGCCAAGTCTCGCCCCAGACGAACGCATGCATGCACCCCATCGAGGTGCCCATCAGCAGGCGCAGATGATTGACATGCAGGTGCTGTGTAAGCAGCGCGTGTTGCGCCGCGACCATGTCGCCGTAATCGTAATGGGGAAAGCGCGCGTGCAGGCCGTCGCTGGGCTTCGAGGATTTCCCGTGGCCGATGCCATCCGGGAGGATGACGAAATACTTCGCGGGATCGAGCAATCCGCCGGGCTTGAACAGCACATCGGCGAACTGCGGGCGCAGGAATTGGTGACCGTCTCCGCCAGTGCCATGCAATACGACAACGGCGTTTGTCGTGCGCCCCTGCGCATCCAACTGAGGCGCACCCAGCGTGATGTAGTGCAAATGAAGCTCGGGTAGACTCTCGCCGGAGTGGAATCTGAAATTCCGGATGGTGAAGTCGCTGACCTTTGTCTCGTAGGCAGCCGCCTGTCCCGCTACGGCACAGCCAAGCATGACTAGCCCCGCGGCGAATTTTGCAGTGTTGCGCCAGCCCCGTCCCCCGTAGGGAATTCGCAAGGCATCGACTGGTAAAATGCCGAACATGTATCGCTTCCTGACTGGCTTTTTCGCAGCCTGCGCATGCCTGCTGCTGTTGCCTATGTACGCGCTTGCCGAAGATGGCGGGCAGCTCCGTCCATCATCGGCAAGGAGCGTAGAGGAAGCTTACCAGCTGGGGACAGGCGACAAGGTGCGCGTGGCCGTTTTTGGCGAGCCGGACCTCGGTGGCGAATTCCAGGTTGACGGCAAGGGTCGGATCGCAGTCCCCCTGATCGGAACGGTCCAGGCAGCCGGTGAAACGGCCGCCGGCCTTGAGCAGACGATCGCCGAGCAGCTCGCGGACGGCTATATCCAGAACCCGAGGGTCAGTGTCGAAATCACCACCTACCGGCCATTTTACGTGATCGGCGAGGTCAACAAACCAGGCGAGTACGCTTATGTGGATGGCATGAGCGCGCTCAACGCCATTGCCCTGGCGGGCGGATATGGCGATCGCGCAAATGAGGACACCATCTACATCCGCCGCAACGGCAACCCCAGGGAAGAGCGCCTGCCGGCCGATCAGATGACTCGCATCTTCCCCGGTGACGTCGTCCGTATACCCAAGAGCGTGTTCTGGACGGTCATGTCGGTCGTCAGCCCTGTTGCCGGTATCGGTGCACTTGGCTATTCCGCCGCCCGCTACTAGCCACGCGGCAAATAACGCATCGTTATCCATGCTTTAGGGCATGCGGAACTTTTGGCATCGGTCCGCGTTGGCGGCTTTGCGAGGAATTTCCTCCAAGGGCGGCAAAACGGGGCGCGGATGACACGGCCGGACTTTCCGGTAACTTTTCGTTCATAACCGCTTCACCGATCTTGCCAGAGCCCAACAGCCCGTGCGGCGGCGAGCGCGCCCTCCGGGTCACCGTCGTCCGCTCGCCGAAAGACGATCATGAGCACCCATTCCGACCCTACCCCCGAAGTCCGGTCTCCGCCCCAGCGGAAGCGTAAAGCGAATGGCGGAGCCGGTCCGGTTGGCGAGCAGCCGGACCTGCAGGAACTGTTGCAGGCTCTTCAGGGCATGAAGGCGGGCGATTTCTCTGTCCGCATGCGGAGCGATCAAATCGGTATAGCTGGCAAGATCGCGGATGCCTTCAACGAAATCGTCGCCACCAATGAGCGTATGGCGGACCAATTGGAGAAAGTTGGCGAGCAGGTCGGCAAGCAGGGCAAGACGCGCAATCGGGTCAAGTTTGGGCAGCCGGTGGGCGCGTGGGCCGGCATGGAAGCCTCCGTAAACACCCTGATCGACGATCTCTTGTGGCCGACTGCGGAAGTCACCCGCGCCATCGCGGCGGTGGCGCAAGGCGACCTTCTGCAGACGGTGCACCTGGATGTGGAAGGCCGGCCGCTGAAGGGCGAGTTCCTGCGCTCCGCCAACATCGTCAACACCATGATCAAGCAGCTCTCGGTGTTCACTTCCGAAGTGACACGTGTGGCGCGCGAAGTGGGCACCGAAGGCAAGCTTGGCGGTCAGGCACAGGTCCGCGAAGTGACCGGCGTGTGGAAAGACCTCACCGAGTCCGTGAACTCTATGGCGAACAACCTCACAGCCCAGGTCCGCAACATCGCGGAAGTGACTATCGCCGTGGCAAATGGCGATTTGTCGAAAAAGATCACCGTGGACGTGCGGGGCGAGATTCTGCAGCTCAAGGAAGCCATCAACACGATGGTGGACCAGCTGCGCTCGTTCGCTTCCGAAGTGACGCGCGTGGCGCGCGAAGTGGGCACCGAAGGCAAGCTTGGCGGTCAAGCGCTGGTGCCGGGCGTGGCCGGTACCTGGAAAGACCTCACGGACTCCGTCAACGCGATGTGCGGCAACCTCACAGACCAGGTCCGCAACATCGCGCAGGTGACGACCGCCGTGGCCCGCGGCGACTTGAGCCGCAAGATTACGGTGGATGTGAAGGGCGAAATCCTGGAGCTGAAGAACACCATCAACACCATGGTGGACCAGCTCAATGGCTTTGCGTCCGAAGTGACGCGCGTGGCCCGCGAAGTCGGCACCGAAGGCAAGCTCGGCGGACAGGCGACCGTGCCCGGCGTGGCCGGCACGTGGAAAGACTTGACCGACAACGTGAACTTCATGGCCGGCAATCTGACCTCGCAGGTGCGCAACATTGCCGAAGTCACGACAGCCGTCGCGCGCGGTGACTTGAGCCGCAAGATCACGGTGGACGTGAAGGGCGAAATCCTGGAGCTGAAAGACACCATCAACACCATGGTGGATCAGCTGAACGGATTTGCATCCGAAGTGACGCGCGTGGCGCGCGAGGTCGGCACCGATGGCCGCCTTGGCGGGCAGGCGCAGGTGCCCGGCGTGGCCGGCACCTGGAAGGACCTCACCGACTCCGTGAACTCCATGGCGTCCAATCTCACCGCGCAAGTGCGCAACATCGCCGAAGTGTCCACGGCTATCGCGAACGGCGACCTGTCGAAGAAAATCACCGTGGACGTGAAGGGCGAGATTCTGCAGCTCAAGGAAACCATCAACACGATGGTGGACCAGCTGAACGCTTTCGCGGGCGAAGTGACGCGCGTGGCCCGCGAAGTCGGTACGGATGGAAAGCTCGGTGGACAGGCCGTGGTGCGCGGCGTCGCCGGCACCTGGAAAGACCTCACGGACTCCGTGAACTCGATGGCGTCGAACCTCACCGCGCAGGTGCGCAACATCGCGGAAGTGGCGACGGCCGTGGCGACCGGCGACCTCTCGCGCAAGATCACCGTGGACGTGAAGGGCGAAATTCTTGAGCTCAAGAACACGCTCAACACCATGGTGGACCAGCTGAACGCCTTCGCCTCGGAAGTGACGCGCGTGGCCCGCGAAGTGGGCACGGAAGGCAAGCTCGGCGGACAGGCGCAGGTACCCGGCGTGGCCGGAACTTGGAAGGATCTCACCGACAACGTGAACTCCATGGCGGGAAATCTGACGGCCCAGGTCCGCAACATCGCCGAAGTGGCGACCGCCATCGCCAACGGCGACCTTTCCCGCAAGATCACCGTGGACGTGCGCGGCGAAATCCTTCAGCTGAAGGAAACGCTGAACACCATGGTGGACCAGCTGAACCGGTTCGCCGGCGAAGTAACGCGCGTGGCCCGCGAAGTGGGCACGGAAGGACGGCTTGGCGGGCAGGCCAACGTGCCTGGCGTTGCGGGAACCTGGAAAGATCTGACCGACAACGTGAACCTGCTTGCCGCAAACCTGACCACACAGGTGCGCAACATCGCCGAGGTGACGACCGCGGTGGCGCGCGGCGACCTTTCCCGCAAGATCACCGTGGATGTGAAGGGTGAAATCCTCGAACTGAAGAACACCATCAACACCATGGTGGACCAGCTGAATGCGTTTGCCGCCGAAGTGACGCGCGTGGCGCGCGAAGTCGGCACCGAAGGCAAGCTTGGCGGTCAGGCTCAGGTGCCTGGCGTCGCCGGAACCTGGAAGGACCTGACCGACAACGTGAACTTCATGGCCGGCAATCTGACGGCTCAGGTCCGCAACATCGCCGAAGTGGCGACCGCCATCGCCAACGGCGATCTGTCGAAGAAAATCACCGTCGACGTGCGTGGCGAAATCCTGCTGCTCAAGGAAACGCTCAACACAATGGTGGAGCAGCTCCGCTCGTTCGCCGCGGAAGTGACGCGTGTGGCGCGCGAGGTCGGGACAGACGGACGGCTGGGCGGCCAGGCGGTGGTTCCCGGCGTCGGCGGTACCTGGAAGGACCTCACCGACTCCGTGAACTTCATGGCCGGCAATCTGACCTCTCAGGTGCGCAACATCGCCGAAGTGACCACGGCAGTGGCGCGCGGCGACCTTTCCCGAAAGATCACCGTCGATGTGAAAGGCGAAATCCTGGAGCTCAAAAACACCATCAACACAATGGTGGACCAGCTCAACGCCTTCGCCTCCGAAGTGACGCGCGTGGCCCGCGAGGTGGGCACGGAAGGCCGCCTTGGTGGACAGGCCGCGGTGCCGGGAGTCGCCGGAACCTGGAAAGACCTGACCGATACCGTGAACGTCATGGCGGCAAACCTGACGGAACAGGTGCGCGGCATTGTGAAGGTGGTGACCGCCGTCGCCGATGGCGACCTCAAGCAAAACCTTACGGTGAAATCGAAGGGTGAGGTCGCGGCCCTCGCCGAGACCATCAACAACATGACCGACACCTTGGCCATCTTCGCCGATCAGGTGACGAGCGTGGCGCGCGAAGTCGGCGTGGAAGGCCGGCTCGGCGGTCAGGCAAACGTGCCGGGCGCCGCCGGTACCTGGAAGGACCTCACCGGCAACGTGAACCTGCTGGCTGCCAACCTCACCACACAGGTGCGCGCCATCGCTGAAGTGGCCACTGCGGTGACCAAGGGCGATTTGACCCGCTCCATTCAGGTGGACGCGCGCGGCGAGGTCGCCGAGCTCAAGGACAACATCAACACCATGATCGGCAATCTGCGCCTCACCACGGAGCAGAACACCGAACAGGACTGGCTGAAAACCAATCTCGCCAAGTTCACCAACATGCTGCAGGGCCAGCGCGATCTCACGACCGTCGGCCGCATCCTGCTCTCGGAATTGACGCCGCTGGTCAACGCGCAGATGGGCGTGATTTATCAGATGGAGAACGCCGAGCCGCCCAGTCTCAATCTCGTGGCCGCCTACGCGGATCATCCGGTTGATGGTCACCCGCAGAGTTTCCGCCTCGGCGAGGGTTTGGTGGGACAGGTCGCGCTCGACAAGAAGCGGGTCCTGATCAGCGATCTGTTCGAAGGCGCGGTGCCAATCAGTTCCGCTCTCACCAGCATGTCGCCGCAGAGCATCATCGTGCTGCCGGTGCTGTTCGAGAATCAGGTCAAGGCGGTCATCGAGCTGTCGACGCTCACCACTTTCACCGATCTGCAGATCGCATTCCTGGAGCAGCTGACGGCAAACATCGGTATCGTGCTCAACTCCATTGAAGCGACCATGCAGACGGAAGGCTTTCTGAAGCAGTCGCAGCAGCTCGCCGGCGAATTGCAGGCACAGCAAAAGGAATTGCAGCAAACCAACGAGCAGCTGGAACAGAAGGCGCGTCAGCTGGCCGAACAGAATGTGGAAGTGGAGCGCAAGAATCAGGAAATCGAACAGGCCCGCCGTGCTCTCGAAGAAAAGGCGACGGAACTGGCGCTGACTTCCAAATACAAATCCGAGTTCCTGGCCAATATGAGTCACGAACTGCGGACCCCGCTGAACTCGATTCTCATTCTGGGCCAGCAATTGGCGGACAATCCGGACGGCAATCTCTCCGGCAAGCAGGTCGAATTCGCGCGCACCATTCACGGTGCCGGCACCGACCTCCTCAATCTGATCAGCGACATTCTCGATCTGTCCAAAATCGAATCCGGCACGGTCACTGTCGATGCCGAGGAAATACCGTTCAACAGCGTTGTCGAGGCGACCGCGCGGCCGTTCCGCCACGAAGCGGATACACGGCAGTTGTCGTTCGATCTCAGCGTCGATCCGCAACTCGAGCGGACAATTCTCACCGATTCCAAGCGCCTGCAACAGGTACTCAAGAACCTGTTGTCCAACGCGTTCAAGTTCACGGAAGCGGGCGGCGTGCGCCTGAAGGTTTCGCGCGCGACCGGCGGATGGAGCCCGGATCATCCTGTCCTCAGCCAGGCGCAGTCCGTGGTTGCGTTCGAAGTATCGGACTCCGGCATCGGCATTCCGCCGGACAAGCAGCGGATCATTTTCGAAGCCTTCCAGCAGGCGGACGCCTCGACCAGCCGGAAATATGGCGGCACCGGCCTGGGGCTCGCCATCAGCCGCGAACTGGCCAGTCTGCTTGGGGGCGAGATTCACCTCCACAGCACGCCGGGAGTCGGCTCGACCTTCACGCTCTATTTGCCCTCCCGTTACGTGGGACCGGCCGGGGCCAACAGGCAGCAGACATCGTCGTCGGCGGCTGTTCAGCTTCCGCCTTCGCGCGCCTCGATCATGGCGGCGCTGCCGGAGCGGCCGATTGAACCGGTTCCCGACGACCGCAGCAACATCGAGCCGGGCGAGACGGTGCTCCTCATTGTGGAAGACGACCCGCACTACGCGCGAATTCTCATGGATCTCGCGCACGACGAAGGTTTCAAGGTTCTCGTCGCGATGCGCGGCGAAGATGCGTTGGAACTGGCGCATGAATACCGTCCGACCGCGGTGTCGCTCGACGTGTTCCTGCCTGACATGCTCGGCTGGACCGTGCTCAGCCAGCTGAAACAGAATCCGCTCACGCGGCACATCCCGGTGCAGATCGTCACCATCGATGAGGATCGTCAGCACGGTCTGGCGCGTGGGGCGTTCTCGTTTGTCACCAAGCCCACCAGTACGGAAGGTGTGCGGGCAGCGCTGACGCGGATAAAGGAGTATGCAGAGCCGCGCAAAAAACGTCTCCTGGTCATCGAAGACAATCCGGCCGAGCAGCTCGGTATCTCCGAATTGCTGGGCCACGACGATATCGAGATCGTCACCGCCGGCAGCGGTGCCGCGGCGCTGGACGCGCTGCGCGAAAGCCCGGTGGACTGCGTCGTTCTTGATCTGCGGCTGCCGGACATGACCGGCTTCGAGGTCCTGGAGAAGCTGAAGGCGGATCCGACTCTATCGGATATTCCCGTGGTGGTGTTCACGGGGCGGGAGCTCTCCGCGGAAGAAGATGCACAGCTTCACACAATGGCGCGCAGCATCGTAGTGAAGGGGGTGGAATCGCCCGAGAGGCTACTGGATGAGACCGCGCTATTCCTGCATCGCGTGATCACCGACCTTCCCGGCGAAAAGCAGCGGCTGCTGGAGCGGCTCAACAGCTCGGACGAAGACCTTGTTGGCCGGACAGTGCTGCTGGTGGACGACGATGCCCGCAACATTTTCGCGCTTTCGAGCGTGCTGGAGCGGCGCGGCATGCAGGTGCTTACCGCCACCACCGGCGAAGAAGCCATCAAGCTCGTGGAGTCCACGCCAGAGCTCGCGCTGGTGCTGATGGACATCATGATGCCGGAGATGGATGGATATCAGACCATCGGGCACATTCGCGCCAATCCGAAATTCCGGCGCTTGCCGATTATCGCGCTGACGGCCAAGGCCATGAAAGGCGACCGCGAAAAGTGCCTGGAGTCAGGCGCGTCGGACTATCTCGCCAAGCCGGTGAACACAGAGCAGCTGCTGTTCGCGCTGCGCATGTGGCTGCACCGTTAGGCGGAACGCACTATGAGCGCGGACAGCAAAGTCAACGTTCTTCTGGTCGACGACCAGCCGGGCAAACTTCTCACCTACGAGGTGATGCTGAAGCCATTGGGCGAGAACCTGATCAAGGCGTCGTCCGCGAAGGAGGCGCTGGAGCAGCTGCTCAAGACCGATATCGCCGTGATTCTGGTCGATGTCTGCATGCCGGAGCTGGATGGTTTCGAGCTTGCGACCATGATCCGCGAGCATCCGCGTTTCCAGAAAACCGCCATCATTTTCATCTCGGCCATTCATATCAGCGAGATGGATTACATGAAGGGCTACAGCGCGGGCGCGGTCGATTACGTGCCGGTGCCGGTAGTGGCCGACGTCCTGCGCGCCAAAGTGCGGGTATTCGCCGAACTCTACCGCAAGACGCGCGAACTCGAGCAGCTCAACCGCCAGCTCGAGCAACGCATCAGCGAGCGCACCGCCGCGCTGGAATCCTCCACCGAGCGGCTGCTGCAAAGCGAGCGTGGGCGAAGCCTCGCGCTCGCCGCAGGAAATATGGGTTCATGGGACTACGACGTGGCCGAGAGCCGCTGGTCGTGGGACAAAGGCCATTGCCAAATCTTCGGGCTCGAGCCGGACTTTCTCGAAACCCGGCAGGGCGCGCCCGACGGCAATCTCGTCCGCTCGTTTTTCAGCGAAGACGATTGGAGCGCTCTGACCCAGGGCATGCAAAATCTGACGCTTGAAAACGGGACGTTTCAGCGGGAAGTGTGCATTGTCAGGGCAGATGGGCATCTTCGATCCGGCGTGATATCGGCTGCCGGGAGCTTCGATGCCGACGGGAATTTGGTGCGAGTCGACGGCGTTACGCTCGATATCACGGAGCGCAAGGAGGCCGCCAACCGGCAGAGCCTGCTTGCGCGCGAGGTCGACCACCGGGCCCGCAACGCGCTCGCCGTCGTCCAGGCCATCGTACGCCTCGGCCGCGCCGATAATACGCAGGACTACATCGCGGGTGTCGAAGGCCGCATCCGCGCGCTGGCGCAAACGCACGAGCTGCTGTCGCAATCGCGGTGGCAGGGCGCGGACATGCTTCGGCTGGTCAACGAGGAGATCTCGCCCTATCGCACGCGATGTGTCACTCGCATCGCCGTGGCGGGGCCCTCCGTTATCCTGCCTCCAGACAAGGCCCAGACCATGGCGCTTGCGCTGCACGAGCTCGCCACCAATGCGGCAAAGTATGGCGCGCTTTCCAATGCAATGGGCGAGGTCGGAATTCGCTGGGAGCTCAGCGACGGTAAGGTGATTCTGCGATGGACGGAGTCAAAGGGCCCGGCCGTTGCGGAGCCTCGGCATCGCGGCTTCGGGATGAAGATCATCACCGCGAGCATCGCGCAACAGAGCGGAGGGGAAGTCCGATTCGACTGGCGGCCTGAGGGACTCGATTGCACCATCTCTCTTGCCTATGCCGGGGAAGCGGCAAGAGCGGCGCCGCACCCGGTGCCGGAGCATCTGAAGCTTGTCCGGCAGGCACCCCGCGGACCCAAGGTTCTGCTCGCGGAAGACGAGGCGCTCGTCGGCATGCTGATCCGCGACATGCTGGAAGAAACTGGCTGCCTGGTGACCGGACCCATGACCGATCTGGAATCTGCGCTTCACGCGGCGAAGGACGAGACTTTCGACGCAGCGGTGCTCGACATCAATCTCGGCGGCTCTTTCGCTTATCCGCTGGCCGATCTGCTGCATGGCAAGGAAACGCCGTTCGTGTTTCTCACGGGCTACGCGGAAGAAACCGTGGATGAGCTGTTCAGCGACGTTCCGATCCTCAGAAAGCCGATCGAGCGGGAGGCCCTGGAAACGGCGCTGCGCACCGTGCTCGCGGGGGTTGAGCGGGACGTCTCGCTCCGCAGCCGTCAATAGACATCTACGGCGCCACGGCCTTGTGAAGCTCGCATGCCCTACCGGCGTTGCGGCAGGCGGGCTGCCCCTTGTATCGTTTGCGGGCGAGAACTGAAGTCCGACGCTGAAGGGATTTTCCATGCAACGGAAATGGCTGCTGGCCGCCGCGCTTTCCGCAGTGGCGACGATTGCGTGCGCCGACAATACCAAGAAGGGCGATGACAAAGACCGCGCCAAGGTCGAGCCTGCCGTTGCGCAGTATTTCAAGAACGACGACACCACCACCGACAGCAGCGTCACGGTTGAGGGCAGCAGCGTCGGCTACCATGCCATCGCAGGTACGTTGATCGTCCATCCGAAGGACTGGGACGACGTCACGCAATCGACAGAAGGCGAGGCGCCGCCCCCCGGCGAACCGTCGGCGGAGAAGGCCCCTGCCCCGCAAAAGGATACCGGCGCCCGGGCGTCGATGTTCTACGCGTACTACGCCAAAAGCGGAACGCGTCCGGAAGAACGGCCGCTCATGTTCTTGTTCAATGGCGGTCCGGGCTCCTCGACCGTGTGGCTGCATATGGGCGCCTTTGGACCGCGCCGCGTCATCACCGCGGACGACAAACATACGCCAGCCGCCCCGTACAAGCTCGTCAACAACGATTACAGCCTGCTGGATGCCAGCGACCTCGTCTTCATCGATGCGCCAGGCGCCGGATTTTCCCGGATCACCGGCAAGGACAAGGAGAAGGCGTTTTGGGGCGTTGATGCCGACGCCTGGGCCTTCGCCGAGTTCATTACCCAGTTCCTCTCCAAATACGGCCGTTGGAACTCGCCGAAATATCTGTTCGGCGAAAGCTACGGCACGACGCGCGCGGCCGTGCTCGCCAACATGCTGGAGACGGAGCGCTCCATCGACCTGAACGGCATCGTCATGCTGTCGCAGATTCTCAATTTCGACATGAGCGCGGACTCGCCGCAGTTCAATCCCGGCGTCGACCTTCCTTACATGCTGGCATTGCCGACTTACGCCGCCAGCGCCTGGTATCACAACAAACTGCCGGGCAAGCGGCCGCCGGACATGCAGAAATTTTTGGGCGAGGTGCAGCATTTCGCCATGGGCGATTATTCGCAGGCGCTGCAGGCCAACGCGGCCCTCAACAACAAGCAGCGCCAGGCCATCGCCAACCGGTTGCATCAATATACCGGGCTCCCGGTCTGGTATATTCTGAAAGCCAATCTGCGCATCGATGGCGGCATGTTCGAGCAGAACCTGCAGGGCAATGCCGACATCACCACCGGCCGGCTCGATACGCGCTTTTCCGGACCGACCATGGACCCGCTGAACAAGGAAGCCGACTACGATCCGCAATCGGCCTCGATCAGCTCCGCCTATGTCAGCGCGCTGAACGACTATGTGCGCAAGCAGCTGAACTATGGGCACGGCAAGCAGTACAAGCCTTTCGCGGACGTCTTCCGCAGCTGGGATTTCCAGCACAAGGTGGCCGGGGTGCCCATTCCGCTGCCGCAGGCGACCAATGTCATTCCCGATCTATCAACGGCGATGAAATACAACCCGAACCTGCACGTCATGCTGACGGGCGGGTACTTCGACCTGGCGACGCCGTATTATGAAGGCATCTATGAGATGCGCCACATGCAGATCCCCCGCGCGCTGCAGAGGAACATCGAATACCGCTACTATCCGTCAGGCCACATGGTGTACGCGCACGAGGATTCGCTGAAAGCGATCCACGACCACACTGCGGATTTCATTCGCCGCACCAGCAACATCGGGGGTAACGGCGGCTGGTTCAGCCACTGATCAGGTTTCGATGCGAGTGGTCCAGCGGCCGAAGGGAACGATCTTGTTGTCCACGTCGTGGCCGATATCGGCACGGCCGAGGTAGTCGAGGCCAGACTGCTCGCACCAGTAGCGCATCACCTCTTCGTCGGTCAGCGCGAAATCGGGATCGTTCGGGGGCACCTCGCTGATGCGTCCCAGCTTCAGCCCGGCCGCTTTGCGAATGTTGGGGCTCGACGTGACATGGAACAGCGCGCGATCCACCGCATACATCGGCTCGGACACGTCTTCGAGCAGGAGAACATGGCCGGTGAGATCGGGCTCCAGCGGCGTGCCGATCAGGTGAGAGAGAATCGTAAGATTGAACGCGGCAGCCAGCTCCCCCTCCAAAACGGTCGGCTCCAGCGTGGTTTCATCGCGCTCGACGAGGAATTTCAACCCGCGCACGACCGCGGCCTCTCCGCCTTCGCGGCGAAGGTCGGCGGCGATTGGCCCGTGCGCCACCGCGAAACCTTTCTTGTATAGGCCAGCCAGAAGAAACCCGCCATCGCTGTAGCCCAGATAGAGCTTTTCTCGCGCGACATCGTCCAGCCCCGACAGCACGCGTTCCGCGATGCGGTTGGCGCCGTAGCCGCCCCGGGCCCACCAAAGCGCGTCAAAGCTCGCGTCGTTGGCGACTTCCACGAACGCATCCGCCCGCGTGCGGTCCTCTCCTGCGAAATGCCCGGAAGATAGAAAACATTGCGGATGGAAATACAGTTCCACCTGCTCCGCGTAGAGCTGTTGCGCAATCGCCCGCACGCGCTCCGCGGTGCTTTCGTCGATGCGCGAGGCCGGCGCGACAATGCCGATTCTCATTTAATTTGGTCTCACAAATGGAAATATGGCCAGCAATACAAGGAAGAAAACTGCATCTACTGCGAAGAGTAAGCGAATCGCGGTTACAAGCTGACTCAATCGCTCATCTTGGAGCACTCGATGCCGAGCCGAGAAAAAGAACTTCAGGGTGTGCCAAGTGTTAAGCGGCGAATTGTTCAAGAAGGATGGACTCCCGATCGTTACCCATGTTTCCGGATGATTATCTCTCAAATAATAAATCGTGTACTGAAAAGCGGCGAGATAAGTGACCACAAGTACGCCAAAAATCGACCAAGGATAAAAGAAAGCATGCTCGCTCAAATCGTGCCCTCCCAATCTCGTTCCGTTTATAGCGTTGTCGCATGCAGGTGAACAAATCCTACTTTTTCTGCGGCATTGGTGGGAGCGGAATGTTGCCGCTGGCGCTGATATTGCGCGGCCACGGCGCGACCGTCGCCGGTTCGGACCGCGCGCTGGACCAGGGCCGCACGGCCGCGAAGTTCGAGTTTCTGAAAGGCCGCGGCATCGAGCTGTACCCGCAGGACGGCTCCGGCGTCACCAGTCCGGAGCAGATCGTCGTTGTTTCTACGGCGGTCGAAGAAACCGTACCGGATGTCATCGCCGCACGGAAAATCGGCGCGCCGCTGATAACCCGCGCCGAACTGCTGGCGCAACTGTTCAACGCGGCGCCTGTCAGCATCGGTGTCGCCGGCACCAGCGGAAAATCCACTGTCACTGGTATGATCGGCTGGATGCTGACCGATCTCGGCCTTGATCCCACCATCATGAACGGCGCGGTGATGAAGAACTTTGTCAGCGCCGATGCGGCGTTCGCCAGCGCGCGCGTCGGCGCGAGCGATATTTTCGTCAGCGAAGTCGACGAAAGCGATGGTTCGATCGCGCGCTACACGCCGCATACCGCGGTGGTGAACAACATCTCGCTCGATCACAAGTCGATGGACGAGTTGCGCGCGCTGTTCGGTGATTTTGTTTCGAAGTCGAAGGTTGTCGTGCTGAATCTCGATAATGCGGAAACCGCGGCACTGACGCCGCATGCGGCCAAGGCAATCACTTACAGCTTGTCAAATTCCGCCGCCAATTTGCGCGCGGAAAACCTTTGCCCTGCCCCGGACGGAATCACGTTCGACGTGATAGCTAGCCAAACCAGCGAGACGCTCCGCATAACGCTCCAGGTTCCCGGCACGCACAATATCTACAATGCACTCGCTGCCTTGAGCGTGGCGCAGGCGCTTGCCATTCCGCTCAAGGACGCGTGCGAATCCCTGTCGCGATTCACCGGCATCCGCCGCAGGCTAGAAGTCGTCGGAACAGCAAACGACGTCACCGTGATCGACGATTTTGCGCACAATCCGGACAAGATCGCCGCGACGCTGGAAACCCTTCACGCTTTCCCCGGCCGCCTGCTCATCCTGTTCCAGCCGCACGGCTTCGGCCCATTGCGCAAGATGAAAGCGGACTTCATCGACGTGTTCGCGCGCGAGCTTGCGCCAGAAGACGTGCTTGTGATGCCGGAGCCGGTTTATTACGGCGGCACCACGGAACGCAGCATCACCAGCGAAGATGTTGTGGCCGGCGTGCGGGATGCCGGCCGACAGGCCTTCGCTTTTCCGTCGCGTCAGGAATGTGGCAACGAACTTTTCCACCTCGCAGAATCGGGTGATCGCATCGTCGTCATGGGGGCACGCGACGACACGTTGAGCACTTTCGCTGCAGAGCTGTTATGGAGGCTGGCGCAACAGCCTGCTGCTTAGAGAGCGAGCCGCAAAGCGGCTGTCCTAGTGGCTGATCTGGAACGCCGTGCCGCCCTGGTAGGTCGCGCCGTGCTTTCCACCCAATTGCGTCGTTCCAAAGATGTTGCCGCTGCCGTCAATCAGCACGCCGGCATTGGGGTACTCGCCGTCGGCGCAGTTCTGTTCGGTGCAGAAATTGCGCAGCACGCGCAGGCCTCCGGATGGGGTGTAGCGGAAAACGGTGCCGCCGCCTTTCTGATCGCGGTCCTGATATCCCATGCCGCCGTTGTAGGTGGTGCCGTACACATAGCCCGCGGCATCCACTGTAACGGTCGAGGACGGCGCAGATCCGTCGGCACAGTAATCCTTTGAGCAAAAATGATGGAGCACGGTGTACGGCGAACCGCTGCCGGCCGGCGTGATCTTGAACAGGGTACCGGCTCCGCGCGCGCCGCCATAATAGGTGGTTCCCACCAGATCGCCGGAGGAATCGATCGTCAGGCCGTTCGGCGCGCGGCCATCCGCGCAATTCTGATCCTGGCAAAAGTTGCGAAGCACCATTTCCTTCCAGGCGCCCCCACCGGCCGGACTTAGCTCAAAGGCGACGCCATTCTGCTGGTCGCGGCCGTAGGTAACGCCGAACAGATTCCCGCCCCCATCCATGACGAGATTTTGCCAGGGCTGCGCGCCGTCGGAGCAATTCGATATCGTGCAGAAGCTGTAGATCACGGTCTCCGACCACTGGCCCGACACCGGCGCGATCTGAAAGGCAACGCCGCGGCCGTGGACGCCCCCGCTTTGCGCCGTGCCAAAGAGCGGTGAAGTGCCGTCATAGGGAACGCCGGTGCTGGCGCCCTGATAGGTCAATCCCGAAGCTGGGCTTTTGCCGTCGCCGCAGTTTTTCTTTTCGCAAAAGGCGTGAAGGACGGAGAGCTTCCAGCGCTCGTGACCGGCATCCGGAGAAAGCTTGAATACGACTCCCGCATCCTGGGCAGGCTTTCCGCCGCCAAGCGCCGTGCCATAGAGATTTCCACTGGCATCGACGACCAGCTTGCCGGTCGGCGCTGTGCCATCGGCGCAAGGGTAGCCATGCTGACAGAAATTGTGCAGGACTTTGCGCTTCCATTTGCCGGTTTCCGTGTCGCGGGAAAGCCGGAACACGGTGCCGGAGCTGCTGACGCCGCCCCCGAGGGTTGTCCCGTACAAATTGCCAGCCTCGTCCATGACGAGATCGGCCGATGGGGACGTGCCATCCGCGCAACTTGCCTTGCTGCAAAAGGACGAAACCGTCCGCTGCTTGGCGGAAGCCGCCCCGAACGGCACCAAGGCCGAAGCCGCCAAAACCGCCAGCGATAGATGGAAGGACCGGCGCAGAGCAGCGCTCCGCGACTTCTCGATTTGCAACATGGACCCGCGCTCCAGATTGATTCGGCACATCTGCCGAAGCCATCCGCAAGTTCGGGGCCATGTGTCTGACCGTCAGTCAGGCACGGCCGGGAGTGTGCCAATCAGGGATGGTGGACCTTTCCCATCTTAACCACTTCGAACGCCGAGCCGGTGACTTGGCGCAGTTCTCCCACCAGATGATCGTTGTTCCAGCGGTCGTCCGGCGCGCCCGAGATGTACCAGTTGCTGCCGTTATCGGCCACGAACATCCCATAGGTCTTCATCGCCTGGAGGATGACCTTGGTTTCCGGGCTGAAATTGTCGGGGATCTTGTAGCTCGCCTTGAGGCGGACCCGCATTCCCATCGGCGGCAGGTTTGGGTTGTCGTCGTCCGACGCCCAGTGGTTAGCCGGCTTCACATAGGCGCGGCGGGAATGCGCTACGGTGAAGCGCAAGGCATGGGGGATCAAGCCGGCCGCGGCCTCGTCGTAGCGCACCAGGCCCGGAAAGATCGGCAGGCCGGCTGCATCCGCGCTGGTCCAGCCTTTTTTCCCCGTGGGCCGTACCTTGTTGGAATCGAGATGAAAGATGGCGCCCGAATCCGCATTCCAGCTTACGTCCTTCTGTGGAAAGGCGCGGTAGAGCTCGTAGAGCCGGTCGGTATCGCGATCGATCACCAGAACATGGCGGTCGCCGCCAAACTTTTTGCCGTCATCCCGCATACCTTCGATCGGCGCGTCCGGCGGGACGGGATAAGGCCCCTTGTCGCTCTCGTCCTTGTACGCCTTGAAGTGGATCGGGACATACATCTGCGAATCCGGCACGACCACATAGGGGATGCCGATCAGGCCGTGCTGATAATATCCGCTGCCGAAATCCGGATGCAGCCCGGTGTCCAGACCGATGGAGGCGATCAGGTTGTCCGAATTCGGATCGACGTCCGCGCCGGAAATGTCCCTGTTCCAGGCATTGTCGGCAGGAAACGGCACGGCACCATTAAGATCGGCGCCGACACCGAGATCGGCACCGCTCATGTCGCCATAGGTGGTCGCGTTGGCAGGCATCCCCGCTGCGAGAAGAATGGAAAACACGAAAGCCGCGAACTCGAATTTCATGGAACGCCTCCGAAACAACACACGGATAATGGAGACGATCAGCGAATGGCCGGCTTCGGTCAAGCACTGTCCCTCGCGGGATTAACCAATGATGAGCACCGCCAATAAGATCGGAGTCATTCGCCCAGTAAATTCTAGAACGTGCGCTGAAACGTCAGCAAGACGAAGTCACGGTCGGCAAGCGGCTGCCTTTCCGGATAGCCAATGAAATGCGTGAAGGAGAGACTTCCCTGCCACACGGTTCGGTAGGTCGCTGCGACGCCGATCTGGAAGTTGCCGGAGCGTGCCGCCTGCGTTTCATCCACGCTTGAGTTTCCCGCCAGACCATAGCCGAGGCCCATCGGCAGTTTCACATCGAGGCTCGGCAGCACCTGATAATATTGCGGCGTAAAGTTCGCGTGGAACGCCATTGCGAAGCGATCCGCGTAGTGGTCCAGCGCCGCGGGATTCCTGTCGATGGACATCCGGTAGTTGGCGGCCACCTCGGCGCTCAAATCGGCACGCTGCCAGAACGATGACGAAGCGAAAGCGGTCTCGACCGAAACCTGCCCGTGCAGCGTTTCTCCGACGGCGTAGAGCGGATGGTCCGAATTATCGGCACGCACGCCAAACGGCACCACCTGCGGATCGCTGGCCAGCGGCATGTTGCGGCGATACGAGAATTCTCCGGCAACGCCGCTGTCGGCGACATAGGTGCTGAAACTGGCGCCATAGAGTTCGATGCCCGTTGGGTAAACCAGCTTGTAGGTGCCGTCGCCGAAGCGCAGCGGCTCGAAATAGCGGCCCAGATACAGATAGGTTTCCGGCTCCTTGCCGTTGAACCTCAGCGCATAAAGTCCAAAATTGGCCTCGCTGCCGCTCACTTGCAGGGACAAGCCGAACTGGCCCGTATCCGGCGGATGCTGATCGTCCATTCGGTACAGAAAGTGCTTGTTCGGCAGAAGGATCCGCTCGCCGCCGGCATCCAGATAATCGAAATAGCTGAAATAACTGCCCGAGCCGGGCAAAATGCTTTTTCGCCAGGCGAACTGATAATAACCGCTGATCGCAATATCCTCTGTCGGCTGAACCGTCAGCGAGGCCTGCCACACCGGCAAGAAAACCTGGTTGCTGTAAGACGAGGGCTGCGAAAGCTCCCGGTTGACGTCGCTCGGGGCCTGTCCCGCACCGATGCTGTTTTCCCCGAAAAAAACGCTCTCGCCCCACAGCAGTGCATAGCGGCCGACGCGAAACGAGGTGGGCACACCCCACGGCTCGAAAGCACCGTAAAGAAAGGCGTCGCCCAGCCTGGCATCCTCGCCCTGCAATGATCGCACGTCCGACGTGAAATGCCTGTGGCGCACGGAGAACGGGTTGAAAGTCTTCCGGGAGTCGTTGTCGTTGCGCTCGTGGTAGACAAAATCGTACCAGGCCGTGCCGCTGAGCCTGAAGCCGAAATCGCCATGGGTCAGCTCGAGTTCTGAGAGAAGGTCGAACCGGTTGGAAATCAGCCCGGGGCTGAAATTACGATCGCCGTCATCCCAGTTCACGTTCTCGACCAGCTTTGGATCGCGGTCAAAAACCCGGAACGCGGCCGCATAACTGAGTGTATTGTCCCACCTCACGGTGAGCAGGTCATCGTGGTAGACTTCCGTCGCCATTGCTTCCGGGATAGCGCCACATGCGAAAATCAGGACCGCAACGCGGCGGATTTGCGCCGCCGCGCGCGCAAGGTTAGGCCAGAGAATGCGTTCCGGTCTTGGCATCGTGACGAAATGGCTTTGGCGGTATGTCCCTCACGGACGTACAGAACGGCATGATGCGTGTCCGATCAACTCCTACGGCCGCTCGTGTCGCCTGGCCGTCCCGTTTGGCCTGTTGAGCCTGACGCTTTTTTCCTCGCCCGCTCAGGCCGCTTCCTCGCAGGAGGCCGAACGACTGCGCACCGATCTGACCCCTTTGGGCGCTGAGCGGGCCGCAAACAAGGACGGGAGCATTCCCGCCTGGACGGGTTCGCCGCTCGCTCGAAAAACGCCTGGCGAAGACCCTTTCCCCGCTGAAAAGCTGCTGTTTCGCATCGGTTCAAAGGATTTCGAACGGTATGGCGACAAGCTGCCGGAAGGCGCGAAAGCCATGTTCCGGCGCTTTCCGGACTATCGGATGGACATTTATCCCGCTCATCGTAGCGCGGCGTTTCCGGCATCGGTCTATGAAAGCGTTTTCCAAAACGCGACGCGGGCTCACGCCGCCGCGAAGGGAATCGCCTATGGCGTCGAAGGAGCCGCAGGCGGAGTCCCGTTTCCGATCCCCAGGAATGGCGCCGAGGTCGTCTGGAACCACCTGCTGGCGTATTGGGGCCCCGCTCGGGAGCTGCACGTCAACACCTATGTCGTGTCCCCCGACGGTCATGCCGAGCTATCGGCGGGCTACAACGAGATCGCCGACTTCCCCTATTATTATCCCGGCGCTACGCCGACTTCGTACGGCGGATATTATTTCAAAACGCGGCACATTCAGGACGCGCCGCCCGGTAGCGTCGGGCAGGGCTACCTGGATTGGCAGCCGATCGACACTGCCCGCTATAATTTTGCCGCCTGGCGGCTGTTGCCGGGCGAGCGGCGGGCGCGCCGTGGCCCCTCGCTCTCATACGATGTGCCGGATCCTGAAGCCTCGGGGTTCGAGAACCTGGACGAATACTACATCTTCTTCGGCGGACCCGATCGCTACGACTGGAAGCTGCTTGGCAAGCGCGAGATGTATGTCCCGTACAACAACAACCGCTTCTATCAGAAAGCGACCTCGGAGCTGCTGGGCCCGAAGCACGCCAATCCGGACAACCTCCGCTACGAACTGCACAGAGTTTGGGTGGTGGAAGGGACGCTCGCGCCTGGCAAGCATCATGTGGCGCCGCGCCGGCGGCTCTACATGGATGAGGACAGCTGGCTCGCGCTCTATAGCGACTCCTGGGACGAAAACGGGCATCTGTGGAAGTTCGCCCACGGCACGACCTATCTGATGCCGGAGAACCCGGCGCTCATTCTGGGCAGCCAGTTCGTCTACGACCTCACCCTTGGCGGGTATGTTTTGAGTTTCGCCTTCAACGCCGACCCGCGCGGCTATCGCATCACCGCTCCACATCCGGCAAGCATGTTCTCACCGGAAGCGTTCGCGGCGCGGGCGGTGCGCTAGGCCTCCAGTCCCGAATAGGCGAGGCTTGCGAGCCGCTGCATTTCGGCCGCCGACATTTCGCCGCTCATCACTGCGCCGATCACATCATCCTGCCAGATGCAAACCCGCAATCTGCCCTGCTTGAACTGATCGAACCGGGGCGTGCCCGACGAATGCCGCACATAGAGCGTGAAGGTGCGATTTTCCTTGTTCTTGTAAAGCAGCTCGGCTGCCTTGCCGCCCGGCACATTCGAATACAGGTGTGCACCGATCAGCCGGTAACCCATGCGCCGAAGATCGGGCGCGGAAAGCTTCATCGAGAAAGTGGCGGACAGAACGCGTCCCACCGCCACGCCTTCGGCCGGTGCATTCACGGCAATCTTTCGTTGCACGGGATATTCATCGCTGCGCGCCGCGAGGGCCTCCGCGACGATGGTTTCCTCGTGCGGCCGCGACTGCTCGTAATACAACGTTCCTCCCACGGTCAGCATGATCGCTGCCGCAATTCCCGCGATCGCCTCGATCGAGAACAATTGCCGCCGGGGAGAAGATGCCCGATGGCACTCAATTTGCGACAACCATTGCGGCGGCAGCGGCTTTTCCAGCAGGCTCTCATACATGCCGGCCAGCCGAGCCTTGTCCGCCCGGAAAAGCGCGACGCGCTGGCCGAGATACGGATCCGCGGCGACCACAGTCTCGAGATCGGCGCGTTCCCCCGCTGTCAGTTCGCCGTCGATAAGGGCGTGAAGCCGCTCGTCAGGGACATGGACGTGTTCACTCATTGCCTCAACCTCCGCCGCGCGTCGAGCGAGGTGACGCTCGCGCTGCGTGGCGCAATTCCATTCTCCAGCGCAAAGCGCAGGCGTTCCCGCGCGCGCGCCAGCCGCGACATCACCGTGCCGATGGGGATGCGCAGATCCTCCGCGATCTCGCGGTAGTTCTTTCCCTCAAGTCCGACCAGCAGCAGGATTTGCCGGTGTTCCTCCGAGAGGCTCCCAAGCGCCGCGGCAAGTTCGTGCTGCGATGCCTCGCCGCTTGGGGGAACACTTATGGCGAAATCGTCGGCCAACTCCGTAATGTCCTCTTCGATTCCTCTGCTGCGCTTCCGGCGCAGTTCGTCGATATAAAGATTGTGCAGGATCGAGCGCAGCCATGCTCCCAGCTTCTGCTGCTCGCGAAGGCGATCCCCCTGTTTCAGCGCTCGTTCGATGCAATCCTGCACAAGGTCATCTCCACTGGACACACTGCCCGACAGTGCCGCCGCGTAGCGGCGCAAAGCGGGCAGCTGCGCGATCAGGGCGCTGTTGAACTCCTTCTGCGAATCCTGTCTGAGCACAGCCGGGGCCGGTTCAGCCCTGGCGATGCCGAGCGACGGCGCGGTGCCTGGATGTCCTTTCCGTAATCATTCCTTGCCCTTCGTCGCCACATCCAAGAGACGGGGCGTGAACCAAGCTTATTCCGCGCCAACTTGTCATAGGTTTAAAAAATCCTTCAACCGGCGGGAATAAGAGTGGGCAACGGCGCGTCAATTATCTCACATGTTACCGACCCCAGGCGAGCCGGACCGGTTTTCCGACGCGTACCCAGTCAGCCTCAAGAGGAATGCGGATGACCGGCTCGGCCCGCAAGGACGAGCAGGTTGCCGCAGCGGCAGGAGCTGCCGCGGCGGTGCCGGTGTGTTTTCGTACCCCCCATCCGAGGACACACCGGCCTACCCGCCTACGGCCCGGCGAGGCCGCAGGCAAACCCAATACAGCGTCGCCAGCGCCGAAAGATCGAGCAGATACAGGTACCGATAATCGCAGGCGAGCGAGAGAAAAAAGAAGCTCAGCGAGAACACGATGGAGCCGCCCAGCAGGCATATCCACGGTAAATCGGTAGCGCACCGGCGGTACAGCAGGAACGCCACCTCGCACAGGCTGAGAACAAGAAATGTGAGGTGCGAGAAGATCGAAGTGCCGACGAGGCGCCTCCCATACCAGTTCGCCATCCTGTCGCGTTGCGAAAACCGTGCCTTCAATCCGAGCTCGGCAAGCGGGCCGGAGGGCCCACGCACGCCCACTATGAAAGGAACACAGGCGCCGATTTGGGGAGTCCGAACAACCCAGCGGAAGATTTCCGCACGATGGCGCAGGTATGTGCCAGGCTTCGAGAACACGAATTCCAGCCACGGTTTGTGCAGGACATTTTCCGGCGCTTCCGCCAACGCCAGTTGCAGCGGTGCCGAGCGCGCCAGCGTGTCGCTGCGGACCGGGGAATAGAGTTGCGCGCCGTCATGTTTCAAACGCTCGAACAGCTTGGAATCGCGTTGCCGCAGCGCGGGACTATCGAGTGCGGGATCGTCGGCGAACGCTCCGGCGAGATCGTAGAACTCCAGCAGCCGCAACTGCTTCGCGGCACCGCCATCGTCCGGGATTCGCAGCGCCAAAGCGGCGTTCGTCATCCATACGATCACCAAGCTCGAAACAACGGCGCTGGCGCCCATCAGTATCGCGCGGCCGCGTGCCATGCCGCTCCGAATGGCCATCCACGCCAGTGCAAGTCCGCCGAACGGCAACAGCAGAAATCCATTCTGACGCACCAATGCGGCGAGACAGAGCAACAGAAATGCCGCGCCCGCCGGCAGCCATCTCAACCTGTCGGCGTTCTGCCCCGCCACGGCGTGCGTGAGAGTTGCGAAGGCTGCGACGGCCGCATTGGCGAACAGCACGTCTTTCCACACCGTTCCCTGATAGAGAACGAATTGCGGCGTCAGCACGCAAAACAGCGCGCAGGGCACGGCGAGCCATGACACCGGTCGCGCGATGCGGAGCAGCAACAGCATGGCGCCCAGGAGCAGAAGCGCGTTGCCGGCAACGAAAAGCGCCGTGCCCGGGATCACCGCATCGCCCAATCCCAGCAGCCACGACATGATCGGCGGATGCCAGCCGCTGTAGATGCCGGTGCGGCCTTCCAGAAGCTGGATTACAGAATCGTAAGACAGATAGCCCGGGAGGCTTGCCGCCATGGAAATGCCAAAACCCAGCGTGAGAACCAATGCCGTCGCGATGGCTGGAAGCGGCGAGTCAGGTTCGTGACGGCGCAGAAAATTGCCATACGCGTGGGCCATGCCTATTTAGAGCGCCGAAGGGACGAGCGTGACAAAGCCAATTTTTCAGGACCGCACCGGGCGGCGCGCCGCCCGCGTGAATTTGATCGGGTGGCTGATCGCCGGCCTGGCCATTGTGCTCGGCGGTGTCTTCACCGTCACCCTGTTCGCGCCCACCCGGATGGATGCCGCAAAGTTGCCGGGGCAGATCAATGCCGTGCGGATCCAGAGTCTCGAAAAAACGGCCACGGCGCCGCGCCTGATGCGCTCGGCGATGCAGCTGGCCGCCGAAGCGAGAGCGAAGCGGCTGAAGGATATTCTGAAAAAGATTCAGGCGCGCGAACGCAATGCGCGCGTGCACGCCAGCGCGCAGACCAAACCTGCTGGACGGCCGCTGTCCATCGCCTTCTACCCAAACTGGGAGCCCTCGGCGTACGACTCGCTGCGCTTGGCACTGCCGTCGCTCGACTGGGTTGTGCCCACCTGGCTTAGTTTGCAGGGGCCGCAGCTGAAGCTGAAAGACGCTTACAGCCGGAAGGTTGAGCTGCTGATCCGGGGGCGTCCGAAGGTTGCCATCTTGCCGGTGATCCAGAATTCCACTCTGGGAAAGTGGGACGGTGCCGGCATGGCGGCTTTGCTAGCCGACAAGGACCGGCGAGGCTCTCTCGTTCGCGACCTTTCCTCGTACCTCGGCCGGCGCAAGTTGCAGGGCATCGTGGTGGACTTCGAGGCTATGCCCGACGCCGCGCTGCTGGATCTCGGCGCGTTCCTCAGGGAATTGCATGCCGCATTCGCACCGCGTGGCTGGACAGTGGCCGTCGCCGCGCCATTCGCGAACGACAAATGGCCGTTCGCAGATTTCGCCAAAAACATCGATTACACGCTGCTGATGGCCTATGATGAACATGCCTCACCGGCCGCGCCCGGAAGCATCGCGGGCCAGACCTGGTTCGAGAACCTTCTGGACAGGCGCATGGAAGTCCTTTCCCCGGAACGCACCATCGTAGCGCTCGGCAGCTACGCCTACGACTGGAATTCCGAAGACGTCGACAGCCTGTCGTTCGAGGAAGCGGTCATCGCCGCCAACGACTCCGACGCGACCGTCGATTTCGATCCGCAAACCAACAACCCGCACTTCTCATATGTGGAGGAGGATCATACCCGCCACGACGTCTGGCTGCTGGATGGCGTGACCGCTTACAACCAGATCCATTCCGCCGACGTTTATCGGCCGGCCGGCTATGCCATCTGGCGCCTGGGCAGCGAGGATCCTTCCGTCTGGTCCGTGGTTGGGCGGCGATACGGGATGCCGGCACCTTACGCGTTGCACAAAATTCCCATCATTGAGGACATCGATTTCGAAGGTTCGGGGGAATTTCTCCGCGTCGAGGCGCAGCCGCAATCGGGAGCGCGGAATTTCGATGTCGAGAAAGCAACCGGGGACATCGACGACGAGCGCTACACCAAATTGCCGACCGGATATGTCATCCGCCAGTTCGGCGCGGCGCGCAAAACGGTCGCGCTGACGTTCGACGACGGTCCCGATCCCGAATGGACACCGCAGATTCTCGACATCCTACGTGCCGAGCACGTCCCGGCCACCTTCTTCGTCATTGGCAGCAATGCGGAGGCCTATCCGGAGCTGGTGCGGCAGATGGTGGAGGACGGCCATGAGGTCGGCAACCACACTTTCACGCATCCCAATTTGTCGGAAACGCCGCCGCGCGTCGTGCAACTAGAGCTAAACGCGACGCAGAGGCTGTTCCAGGCGCTCACCGGGCGATCCATGCGCCTCTTCCGTCCGCCCTATCTCGGAGATGCGGAGCCGACCGATGAAGAGCAGATCCTGCCGGTGCAGGTGGCGCAGGACATGGGCTACATCACGGTGGGCGAGCATGTCGATCCGGTGGATTGGGAACTACCCGGCGCAGACAAGATCGTAGAGCGCGCGATGCGGATGGTGCATAGCGCCAAGTCGAACTCACCGCGCAACATCGTTCTGTTTCACGATGCCGGCGGCGACCGCTCGCAAACGGTGGCGGCACTGCCGATACTGATCGAGAAGCTGAGGGCGGAAGGATATCGCTTCGTGCCCGCCTCGGGACTTGTGGGTTTCAGTCGCGACCAGGCCATGCCGCCGCTCGCCGATAACATGTCGGTGGTCGCCGATCGGGTGGTGTTCTACGCGTTGAGCAAATTCGGACGCCTGCTGCACTGGGCATTTCTGCTGGCGATCTGGCTGGGCATTGGGCGCGTGCTCTTCCTGATTTTTCTGGCGGCCCGCAACTTCCGTAGCGAACAGCGGCAGACGAAGGCACCGCCTCTTTCGGATGCGATTCAAGTTTCCGTCGTCATTCCCGCCTACAATGAGGAGCGCGTGATCGTGCGCTCGGTGCGGCGCATTCTGGAAAGCACCCATCGCAACTTGCAGATCGTGGTGGTGGATGATGGCTCGAAGGACGACACCTTTGGCGTGCTCACGGCCAATTTTGCCAATGATGCTCGCGTCACTTTGCTCCGCATCGCAAACAGCGGAAAGGCGCACGCGCTGAATGCAGGCCTCGCGCAGGCGCAAGGCGACGTCGTCGTGGCGCTCGACGCCGACACCATCTTCAAGCGGGACGCCATTGCGCGGCTGGTGCGCTGGTTTTCCAATCCGCAAATCGGCGCCGTCGCCGGCAACGCGAAGGTCGGCAACCGCATCAACATGATCACGCGCTGGCAGGCGCTGGAATATATTGGCGCGCAAAATCTGGAACGCCGGGCGCTGGCGGCGCTTGGAACGCTGACGGTTGTCCCGGGCGCGATCGGCGCCTGGCGGCGCAGCGCGGTCGCGCAGCTAGGCGGCTTTCCGGGCGACACGGTGGCGGAAGATCAGGATCTCACCATCGCGCTGCAACGGGCAGGCTATCGCGTGTTGTTCGACAGTTCGGCGATTGCCTGGACGGAAGCACCGACGACATTCGGCGGCCTTGCCCGTCAGCGATTCCGCTGGGCCTATGGGACGCTGCAATGCCTGTGGAAATACCGCGCCCTCACCTTCAATCCGCGCTATCGCGCCCTGGGCATGATCGCCCTGCCGCAGGTCTGGCTGTTCCAGATCGTGCTGACGGCGCTGGCGCCGGTGGCGGACCTGATGTTGCTGTGGCAACTCATCTGGCAGGGTGCGGCCTATCTCGAACATGGCGCGGAGTTCAACAATGACAGCCTGATCAAGACCGGGCTCTATTATGGATTGTTCGTGCTAGTCGACATGGCCGCCGCCGGATTCGGCTTTCTCATTGAAGGCAAGGAGCAGAAACGGCTGCTCATCAGCCTGCCGCTGCAACGCTTCGGCTACCGGCAACTGATGTATTACGTGGTCGTCCGTTCGATCTTCTCGGCGCTGAAAGGCGCGGTGGTGGGCTGGGGCAAGCTCGAACGAACAGCGACGGTTACCCACGTCGAGGCGCAGGAACTCGCGTAGCTACGCGGCGTGTTGCGGCACGCCGCCCAACCAGGTGTGTATTACTTCGAGGTCTTTCGTCAGCGCGACGAGATCGGCGCGGGCGCCGGGCGCGATGACGCCGCGCTCCTGGCCGAGGCCGAGAAAGCGCGCCGGGGTGCGCGATGCCGCGACCAGCGCCTGCTCCAGCGGGATGTTCGCCAGCTGCACGGCATTGCGCACCGCTGACGCCATGTCGAGATGCGCGCCGGCCAGCGTCCCGTCTTCGCTCACAAGCCGGCCGTTGCGCCGGGCGATCCTGGTGCCCGGCAACTCGAACGCGTCGATATCCGCGCCGACGGTTGGCATGGCGTCCGTCACCAGCGCGATACGCGCCGCGCCTTTTGCGGCGAACGCGGCGCGCACGGAAACAGGATCGACATGAAATCCATCCACAATGAGTCCGGCCGTCAGTCGCCCATCTGCAAAGGTTGTTCCCACCGGTCCCGGTGCGCGGCTGCCAAACGGCGGCATGGCGTTGAACAGATGCGTCACGCCCGAAAGCCCTTCCTCGATGGCATTCTGCAACACGCTCGCGCTGGCCTCGGTATGACCGGCGCAGACGCGAATGCCGCACGAAGCGAGTTCGCGAATGAAGCCCGGCGGCACGCATTCCGGGGCCAGCGTTACAATCGAGCGGCCGATTTCCCCCAGCGGCGCGAGCCAGGCGATGTCGTTCATCTGGGCACGCGCAACATTCTCCTTCCGGTGGATGCCGGCGCGGACGGGGTTGATGAAAGGCCCTTCGACATGCAGTCCCAATACACCATCGCTTCCCGTGCACGCCCTGGCGGCGGCGATGGCGGCGAGCGTTTTATCGCGGCTGTCGGTAATGAAGGTCGGCAGCAGGCCTGTCGTGCCAAAGCGGCGATGGACCCGCGCGATCTCCCGCATGGTTTCCGCCGTGGGCCTATCGTTCAGCAGGATGCCACCACCGCCGTTCACCTGCAGGTCGATAAATCCAGCCGTCACAAAGCCGCCGTCAGGCACTTGGTGCCGCTCGACCGCTTCCGGTATTTCGTGCCAAGCCGAGACGGCGCGGACACATCCGGCCTCGATCAGCACGGCCGCTTTGTCGCGCCAGCCCTGGCCGTCGAAGAGACGTTCGGCGAGAATGGCGTGCGGGGCGTTGTGGTCAGGAGGCATCATATCACGACCGGGATCGGATCAGCCTAGCCGGAGCATTAGCGATGGGCGAGCGATGAAACCAACGCCTTGCGAAGAAAGTCAGTTATCCACCGAACAGATCGATCGCAGGCACGGCGATCTGGACTCATTGTCCACCGCCGACATGCTCGATGCCATGTATGAGGGGCAACGCATGGCGGTTGCGGCGGTGAAACCTGCTTTGCCGCAGATCGCAGGCGCCGTCGAAGCGGCGGCGGCCGTTCTGCGGCATGGCGGGCGGCTGATTTACGTGGGCGCGGGAACCTCGGCGCGCATCGGCGTGCAGGATGGCGCCGAACTGACGCCGACGTTCGACTGGCCATCGGAACGGTTGGCGTTCCTGATTGCCGGAGGGCTCGACGCACTCTCCCGCAGCATTGAGGGCGCCGAGGACAGCAAAGACGATGGCGTCCGCGCCGTCACGGCGGCTCGTGTCGGCCCGCAAGACGTCGTTATTGCCGTCGCCGCCAGTGGCACGACGCCCTTCACCGTCGCTGCATTGGGCGCCGCCCGCGAAGCCGGCGCCATGACGGTCGCCATCGCCAGTAATGCTGGTTCGGCGATGTTGCATGAAGCCGGGCATCGAATCCTTGTGGAAACGGGCGAAGAAATAGTTGCCGGTTCGACCCGCATGAAGGCTGGCACGGCGCAGAAGATCGTGCTCAACCTTTTCTCTACGGCGCTGATGGTGAAGCTTGGCCGCGTCTATCGCGGATTGATGGTGGATATGCGAACCACCAACGCCAAGCTCCACCGCCGCGCGAAAGCCATCCTGCGCGAACTCACCGGCTGCAGCGAAGCGGACGCCGCAAATTATCTGGCGCAAGCGCGCGGAAACCTGAAATTGGCGATCCTTCTCGGCCACGGTGCGTCGCTGCAAACGGCATCGTCGGCGCTGGACCGGCACGCCGGCAATCTGCATCTGGCATTGCAAGACCTCGGGTACAGCGATGCATGAACCGAGCGCGATGGCGCGCGAGATTGCGGAGATACCCGCAGCGGCTGAGCGATTCATGCGCTCGCGCGGCATAATCGCCGAGGTTGCTGCGAAAGTTGCCGCCTATCAACCAGGCCTCGTGATCTTCTGTGGACGCGGCAGCTCCGGCCATGCCGGCGTGTATCTGCGCTATGTCGTGGAGACAAGGCTGGGGCTGATGACCTCTGCCGCCGCGCCATCGCTGGCAACGATCTATGACGCGCAACCCAACATGGCAGACGCATTGTTCGTGACGGTCTCGCAATCCGGCCGCAGCCCTGATCTTGTCGCGGCGACGGAAATGGCCCGCAAGCAAGGCGCACTCACGCTCGCCATCGTCAACGATGTGGCGTCTCCCGTCGCTCTGGCATCGGAGCTCGTACTTCCCATCGAAGCCGGACCGGAGCGCGCGGTCGCTGCCACCAAGACTGTGGCGCTGTCGATGCTGGCCGGCGCCCGGCTCGTAGCTGCAATCGCGCGCGACGACGGTCTCGCCACAGCGCTGGATGGGATGCCAGAGCGGTTTGCTGCGGTGATGAATGGCGATTGGTCCGCCTGGCAGAACGCACTTGCCTCGGCGCCGGTCGGTTTCGCGGCAGGCCGCGGCTATGCCTTCGGGCCTGCGCGTGAGATCGCGCTGAAGCTCATGGAGACATTGCGTATTCCGGCGCTCGGCTTCAGCACCGCGGAACTTCGGCACGGCCCGCGCGCGGCCCTCGGGCCTTCAACGCCTGTCCTCATCCTGAGGCAGAACGATGGTACCGCGGCGGGTGCGGATGTATTGGCGGACGATTTGCGCGCGGATGGCATTCCGGTTTTCGTCGCCGGCGGTACACGAAGCGATCTGCCGTGGATCGGCGATCGAGATCCGATTTGCGATCCCATCGCCATGCTGCTGCCGGCTTACAAGGCGCTGGAAGGGGCGGCACGGGCCCGCGGCTTCGATCCCGACCATCCGCCACATCTCAGCAAAGTGACGCGTACGCTTTAGCGGCCACATAAATAACAATCGTTGCGGGAAACGTCGGCGGAGCCGCGGACTCCGCCTCGTTTTTTAGCAGTTGACAACCACGTCGAAGCGGAAATCGGCCGGCAACAACGTGACGGCGGTGAAGGTATTCACCCGCAGTGTTTTGTCGTCGAACCTGCTGACCATGATGTAGCCGGGTGCCACGGCCTTTCTCTCGCCGCGAATGGTCGCGTTGGCGGCGCACCGATTCACGTCTTGGCTGAACACGACATGGTACACACCGGTGCTCTTGTGGCGGACGGTCGTGACATTGGCCTTGTGGCGAACCTGTCCATCGGCACCCACGACAGCGAACCCGCCGGTGAACGCCGCCTGCTCCTGTGCCACTGCGGTTTCGGTGACGGCAACGGTGAGTCCTGCCGCGGCGATGGCAGCAGCCGCGAAGCTTTTTCGAACTGACATGTTGGTCTCCCTCTTTCTCACTTGCTGACGGCGGAGATTTGTGCCCACCGGAGCGTCGACAATGGGAACGGGAGTTGTGACCGGTTGTTGCCGCAGCCCCGGAAAACTGGGTAACCGGGAGTTTCGCCGGCAGCGAAAAATTTCTGAAAACCATGCCATTTGCCGCGAGCTATCACCGGCAAGTATCATCGACGCGTGCGGTTCATCTGCCAGACTGCGGCACTGCAGGCGTTTGACGTCCATTCTTGCGGATCGATCTGAAAAGGGCGGAAGCTTTCGCTCCCGCCCTTTTCATTGCGGAAATAATGACGCGCTAGAAGCGGATCCAAACGCCGTTGCGCCAGTAGCCGCGACCCGTGTGCTCGCGCCAAACGTATTTCTCGTGCGCGGCCCAGCGCCAGTTGTTGGGATGGACCACGACGCCGAATTCCGGCTTGTAGGCATAGGCGCGTTTGACGTGCCAGCACTCGCCGTGGCCGTTGCACACAATCGCGGCCGATGCTGTCGTGGCCGTCACAGCCAAAGCACCAGCGCCCAATGCTGCAGCCGCGATCAATTTTGTCAGATTTCTCATTCTAAGCTCTCCGTTGCTATGTGGCCGGCCCTCTAGGCGGTGAACGAGTTAGCGCCGCAACCGGTTCCGGAAAGCTAACCTGGGATAAGGTAAAAAAAGAATTCCTCCCCGTTTCTAATTATCTGAAAGGTAACGAGCGCCCGTTACCGTGCACTTCACTGCATCCGCAGTCCGAAATGGAACTCGTGCAAAACGCGCGGCAGAATTTGGCCGAAATAAGGCGAGGGCGGGCGATGAAAAAGGTGGTGCTTTGGACGGCAGTCATCCTGCTGGCTTCGGTGGGCACGACGAATGCCCAGGAATTGGCGGCCTATCAGCCCAACGCCTGTCAGAAGCTGGCGGCGGGCCAGGCAGCGTCGAACGATCGCGCGACGCTATATACCCGCGCTGCCTGCGTTGCTGCCCGCGCGGCCGTCGCCGCACCGGGTAATGGCCCGCTGAGCCGGGAGGAACTCCTCAGCATCCTGGTGCTGATGAGTTTGCAGCAGGCCAAATCCTCGCACGCTTCCTGACCGGGTGAATTACGCCGATGAACGGCTGGATCGGTTTCGCGGCGCTTGCCGCGCTTGTCAGCCTCGCGCCGGCCGGCGGCATTCCGGCAGCCGCTGACGCGCTGTCGGTCCCCACTCGCGGCAATGCCTACTGGCTTTATGACCGGCAAGCCGGATGTTACGTGTTCCATTCCGATCCGCACGCGGCCGATGCTGTTTCCTGGTACGGCGCCTGCGTCGATCGCCGGGCGAACGGTTTGGGAACCGCGGTGTTCAGCAGCCACGGGCACTTCGTCGGCACGCTCTCGGCCAAATACGTCGAAGGTGTGCCCGCCGCTCCAGTGAGCGCCAATTGGGCCGATGCCGGGCGAAGCGAAGCATTGCCCGTTGCGATGCCAGCGGCGATAACAAAACCAGCGGGTCAAGCACTGTCGGCCGCCAGCCCTGTGCCTTCGACGCCGAGGATCCCAGCCTGGCTGCAGGACGCCTCCGGACGCAACCTCATGGCGGTGGACGGAACCCGTTTCGCGTTGATGGTTTCATCGCGGCAGTTGGCGCTCGACATCGCGACTCCCAATACGTTGCCCCAGAAAACCATCTTCACGTTCGTGAACGCGAGCCAGGGCACGGTATCGAATGGCGACGACGGCACGCACGTTACCGGCACGTTCCGCCTGACAGACGCTGCACTCGAAATCGCCTACGAGGACGGACGCACGGAAAAACTCGCGCGGAAGGGCGATGGCAGCGGCGTCGTCCTGACCACCGTTTTCGCCTCGGGCTCTCCCGTGTGCGTGATCTGGTATCCGGAAGGGCACGGGTTCACCACGGCGGAGCGTCAGGCGGCCGTGGCGGCCTATGCCGTGCGTCTGGGCATCGGGAGTTCCGGTGCTGGAACGATAGCCTCGTGTACGGATGGCGGGATCGAAGCCGAAGTCGCGCCGCCGTCAGCCGAACCGGACAAGCCCGGCGCGCGCCCGCATCGCTCGGCCAAGGCAAAAACCGCTCTCGCTGACGGGGATGCACGCGACGCAACGATCTTCGTGCGCAACGCGGACGTGCATCTCATCGATCCGCCCTTCGCGCCGGCAGTGGAAACGCAGGAGCCCGGCGTTTGGCGAGTCGCGAGCCATCCCGCTCTGGCGACGCCGGCACAACCATCGGAATGCCTCAGCGTGGCAACGGAAGGGGCGAGCTGGGGATTTCGCAACCGCTGCGGTTTCGCCGTGAGCTTTGCCTATTGCCTGAACGATCCAGCGAGCGATCCACTCTCCTGCAGCGCCGGAACCACCGCCGGCAGCGTCGCGCCGAATACCTTCGGACCGCTCTTCGCGCAGAAGAACCTCAACGATTCCGAGCATGATTTCCGCTGGATCGCCTGCGATGCCGGCAATGGCGCCGTCACCCCCAAACTGGTGCGCGCCGATCCGCCGGCCGGCCAATGCCTCAAGACAAAAACTTCGTGAGCCAAGCGGCTGAAAGGATTGTGCGCATGCGTGGGTGGCAAATCGGCATTGGTATTCTCGCATTATGCTGTGCCGCCGATGCAGCGCTTGCCGGCAGCGCTTGTGTGCAGCGCCGCGAGGTGGCCGCGCTCAAAGTCGCGGCTCTGCAGCAAAAGCTGGTGGTCGCGGCGCTCTCCTGTCACGCCGTGCCGCGCTACAACGCCTTCGTCATTTCCTATCGCCGCGATTTGCAGAAATCGGACAATGCGCTGAAGGCGTTCTTCATCCGCAGGGGCGGGATTTCCGAATATCACGCATTCAAGACAAAGCTCGCGAACAACTCGTCGCTGACCAGCATCGGGGACATGACCACCTATTGCCAGGACGCTTTTGCGGCCTTCGACGTCGCGCTGGCAGCGGACCACCGGAGCTTGCGCGAATTCGCCCTGACGCAGAACGCGTCCTTGGATATCGCTTATCTGGATTGTCAGGACGAGGTGGTTGTGGCTTCGCGCGCAGAGAAACGGGCGTTGCGAAAGGCACGCCGGATGCTGGCACGAGCTTCGGCGGCGGGCGAACCCTAGAACCTCCGTCGGGGGCCGCTCGCTTCTGCGCACGGAGCGGGTTCGGTCTGATGAGACGCCGTCGCGAACCCTCGCGGCGGCGCCTCATTGTTGACGATTTGAACTGCGGGCTAGTGGATGGCGTCGAAGGTAACCTCGAATCCAAATTCGCTGACAAATGGCGATTTGCCGAGCGCTTCGCGGTAGTCAGGCATCAAAAGCGCTCCCCGTGCGAACTTATCAAAAAACTCAGCGACTGGCTCTTTTGGAACGTTATAGCAATCTAGGCGAATGGTGACCTTCTTTCCTTTGCTCTCGGGAAATTTTTGGACAACTTGGCCATCGAGTGCTGCATCAAGACACTCATATAGTCGGTCTTGTATGCGTCTGAGGTTTGCCTGAAGCGAGCTATGCCAAGGGCCCTGCTCGACAAGCACTAGCTTCCATTCGTCGGGCGAATCTCCCCGCGCTACAAAGTCCACTACAATCGTGCCTTCGGTCATCTAGTTCAACGCTAACATGTGCGATCGACCAGACAAGAAGTCATAGTGGTGGGCTTTCCTGGTTCAAGTCCTGCCTTGGCTGCGTTTTGGCCGATCGGCGTTACTTCCCTTCCCGCCTTAATGTCATCGTGCAACTTCTGCTGCCCCTTCGATAGCTGAGCATTCCCTGTTTTGGTTTCAACGATAGCTTTATCCTTCGTGACGAAGTCCGCTCTCGTTCGCGTTTGATCGCTGGTTCTAAAGCTAACTTCTTTACCTGCTACTTTGTCCCCAAGTTTAGCCTCGGTGGCAGCTTGCCCAGCGCGCCCTTGCGCTGCGTTTGCTGACATTCGCTCGGCTTTTGTCAGTGGGGCAAGACCCTTCGCACCAACGCCACCCCCAGCTGCAATTGCTCCAGCCGTAGTAGCGCCTGCCCCGCCTTCGACCGCCGCGATAACTCCAATTGCACCCGCCGTCGCTATCGCGCCCACAATAGCCAAACCAGCCTGTTCTTGGGGTGACATCTGCGATACAGCGTTCGCGTATATGTCGAATGTATAATCATCCATTTCGCCGCGTGGATCTGTTCTATCCACCGGATCGTTGCCGACATAGGTGTAGAGATTGAGATCCGGGCCGTAGCCGACCGGATCGGTTTGAAGAAACCTGGCTTGCGCCGAGACACTGGCGAACAAAAGAGCCGCCGCTGCCGAAACGATAATTCTCCTCATAGCTACCCCCTTTACTTTGCCGCTGGCTTCGCCCTTAGTTCCCCATCCTCCTGACGCCAGCCCAAGGCCAAGGCTTTGTCGAAGGACGTATCGCGTTCGCGAAGGTACGCGAGATATTTCGGCCGCAGACTCTTCGGAATGTCGATGGGGCTGAGGATATTTGGCCTGAAACTCCGAATCGATGAGCCCCTGATAGGCATTGCCGCGCTTGAGCAGCGCAATGGGAAATTCCGGGTATTCGTTGAGAACCAGATCGCTGAGCGCGATGGCGGTCCCATAGTCCCCAGCATTTCTGTAGTGCTCAATCAGGGGCTCTGCCATCACCGCCACGCTCTGTTTGCGTGTCAGCGTTTTCAAATAGAGGCCATTTTTTATCGCTTCGTCCGTCATCGGCAATTTCTGGCGATACCAAGCGTCGCGAGCCGGCAGAGCGCCGCTGGTGGTTTCAAGGTTGTATGCCTTGCGGGTCGGGTCATCGACATATTTGACGAATTCGTGCATCGGTGCGGTGGAGAGCGTTACGTGAAGGCCAAGGCGGTCGGCTAGCGCAAGAAACAGTATGGGCATGCTGATGCAGTTGCCGCGACGCGTTTTCAAATAGGTCGAAAGCAGCCTGTTGGCTGGCTTCTCCCCGAGCGGGTCGGACAAATCATATTGAAACGACCGATTGCCGTTCCAATCGCCGTCGACATAGATGTATTCGCGAACTGCTCGTAATTTTCTCAACGGCGGAGCATTCGACCCCGCCATGCGACGGGCCGTATCCGCCATTGTATCGATTTGCTTCAGCGAAGCCGAGAGATCAATAGCCGGATCGATGAACCTGTCGAAAGTCAGCTTGGCCCGGGCGAAGTCAATCTGAGCATCCGGCTGAGCCAACATCTCCCGCAACGCTGCAACTGGATCGTTCGCTTTGCCATCGGCCGTTGCAATCGAAGTGGTAAGCAAGGCCAAAGAGAGAATTAGCGGACGGAATAGCGACGATTGCATGCCTAACCCGATAACAACCTAAAGTTGTTATAGATCAATCTGTTCCAGCCGGCAAACTTTATGTCTGGGGCGGATGCAGTGAAAATTTCTGCGCAGACTCGCCTTCGGGTGACTTCAAACCATGGTTGAAAGGGTAGGCACGCTCCGGTAACTCCCCACAATGTCCGCGCCAGCCGAAACCTGCCTGACGACGCCGCTGACCCGGCCCGACCCGCATGTCGACTGGCGGCGGGTCGCGTATCTGGTGCAGGCGAGCCGCGCGCTGGATGAGCTGGAGGAAAAGACCCTCGTTCCCGCGCGGAAGATTTTCTACCAGTTCTCCGCGCGCGGACACGACATGGCGCAGGTGCTGCTGGGAACCCAGCTGACCGACAGGCATGACGCCATCTGCGGCTACTATCGCTCGCGCCCCATTCTGCTGACGCTCGGCGTCAGGATGGCCGATGCGCTCGGCTCCTGCATGGCGCGCGAAGGCGGCTATTCCGACGGCCGCGACATCGGCGCGGTGTTCAACTATCCCAATCCGAATGGCCCCTCGGCGCTGCCGATGTGCGGCGGCGTCGGCGCGCAGTTCACGCCGACAGCGGGATGGGCGCAGGCAATCCGCTACCGCGCGGAAGTGCTGAACGATCCGGCGTATGCAAACTCCATTGCGGTGGCGCTGGGCGGCGACGCCTCTGTCGCCACCAACGGCTTCTGGTCGGCGCTCACCATGGCGACAACCCTGTCGCTGCCGATTCTCTTTTACATCGAGGACAACGGCTACGGCATTTCCGTGCCGTCGCGATTGCAAACGCCGGGTGGCGACATCGCCGCCAATCTCGGCAGTTTCGGCGATCTGGAAATTCTCGCCGGCGACGGCACCGAGCCACACGAGGCGGCGGTTCTGATCAAGCAGGCGGTGCGCTTCGTGCGCGAGCGGCGCGCGCCGGCGCTATTGCGGCTCAAGGTGCCAAGGCTGGAGGGACATTCCTTTCAGGATACACAGACCTACAAGCCGGAAGAGTTCGTGAAGGCGGAATGGTCGCGCGATCCGCTACCCAAGCTGCGCGCCTTCCTCGTTCCCGCAGAGTGCGACGAAGCCGAATGGAACAAAATTGCCGAACAGGCGGCGCGCGATGTGGAAGCTGCGCGCGCGGAAGCCGAAGGGCGCGAAGTGGCGGATGTCGAGCGCACGACCCGGCACGTGTTCTTCGAAGGCGAGATGCAGAGCCAAGGCGGTCAGCATGCCGAAGGCTATGAACCACCGGCCGCCGCCGAGAGCGCACAGTCCGAAGGCCAGCGCATCAACATGGTCACTGCCATCCGGCGCACCCTGGAGCACGAGATCGCCATCAATCCGCGCGTGCTGGTGTTCGGCGAGGATGTGGGGCCGAAGGGCGGCGTGCATGCCGTCACGCTCGGTCTGCAGGAGAAATTCGGCGAAGCGCGCGTGTTCGATACTTCGCTGTCGGAAGAAGGCATCATCGGCCGCGCCGTCGGCATGGCGCTGGCGGGGCTGGTGCCGGTGCCGGAAATCCAGTTCCGCAAATACGCAGATCCCGCGGCGGAGCAGCTCAACGATTGCGGCACCATGCGCTGGCGCACCAACAACCGCTTCGCCGCCCCGATCGTGGTGCGCATGCCGATCGGCTTCTTCAAATGCGGCGACCCGTGGCACAGCCAGACCGACGAAGTGCGCTTCGTGCATTCGCCCGGTTGGAAAGTGGCAGTGCCGTCCAATGCGGAAGACGCGGTGGGTTTGCTGCGCACGGCTCTGCGCGGCAACGATCCGGTGATCTTCTTCGAGCATCGCGCCATGCTGGATGCGACCAGCGCGCGGCGGCCTTATCCCGGCGACGATTTCGTGTTGCCGTTCGGCAAAGCACGGATCGTGCGCGAGGGCAGCGACATCACCGTGGTGACATGGGGCGCGATGGTGGAGCGCTGCGAAGCCGCAGCGGAAAATCATTCCGCCGAGATTCTCGATCTGCGAACCCTGATGCCGTGGGACCGCGAAGCGGTGCTCGCCTCGGTGAAGCGCACGCGCCGCTGCCTGATCGTGCATGAAGATTTGATCACCGGCGGCTTCGGCGCGGAAGTCGCGGCCGTCGTCGCGCAAGAGTGTTTCTTCGATCTCGATGCGCCGGTGAGCCGCCTTGCGATGCCGGACATTCCGAGCCCGCACAATCCGGCACTGATGGAATGGGCGCTGCCGAGCGTCGAGCAGATTGCGGCGAAGATCGCGGAGCTGGTGGGCTGATGGCGGATATTCTCGCGCCGGCCGAACAGGAAGGCACCAAGGCGGTGCTCAAGACCTGGCTGAAGAAGCCGGGCGACTCCGTGCGCATTAACGATCCGGTGCTGGAACTGGAGACCGACAAGGTGGCGGTGGAAATCGCCGCCACCGCGGATGGTGTGCTCGCGGAGATCCTCATCGAAGAAGGCGCCGACGTGGAGCCCGGCACGGTGCTCGGCCGCATCGCGGAATCGGGTGTTGCCGTAGCAGCGAAAGAATCGATGCAGGCGGTTTCGGCGAAACCATCCGCAGCGGCGCAAAAAAGTCAGGACACATCGCAACTGCCGCCTGGCATTCGCCGCCTGCTGGACGAACATGGGCTCAGCGCGAGCGATGTGCCGGTTAGCGGCGCGCGGTTGTCGCGCGAGGACATCCTCGCGGAAGTCGAGCGGCGCGCCAAAGCACCTGTGGCCGGCGTCACCCGCGTACCGCATGACACCATGCGCAAGCGTATCGCCGACCATCTGACGCGTTCGCTGCAGACCGCGCCGCATGTCACCGCAATGTTCGAAGCCGATTTTTCGGCCATCGCCGCGCACCGCGCCGCGCACAAGGAGGCCTTCGCGCGCGAGGGCGCCAACCTCACCTTCACCGCGTATTTCGTTGCAGCCTGCGTTGCGGCGATGAAAGCGGCGCCGGCGGTGAACGGCCGCTGGTTCGACGACCGCGTCGACATCGCCGACGACATCAACATCGGCATCGGCACGGCGTTGGGCGAGAAGGGGCTCATCGTTCCCGTCATCCACCGCGCGCAGACTTTGTCGCTACTAGAGATCGCGCAACGGCTGACACAGCTCACCGAAGCCGCGCGCGCGGGCAAGCTCACTCAAGCCGACGTTCAGGGCGGCACCTTTTCGATTTCCAACCACGGCGTATCCGGCTCGCTGGTGGCGGCGCCGATCATCATCAACCAGCCGCAATCGGCGATCCTGGGCGTCGGCAAGCTGGAGAAGCGCGCCGTAGTTCGCGACGACACCATTAAAATCCGCCCGATGGCCTATGTGACGCTCACCATCGATCACCGCGTGATCGATGCCTTCCAGACCAACGCCTGGCTCACCCGCTTCGTCGAAACGCTGGAAACCTGGCCTACGGACAGCAACAGAATCACAGTTTGAAGATGCGTTCTCCACGATCATATGCCGCCTTTTCGTGCTCTTCCAACCAGATGAAAGCGGGAGAATTGCAGGCGGTTGAGCCGCACATCAGGGCTGTGTCGGGATAGCCAACCGGTTCAACGGCAGCAACGTAGTTTCGCTGGGGCCCTCTTGGGCGTATGCGTTTGCATTGCATAATCGCCATAAACTGTCCCTCGCAATCGTCCCCCGTAACTCCTATCGTAGTACCATGCCTAAGACTTCAACAGGTACCAAACAGCGTTCCAAAACCTCCGGGCAGCGCCGCGCTGCCGATGCGCAGAAAGGGCGACGTCGTACTAAACAAGAAGTGATGCTCGGCAGTGCTGAGCGCATTCTCGAATGGATAAGGCGAAATCCGCTGCCGACAGGTTCCCGCCGTTCCGCCGAGGAAATCGACGCCGGCATCGCGGCCGAACGCGACGCGTGGGACTGAGCGCCGCTATTTCAGCGTCGCCAGATAGGCGATGAGATCGGCGCGGTCCTGCGCGTTGAGAATCCCCGCGAACGCCATGCGGTTGCCGGGAACCACCTGCGCCGGATGCGCGATCCAGGCGTCCAGTTTCTGCGGCGTCCACACGAAGCCGGCATTCTTTAGCGCGGGCGAATAGGAAAAATTCGGGCGGCTGCCCGCCTTGCGCCCCACCACGCCGAACAGGTTCGGCCCTAGCCCATCGGCGCCGCCCTTGTCGACGCGATGGCAGGCGGCGCAGCGGGTGAAGACACCCTTGCCAGCATTCACATCCCCGGCCAGCGCGGGAGACGAGGCAATAGCCATGACCAACATCATCACCATAAATCCACCGGTTTGGATCATCGGCGTCATGACCGCGGCTCCCGCTGTTTTGCGGATTCGATGGCTGCCCGGAAGGCGATGGGATCGGCAATGTCGGGCAGTTGGATGGCATCCATGCCTGTGCCTTCGATGCGCAGATGGCCGTAGCCCAGAATGCGGCCCCAGAAGGTCTGCTTGATCTGCACGCCCTCGATGTTGTGCAGCGCCAGTTCGCTGGTGGAAAGCGTCAACCATCCCGTCTTCTCCACGAAGCGGTGCGTGGTGACGCCGATCTCCGTCGTCCATTTGCGGTACATGCGGACAAAGAAGATGTAGAAGCCGATCAGCAGCCAGCCGAGGAACACCAGCGCCAGAAACGATTTGAAGGTGTACCACCAGTGGAAGCGCGCCATCGCCACCACTTCCTCCCCCTGCCCCAGCGACTTTTCAATATAACCGGCCATGAAAACTCCTTCCTCTCGACTGCGCCTTAGAGCAGCTTGATTCGCCGCTTCAAGGTGGCGTCGTTTGCACAGGCCCGAACGAACCGACGATCCGCTGTAACCACATGCGTATCGGCACGCAGCGCGGCCGCAAGATAGAGGCAATCGTGGATCGGATGACGCAGCCAGTTCGCGATTTGCAACGCGGACGGTAGATCGACTTCGGCCGGCGTGGTCTCGACCGGCGCGTGGCGCAAGCCCGCCAACCGCTCCTCCGTCTCCTTCGCCGAAATTTGCCCGCGCGCGGCGGTGGCCCAAAGCGCGTTCGCGGCTTCGATCAGCCAGAGGCTCGGAGAAGTAAGGTGTTCGGTGTGCAGAGCGCGCGCGGCGTCCGCGCCCTCCTCGTCCAGCACCCACTTCACCGCAACGGAGGCATCGACGACAAGCATTATCGCTCGTCGCGCGCCTGCCGGATCAGTTCGGCGGAGTCGGTGAAGATGCGTCCCCTAGTCTCTTCGCGCAGTTTGGCGGCGCGCTCCCAGAAATCTTCGCCGGACGGTTTGACGGCCTGTTCCAGAATTGCCCGGTGCTCGGCTTCCGCGCTGCGGCCGTGCTGCTTCGCGCGCTTCTTCAGCGCGGCAATCACCTTGTCCGGCACATCGCGAACCAAGAGCTGTCCCATGACCGGATGCTATCACATGATAGCATCAGGTCTAGAACAATGCATCGCAGCCATCGGCGCCAACAGGCGCAGGAGGTTGGTGTGCATGATTCCCCTGGCGATCTGGTGAGAAATGGAGCGCGAAGGTGCGCCAAATGCACCTGCGGATCAAGCGTACCCGCACCGGCACTGTTGCAGTTTGGCTTAGTCTGAAATTTTAGAGCGCAACTGTCGGGGTCTGGTGGAGTACCGTCGCTAGGTACATTGATGCCTAATTCAGGGTCTGTCGGATCACCTACCCATGCTCGCCAATGATCCCCCTCCAGTCGCGCATGCCAAGACTTTCGATACAAATCCCGCTTCTTGCCCACAACCCCTTCACCGTTCTTGCCCCATGATTCATAACAAGCGCGGTCTGCGATTGAGATTGCGGTTGCTTCGTCGACGACTGGCGTCCCGTGAGCACAACCCGCCAGGGCCGCAGCAACAACAATGGCCGCTACCCTTCTCTCCATCACGGCAGGATAACGCCATTCCTATGACTTCAACAGGTGCAACACGCCATCACGCCATGCGCGACGTGAAGTAGAGGGCGTAGACGGCGATCCACGCCATCGCCCAGCCGGCATAGATCCATCGCGGGTGGCCGATGGCGTCGGCGATCCGGCTACCGCCGGCGGCCAGCGAAACCGTGATCGCAAACCGCAGGAACCGCGCGGCGAACGAAACGATGGCGAACGAAAACATCTCGATGTCCAGCGCGCCGGCTTCCGCCGCGTAGAGCTTGTACGGCAGGCCGGTCACTCCGCCAGTGATAAGATGAAGCGGCCAGCCAGCGCTCATCTCGTGCGCCGCGCGCTGCAAAAGATCGGGGCCGACCGCCGGCACCAGCAGCAGCACGAATTGCGCCGTGGCGATGTCGTCATGGCCCCAGCGCCACATGAACAGTCCGGCCAGCGCGGCGGCCAATGCCGCAACGGCGCTGAGCATAAGTGCCCTCTTCCAGCCGAAGCGCAGCGCCGCGAGCGTGAGCAACACATCCGGCACGATGAAGAAGAATGTCGCTTCCGCAGCTCCCCACAGGAACGCGCCGACGAACCACATCATTCCCATGGCGCCACATGAACCTGCGCGGCGAGTTCGCTCATTCGCGTCTGCATCTCGGCCATGAAGGCGGCGATGCTGCCCGGCCACATGAGGCGCTCGCCGATCACCACGTCGCAATTGAACGGCACGAGGAATTTCGCATCCTTCGGCAGTACCTTGCCGAGGCCGTTGATGAACAGCGGATGCACCGGCATTTGGGTGCGCAGTTTCACCAGATGCGCGACGCCGTTCTTGAATTCCGACAGCTGCTCGGGCTCGCCGCGCGAGCCCTCCGGAAAGAGAATGAGAATATCGCCGCGATCCAGCGCCTTGGTGCATCCGGCCAGCGGGTGTTCGCCGTGATCGCGGCCAGAGCGCGCCAGCGGAATGATGCCGACGATCCGGAACGCGAACCACGCCATCGCCTTCGAGCGCAGGAAGTAATCCGCCGCCGCGACGGGCCGCAACCGCGGCAGCATGCGCAGCGGAAACAGCGACAGGATGGTCAAGGTGTCCAGATGTGAATTGTGATTGGCCACGATGACCGCCGGGCCGACCTCCGGAAGGAAGCCGCGCCCACGCGCGTGAATGCCGACGGCGATCAGCAGGATCGGCCGCACGATCAGCGCAAAGAACAGGAAGCGCAGCGTATTGTTCATACGATGCTCGAAGGCCAGATGCCGTAGAAATAATGCAGCAGGTGATGAGTCACCACCGCCGATTAGATCAAGCGATCGGCGCCGGCAAGAACGCTTGCATCTTGAGTGCTAAGCTAGGGCTGGCACGCTCTACGAAGCACGGTTATTTCTTGCCGGAAATCAGCGTCCCTGACCAAACACACTGATTTGGTTCGTCTGCGCCGGTGAAGGATGCTGCCGTGGCAAACTTACCTACCTTGGCATAAAAGACGTTGGAGGTCTGTTTGAACATCACGAGGTAATGAGCATTGTTGGAATATGGAGAATCCAGAACCGTACAAGCGAAACTATAGGTCCTTGTATATGTACACAAGTTAGAGTGAGCCATCTTGGTTTGGGGATCAAATATGATGTTTCCCACGTAAGTGTCGTCCCGATCCGGGCATTTGGTGCGCTGTGAAAAAATGTACGACCCGCTGAACTCCGGTGCGGAGATCGCCGGGGTGATAAGTCCGACCAATCCCACGAACGCAAACATGGATGTCTTGAGCATGGCTCTTTCCACAGATTTTGAGAAATCGAGCATCGCAACAGAAAGTTAAGAAAGCTTTTTTCATACGATGTTCGACGGCCAGATGCCGTAGAAATAGTGCAGCAGGTGGTAATAGATCGGCGCCGAATAGATCAGGCTGTCGACGCGATCGAGAATGCCGCCATGGCCGGGGATGAGATCGCTCGCATCCTTCACGCCGAGATCGCGCTTGCACGCGGAGATGGTGACGTCGCCCAGAAATCCCGCGCCGGCGATGATGGCGCCGGCCATCGCCGACACAAGCATCGGCGCCGGCGTGAGATACGGCCCCAGCATGGCGGCAACCGCCGTGGTCGTCACCACGCCGCCGATAAATCCGCCCCAGGTTTTCTTGGGGCTGACGCTCGGCACGATTTTGCGATTGCCGAACAGTTTGCCGGAGACGAACTGCGCCACGTCGTTCAGCTCGGTCAGCACCACCAGGAACATCAGCGGCCCGGCGCCGTAGCCGAGCTTCGTGCCGAACGACAGCAGCATGGCGGTGTGGCTGAGGCAGAACACCGTGATCATCAGGCCCCAGCTCAGGATCCCGACCGCACGCAAGAAGCCTTGCGTGTGGCCTGCGAGCGTGAGAGCGGCCGGCATGAAGAGGAACATCCAGACCGGCACGAACACGATGTAGAGGCCGAACGAGCCGCGATGCGCCAGCCAGAACTGCACGGGGATCGCCAGATAGGCGAACAGCAGGATGCCGCGATCCACCCGCCGCGTCGGCACCAGCGAGAGATATTCCTTCAGCGCGAGGTACGAGATGAAGCCGAGGAAGATGGTGGAAACGACCGGGTTGGTGAGGATCGCCACCGTGAACACGGTGATCATCCACCACCACGATTTCACCCGCCGCGACAGCTCGGTATGCGCTTCGCCGGGCGCGAGCTTGCGCAAGCTGAAGCTGATGCAGCTCGCCAGGATCAGCAGTGCATAAACAGCGCCGATCACCACATGCACCGGCACGGCGAAGAAATCGTGCAGCATTGCGGCGATGCTTGTCATGCGGGCGGGCTTCGCAATGCGGCGCGCGCGCGATTGACGATGGTAACGAGGGCCGCCACCGCCATCAGCGCGAACACGACATTCAGCCAGCCTGACGCGCGGCCGCCAAGGCCAAGTATGAACGCGAGCGTACCGAAGGCGAGTGCGCGGTCGCTCTTGCCGAACGGGCCGTCGTAGCGCCGCACAGCGCCGATCTGCACCGCCACCACGCCGGCCATCTCCGTCATCACCGCCAGCGCCACCACAAGGCCGACAAGCAACGCCGGCGCCGCCGGGAGAATGGCAAACGGAAGATAGAGCGCGGTGTCGGACATCACATCGCCCAGCTCGTTCAGCACCGCGCCCCGCCGGCTTCCCTGGTTGAACTCGCGCGCCAGCATGCCGTCGATGGCGTTCAGCGCCATGCGCGCGAACAGCACCGGCGGCAGCAACAGCAGCGACCAGCGCGCCGCGCCGCTGGCGAGAATGGCGCCGCCTTCCGCGAGGCTGATAACCGCCGCCGCGATGGTGACCTGGTTTGCGGTGACGCCTGCGCGCGCGAGCGTTCGGCACAACGGACGCAACAGCGCCTGAAATCTCGGCTTCAGGTCATAGACACTGGCCACGCGAAAACCCCCAACCCATCCCGTAATAACCTATCCCATTCGGCGCCATTCGACGCCGACCGGTCACGCCGCCCAGTTCTCGAATTTCAATTGCGGCACCCGCCCGAACTCCCGTGTATTGTTTGTCACCAGCGTGAGAGCCGCCGCGCGCGCGTGGGCCGCAATGAGAAGATCGTTGGCGCCGATCATCGTTCCCTTGCGCTTAAGATGTCCGCGGATGGCGGCGTAGTGCGGCGCGGCCTCGTCCGGAAAATCGAGAACCGCGGCCTGCGTAAGGAACGCCGCGATAGCGGCATGGTCCGTCTTCGGGCGCGGAGAAATATCCACGCCGTAGAGCAATTCCGCCTTGGTGATCACCGAGATGCAAACATCGTCCAGCGGGGTTCTCTGGAGCCGCTTGAGGAGTTTCTCGTTGTCGCGCCGGACGATGAAGGAGCAGATGTCCGTATCCAGCATGAAGCGCGGCATTGCGCTCTAGCGCTCCTGCACCGGCAGGTCTTCCACGCTCTGCATGAAATCGGGCGAAGCCGCCGGGGCATGTGCCAGATAGTCCGACCAGTTCGCGGTACGCGGCGAGAGGATGACGTCCTCGCCCTGCCTGCGGATGAACACTTCGCGCGTCTTGAACTGAAATTCCTTTGGCAGACGCACTGCCTGGCTGCGGTTGGTCAGAAAGATTTTCGCCGTTCGATTCATGCTCGCGCTCCTGCGCCATATACAATTAGTATATGGCAGGAGTCGCGGACGGGTCAAGCCGAGGGCGGGCTACGGCGTCAGAGAGAACACGGTGCCGCCGGAGTGCTTGCTGCCGCCAAAGGCGGTGGTGCCAAGCAGCCGCCCGCCGGCATCGATCGTCAGCGGCGACAGCGGCTCGAAACCGTCGGCGCATTTCTTGTCGGTGCAGAAGGTGTGCAGCACCGTGTAGGCCGAACCCGCCGGCACGAACGAGAACACGCGGGCGTCCAGCGAGGTGACGCCGTAGATCGTGCCGTCTGGCGCAACCGTCGGCCCGGCCAGCGGCGTGGAACCGTCCGCGCAGTTCTCCTGCTGGCAGAACGAGTACAGCCGCGTGAAACTGCCGCCCGGCGTCACGCGAAACAACGTGCCGCGGCCGGCATCGCCGCCGCTGGACGCGGTGACGACCAGATTGCCGCCGCCATCCAGCGCCAGGCCTGCGCCGTTCGCGCCGTCCGTGCAGTTCGCCGCAGCGCACAAGCTGTAGACCGTCGATTCCTTCCACTTGCTGCGCTTGGCGTTCGGCTTCAAACGGAACACCACGCCCTGCCCCGCCGCACCGCCGGATGTCGTCACACCGTACAGCACGCCCTTCGCACCCGGCACCAGTCCATAGGCCGGCCACTCGCCGTCGGTGCAATTGGCGTCGACGCAGAAGGAATACAGCACCTTCTCCTTCCAGCTACCGCCCTTCGGCGCCAGCTGGAACACGGTGCCGGAATTCGCCGCGCCGCCACCGAACACGGTGGAGCCGTAGAGCGGCGAAGTGCCGTCATACGGCAAGCCTGCGCCCGCGCCTTCATAGGTGAGCATCACGGGCGTGGCGCCGTCCGGGCAATCGCCTCCGCCGGGGCAGAAGGTATAGAGGGTCTCGAACGTCCATTTAGTGAGCTTCTTGTTCTGCGGCGTCAGCTTGAAGATGCCGCCATTGCCGGAAGCGCCGTTGCCCTCGATGCCGTAGAGATTGCCGTTAGCATCGCGCACCAGCGGCCCGCGCGGCGCCGCCACAGACGGGAAATCGAACAGCTTCTTGTATTTGCTGCCGCCGATCAGCGCGTACAGCGTGCCGCCGTTCGCTTCGCCGAAATTCTGCGTGGTGCCGAAGAAATTGCCGGCGCCATCCGGCGTGAGCGGCGATTCCAGCGGCCCCGCGCCGTCCACGCAGGGAAGTTGGCGGCAGAATTGGTGCAGTGTGGTGAAATTTGTCGCCGAGACCAGTGTTGTGCCGCCGAGCAGCGCCGCAGCCGCGAAGGCCGGGATGAGGTACGCAATACGCATGAGTGTTTCCTTTGGATTATGGCCGCGCGCTATCACTCATGGACCACCCGCATCCACATGATGAGGACGCAATACAGTGGCAGCGTATTCCGCTAGCGACAGCGTTTGCGAGCGCAAACTAAATCGGGCTTGCAAAAATTACTGCGAACGCTGCCTCGCCGCCGCGCTCAAGGCGACTTGATCTAGGGCGGATTCGTTTTTCTTTGGCGGTCGACGGCTTACCGCCGGATTTTGGCCGCGTAGAAATCAGGAAAACAAAGTGTGTATGAGCGAGGCTGCCCATTGCGGGGCATGTTGCTTCACGTATTCGATAATGGCGGCGCGTGTTCCGTCAGCCAGCACCCCAAGAGCAGCATCCTTGAAACGCTTCGCTATTCGGACAAGCGGATCAATTACGTATGTTCTTAGCGCCGGTATGGATGTAGAGTTTTCTGTCCCTAGTATTTTCGATCCAGTTGAGAGAGTAGTTAGAACGTAGCTACGTTCCTCCGGTAAAGTCGCCGCGTAGCCGTTATCTCCTCGTACTGTCTCTATTATTTCATCCACTCCGTGGATAATCTCGCTCAGCCTTGGATCGCTTCTATCCAAGGGTAGGGGTTCCCATTCGGCATTTGGTAGATCGAAGTCTTTCGTATCAAAATGCAGGTCAACGTACTTATCGTTTATTTTTCGCAAAGCACGCTTTATCCAGTCTTCGTTCCAATCAACCTCAACGAATCGAACGAGCGGGTTTGTATCATCATCCTTGATTATGTTGGCCAATCGTTGCTGGCTGTTACCGTCTCGAAGAATCATTGGATCCACAAATGGATCCTCGATGATTTTCACCAACTTTTTTTTTCGAAGCCATACTAGCGCTGTTCGGAAGATTTCAGGCTTCGAAAGATAATAGTAGGTTTCACGCGAATTGGTGCCGCGCTTTAGCGTAACCGTTGAATAGTGCTGCAAAATATCTGACTCGGAAATAAGCCCCTCCCGACTTTTGACAAACGCATAAATAGCCCCTGCGTAGTAGATTGGCGCTAGTTCTATGAAATCTTGACGGTCCACAATTCTGCTGCCTCGGAATATTCCCTGTCTATCAGGGCGAATGTACGAACCGCCAAGACATAGTCAACGTGGAGGAGGGTGGTGAAATGATCGGCGAAAGGAATCATTTTTCGACTTGGTCCCAACTAGTCATACCACTTCCCAAGGATTGAAGAGCCAGGCTCCAATCGAGCCGCCAGCGCAGCGTTGTGTGATTTTCGCGATGCTCACGTCGGAGCGCCGCGCAATTCATTTCCTTGGTCGCAGCAGGTCGAGCCAGCGCGCCATGGGAAAGCGGGCGAAATCGCCATCGGTGCTGCAGACGGCGAGGCCATGCTCGATTGCCAGCGCCCCGAGATCGGCATCCGACAACAGCTCGAATTCCCCAATGCCTTTCATCATGGCTGCTCCTCCCACGGGTTGAGCAGGCGAGCGCCAAACGAGGCGAAATCCTCCACATTGCGCGTCACCACCGCCAGCCCATGCACCAGCGCAGTGGCCGCAATCAGCGCGTCGCGCTCGGGCTTCGGATCGGGAACGTGCAGCGGCGCGCATCGCAGAGCGACGGCGGCATCGACCGGCAGGATACGCCCGTCGAATCGGCCGAGGACCTGCGCGTCGATCCACGCCTTCAGCACCTTCCCCTGTGCGGCATCCTTGCGCGCCATCCGGAGCGCGCCGCGCTCCACCTCCAAAACAGAAATCGCCGAAACGAAGAACTCGGTGACGGGAATGCTGCCCGCCCATTGCGCCACGGCGGGATGCGCGCGTTCGGGCCGGCGCAATTCCGAGAGGACGTTGGTATCGAGCAGGAACATTCAGTCCAGGTCGGGCACGCGAAGTTTGATGTCCAGGCGCGGCGGATCGAACTCGAAGTCCGCTTCGGGGCCGGGCTGCGCCAGTGCGTCGGCAAGCGACAGCCGCCTGCCGGCCAAGCGCTGGTATTCCTCGATGGTCATCAGCACATGGGCGGGGCGGCCGCGGTCGGTGATGAAGACAGGGCCGTTCTCCGCCGCCTTCTTGGCGCGGCCGGTATCCTGGTTGAAGGCGCGGCTGGTCAGCGTGGTCGGCACGGAAATGCTCCTGTAGCAACGTTCCTACATTCCGGGCCGGAACCTGTCAACCCTTCCGCAGCGGGTTGATCCAGCGCGCTAGGGGAAAGCGCGCGAAATCGGCATCCGTGCTGCAGACAGCGAGGCCATGCTCGATCGCCAGCGCGGCGATATCGGCATCCGGCACCAGTTCGCCTTCGGCGCCGGATTCCAAAAGAACGTCGCGCAGGATTTTCGCCGGGCCGTTCCGTCGGCAACGGAATCCACACATTCGGCTGCGCCAGCCATTGCGCCATCTTGACGGCTTGCAGATAATGTTCCATATTCGTTCTTGACGATCTGAGCAAGGAGAGCAGCTACGGCAGCGCTCGACAATCCGAAGTGTGCCAGCCTGAAGTCCGCAATTCTGTTGCGGCTGCAGCGCGCGGACTGCTGCCTCGCGACAAGGGGTGCGCGATGCGCGAAAGTGGTGATTTCGACTGCTTGCCCACCGGTCGAACCACAACATCTAGTGTTTGGAGAGGACGGGCGCCGCTCGTTTTTCGCCAAACAAAACGAACAATTCGGTCGGCAGAGGGAGGGGGTCCGCGTTCTTCGCGAAAACGACCACACCAGATGTCGTGGGATGATGCGCGGTCAGGCACAAGCTCCCGCGTCGGTCAGGAGTGCACCTAGGGGGAGGGTCGAATTTTTGTGAAAACAACTCCGAGGCGATTCTATCGCCGGATCAATGTCTTAAAGGAGGTACGAATTGAACTGAGACATTGAGCAGGTTAGCGCTCGGCGTGATCCGGCAGGAGGACTTCGCGGACGCCCTTGTGATTGGGGCGGGAGATGACGTTCTCCTCCTCCATCCGCTCGATCAGCCGGGCGGCGCGATTGTAGCCGATCTCCAGCCGGCGCTGGATGTAGGAGGTGGTGGCCTTGCGCTCGCGCGCCACGATGGCCAGCGCCTTGTCGTAGAGCTCGTCGCCGGAATCGCCGTTGCCGTAGAGGGCGAAGGGGTCGCCGCCGTCCTCGTCCAGATCCTCGGTGACGGCGTCGAGGTATTCGGGCTGGCCCTGCTCTTTCAGGTGGCGCACCACGTCCTCCACCTCTTCGACGCTGACGAATGGGCCGTGGACGCGGCCGATGCGCCCGCCCGCCATCATGTAGAGCATGTCGCCCTGGCCCAAGAGCTGCTCGGCGCCCTGCTCGCCCAGGATGGTGCGGCTGTCCACCTTGCTCGTCACCTGGAAGGAAATGCGGGTGGGGAAGTTGGCCTTGATGGTGCCGGTGATGACATCGACGCTCGGGCGCTGGGTGGCGGCGATGAGGTGGATGCCGGCGGCGCGCGCCATCTGCGCCAGCCGCTGCACCGCGCCTTCGATCTCCTTGCCGGAGATCATCATCAGGTCGGCCACTTCGTCGACCACCAGCACGATGTAGGGCATGGGCTCGAGCTCAAGCAGCTCGTCCTCGTAAACCGGCTTGCCGGTTTCGCGGTCGAAGCCGGTCTGCACCGTGCGCTTCAGCTGCTCGCCCTTGTCGCGGGCCTTGCGCACCCGCTCGTTGAAGGCCTCGACCCCGCGCACGCCGAGCTTGCTCATCTTGCGGTAGCGCTCTTCCATCTCGCGCACCGCCCATTTGAGCGCCACCACCGCCTTTTTGGGCTCGGTGACGACCGGGGCAAGCAGATGCGGGATGCCTTCGTAGGACGAAAGCTCCAGCATCTTGGGATCGATGAGGATGAGCTTGGTCTGGTCCGGCGGGCAGCGGTAGAGCAAGGACAGGATCATGGTGTTGAGCGCCACCGACTTGCCGGAGCCGGTGGTGCCGGCGATCAAGAGGTGGGGCATCTTGGCGAGATCGGCCATCACCGCATCGCCGCCGATGGTTTTGCCGAGCGCAAGGATGAGCGGGGCGCGGGATTTCTCGAACTCGCTGGACGAGAACAGTTCCCGCAGGAAGACGGTTTCGCGGTGCTGGTTCGGCAGCTCGATGCCGATGACATTGCGGCCCGGGATCACCGCGATGCGCGCCGCGACCGCCGACATCGAACGCGCCACATCATCGGAGAGCGAAATCACGCGGGAGGATTTCACGCCGGCTGCGGGCTCGAATTCGTAGAGCGTCACCACCGGGCCGGGCCGCACCGCCATAATCCGGCCCTTGACGCCGAAATCCGCCAGCACGGCCTCCAGCATGCGGGCGTTCTCCTCCAGCGCATCGTCGGAGAGCGAGGCACCGTCATGCTGCTGCACCGGCTCGGCCAGCAGCCCCAGCGGCGGCAGCTGGAATTCGCTGCTGCCGAGATTGAGCGCCGGCTGCCGCGCCGTTTTGGCTGACTTGGCGAGCTTCTTCTCTTCCCGCTTCACGCGGATTTCGCGGCGGCGTTCGTCGGCGCGGGTGATGCCACCGGTGATTGGCTCTGGCCGGACCGAGAGACCGTACGGATCGTCGTCGTCTTCGCCCTCGAATTCCTCGTCCTCTTTATCTTCCGGCTCCGGTTCGTCCTCCGGTTCCTTACGGGCCCTCAGCGGCGGCAGGTGGCCCGCGCCCCAGACGAAGAACGCCGGCACATTGGCAATGCCGCGAAGGATCGGCATCGGTCTCAATCCGGTGGCGAAGAAGGCCAGCGGCAAGCCCACGAGCAGGAGAAGAACAGGCGCGGCGAAAGCCAGCCATTCGTGATGATAGGCGAGCGCCGCATGCCGCGAGAGCCCTGCAATGGCGAGCCCGAACAATCCGCCGGTGCCTGCGGGCAGGGCTTCCAAACTGGGAAAAATTCCCAGTCCCCCCGCCACCAGCACGGTGCCGAGCGGCCAGGCTGCGGCGCGCCAGATCGGC
>JAFAWQ010000033.1 GCA_019241645.1 Alphaproteobacteria bacterium
CGGTTGGGCAACCTGGATTCGCCTGGTGATCTGGACGGCGCTCGGCCTCGCCATCTATTTCGGTTATGGCGCCAAGCACGCTGCCCCTTCCAAATGGACTGTGGCGAACGAAGGCTGATACCTTCGCTGTCATGAGTTATCGGTCCCTGCGCGATTTCATTGCGAAGCTTGAAGCAGCTGGCGAACTCGTGCGCGTACGCGAGCCGGTTTCTACCATCCTGGAAATGACGGAAATCCAGACCCGGTTAATCGCCGACGACGGGCCCGCGGTCATTTTCGAGAAGGCTGTCCGAGCGGATGGAAGCTTGAGCGATATTCCCGTGCTCGCGAATCTGTTCGGCACCGTGAAGCGGGTGGGCATGGGTGTCACGCTGGGCGGCATTGAGCACGGGGATGCAAGATCGCTGCGCGAGGTTGGCGAACTGCTTGCAACGTTGCGGCAGCCGGAGCCGCCGCGTTCGCTGCGCGAAACGGCACAATTGATATCTTTGGTCAAGACCGCCATGAACATGCGGCCGAAGACCGTCGGTCGCCCCGCCTGCCAAGAAATTATTTTGCGTGGTGCAGACATCGATCTTGGCATGCTGCCGATCCAGACGTGTTGGCCGGGCGAGCCGGCTCCGCTCATTACCTGGCCCTTAATCGTCACCAAAGGTCCGGGCGATGCGCGCGAGGACAATTACAATCTCGGCATCTACCGCATGCAGGTATCGAATAAGAGTCAAACTATCATGCGCTGGCTAAAGCACCGCGGCGGTGCGCAGCACCATGCGCGTTGGGCGCAACAGAACACAGCGCCTCTACCCGCCGCCGCTGTGATTGGGGCCGATCCCGGCACCATCCTCGCCGCTGTCGCGCCGGTGCCGGACACGCTTTCCGAATACCAGTTCGCGGGACTGCTGCGGGGGCATCGGGTCGAACTCGCGGATTGCGTGTCGCAGCCACTGAAAGTCCCGGCGGAAGCCGAGATCGTGCTCGAAGGCGAAGTGTCTCTCACCGATTACCGCGACGAAGGCCCTTACGGCGATCACACGGGCTACTACAACTCCGTCGAGCAGTTTCCGGTATTCACGGTAAAGGCCATCACGATGCGCCGCGATCCGATTTATCTATCGACCTATACCGGCCGCCCTCCGGATGAACCCAGTGTGCTCGGCGAAGCGTTGAACGAGATGTTTATCCCTTTGCTACAGCAGCAGTTTCCCGAAATCGTCGATTTTTGGTTGCCGCCGGAAGGCTGCAGCTATCGCATCGCCGTCGTATCGATGAAGAAAGCCTATCCCGGCCATGCGAAGCGCGTGATGATGGCGATTTGGTCCTATCTTCGTCAGTTCATGTACACCAAGTGGGTGATCGTGGTGGACGATGACATCGACGCGCGTAACTGGAAGGATGTGATCTGGGCAGTTTCGACTCGAATGGATCCGGCTCGCGACATCACGCTCATAGAAAATACGCCAATCGATTATCTGGATTTTGCTTCACCAGACAGCGGATTGGGCTCAAAGGTCGGCCTTGATGCCACCAACAAGTGGCCCCCCGAGACAAAGCGCGAGTGGGGCCGCCTCATCCGGATGGATAACGACGTGATCCGTACAGTGACGGAGAAATGGCCGCGCCTTGGCCTTCCCGGATCGGGCAAATCCGTGTGGAAATAATCAAATAACACTGTCAGAAAGTTGCGGCATTGCAGTTGGTGCAGCCGCGCCTTATAGCATCCGAGGGGAGTGTAGCTGGGGCGAAGCATGCGACCGCTTTCTTTTGCGTGTTTTCTTTGCATGATCTGTGGCAGCATAGAGATGGCCTGGGCAGCCGATGACTGCCCGCCGCTCACCACCATTACCAGTGTGGAGATGAAGCTCGGTGATGATGACCGTCCCTATGTGCCGGTGAAGATCAACGATGCCAGCAAGTCACTGCTTATAGACACTGGCGGTTTCTTCACTGAGCTATCGGAGTCGGCGGCAGAGGAACTTCATCTAAACGCGCGACGTACGCGCGTCCTGCTCGTTGGCGTGTCGGGCGATACGACACAGTTGGCTGCGAGCGCCTCTTTGGCGATGGGTAATCTCCGTGCCGAACACATGGATTTCATGCTGATGCCTTCCGTGCACGAAATGGCATCCGACGTGAAGGATGCGGCGGGCATTCTGGCGCCGAATTTTCTTCGTCCCTACGACGCGGATTTCGATTTCGGGGGCAATAAGTTCAATTTGATCTCCCAGAAGCATTGTGACGGAAAAGTTGTTTACTGGCCTGCGGACAGCGTTGCGGTGGTCCCCGTTGATGTGAAACCGGATGGCCACATCGTCGTGCCAGTGGAACTCGATGGAGAAAAGCTAGATGCGCTCCTCGATACCGGGGCCAGCACATCGGTCCTCAACCTTGAGGTTGCCGAGGGCACATTCGGACTTAAGCCCGGTAGTTCCGAAATGCCGGTTGCCGGTAACCTGTTCGGGAAAGCGGAGATCGCGACCTACTCGCATCGCTTCAAATCGCTTTCGCTCGAGGGACTGTCGATCTCCAATCCGACGTTGCGCGTCATTCCCGATCTTGTGCGCACCAAAATGCTCGATCCGCACGACAGTCTCGAAGGCGAGACCCGTATCAAAAGCCCGGACGTTCAGACCGGCCTCGGTCATATGATCCTCGGCATGGACATTTTGCGCCAGCTGCATGTGTACGTCGCATACAAGGAAGAGAAGCTTTACATCACGCCCGCAAAAACCGCAGCTGGGCCGGGAGCTGCCAAAGCCCCGACCCCACTCGCAGCCGAAACGAAGAGCTAGAAAAAATTGGCCGCCAAGGGATAGAGCCTGGCAAGCGGATGGCGACACGCACAGTTCTGTCGGGGCGTTTCGCGCGTGGGAACGGTTGTTATTTTCTATCGTTTCCCGGGAAGCTGTGATTTGATTGCTCAATCAGAAGGAGATTCGCATGAGCAATAGGTCTTTTCGGTCGGCGCTAGCGGCATCGACTGCGGCGCTGATGCTTTTGACAACCCTCGATATCGCGCCGGCGGGAGCACAGTCCAGTTACGCGCCGCCACCCGGCAGCGATACCGATTACGGGCCACCCAGCGGGCAATATGCCGAGCCCCCGCAAGGCACAGACGAGGGTGCGGACTACGATGATCAAACCCAGGACCAGGATGCTGCGTACGCCGATTCCTACTCGCGCTGGTCGGCGCAGAATTGCGTCAATCAAGCGAATAACACCGCGGCCGGGGCTTTGATCGGTGGCATTCTAGGCGCTGGCATCGGGGCTGCGGTCAGCCGAAATCCCGGCAGAGGGGCACTTGTCGGTGGCGCGGTCGGCGCGGGAACGGGGGCCGTCGCGGGCGCAGCGTCGGCACAGGGAGCTTGTCCACCGGGCTATGTCGTCGCTGCCGGTGCTCCCGCCTTCGCCTATTCTGGCGCGTATGTCGCCTGGGCCCCAGCTTGGTACCGCCCTTGGATTTGGCAGGGCGGCCGCTGGGTGTATCGGCCCTATCGTAGCTGGTATTGGGGTCACCGCAATTACTGGCGTCCGGGCTGGCGGGCGAAGCCCACGCGTTGGCATCGCCGCCGCTGATCAGATTCAAGGAAGCCGCCCCGGGGCGGCTTCTTTTTTCATTCAAACGTCGCCGCCAAACACCCTTTCGGTCCGGCAAAATAGCTGAATGGCAGCGGTCGAAGGGCGAACTTGACCGGACCCCTCGATTGTTCTTCACATGCCCGCCGCTCCGAAGGGGTCTACCATGTCGCTGCTTTTTGAATCGTCCTACTACGCCTTCGCCTTCTATACGGCGGTAAATGCGCTAGTCATGCTCGTGCTCGGCATGCTGGTAACGCGCGCACGCGTTCGCACGCAGACTGAAATCGGTCATGGCGGTAAGCCGGAAATGGCCGCGCCTTTACGCGCCCATGCAAATAACACCGAATGGACGCCTATGGCGCTGCTGATGATGTGGGTGTTGACCCTGCCTACTTTTGGCGCCTCGATCTGGATCATCCAGGGGATGGGTATCACGCTGACGCTCGGCCGCGTTCTGCATGGCGTTGCCCTATCGCGTTCGACTGGCGTCTCGCCGGTGCGACTTGTTGGGATGGTGCTGACGTGGGTATCCTACATCATTGGGATCGTTGCCATCCTTTGGTTCGTGCTTGTGACCGGAATGCCGGCAACCTGATTTCGTGACAAAAACCGACCCGCAGTCCCTACTCCAACGATTGATCGAAGCGGCGCGCCGGGCGGGTGCGGACGCCGCCGATGCGCTCTTCGTGGAGGGCGTCTCCGCCAGCGTCTCCTACAGGCTTTGCAAACTGGAAGACGTGGAGCGTGCCGAATCCTTCGATCTGGGATTGCGCGTTTTCGTGGGACATCGGGTGGCTTTCGTTTCGTCTACCGACCTCTCTCCCCGCACCGTCGCGGAGTTGCCGGCGCGTGCCGTCAATATGGCCAAACTGGCGCCGGAGGATCGTTTTGCCTGCCTTGCGCCACCTGAGTTGCTAGCGCGCGATTTTCCCTCTCTCGACATCGAGGATACCGAAGAACCCTCGGCTGATATGTTGGTCGAGCGCGCACGCGCAGTGGAGGGGGCGGCAATGGCGGTAGTGGGGATTACAAACTCCGAAGGAGGTGGCGCGAGCTTCAGCCGCAATACCGTTGCGTTAGCGACCAGCGAAGGTTTCTACGGACGTTACGCGGCGACCAGTCACAATATCGGCGTGGCCGTCCTTGCCGGAGAGGGCACGGGAATGGAGCGCGACTACGAGAGTGCCAGCGCGCGCAATTTGTCCGATCTCCAATCGCCGGAAAGCATCGGGCGCCACGCAGGCGAGCGCACGATTGCCCGGCTCAATCCACGCAAAGTCAGGTCTCAGGCGGTGCCGATCGTTTATGAGCCGCGTGCGTCGTCCGGATTGCTCGGCCATTTCGCGAGCGCGATCTCGGGCGCATCCGTGGCGCGAGGCGTGACGTTCCTAAAAGACATGTTGGGCAAACCGGTATTTTCGGCGACCGTCAACATCATCGACGACCCACACCGCCTACGCGGGTTGCGATCCAAACCGTTCGATGGGGAGGGCGTGCGCAACACGCGCAGGGCGCTAATTGAGAACGGCGTCCTCCAAACATGGCTCCTCGATTGCGCGAGCGCGCGACAGCTAAACCTGACCACTACCGGCCATGCCGCGCGAGGCACGGGCGGACCGCCTTCGCCATCCGCAACCAACCTTTACATGGAGCGCGGCACGCAAACTCCTGACGAGTTGATGGCGGACATTGCCGAGGGTCTTTATGTCACTGAGCTCATTGGCATGGGTGTGAACGGCGTGACCGGGGACTACAGCCGTGGCGCGGCTGGGTTCTGGATTGAGAATGGAAAGATCGGCTATCCTGTTTCCGGCGTCACCATCGCAGGCAATCTGAAAGACATGTATGCGAACCTGACCCCCGCGAGCGATCTGGAATTTCGCTACGGTTTCAACGCACCCACAATACGGGTCGAAGGGATGACCGTTGCCGGCGCCTGAAGCCGATCTAGCCTTGATGGAGCAGGCGGTTCGGGATGCAGGTGAAATCGCTCGAAAATACTATCGCGGGTCCTATCGCAAATGGGACAAGGGCGGAGGACAGCCGGTCACGGAATGTGACCTAGCCATCGACAAATTCCTGTGTGAGCGGCTGCGGGCAGCGCGCCCGGATTATGGCTGGCTTTCGGAAGAAACCGAAGACGACCTCCAACAAAGAAATGCGCCAACCGTTTTTGTCGTGGACCCGATTGACGGTACGGTCGCCTTTCTCAAAGGCCGGCCGCACTTCACAATCTGCGCCGCGACCGTAACGGACGGAAAGCCCGTCGTTGGAGCGGTGTACAATCCCATCACTGGCGAATTTTTCAGCGCAATCTCGGACGCCGGCGCGAAACTGAACGGGAAGACGATTCACGTCTCGCAGCGTGAAGAGCTTGAAGGTTGCCGAATTCTTGGACCCAGCGCCACTTTTGTTAATCCGCCACCATCCATCGCTCCACACACTCCTTGGCCAGCCATGCACGTAGAAACACGGAGTTCGATTGCTTACCGGCTTGCTCTTGTGGCGTGCGGAGCGTTCGATGCGACCGTCGCCCTCTCCGCGAAACACGATTGGGACCTGGCCGCTGGCGATGTCATCATCAAAGAAGCCGGGGGCCAAATCAGTACGCACACCGGCGCCAGCCTGGAATACAATGGGCATGATCCGGTGCAGCCTTCCGTCATTGCCGCCGGACCGGTGTTGCATCGGCAACTGATCATGGGCGTCAAGGATATCAAGCTACCGGGACGATAGACATGTCTGGACAACAACCGAAACAATTGCTCCACCTGGTGTTTGGCGGTGAACTCACGTCACCAGGCGGGACCGAGTTCAAGGATCTCTCCACGCTTCACGTTGTGGGCATTTACCCGAATTATGATGCGGCGCTTTCCGCCTGGCGTTCTGCCGCGCAATCGACCGTAGACAATGCCCACATGCGATACTTCGTCGTTCATCTCCACCGGCTGCTTCAGCCGGATCAGGGAGGCCAGCGTTGAGGCGCTGCGTGCACACGCTCGCACGGGCATTCGGCGCGTGGTAGCACTGATCTGGACGATGACTCCCAAAGCCCATGCCTCCGGTACCCCGCCGGTTCGCGGAGCCGACCGCCGCAGCCCAAACAGGACGCGACAGGGCGATTTCCACGTCATTCGCCGGTTGCTTCATGACTATCTGGGCGAACAATGGGTAGCCCTCAGCATTGCAATTGTTTGCATGGTGGTGACAGCCGGCACCAACGGTGCGCTCGCGGCGATTCTCAATCCGGCGATAAAAAAGATCTTTCTAGACAAGATCCCGCACATGCTGGTGACCATTCCCCTTGAAATCATGGGCATAGTGCTTCTGCGGGCCGTCTCGAGTTTTGGCGAGCAATATTTCACAAATTCCACAGCGGAACGAATCGTGGCAGCCGTACAGCGTGACATGTTTCGAAGTCAGGTCCGTCTGGACCTTGCTTCGCAGAATGCAATTCACTCCGGCGAGATGATTTCGAAATTCCTCTACGATGCAGCCGTGTTGCGCAATGCCATCACGCGCGGCGTCGCGGGGCTCGGCAAGGAAGCCGTGACCTTGATCGCGCTTTTCGTAGTCATGCTTTTGCAGGACTGGCAGCTTACGCTAATTTCCCTCGCTCTGCTTCCCGCCGTGGCCTTTGTAACGCAGAAGTTGGGCCGTTCCTTGCGCAAATCGTCGACACGCGGAATGGAACAGACCGGCGTGCTGGCCCGCGCACTGTCCGAAGCATTGTCGGGACGGCGCATTATCAAGGCATACAATCTGGAAGATCATGCTTCAGAAATCGCCGAGGCTCGAATCGCGCAGCGCCTGCGATATATCCTGAAGGCCGTCCGATCTCGCTCCGCCTCCGTACCTGCGACCGATCTAATCGGTGGCATCGCAGCGGCCATCACGGTAGCCTTTGCGGGGTGGCAAGCCATGCACGGTCAGCTGGCAATCAATGAGTTTGCGGCATTCGTCGCCGCCATGCTGCTGGCACAGCAGCCCGTTCGCAATCTCAGCCAGTTGCTTGCGATCTCCAACGAGGGTCTTTCAGCTGCCAACCGGCTCTTTTCAATCATCGATGCCCGGCCCGCAATCGCCAATCTGCCGGGGGCACTACCGCTTCGCATCAGTAAACCGACCGGCGGTGGCGTACGGTTTGAGAATGTGCGCTTCGAATATCGGCCTGGCGCACCTGCGCTTGATGGAGTGTCTCTCGATATTCCAGCGGGCAAGAAGGTCGCGCTGGTCGGGCCATCCGGCTCCGGAAAGACCACGGTTTTCAACCTGCTGTTGCGATTTCATGAGCCGGCTTCCGGGCGGATTATAATTGATGGTCAGGACATCCAGGCTGTCACCCTCGAATCGCTGCGGGCCAATCTTGCGCTCGTGACACAGGAGCCGGTTCTGTTTGACGAGAGCATCGCGGAAAATATTTCTTTAGGTAAACGCGACTTAGACCGGAATGCCATTGTTGCGGCAGCAAAAGCGGCCGCCGCGGACGAATTCATACGGACCATTGAAGAAGGGTATGATGCCAATGTTGGCGAAGGCGGCCTGAAACTTTCGGGAGGGCAGCGACAGCGCATAGCGATCGCCCGCGCAATGTTGCGGGACGCTCCGATCCTCCTCCTGGACGAGGCGACTTCCTCGCTGGACACGGAGAGCGAGCGGCAGGTTCAAGAGGCTTTGGCCCGCCTGATGAAAGGCCGAACAACCATTGTCATTGCCCATCGTCTTTCGACCGTACTCGACGCCGATATCATCTACGTTCTTGACAAGGGGCGGGTCGTGGAAAGTGGTACTCATTCAGAGTTGATTGCAAAAGGCGCTCTTTACGCCCGTCTCTATCAACATGACTTCGACGACGGTATCGAGAACACGTAGTGGCAACGATCTCACCGGCTCTTGCCGCTTATTGCTGCGGTACCACGCTGCTTGTTCCAGCCGCTCCTATTGGATTGAGGCTACGAAAACTTCGTGGAAAGGAAGACCCAGGGCGTTGGCGCGAACGGCTTGGGCATCCGAGCTCCATGCGGCCTAGTGGGCAGTTGATATGGATACATGGCGCCAGCGTGGGTGAGTGCATGTCGGTTTTGCCCCTTATCGCTGAACTGCTGGAGTCGGGCGGGCGGCACATTCTCCTCACCAGTGGCACCGTCAGTTCTGCAGCACTTGTGGCAGAGCATTTGCCCCAGGGCGCAACACACCAGTATGCGCCTGTCGACGTTCGGCCCGCGATCGACCGCTTTCTCAGCCATTGGAGACCGGACATCGCGCTGTTCGTCGAATCCGAAATCTGGCCGAACATGCTCCTTATGGCGCGTTCTGCGGGCGTCCCATTGATTCTGGTCAATGGACGCATGTCTGCGCGTGCTTTCCAGCGTTGGCGGCGCTTGCCGAAAATGGCTGCCGCCCTGCTTGAGTGTTATGCGGTTTGTCTCGCGCAGGACGTCGGGACTGCCGAACGCCTTTCGGCGCTGGGCGCATGCCGCGTGCAAGTGTCAGGGAATTTGAAGGCGGACGCTCATCCTTTGCCTGCGGACCCAGCCAAGCTTTTCGAATTGAGCAAGGCAATCGACGGCCGCCCGGTTCTGCTGGCGGCCAGTACTCACCCTGGTGAACACGAAACCATTCTGCCCTCGCATGACATCCTAAAGCGGACCTTCCCACGATTGCTCACGATTGTCGCACCTCGGCACCCCAAACGCGGTGAGGAAGTTGCAATGCTTTGTGGCAAACGCGCGGTTGCCCGCCGCGCTCTCAACCAATTGCCCGAAGAAAGCACAGCGGTGTATGTCGCTGACACGCTGGGGGAACTGGGATTGCTTTACCGCGTGGCGCCATTCGCCTTCGTCGGCGGCAGTCTCGTTCCGCATGGAGGTCAAAATCCGCTGGAACCGGCGCGCTTGCACTGCCCTGTCCTGGCTGGCCCCCACACACATAATTTCGCTCAGGCCTACGACGCCATCCTTGCTGCCCAGGGTTGTGGCCGAGTCCACTCTGTTGGCGAAATTGTCCAGATATCCCATGACTTGCTGTCCCATCCTGATCGGGCCAAGGCCATGGGAGAAGCAGCAGCTTGCGCAGCGACCTCTCTTGGCGGCGCGGTTGCCCGTACAATCGCTACTGTAGAACAGCTGCTCAGCCATGCGGGCACCTGACTTTTGGGACAAAGACGGGAGCACAGCAAAGCTGGTGCGCCGCGCTCTGCGTCCGCTCGCCAATGCGTACGGCAACTCGGTCGCGCATAGAGCGGCGCACGCGAGCGGGTATCGCGCTACGGCGAAGGTTGTCTGTGTTGGAAACCTCATGGCCGGCGGAACTGGAAAGACGCCCATCGCGATTGCGATCGCACGAGCGCTGTTGGCCAGAGACAAGCGAGTGTGTTTTCTCACGCGCGGCTATGGCGGTCATGAGCGTGGACCACTCAAGGTCGATCCGGCGCGGCACCTGGCAACCGATGTTGGCGATGAGGCCCTTCTCTTGGCGACCGTTGCGCCGGTAATTATGTCGCGTGATCGCGGCGCCGGAGGAAAGATAGCAGATGCTCAGGGTTCCGAGGTCATTGTCATGGACGATGGGCACCAGAATTTCTCTCTGGTGAAAGACTTTTCATTGGTTGTGATTGATTCCGAGACTGGATTCGGCAACGGTTGCGTCTTGCCGGCGGGCCCACTTCGGGAGCCGGTAAGGCAAGGACTCGCTCGCGCCGATGCCATAGTCATTGTGGGACACAACCCAATCGATATCCCGGTATTCGGCGGTCCAATCCTTCGCGCCCGGCTATTGCCGGTCAACGATACTTCGCTCGCCGGCGATAAAGTTATTGCCTTCGCCGGTATCGGCCGGCCAGAGAAATTCTTTGCCATGCTGCGCGGCCTAATGGCTGATTTGGTGGGAACGCGCGCATTTCCGGATCATCATCTGTACAAGCAAGCTGAATTGAATCGGCTGCGCCGCGATGCCCGGGCCCGGAGCGCCACCCTCATCACAACCGAAAAGGATTTCGTCCGCCTTCCGCCTTCCGAACGAGAGGGTATCCGCTGGCTGCCGGTGCGTGCGGAATTCGACGATACTTCCGCACTCTCTAACTTGCTTGACAGAATTGCGGCCCGTCCGTTAGCGGCCGCCCCTGTATGACGCGCTCCATTCTGACATTCCCACAAAAGATGCGCTATGCCCTCGAAGCTGCCGTGTTCATCGCTGCAATGGGGCTGTTTCGAATCGTCGGCGTGGATGCGGCCTCTGCCATCGGGAGTTTCCTAGGTCGGCAGATCCTGTACCGCACACCGGTAAGCAATCGCGCTCGCGCCAACCTGCGCATGGCCTTCCCCGAGAAACGTGACGTCGAAATCGAAGCCATCGTGCGCGAGATGTGGGACAATCTCGGCCGCACCATCGTGGAGTACGCCCACCTCGATAAGTTCAGCTTCCGCGGCGCGGGAGCGCGGATCGAGTTGGCTAATATCGAGACCGCGGTTCAGACGATCGGCCAGAACAAAGGAATTCTGTTTGTGTCCGGCCATTTCGGCAATTGGGAAATCATGCCGATCGCCGCTACGGAATATGGGCTCGAAGGAGGTTTGGTTTACCGCCCTCTCAATAATCCCTACGTCGACCGCTGGATGGTGAGGCAACGGGGAAAGAGAGGGCCGAAAGAACATCTCGGCAAGGGAGCGCAAGGCACAAAGCGCATCTTCACCCTGCTACGAAATGGCAAATCGATTTTCCTGCTTGTGGATCAGAAGACAAGCGAAGGCGTGCCGGCACCGTTCTTCGGCCGCGCCGCCATGACAACACCTGCGCCGGCTGCTTTGGCGCTGAAGCTGGGTGCAACCATTCTGCCCGTTACCAACGAACGCTTGAACGGCGCGCATTTCCGTATGACTGTCCATGAGCCGATCGTCTGCGAATCCACCGGCAATCATGACCATGATGTGTTGGCCGTCACTGCCAAGATTAACGAGGCGATCGAACAGGCAGTACGCTACCGCCCTTCGCAATGGTTATGGATTCACCGCCGCTGGCCCAGGGAGGGCGACGAGCCGCGGAACCGCCGCGGCCAGGAAGCTCAGGCTTTGCTCGGCGCCGGCGTTCGTGTGGACAGCGATGGATCGAGTTTCATCTGAAACCAGTTCAGGCCCCAGTGCAGATGCGGGCCTGTCGCCCTGCCCTTCTTTCCCACAAGGCCAATGATTTCTCCCCGCTTTACGGACTGGGCTGGCGTCACTTTGAGCGCGCTCTGATGAATGTAGATCGTGAACACGCCGTGCCCGTGATCCAATACGGTTGTTCCCCCGGTGAGGTAGAATTCCGGCTCCGCCAGCGCAATCACGCCATCCGCCGGCGCGTGAATCGGCGTGCCCTCCGGCGCGGCGATGTCAACGCCGAAATGGGGCGCTTTGGGCTCACCGTTGAGAATGCGCTGACTGCCGAACGATCCACTGACGATGCCCGTTACCGGCCAGTCTAAGGGCTCGGCAAAACCGGTCCCCGCCGTATCACGGCCGCGGGCACCAACAATCTGCGCGTTCTCGCGATCGATGCGCTTTTGGATGTCGGCCGGCGGCGAAACGTACGCTTCGGGGAGGCCGCTAATCCGCTGAACGTCGTATTTCCGCAGGACAGGCGTAATGTCGCTATTGGATAGGAGGCCAGATCGCTTTGTCGTAGCAGTCAGGCGCACCGGTTTGGTACGGTCGTACTCAAAACCGAAGGCAAAATAGCCCTCGGCAGACACGCTGAGCGATTTGCCGTCGAGCAAAACGTCTGCCGGTTCAGCCAGCTTGCCTACCATCAGGCTTCCCTGCTTCCGCGTTCCTTTCAGTGAAAACGGGCGCGGTTGCGGAACGCCGAAAGCGGATTTCGCCGTCGCCGAGAGTGCTATCCCCGACACGAGAAAAGACCGCCGCCCGATCACCGAGGCGTAAGCCCTTTTTGCTGCAATCGCTCCAATGCAATGTCTGGCGAGGCGTACGGCTCCTGCAGGTCGACGCTCCAGTAACGCAACGCATCCAACGGTATCTGCAACCCGCTCACGGCGCAGAAGACAAACGATCCCGGACGAACGACACGGTATTCACCGTCCAGATACTCCAACTCCGCAAGCCCATCGGGGCGAAAGTCCCGTTCCATTCGGTTCATGCCGGACTCCTGACATCCGTCCGCAAAACGCGCAAGAGCACAGGCGGTGTGCTGTCAGAAAAGATTGCCCTGCTCCTTCACGATCTTTTTCGGACGTCCCGACCGGTGTAATGGCTGCCGCGGCGGCCCGATCGCCACTGCACTCGTCGACTCATCCGCGAAGGTGATGATCAGTTCTTCGCCGGACGATAGGTTTGCGGCGCGCCTCTTCAGCTCACCGTCATTGCCTCGCACGAGCGTAAAGCCCCGCTCCAGGACATTGCGATAGCTGACGGTTTCGAGAATGCGCGCCACGGATTCCAGCTGGGCCTGGCGCTCCGCCATGCGGGCGCGCTTGCACCGAACGAGCCGGTCACCCAGCGCCGAAACCCGTTCACGGCAAGCCACGACCTGCCGCTGCATGCTGCCGGGCCGGAGCATCGCCGAAGCGTCGCCGAAGCCGCGGCGGTGGATTTGCAAATTTTTCAGCAGGGCCCGGCCGAGATTGTCAGACGCGTAATCCAGACGCTGCCGCGGAGGGGCAAACAGCTGGTCGGAGCGAGGCAATACCCGCGCAAGAGAAGCCAAGTGCGTGCGGCGCTGTGTGAGTCCGCGCAGAAAGCAGTTGGAGATGCGCCGGTGAAAATCAAGCGTTTGCGACAACAACTCGGTCCGCACCGGTACGGCCATTTCGGCGGCTGCAGTCGGCGTCGGTGCCCGCCGGTCGGCAACGAAATCGATTAGCGTGGTATCTGTTTCGTGACCGACGGCAGAGATGAGCGGAATAGTGCTTTCGGCAGCAGCGCGCACCACAATCTCTTCGTTGAAAGCCATCAGGTCTTCGACCGAGCCCCCGCCCCGCGCGACAATCAGCAGGTCCGGCCGTGGCACCGGCCCATTGGCGGGCGCCGCGTTGAAACCCCGAATAGCTGCGGCGACTTCGCCGGCCGCCCGTTCGCCCTGCACGGCAACCGGCCACAACAGTACGCGCCGCGGAAACCGCGCTTCCAGCCGGTGCATGATGTCGCGGATGACGGCACCGGTCGGCGAGGTGATCACGCCGATCACCTCGGGCAAGAAGGGCAGCCTTTTCTTGCGGGCATCGGCGAAGAGGCCTTCCGCGGCTAGCCGCTTCTTGCGCTCCTCCAGCATCGCCATCAGAGCGCCGATACCGGCAAGCTCGATCTGCTCGACGACGATCTGGTAACGCGATGAGCCCAGGTAAGTCGTGACGCGCCCGGTGCAGATCACTTCGAGCCCCTGCTCCGGCCTCAGCTTGAGGAGCCGGGCGGTCATCTTCCAAACGACGGCATTCAAACAGGCCTTGTCGTCCTTAAGGTCGAAATAGATGTGGCCGGAGGACTGAAACTTGAGATTGCTGATCTCGCCGCGCACTCGCACGAACGGGAATGCATCCTCGACCGTGCGCTTCAGCGCCGCGGCGATCTCGCTGACGCTATATTCCGGAAGATTGGGACGGGTTACGGCGGCTTCACTCATGATTCCGCCGATGATACAGGACGCCGCGGGATTGGTCGGGTGAAAATTTGAAAATTCTTCTTGTCGGTTCTGGGGGTCGCGAACACGCGTTGGCATGGAGGCTCGCGGCCAGTCCGCTTGTGCACCAGCTCTACTGCGCGCCGGGCAATGCGGGAATCGCCGACGTAGCGGAGTGCGTGCCGATTGGAGCGCTGGACATGGACCGGCTGGTCGAATTCGCACAAGCGCGGCGGATCGATCTTGTCGTGATCGGCCCGGAAGCGCCGCTGGTGGCCGGATTGTGGGACGGGCTGGAGCGCGCCGGCATCAAGGCGCTGGGACCTAGCGCCGCCGCCGCGGTGCTGGAAGCCTCCAAGGGCTTCGTGAAAGACCTCTGTGCGGCCAATAATATACCCACGGCCGCCTACAAGCGGTTCCGCGAACCCGATGCGGCGAAACGCTTTGCGTACGAGCTCGGCTTGCCGGTTGTCGTCAAGGCCGATGGCTTGGCGGCCGGCAAAGGTGTTGTCGTTGCCGAAACCGCAGCGGAGCGCGATCAAGCCATCGATCTGATGTTGAGCGATGCAGATGACGAAATCGTGGTGGAAGAATTTCTCCATGGCGAAGAAGCAAGTTTGTTCGTCCTCAGCGATGGCAAGCAGGTTCTTCCACTCATCGGCGCTCAGGATCACAAGCGGGTCTACGAGGGCGATCGAGGGCCGAACACCGGCGGCATGGGGGCCTATTCGCCGACTCCCGTTCTAACCTCGACTGTTGTGGACAAGGCGCTCGACAGGATCGTCAGGCCCACGATTGCGGCCATGGCGGCGCGCGGAACACCGTACATGGGCGTACTCTATGCCGGACTGATGATCATAGACGGAGAACCCAACCTGATCGAATACAACTGCCGCTTCGGCGATCCGGAATGCCAGGTGCTGATGATGCGCCTGAAATCGGACCTGGCCACGGCGCTGACCGCGACTCGCGAACGGCAGCTCGACACGCTCGATCTGCGCTGGTCCGACGAGGCGGCGCTGACGGTCGTAATGGCAGCCAAGGGGTACCCTGGGCAATATCCTAAAGGCTCGGAAATTCGGGGTCTGGACGAGGCCGCGAAAGTCGAAGGCGTCCAGATCTTCCACGCCGCTACCGAACGCCGCAACGGGAAGCTGATCGCCACCGGGGGCCGGGTGCTGAACGTTACCGCGCGCGGCAAGACCGTCGCAGAGGCTCACCAGCGTGCCTACCAGGCTGTCGACTTGATCGACTGGCCGGAAGGCTTCTGCCGGCGCGACATCGGCTGGCGCGCGCTGCGGGCGTAGCCGGCCATGAACGTGCAGCCTGGTCTCGATGTGGCGCGATTGGAGAAATATCTCGCCGGGCAGCTCGGCCAGTTCACGCCGCCACTTGAAGTGCGCCAGTTCGATGGCGGACAATCGAATCCCACCTATCAGCTCATAACGCCGTCTGGAACCTACGTGCTGCGCCGCAAGCCGCCGGGCACTCTGCTTCCCTCGGCCCATGCCGTGGACCGCGAGTTCCGCATCCTCTCCACACTGCATCCCAGCGGCTTTCCCGTGCCGCGCCCCTATCTGCTGTGTACGGATGATTCCGTTATCGGCAGCATGTTCTATGTCATGGAGCATGTGGCCGGACGCATCTGCCGCGACCCGCTGCTTCCCGAACAAACGCCGCAACAGCGCCGCGCCATCTATCACGCAGTCAACAACACCATCGCGCGGCTGCATAATCTCGACGGGCGCGCGCTCGGCCTCGGCGATTTCGGCAAGCCCGGTAACTACGTCGCCCGCCAGGTCGAGCGCTGGACCAAACAGTACAAGGCGTCCGAAACCGAGCGCATCGCGGAAATGGAGCAGTTGATCGACTGGCTGCCGCGGCATCTGCCGGAACACGCCGGCCACGCCATCGTCCACGGCGACTACCGGCTCGACAACCTCATCCTCCATCCTACCGAGCCCACGGTGCTGGCAGTGCTCGATTGGGAACTGTGCACGATCGGCGACCCACTGGCCGATTTCACCTACCACCTGATGCCCTGGTACATGCCGGCGGAAGGCTCGAAAAGCGGCACCACACTTGCCGGCGCGGACCTTGCCGATCTCGGCATCCCGACCGCCGAGGAGTACACCGCGCGGTATCTGGACCGCACCGGACACTCCGCCCTGCCGGACCTCGACTACTACCTCGCCTACAATTTCTTTCGCCTCGCCGCGATCCTGCAGGGGGTGGTCGGCCGGGGCCGGGACGGCACCGCCGCGACTCCGGAAGCCGCCCGCAACGCAGCGCGGGTACGGCCACTGGCGAAACGGGCTTGGGAGTTTGCCCGACAGGCCGGCGCCTCACTGTAGATGCCTTCCTCATAATGGTTACAAAGTTCATCGCAACTACCAGATATTGACCTTCGTTTTCACGAAGGCCTACCCCCCCTCCCCCTTCCAACTGCGGTTGCCGCAATAATATTACCGAATTGAACCTCACTTTTCGCGATTTTGCGTAGCACCCTCCAACTCCCCTTGCCGCCTTGGCCTGGGAAGTCGGCTCGCGTACTATGAACATTACAAGAACGAAGGTCAAGAGTGGTCGCTGGGGAACACGGTAAATTCCGGAACCTCTTTTGGTTCAAGGGATTACCCTTTTTGAAGCGGGCCTGTTCAACATCGTGAGTAAGTAGCGTTGCCATCTGTCATCGAGCGTATCCGAGACTATCAGCGAACAGCCGAGCGGCTCCGCATGTTTGCCCGCCATGCCAAGACCGCCGAAACCCAAAGCGAGTTCGTGCATTGCGCGCAGATGTACGAACGACTCGCTGACGAATCACGCCAGCATGCCGTCCGCCGGGCTCACGAGCGTACGCTCGTGACCTCTTCCGGCCGGGGCTGACCTCTACTCAGGCCGATTGTTGCGCAGATACGGATAGCCGTCGTTGATGTTGGGGTTAATGGCCCAGACCTCCGGATCGAAACCAGCCGGCAATCCGGCCTTTAGTTGCTTGGTTGTGAGGCCGGTAATGCCTGGATCGTTCTTTACGTTTCCCGCACCTTGGCCGGAATCACCGACACCGGTATCTAGGTTCCAGTACGACGCGGAAGCGTTGCCGCCGTCAGCGCCGTCGAATCCGATCAGTCCACCTCCCACAGCACCGCTCTGCTTTGTATGGCCCGTCTTGCCAGCCGCGTAGGACGCGGAAATTTGTCCCTCTGGCTTATTCTCTCCCACCAGTCCCCCATAGTACCCCCTGCCGCAACATTGACCGTTTTGATTCACCTTCGCCAGCGAATAGGTGTTGGCGATCAGCCCACTGTTGTATCCAGCTATCCCTCCGGGACTGTTGTTGCCCGCCGCGGTCTTCAGCTTGCCGCCAGAATAGGACTCCGCGATCAGTCCGGCATTTATGCTCGCAATGCCGCCCACGATTCCTTCTCCGGCCGCCGTTACATTGGTCGCGCTTCGAGAGTAAAGGATTGTTCCCTGATTGTAACCGATAAGGCCCCCGGTCAATTCGTTGGTTCCAATGGGAACGTAAACCGTTCCAGTTGCATAGGCTTCTTTGACAAATCCAAAATTGCTGCCGGCAAGCGGCCCAATGCCGCCGTATCCACCATGAAAAGCCGTTCCGGCCAAAGTCGCGTTGAGCACACCCACATGCAGGACTTGGCCTCCCGTGCCAATGCTATGGAACAATCCGTCGTCGCCATTGGACGGAAACTCCATCATCAAGTTCGACACTGCATTCCCCAGTCCATCGAATATCCCGGAAAGAGTCGTAGGAATGGGCGAAGACCCATAAGTCCCATCTACGCTGGCGTCGTAAGGTTTGGCGAGCGCGTAGAAGCCGCTGGGGTTGGCGGCGATGTCGGCGGCAAGCGTCTTGATGTCGTAGACGAGCGCATATGGTTTGCCATCGATGATCAGGCTGCTGGATGAATCCCACAGCTGCACGCTGCCGCGCTCCGGCACGATGATGAACTCGCCGGATTTATTTTTCGGCTGACCGTTGTCGTTCGTGGTGACGGTGAGGCTGCCCGCCCCTGTCACCGTGACCTGCTTGTTGACGATGACGGACTGTTGCGCATCCAAAGTCAGCCGGCCGGTGCTGGTCCAGCTCAGCGGCTGGTCGAGCGAGATGTCCTTCGCCAACGTGCCCGTCTTCACCGTCACATCGCCGCCCGCCAGCATGTTTGCGAGATCGCCGACGTTCAGCACCGCTTTCTGCGCCGTAGCGGTGCACACGCCGCTCACGCAGCTCATGTTGCTCGTCGGCTTGTTGCTGATCGCCACATCCGCGCGGGCAACAGCGCTCGAAAGCAGCAGCGCTGCAATCACTTCCGCATAACCGTTGGAAATCATCACGCCCCCCCATCAGCCGGGGAGATGCTAACACGGCGCAGACGTTCGCGACAGCAACCCCTGCCAGCATGCGCCAAGCGAAGATTCACTTTCGTTTCAGGGATGCGTCGTTGGCCAGCTTGAGCGTCACGTACGCCGTCGCTTTGGAAACGATCTCGAACACGAAGCGGTTATTGTTCGAAAGGTTGTCGCACCAGCGGCGCGGATTATCCACGCACCCCCCGTCACGGCCGGGTACCTTTCCTTCGTAATTGCCCAGGAAGCCGCCCCACAGCTTCACTTCCCACGGCTTCTTGCAGCAATTCTGCTGAGTCAGAATTCCCGTGTTGGGAATACCGGCGAGGCCGAACGGAATCGAATCGGTGCCGTCATTGCCGAAGCTGGCGATGCGCGAGGCAACGCCGATGGTGCGGAAGTAATCGAGAAACAGCCGGTTGCCGATCTGCGAATCGCGCAAGACGCGCTTCGACAATTTATCCGCGTTGTGCGCATGCCCTGGATCGGCGATCAGGATGTCGAAATTCGGCGTGGCGGTGACGTCAGCATCAACATCGAAAACAATGTCGCGCAATTGCTTCTGGCTGAGCGCCTTGGTGTAGTATCGAGACCCAAGCAGGGCGATCTCCTCGCCGCCGAACCAGATATAGCGCAAGCGGTTGCTGGTGGGCGTGCGCGCCATGTTGCGCGCGATTTCGAGAATGGTGGCAGAGCCGGAGCCGTTGTCCAGAATCCCGGCACCGTAGATGGAATCGAGGTGCCCTTCGATCACCACTGTGCGGTGCGGATCGCCGAACGGCGAATCTGCGATAACATTGTAGTCGGTGTCGCTTTTCTTCTCCGCCTGAACGCCAATGCTCACGCGCGGCGCCTTGCCGGCCCGATAGCGCGCGTCCAGATCGGCACCGACTGCATGGGACACCACGCCGATGACTGGAATTGCGGCCCTCTCCGCGAGGTTGGCCTGGTAAGCGCTGCCACCGTTGCGGGCCTTTCCGCCAACTTCGTTTACGCCGGCGCGATTATTGTAGATGACCACCGCCGAGGCGCCGGAGGCCTGCGCGTTCGCCACCTGCACATCGAACTCGCACGCACCGCGTTGCAGCAGCGCGATGTTGCCGCGGCGGAAGCGTTCAAAATCCCGCCGCGAGCAACCGCTGGCCGCGTCCATACCATTTTTGGCTCCAGCGGGCTGAACCGGAGCGGTTACGCTTCCGCTGCCGGAAAGCCGCGCCACGAACCAGTCCTTTTCGAGCCGGTAGGCGCGCGCGCCGTCGCGAAACGCCGGCGGCGCCAGCAACACAAACGTCTTCCACGGATAAGGCTGGATGGTGACATTGTACCCAGCCTTCCGCATCAGTGCGGCAACATAATCCACCGAGGCGCGATAGCCGGAGGTTCCGGTGTCACGGTTTCCGTGCCCATCCCGTCCGGGATTCTGATCCGCGATGACTTGAAAGTTCACCAAATGCTGCCAGAGCGCGTGCGCGCGAATGCATTCCAGCAGGCGCGACGTCGTGCTGTTGTTGCGCTCGCGGCACGCCTTTGGCGAAGGGGCCGCGCCTGCAGCCGCGCTCCCAGCAACCACGCCGCCGAAGCAAATGGCGGCGGCAACGAAACGGCCGATCTTGCCAAGCGACATTGAACACTCCTGTTGGCACACAGCCGGCGGGTTTCCCGCGGATATCAAAGTCGGAACCGCCTGTGCGAGGCAAGCAGAAGGATGGAAGAAACTCCGGCGCGTTAAGACGCCGCTTTCCACTCCGCTGCGGCAAGACGTTCCGCCGGGAAGGTGACGATCACGCGCGTGCCCTGCCCCGGCTCGCTTTCCAGCTGGAGGTCTCCGCCATGCGCCTTCACCAGACCCATGACGATCGGCAATCCCAGGCCGGTGCCTTTTTCCGGCGTGGAGATGTCGTGCCGGCCCTGCCCGAAACTCTCGAACACGCGGCCCAGATCTTCGCTGGCGATACCGATGCCGTCATCCACGATCTCGAGCGCGAGTTCCCCGCTCTCTATCCCGTTGACGCGGACCAAAACCGAACCCGCGGGCGGCGTGAACTTGACAGCATTGGAAATCAGATTGAGCGCGATCTGCTTCAGCGCGCGCTCGTCGGCATAGAGGCGCGGGCAATCGGGCGGCACTTCGAGCTTGAGGCGGACGCCGGCGCTTTCGGCGCGGTGCTGCATCAGCCGCGTGACGCTCGTCAGGACCACCCGTAGCTCCAGCCAGGATTCCTTCAGCACCACTCTGCCGGCTTCGATCTTGGCCAGATCGAGGATGTCGTTGATCAGCGCCAATAGATGCTGGCCAGAGCTGTTGATGGCTTCCGCGTATTCATGCTGGCGTTCGACGAATTCCCGCGACATCAACATTTCGGAAAATCCGATAATGGCGTTCAGCGGCGTGCGCAGCTCATGGCTCATGTTGGCGAGGAATTCCGACTTTGCCTGACTCGCCGCCTCGGCGCGGTCACGCGCCTTGTCGGAAACCGCCTTCGCACTGGCGAGCTTGGCGATGAGATCGTTCTTGTCGTCGCGCAGCAGGAGCAGGTCGCGCGCCGTGGTGTAGATGTTGCGCGAGAGATAAGCGAGGTAGCCGGTGTAAAGCAGCGCCAACAGAGCGATGCAGTCATACAGCAGTCCCCCGGTCTGCAGCGGCGCCAGAGCCAGTGCCGACCCGTACACCACGAATCCGACGGCGTTAATCGGCAGACTCGCGCCCAGCAGGGCCGCATTCCCCGCCATGGTGCAGCCCAGCAGCATGATGAGGAACAGGTCGGCCTGATCGTTGCCGGGAATCCACAACAGAAATCCCATGGACGCCCAGCAGGCGGAAAGCATGCCGTAGGCCAGCATGACGTGCGGCAGCCAGCTTTGCGTTTCCTTGCTGGATTTTTCCATAACCGCACGGCAGCAGAGCGCCAGCGGAATGCTGCCCAGCACGACAATGGTCCACCACGCAATCAGTCGCGGAATTCCGATCCAGCGATGAAAGACGAGGCAGATGATGATGCCGCACAGCGGCATCAGCAGCGCGTTTGGCCGAAGATTGCGTGCCACGATGCGCAGCTGCGCCGACGCCAGCCGCGACGGCCGCATCAGGCCTTCTACAAAGACTTCCGCTACACCCATCTGCCGGCGCCTGCCTCGCGCCGAGAATAGGTAAACGCGGTTAAGTCCGCTTTAAGCGTGGCGTGTGGCTATGGCTAACGAGACACTAATGCGGGAAACCGGCGCGCACCCTGGTCTGTTTTGCCGATCTAATACACAATCCAGAGATGGGCCTGGAGGCCGGTGGGCTCGAAGGCGAACTCGGCCTTGCCTTTTTCCGCCTGCAGAGCGCGCTCGATCATCTGCGTTCCGAAGCCGCGCCGCTTCGGTTCCATGACGACCGGACCGTCCTTCTCACGCCACAAAAGCTCGAGGCAGCGGTGACCGGAACGCTCTTCCTCGAGCCAGGTCAGCGACACGCTCCCCTTGAGATTGGAGAGCGCACCATACTTCACAGCGTTGGTACCCAGCTCATGCAGCAGCAGGGCCACGAGCAACGCCTTATTCGGCGACAATTCCACAGACGGCCCTGACACACTTATCCGATCGGCGCGCCCAACCCGAAAAGGCGCGACGGCACGCTCGATGATCTCCGTCGTGGTGACAGTTTCCCAATTTCGCTGCGTCAGCAGATCGTGCGCTTCGGACAGCGCCTGAAGGCGAGCGACAAATGCATCCTTTTCCGCGCGCGGCGCTCCGCGGAAAGTCTGCGCGGCCATCGCCTGCACGGTGCCCAGCGTGTTTTTCACGCGGTGCTTGATCTCGTGCAACAACAGCTCGCGTGCTGCCTCGGCGCGCTTGCGCTGCTCGATTTCGCCCTGCGCGGCGCGATGCAACCGGGCATTGTCCATCGCGACCGCGGCCTGCGCGGCGATGGCCGATACCAGCGTCTCCGTGTCTTCCATGAAGACGCCGGGCTCATCGTGCCCGAAGAAAAGACCGCCATGCACGTCGCCCCTCGCGGAGACCACCGGCACCGCCAGATAACTCACAACCGGCAGATGGCCTTTCGGCATGCCGTGATGCGGCGCGCTTTTTCCATAACGCGGATCTTTCCTGATATCGTCGGATCGCACCACGCCCTCGCCGCGGAACGTCGGATTGAAGATCGCCGTGTTGCGTGGCATGCCAAAACGCTCGAAGGCTTCGCGCGGCGCCCCGGAAAGCGCGTACAGCAGATATGACTCTCCGCGTTCATCAAGCACATTGTAGAAGAAAGCGCCGAACCTGGCGCCGGTCACCTCGGTCGCGATGGACGTCACGGCCTGCACGATACGGTCGAGATCGAGATCGCGGGAGATCTCCTTGGCCACGCGATTCAGCGTTTCCAGGCGCCGGGTCTGCTGCTGCAGAAGCCGTTCGGCTTCTTTCTGCGCGGTGATGTCGCGCGCAATCTTGGATGCGCCGATGATAGTTCCATTTTCGTCTTTCACCGGAGAGACCGTCAGCGAGATATGCACCTCGCTTCCGTCCTTCCGGCGGCGCACAGTCTCGAAATGTTCGATCCGGTCGCCGCGCCTGATGCGCGAAAGGATTTCGACCTCTTCGTGATGCCGCTCCTCCGGGATGAGCGTGAGCACCGGTCTGCCGATAATTTCCTCCGCCTTGTAGCCGAACATGCGCTCGGCCGCCTTGTTCCAGCTCTGGATAATGCCGTTGAGGTTCTTGCTGATGATGGTGTCTTCCGACGATTCCACGATTGCCGCGAAATGCCGGGCCATGCTGTCGATGCGGCGGCGCTCGCCCACGTCGCGCGCGATCTTGGAGGCGCCGACCACCTTGCCCTGTTCGTCGAACAGCGGCGAGACGGTGACCGAAACATCGATCAGCGTGCCATCCTTCCGGCGCCGCAGAGTCTCATACTGCTCGATGCGCTCGCCACGATGCGCCGTCGCGAGGATCTCATTTTCCTCGTGGTGCCGGTCGGCCGGGACGAGAGTCAGGATGGACTTCCCGACAACCTCACCGGCTGTGTAGCCAAAAATGCGCTCGGCAGCATTGTTCCAACTCTGGATGATGCCATCCAAACTCATGCCGATGATGGCATCGCCGGAGGTGTCCATGGCCGTGGAAAGCCGCTGGACGGCATGCTCCTCGTTTGCGGGCGGAATACCTTGCGCCGAAATCTTCATCGGGATTGCACGCGTCTCCTGCGGAAGCGCCAGCTGGCCCTCGCCCGCCCCACCAGCGCCCGGATACAGCGCGGCAGACAGGTTGGCGAGGTAAAAGAGTCACGGCGGACATCTTTCGCGACCTTTCCGGCAGGTAATGGCGCTTCAGCTACCCGACGGCAACGGAACCTTGGCAACACTGAATGGCCTCGAGCGTTCCTGCTGGAAGAGATATTCAGTCGAAGAGGGCCCAAAGTTGGGATCAGCCACCCCCGCTCCCCGTTCAGCCTTGGTGGTCGAAGATGAATGGCTGGTACGCATGGAACTCGCGGACGCCCTCACCGACGCCGGCTGGAACGTTGTTGAAGCCCCCACCGGCGAGGCAGCTCTGGAATATCTGGGGCAGGGACGGCAATTCCACCTGCTGGTCACCGACATTCGCCTGCCGGGGCCGGTCGACGGTTGGACGGTTGCCGAACGGTACCGCGCGGCAGACCCTCACATCGTGGTGATCTATTGTTCGGGAAATCCCATCAACAACGAACGGCAGGTGGAGAACAGCACTTTTCTTCCAAAACCTTGCCGCATCGACGTGCTGTTGGACGTCTCCAATCGGGCGAGCGGAGATAGTTTGAACTAAAGCGGCCCAAACGGGTCCGGTTTACCGCACCACAGGAACAGAAACTCACCGAGCTTTGACCTGTTTATCTCAGTGAGGTCATCCCAGTGACGGCGTGCTGTTGGCGGCGGGGTTCAGTTCCTGCGGCCGGAAGGCGGACGCCGCCTGCTGAGCCGCAGCGCGATCCGCATCGCTGAGTTGCGTTGACAGCGCGTCCGCGCGGGCCTTGGACTCCGAGTCGCCGGAAGCGGCCGCGATCAGATACCATTTGTACGCGTCCACCAGGCTTTGCTTCACGCCCATGCCGCGCTCGTATAGCACTGCAAGATTGAACTGCGAATCCGCAAGTCCCAAGCCGGCCGCTCGGCTAAACCACACTGCCGCCTGCGCCGAATCCTTCAACTCGCCCGACCCTTCCGCGAAAGCCACTGCCAGATTGTGCATCGCCTTGCGATTGCCCTGCTTCGCCGCCAGCTCGTACCAATGCGCCGCCAGCTTGGGACTTCCGGCCACGCCGCGGCCGCGCTCATACAATGTGCCAAGGCGATATTGCGCCAGCGGTTCGCCCTGCTGCGCCGCGCGCGCGAGCCAACGCGCCGCTTCCGCTTCATTGACCGGCGTGCCGCTGCCCTCCAGATGTTTCAACCCCAGCAGCAACTGCGCCTTGGAGTCACCGGTGTTGGCGAGCGACGCCAGCTTCTGGAGCGGACCGGCGGGCGGCGCCACTGCGGCAGCGGGAGCAGCAACAGCCGCATTTCGCGCTGTTGGATGGAGCCGCTGCGCCGGAAGTTCTGCCGCGGCCTGGGGAGCGGCGTTTGACGTTTCGTTGGGAAGCGGTTTCGAGGCCGGCGGCATCGAGCCGGGGGCGCCTTCGTCCATCGCCGGCGCCGGCGCCAACTCCGTCTCCGCGGTGCCGCGCGTCGCGGCGGGTGCCGACTGTTGGACAATGGCTGTCGGACGAACAGCATCGGGTGGCGTCGAGCCAACGCCATGGCTTAACACAACACCGGCGAGCGTAGCCGCAACCGCGACTCCGAATACTGAGCCGGCCAGAGCATACCGCTTCATCGATCCAGTCTGCTTCTGCTGCTCGGAGCCTTTGCCAGGGAATGTCCAGTTAAGTCCGCCGGATTTCCCCGGGCCAATCTGCTCGCGTTCGGCCGCCGCGGCCTTTGCCGACCGTCGCGCGGCATCGAGGAACGACCCGGGCTCCGGTGTCCCATACTGATCATCCTCCAGCGCCTCGCCGAAAGCCGACGGTGGCAGTGCGGATTCACTTTCCGCGAATGCGGGCGGGAATTCCTGAGTCAGGGAGGAGAGGTCGTGTTCGCCCAGCGGCGGCAGATCGCTGCTCAGGTGCCCCGGCATCTGATCCTGCGGGAACGGCGGCGCATCGAGAATGAGATCGCCCATCGGTGGGGGCTGCTGAGGCAGCGGCTGCTCAACCGCAACCGGCGCTGGTGGCGGCTCGGAGAGCTTGCGCTCGACAGCTGCAATTTTGGTGGCGGCGACCTCCACGGCCAACTGCAATTCGCGAATGGTTTCGCGATTGCGCTCGTCGGCCGTTTCGAAGCCCGTGGCGAGATCCCGCAGAGTCTGCTCGACGGTGCCGCCGGTGCTGGCACTGACCTGTTCGGCCTGCTCCAGCCGTCCCATGATGTCGGTCAATACGTGTTCGATACCGGAGAGCCGAAGATCGAGCGGATCGCTGGCATTCTCCGCTTGCAGCCTCTCGAGCGTCTCTTCAACGCGCGCGAGGGAAGCTGCATGACCGTTGCTGCTGTCCGCAACCGTCGCGTTCAGGCGATCCCAATCGTCTTTTGCCTGCTCCATCAAGGCGGCATGCTGACGGACTTCAACTTCGATGGAATCGTGCATGGCGCGAAGGCGCTCGACATTTTCCATCGTGTGATCGAGCGCCGATGCGCTGGTGAACGCCGTGCGCTCGGCAACCCGCAGCCGCTCATCCAGCGCGGCGAACCGAGTCTCTGACGACAGAGCCACCTCATCGGCTTTTTCGCTGGCGGCAACGACCTGGTTCGCGAGCGCATCGACGTTATCGGCCAGCGCGGCAATCTGCGCC
>JAFAWQ010000010.1 GCA_019241645.1 Alphaproteobacteria bacterium
CTCGCATAGTTATCCAAGGTGCGAGAATTCATGCCGCTTTCAAAACTTCGACCTTCATGAAGGTTGTCCCCCGGAAGCCTTGGAAGCGAGCCAAGTCTCGCGCCGCTTGAGATATGCTTCGTGCAAAACAGCGCGGCTTTCGTTGAAGTCGCTTATCTTTGTCGCAAAATAACCAGGCGTGAGTTCGAGACTGGTATTGCCCACCTCGTTTTCCGTGGGCCGTCTGGCCTCCCTCACCTTAGAAACAAACGTTCCTGCTTTAATGGCGCGTCGCCGCCTAGCGGTGCCGTAGGCATATATATCGACAGCCATAAGCACGTCACTATCGCTCTTACCCTTCAGTGCGTGAGTGCGTAGAATATTGGAGTTGCTAAATCGCTGCTTCATTTCAGCAAATACTCGTGCGGTATCAGCCGCGTTCCTGTGCCCATCCTCCACGACTACTGAGAGACGCGGATTGTCCTGTGGCCGCTGCATGATTTTGCGGATCATCGCGAGCACCAGCGCTTCAAAACAAATACCGTACTGACTTGTGGGGTGCATCCGGCGCGGACGCACATCTAGAAAGTGCTCCTTGTAGAGATTCCTTTCGCACACGGAAGAAAACGATTCTGTTAGATGTTCGCCTAGAAGCTGCCCCAGCCGTTTCATGAAGGCTTCATGCTTGTCGTAGGGCCAATCTTTGAAATCGCCTGTCTGCGCACGAAAATTCGTGCCGTGAAGCAATCGAAAGCCGAACTCGCGCTTTAGACCACGAAACCCGCGCTCAAACAGTTCCCAATTTCTGGCGGTCGCCAGAAGGGCCATCATGAGCATGTCTGGAGCGGGGCCGTGAGTATCGCTTTCATCGATGTAGGCCACGAACATCATGAAAAGGCGGTCAGGCTCCTAGCGCCCAAAAAATCGTGTTAAACAACTCCCGGATGAAACTCCATCTGGCTCGTGGGATATTGAAGTGTAGCACTCCCCCGCGTTGGGGAAAGTGAATCAACCTGTCCGCCGCTCACGCTTTCAGAAATCCGAAATAGGCGGCGAGGGCGAGGCACCCGAACGCGACCAGGTGATTCCACTTCAGCGCTTCGCCCAGATAGGTGGCCGAAAAAATCGCGAACACCGCCAGGGTGATGACTTCCTGCATCGTCTTCAGCTGCGCCGCGGAATAGACGCGATAACCGATGCGGTTGGCGGGCACCGCGAAACAATACTCGGCAAACGCGATGCCCCAGCTGATGGGAATCACTGCCCACAGCGGCGCGGCCGGGTATTTCAGCTGCCCGTACCAGGCAAACGTCATGAACACGTTGGAGGCGCACAGCAGCACAATGGGTACGAGGTAAGTCCAGCTCATCGAATCCTCTCACCGGGTCGTGAAGCGAATTTGCAACGCATTAACCGGTCAAACCGCGGCAATGGCGCAATCCCCGGCTTCACGGGGATGAATACTCACGCGGGGGTGATTGCAAAGGCGTGGACTGGCAGCGAAGCCGGTGCAAGACTCCGCTTGGCTTCAGGGAGGTCGCGTCATGGATCGCTGCAAACTGTTCGCATTAACATTGGTGGCAAGCGCGGCGGTTGCCGCACCGGCCGGAGCCGCCATCACGGTGCTCGGAAACGGACTCGGCAGCGGCTGTTACCAGTTCGCCGAATTCGGCGGCAACACCAAAGACGGCATCGCCACCTGCGACGCAGCACTCGATCACGACGCGCTGAGCCTGGCGGATCGCGCCGCCACCTTCATTAACCGCGGCATCCTGCGTTCACGCGCCGGCGATTCGAACGGCGCGCTGGACGATTACAACCGCGGACTCAACATGGACGGCACGCACGCGGAAGGCTTCGTGGACCGCGGCGCCACCTTCATCGCGCTGCAGCGCTATCAGGACGCCATGACGGACATCAACAAGGGCATCGAGATGGGCGCGCACAATCCGCACATCGCCTATTACGATCGCGCCATCGTCAACGAGGCGATGGGAAATGTCCGCGCCGCCTATCAGGATTACAAAAAGGCGGTCGAGCTGGAGCCGAAGTTCACTTTGGCAACGCAGCAGCTGACCCGGTTCAAGGTGGTCCGCAAGGAAGCCGACTAGCGGCCGATCGCTTTGACAGAAACACCGGCGAGCGAACGGATGCAATCGACGCTCGCCTTGCGGGGCTCGGCGGCCTGCGTGGCACCCTACGGATTGATTAACTGTCACCGGATAACAGTCACCGGATAACAACTGTCACCGGATAAACTAACGGATAAACGGTCACCGGATTAAACGGGTGTCTCCTTCCTCACAACCTGAGCAGCATGCGCCTAGCCCGGTATTCAGGCCAGCGGCGGCCTCGGTGGCTGCTATATCGCTCTTCGTGGGCGGCATAGGGGTCATGACCGCCATGCCGGTCAGCCTCACAGGGCTTTAGGCGCCGCGCTTCTCATCGGCAGCCTGGGGACGGCCGTGGCTTTCACCCTTGCGCCGGTGGCAATCGCCTTTACATGTGCGGTGGCTACGGGGCTTGTGTTCGGCTTTGCACCGGCTATGAAAGCCGTCGATCCCGTGATCGCGCTGGCCAGCGAATCGGTAACCTTGCGAGTCCCTGCATGAACGCCCTGCTTCGCTCCGCTTCGGTCATCGCGCTTGCCCTCGGCGCCACCGCCTGCCAGACCCCGGTGCCGCAGGTGCTGGCGCCGCAGCATGTGCCCTCGAACTTCACCGCGCCCACGGCACAAGGCGCGCCGGTGTGGCCCGCGGCAAACTGGTGGGCCGGCTTCGGCAGCCCGGAACTGAACGGCTTCGTCACCACCGCGCAGACCAACAACCTCGACCTCGCCGCCGCTGCGGCCCGGGTGCTGCAGGCCGAGGCGCAGACGGAGATTTCCGGCTCTGCCCTCTTTCCAAGCCTGAGCCTGCAAGGCTCGGCCCAGCGCGCGCGCAACGGCACCGGCCAGCTGGTGACGAATGCGCAGGGCGTGCCAATCGGCACCAAGGCCGCCACCGGCAACAGCTTCGGGCTGACGGGCAACGCCTCGTACGAAATCGATTTCTGGGGCAAGAACCGCGCGGCCCTGCGCGCCGCCGATCAGCTGCTGCTCGCCTCGACCTATGCCCGGCAGGTGGTGGCGCTGACCGTCACCACCGATGTGGCGACCACCTATCTCGACGTGCTGGCGCTGCGCGAGCGGCTGGCGATTGCGCGCCAGAACGTGGCCGCCGCGCGGCGCATTCTCAAGATCGTGGAAGCGAAGGTGACCAACGGCGTTTCCTCGCGGCTCGATCTGGCCCAGCAGCAGGCGACGCTGGCCGGGATCGAGGCGACCATTCCGGCGCTGGAGGAACAGGAACGCGAGTCACGCTACGCATTGGCCATTCTGCTCGGCCGATTGCCGGAGGGATTTGACGTCACAGCCACGACACTCAACGGGATCGTGACGCCGCAGGTGGCGCCGGGACTGACATCCGAATTGCTGCGCCGCCGGCCGGATGTGGCGCAGGCGGAAGCCAATCTCGCCAGCGCGCATGCCAATGTGGATGCGGCGCGCGCCGCGTTCTTCCCCTCGATCGGGTTGACCGGCTCGACCGGCTTCGCAAGCACGGCGCTGAGCTCCTTGTTCACGGGCGGAGGCTTTGGCTGGAGCATCGGCGCCAGCCTGCTGCAGACGATTTTCGACGGCGGATTGCTGGAAGGGCAGTACGAGTTGAGCAAGGGTCAGCAACAGGAGCTGGTCGCCACCTATCAGAGCACCGTGCTGAACGCCTTCTCCGATGTGGAGACCACGCTGGGGCAAGTCTCCAGCCTCGCCGACCAGGAACGCTTGCGCACGGAACAGACGCGCGCCGCGGCGGAAGCGTTCCGCATTTCCGAACTGCAATATCGCGAAGGCGTGACGGACCTGTTGAACGTGCTGACGGCGCAGCAGGTGTTGTTCTCCGCGCAGGACACGCTGGTGCAGATCAAGCTCGCCCGCATCCAGTCCGATGTCGGATTGTACAAGGCGCTTGGCGGCGGCTGGAGCGAAGTGGCCGACGCCGCCACGCAGGCAATTCCCGCCACCACGACGCCGGTAAAAGCGGGGCCGCCGGCCAGCGTGCCACCGCCGAACACCGCGCCGGTTCCGGCGACGCCCTTGCCGACCGATATTCCAGGCTCGGAGCCGGACAAGGCCGCACCGCCGCCACGGCGGTAGACGTTTGCGCTAGCGCGGCGCTTCCGCGATCACGTTGCGCAGCGTGGCCTTGAGCGTGCCGTGGTTGCCGAACGACCAGGTGGCGCCATAGGCAATGTCGTCCACCCGCCAGCCGGCCGGTGTTTTCACCAGGCGCAGCGTGTCGAGCCAGTTGACCGGTCTGTCCTGCGGGCGGTGCTTCTGGGGCGCATATTGCAGCTGCACGCGGCAATCGGTGGCCTTCGCTCTAATATCGCAGACGCCCACTTGAAACGCCGTGACGCCTTCGAAATTGGACGAAAACAGATCGCCTTCGACCAGCGGCGGCGAATCCGCATTGGACTTGGCGTACCGCCGTTCCGCATCGGCGCCGTCTGCCAGCTGATGCGCCAGTTCCGGCGAAAGATACGGCGCATAGCGGGCGAGCAGCCTGGCATCGGGAACGCCGTCCTGCCGGCTTTGCTGATGCACGCGGTAGAACGCGGTTGCAACCGCTTGCGGCGTTTCCGCATTCGACGCTGCCGCGGCTAACAGGTGAAGAAGCAGAAGCATGACGACTCCGGGCGCTGTGACCGGAAACTCGACCGTCTTGGGACTATAACCGCGAATTCGAATTCTTGCCGCAAAATCGTTTTCTGTTGTCAAAGCGCCTTGAAGCCACACATTCATATGGCATAATACCCATATGCAAGGCGCGACATTCGACTGGGACGAGGAAAAGAACCGGGCCAATCAGGCGAAGCACGGCGTGTCGTTCGAGTTGGCACTTCAGGCATTCGGCGATCCTGCGCGCTTGATCGCCGAAGATTTGGAGCACAGCACGGATGAACAACGCTACTTCTGCTTTGGCAGAGTGGCAGACGATGTGCTCACAGTGCGCTTCACGTATCGGGCGGGGCACATTCGGATTTTCGGTGCTGGTTACTGGCGAAAAGGAAAAAAGGCGTATGAAAAAGCGAACGATTAAGTACACGGAAGGCGAGATTGGACGGTTCAGGATCATCAAGGACTTTCTCCCGCCGCCGGATCAGCTCGTGTTGCGCGAATCGAATGTGAAGGTGACGCTGTCGCTCAGTCAGAAAAGTGTGGATTTCTTCAAGCGCGAAGCGAAGAAACAGCATGTGCCTTACCAGCGCATGATCCGCGCGCTGGTAGATGCCTACGCTGAGAAAGCTAGACAGTGAAACAGATGCGGGACCTCGGCCCTCGAGTAGGACTTCTCGGTGAACTCGAGGTCGAGTTGCAACTGGGGGACAGGGTTGGCATCCAGTACGATTGGATACCGCGCAAATGGCATCCAATTAATTGCCGATGTGATTATAGCCGTGAGTTACCGGGTTGGTGCTTCGCGATTCATCGTTCTGCCTGTCGCATACGCTGAAAAACTCTGCCAAAAACATTGCGACTATTGGTTTTCAGTGCCCACACGAACGGGTACAAACACACTTAGCTACTCCTTCCCGATCTACCTCTGCCACTCCAGGCATCACGAATGGATCAAGAGAAATCTCCTCGCGTATGAAATGCTTGGCGTGTACTGAGCGAGCCAGTCGAGAAACTTCACGATCCCAAAGCTTGGCGCATTAACAACCTAGACACGTGAATCAATTGCCTGGAGAATTCTGAGCCGGCCCGGCGCTTTCGCTTCGCAATCTGTGCGCGAGATTACGTCATTTCCTTCAGCATTTCCCCCTAAGTCGGCAGGCCGAGGTGCCACCAGAGTTGTTCGAGGTCGAAGAGGCCGAGCTCGAGCTCGTCTTCGGCGCGCTTGATGGCGCCGGGATGCTTGCCGCTCTGCTTTCGCTCATGCGCGGCGCGCGCCATGTCTTCCAGGGTGCCTTCGATGGCGGGATCGATTCCGGTCGGGATCAGCCGCCAGCCGGGAGAGGTGAGCTGGCTCACCCAGTCGTCGTGCTTGGTTTCGTCTGCCATGTCGTCCTCCGGTTCGGCGATCCAGCGCCACTCTAACCTAGAACCTCACCTTCCACACACCATACGTCATCACCCGGTCGCGGGCCTTTTTTGCACGCGATCCGGGTGACCCATTTTGTGCAGGAAAAGAAAATTGGGTCGCCCGCATGAAGCGGGCGATGACAGACGGGGTGCGATCTACTTGCGGCCCTGGCGCGCCTTGCGGGCGGCATAGCGGGCGTCGCGCGCCGCTTTCTGATCGGCTAGGATCTGAGCGAGCTTGGCGCTCTCCTCCCGCTTCTTCTGTTCGCGCGCTTCGGCTTCCGCCCGTTCGGCGGCGAGACGCGCCTCTTCCTCCGCCTTGCGCTGTGCTTCCAGCCGCGCCGCTTCCTCGCGCTTGGCGGCGGCGCGCGCGGCAGCCCGCGCCTCGCGGTCGGCCACCAGCTTCTGCCGCGCCTGCTGGCGCTCGGCTGCGGTCGCCTCGTTTTCCTTGAGTCGCGCTCGCGCGCGCTCCAGCTGCTCGGCGCGGGCCTTTGCTCCCGCGTTCAAACGATCCCCAAAACCGATATCGTGTTTGTTCCTCATTCCTCGTCCGTGAAGATGCGTCAGTTGTCCAAAAAGCTGCGCAGCTTGCGGCTGCGGCTGGGATGCTTGAGCTTGCGCAGCGCCTTGGCCTCGATCTGGCGGATGCGTTCGCGCGTCACCGAGAACTGCTGGCCCACTTCCTCAAGCGTGTGATCGGTGTTCATGCCGATGCCGAAACGCATGCGCAGCACGCGTTCCTCGCGCGGCGTGAGCGTGGCCAGCACACGTGTGGTGGTTTCGCGCAAATTCGCCTGGATGGCGGCATCGATCGGCAGCACAGCGTTCTTGTCCTCGATGAAGTCGCCTAAATGCGAATCCTCCTCGTCGCCGATCGGCGTTTCGAGGCTGATCGGCTCCTTGGCGATCTTCATCACCTTGCGCACTTTTTCGAGCGGCATGCCGAGGCGCTCGGCCAATTCTTCCGGCGTCGCCTCGCGGCCGATCTCGTGCAGCATCTGGCGGCCAGTGCGGACCAGCTTGTTGATCGTCTCGATCATGTGCACCGGGATGCGGATGGTGCGCGCCTGATCGGCGATGCTGCGGGTGATCGCCTGGCGAATCCACCATGTGGCATAGGTGCTGAATTTGTAGCCGCGGCGGTATTCGAATTTGTCCACCGCCTTCATCAGGCCGATGTTGCCTTCCTGGATGAGATCGAGGAACTGCAAGCCACGGTTGGTGTATTTCTTGGCGATGGAGATCACGAGGCGCAAATTCGCCTCGATCATTTCCTTCTTGGCCTGCCCGCTCTCGCGCTCGCCCTTCTGCACCGTGTGGACGATGCGGCGGAATTCGGTGATCGACTGACGCGTCTCCTGCGCCAGCGTCTGGATGTCGTCGCGCAGCGCATGAATCTTGTCGCGCTCGTCGGCGACGAAGTCCTTCCAGCCTAAACGGCTGAGCCGGCCCACGCGGCGCGCCCAGTGCGGATCGAGCTCATTGCCGAAATGCTCCTTGAGGAAGTCGGAACGCTCGACGCCATGGCTTTCCGCCAGGCGCAGCAACCGGCCCTCAAGCGAGATGAGACGGCGGTTGATGCCGTACATCTGATCGACCAACGCCTCGATGCGATTGTTATTGAGCTTCAGCCCCTTGACCAGATCGACCGTCTCGTTGCGGAGCTTCTTGAAGCGGCGCTCCTGGCTGTCGGAGAGTTCGTCGGCGCCCAGCGCGGCTTCCACGCTGGCGTCCTGCAGCTTGCCAAGCTTCTTGTAGAGCGCCGCGATCTTGTCGAGCGTCTCCAGCACCTGCGGCTTCAGCGAAGCCTCCATGGCGGAGAGCGGCAGGTTGCCTTCCTCCTCCAGTTCCTCGGCTTCCGCGGCGGCCGCGGCGGCGGCATCGCGCGCCGCGGCAGCGGCGACGGGATCGTCATCCTCCAGCTCCGCCATCCGAGACGGCGGTGGGGGTGCCGGACGCACGGGCTCCGGCTTCTTGAACTCGCGCAGCGGCAGCGGTTGAGACTGGCCGTTGGCGCCGACCGGCGACAGCGGCGTCGGCGGCGTGAACACCGAGGCCGGCACGTTCTGCAGCGGCTTGCCATCAGGCCCAACAGGGGGCGGCACGTGCGGCTTGCCATCCGGCCCCATGGAATACATGGCTTCGAGATCGATGATATCGCGCAGCAGAACCTTGCCTTCGTTCAGCTCGTCGCGCCAAACCGTCAGCGCCTCGAAGGTGAGCGGGCTTTCGCACAGCGCGCCGATCATCAGCTCGCGGCCGGCCTCGATGCGCTTGGCGATGGCGATTTCGCCTTCGCGCGACAACAGCTCCACCGAGCCCATCTCGCGCAGATACATGCGCACGGGATCGTCGGTGCGATCGTACTGCTCGGGCTTTTCGCTCTCCGCGGCGACCACCGCCGTGCCGGCGGCCGTGGCCGGCAGAGCGCCTTCGCCCTGCTCGTCCTGCTCTTCGGCCTCGATGACGTTGATGCCCATCTCATTGAGCATCGACATCGTGTCTTCGATCTGCTCGGAGGAAACTTTCTCAGACGGCAGCACCTTGTTCAGCTCGTCATAGGTGACGTAGCCGCGCGCCTTCGCCTTCTGAATCATCTTGCGGACGGCTGCATCGCTCATATCGAGCAGAGGCGAATCCGCATCCTCGCGCTGAATCGCCGGGTCGGTTCCATCGCCCGGCTTGCCAACCGGCTTGAGCGGTTGCGACGGAATCTTTTTCAACGCATCGAGCGCCGTTTTCGCGGCTTCGGCGATCACGGATTTTGCAACAGGAACTGAAGCAGTCACGGCCGGTGCAACCGGCTTCTCTGGTTTTGGCGCCACTTTGGATACAGCCTTTTTCGCCACCGGTTTGGCAACGGGTTTCGCCTTCTGCGGTTTCGTTTTGGCAGACTTCTTTAATGCGACAGTCTTGTGCACGGGCTTGGCAGGCGGACGAGCCTTCGCTTTGGCCTTGTGGGCTTTCGCCGGCTTTGCCGATTTCGTGGGTTTCTTCGCCGTCTTCACCACCGGGGCGCGTTCCTGATTTCCTTAGGTGCCTCTACCCTATGCGGACAGAACGCACTCCTGTTTAGACACACCCGCGTTATTCGTTGGGGAGCACGCGGGGCTGGAGCAAACGGTGTGCCTCGCGCCAGCTTTCTTCGCTCGCCTCGGAGTTGAACCGCTCCATGGCGCGCCTCCGTTCGGGGACGGCCTCGACCAGTTCATGCAGCTGGGCTGCAGCAAGAAGCCAGCGGGCCTCCATGTCGACCTCGGCGCTCCCCCGCACGGCTTCGGTAGGCCCTCCGCCTGCATTTTCGCCACGGCCTTCGGGCGGCCGCCGTCCCAACCGGTCCAGCAATTCGCCCAACCCTGCGCGAATGAGATGGTTTTCCAGCGCCGGTTTTTCAAGCCTGGAGCCGGAAGCGGCGAGGTTTAGGAGTTCGTGGCGGAGCCTGTCAAGCGAACGGTCCGAGAGAGGAAGTGCCGCCAATTCTTCGCCGTGGGCCACGGCAATCTGGGGCCATTCCAGTAGAAGTTCCGCGAGTTCCGTCTCCTTTCGGCGGCGCGCGCCGGAGTTCCCCGCACGGGCCAGCAGGCTGTTCTTGACGGCGGGGGAGACTGTCTCCAGCGGTCGGATGGGAAACGGGACACGGCGGGGCTCGCGGGTGCCATATTCTCTCCGCTCGGGCCTCGCGGGGGGCGCGCGCCGCTTAAACCGCTCGAACACCTGCTGATCGAAATCGCGGCGATAATAATCGGCGATCTTGGGATCGGAGATGGCTGAAACAACCTCCGCCAAAGCGCGCTCCAACCCAGCGCGCCGCTCCGGGGTGGAGAAATCCTTGCCTTCGGTCTCCACCCGCCACAGCACCTTCGCCAGCGGCTCCGCGGCATCGAGAAATGTCTTCATCGCGGCCGGTCCGCCGCCGCGGATCAGGCTGTCCGGATCGTCGCCGGGCGGCAGGAAGGCAAAGCGCAGCGAATAGCCTGGCTTCAGATGCGGCAACGCCAGCCGCGCCGCGCGTTGCGCCGCGCGCAACCCAGCTTCATCGCCATCGAACGCGAGAATGGGTTCCGCGGCTGTGCGCCACAACAAATGGAGTTGTTCTTCGGTGAGCGCGGTGCCCAGCGGCGCCACGGCATGATCGAAGCCCGCGCGCACCAGCGCAATCACATCCATATAGCCTTCGGCGAGGATGATGGTGCCGCTCTTGATCGCGGCGGGACGCGCGGTGGCGAAATTGTAGAGCAGCCGTCCCTTGGAGAAGAGCGCTGTCTCGCCGGTGTTGATGTATTTGGGCTTGGCGTCCGGATCGAGCGCGCGCCCGCCGAAGGCGATCACCCGGCCGCGCGGATCGGTGATGGGAAACATCAGCCGGTTGAAGAAGAAGTCGCGCGGGCTGCGCTCACCATCCTGCGGCCTCACCAGCCCCGCCGCCACCATGTCGTCGAGCGCGATGTTCTTCTTGGTGAGGTGCTCCTTCAACGCATCGTGGGATGGCGCGTAGCCGAGCCGGAACTGTTTCGCGGCAGCGTCATCGAGCCCGCGCGATTTTAAATAGTTGCGGCCGTCTTCGCCGCTGCGCCCGCGCAACTGTTCCTCGAAGAATGCGCAGGCCGCTTCGATGATCTCGTAGAGCGACTTCTTCCGTTCCTCGCGCGCTTCATCTTCCGGCGTCCATTTCGGCAATTCGACACCCGCTTCGCCGGCGAGTCTCTCCACCGCTTCGGGGAATGTCAGCCCTTCGGTTTCGCTGAGCCACTTGAAGGCGTCGCCGCCCGCGCCACAGCCGAAGCAATGATAGGTGCGCCGCTCGTTCTCGACCTTGAAGCTCGGGCTCTTCTCCTTGTGGAAGGGGCAGCAGCCCCACATCACCCGGCCCTTGCGGATGAGCTTTACCCGCCGCCCCACCAGCTGGACCAGATCGGTCCGCCGCAGGATTTCGTCGAGCAGATTCGGACTGAAGCGCATGGTTCAGTGTAGCGCAGCGAAGGGCACTTCCGGCGCACTTTTCTGTGGGTAGTCAGGCGACCGTCTGAAGATGCTTGCGGATCCAGCCTGCCAATTCCTCCTCGCTGAACGCGCCGGAAGCGACCGAGAGCATGACGAAAACGCATTGGCCGTCGTCGGCAGTCAACTCGAACCCGTTGATGACCAGAAAGTATTCGAGCGCGACAAGTGCCGTGCGCTTGTTGCCGTCCACGAACGCGTGATTTTCGGCTAGCCCATAGGCATAGGACGCGGCTAGTGCCGCAGCGTCCGGCTCGCCATAGGCCGCGAGATTCTGTGGTCGCGCCAGCGCCGACTCAAAAAGCCCCTTGTCCCGGATGCCGGATGCCCCTCCATGCTCGGCAAGCTGCTCATCGTGGGCGGTCAACAGGATATCGGCATCGATCCAGACCCAGTTGCTCACTTTGCGAGCTCGCGTAGCGCATGGCGGCGCTTCTTCATGATCGCGCGGACAAGCTCCAGCTGACGCGTTTTTTCCTCGTCAAAGCTGGAAAGCTTTACCCCATCCGGGGAGGCGCTGAGGGTCACGGTGTCGCCCTTTTCGGCATGGAGCGCCGCCAAAGCCTCCTTCGGCAGCACGATGCCAACGGAATTGCCGATCTGGATGATCTTGGTCTTGCCGAACATGGCGGCCCTCTACCTATGTTACAACAAAAGTAATAACACAGGCGGCCAAGGTTCACAATACCTATTTTCCCGACAGCAGTTCCTTCACGGTGCCGCTGGCCTTTGCAAAGTCCATCCGACCGGCGTAACGCTCCTTCAGCGCCGCCATGACCTTGCCCATGTCCTTCATCGAGCCCGCGCCAAGCTCGGCGATGACGGCTTGTGCCGCACTCCGCGAATCTTCCGCCGACATCTGCTGCGGCATGAATTCGCGGATAATCCCGATTTCCTCGCGCTCCGACGCCGCCAGTTCCGGCCGTCCGCCGCTCTCGAATGCGGCCGCCGATTCCTCGCGCTGCTTGATCATCTTGGCGAGCAGCGACAGCACCTCTTCATCCGGCACGCCCTCGCGGCTGGCTTCCGTGCGCGCGGCGATGTCCTTGTCCTTCAGGGCGGCCAGCACCATGCGCAAAGTGGATACGCGCTTCTGATCCCTGGCGCGCATCGAATCCTTCAACCGCTCGCTCAACCGCTCGCGCAGAGCCATGCTTTTTGTCCTTGTGAAGCAGCGGCTAGATAGCACGTTGACGCTGCGGGGCGTGATTTCTATTTTCCACCAAATCCGAGGCTTTCCATGTCAGACGCCATCCATGCCACCGCCGCTTCGCCAGCGGCGCGATTTTCACGCGCGAGCGCCCGGCTCGTGCTGGCGGACGGCACGGTGTTCGAAGGCACCGGCTTCGGCGCGGAAACCGCGGCGGTCGGCGAGGTCTGCTTCAACACGGCAATGACGGGCTATCAGGAAATCCTCACCGATCCCTCCTATGCCGGGCAGATCGTCGCCTTCACCTTTCCGCATATCGGCATCGTCGGCACCAATGCCGAGGACATTGAATCGCTGACGCCGGTGGTGCGCGGCGTGGTGGTGCGCGCCGACGCCGAACATCCTTCCAACTATCGCGCCGTAGCCGCGCTAGACCGCTGGCTGAAGCTGCACAATATTCCCGGCATCTCCGGAATCGACACCCGCGCGCTGACCAATCGCATTCGCGAGCAGGGCATGCCGCACGGCGTGGTGGCGCACAACCCGCGCTGCGATTTCGATCCGGCACAACTGGTGCGCAACGCGCGCGAATTTCCCGGACTCGTCGGCCTCGATCTCGCGAGAGATGTGAGCTGCCGGCAGATGTATTCGTGGCGCGAAACGGCTTGGGTCTGGAACATCGGCTACGGCAGCGAGGAGCGGCCTTCGTGGAAGGCGGTGGTGCTCGACTACGGCGTAAAGCGCAACATTCTTCGGCAGCTTGCAGCGCACGGCGCCGACGTCACCGTGCTCCCCTGCGATGCGACCTATGACGATGTCATGCGTCATGCGCCGCATGGTGTGCTGCTGTCGAACGGCCCGGGCGACCCGGCGGCGACGGGCGCGTATGCCATCCCCACAATTCGCAAGCTGGTTGATTCAGACGTGCCCGTGTTCGGCATTTGCCTGGGGCACCAGATGCTCGGCCTCGCCCTCGGCGCGACTACGCGAAAGATGGCGCAGGGCCATCACGGCGCCAACCATCCGGTGAAGGATCTGGAGACCGGCAAGGTTGAGATCGTGTCGATGAACCATGGCTTCACCGTGGACGCCGATACGCTGCCAAAGAGCGTGAAGCAGACACATGTCTCGCTGTTCGACGGCACCAATTGCGGCTTGCGGATCGACGGGAAGGATGTGTTCTCTGTGCAGTACCACCCGGAAGCCTCGCCCGGCCCGATGGATTCGCACTACCTGTTCGAGCGTTTCGCCAAAGCGGCAAAGGCGCGCGCCTAACGCAGGTGCTTGCGCACCACGAGCTTCAGGCCAGACCATTCATCGCTGACGGCGCAAACCTTCACATCGACCAGATCGGTTTTTAGCGCGCGTCCGCGGATCTTGTCCTCAGTCACGTCCGTTGGAATTTTCGCGGCCTTCTTGTGCCATGAAACCCAGAGCATTCCATCCGCCTTCATCGCCTTGCGCGCGGCTGACAGATGTTTTTCCAGTTCTGCAAGCGAAGCGACGAAAAGGTGCACAAATTCCGCGCCGTTTGCCGGCGGCTTCGAAAAAAATCTTGCGTCCGGCACCGCGCCCATCCACTCGCGATACTCTCGCGGCGCCGAAATCGTGAGCACTGTGTCGCCCGGCTTGATGCCGAGCTTCTTCGCGAGCGGTGTTCCGGAATAGCCAGCCATTGCCCGAGACTGCGCTGTTCTGCTGGTTGCGGGGCTAGGATTTGAACCTAGGACCTTCAGGTTATGAGCCTGACGAGCTACCGGGCTGCTCCACCCCGCGCCATCCAACAGAAGGAAAGCGGGGCATATAGGCCACGGGACCATGCATGTCCACTGTCTTCTGGGGATTCTGCGAAAGACAGGCACGGCGGGTTTTGCAAGCTGGCCTAAGACAATCAGCGCCATTCCGGCGGGGGCATGGTGAATGTCTTCTGTGTCAGGTCGATCTCGATGGTCTTGGAGCCGATCAGGATTTGCTTGGTTTGCGCACCGCTCTGGATTTTCACGATCCGGGCGCCGGCAGGGACCGGTTTATTCGCTCCTGGAAGCGTGATCCCCTTGTGCGGAAAATCCGGATGCATCGTCTCTCCGGGCACTTTCGGGGCCAGCGAAACGGATTGGGCGATAAAGGGCCGCTGCACAGGACAGTTGTTCCCTCTGGCGCTCTGGTCCGGCGTGCAGGTGCGGTCGTGCGCCAAGATCACTGCAATCGGCTCCGGGCGTGCCGCGAAAAGAAATTCGACCCGGCGATTGCGCGCCCGCCCCTCTTCGGTCTCGTTCGAGGCTAGAGGGACCGCCTTCCCGAACGAGACGAGGTAGGCCTGCGCCCGGTTGAGCCCTCGCGCGGCGAGAGCTACGGCAACCGCCTGCGCGCGGCGCAGCCCGAGGCCGAGGTTGTATTCCTCCGACCCGACGGCATCGGTATGGCCGGCGACGAACACCGTGACATCCGGCGGCTCCAGCTTCAGAGACTTTGCCACGGTGTCGAGCACGGCCGCGGATTCTGCACGCAGAACATCGCGGTTGAAATCGAAGAAGACTTTGTCGCTGTAGACGACGCGCAAGACCGGGAGATCGGGATAGTTCGCCAGGCGATGCTGCGCTTTGGGAACCAGGTATTCGTAGAACTCCGGCGCCGCGATACCGCGCAAGCGTGACAGCCGGCGCAAGCGCGCCTTCCGGTCGACATGTTCCTGCTGCGCGGTTTGGCCAGCATCGAGGATTGGACCCGGCAGGTTTGCTTGTGCGCTGGCAATATCGACGTAAAGCGTCAGAACAATTGTTGTCAGACCCGCGACCGCGAGACGATGCGTGGCCGACAACGCGTCCCGGATCATCAGCACCGCACTTTGGGCTGCCGGGAGGCGTTGAACTCCAACTTTGCGCCGCGGACTCCCTGAAAGCGCAGCACGGTGTCCGAGATGGTGCCCCTGATGCTGTTGCCGCCAAGCGAAAACTTCAGTGTGCGGGCCCCGCCGAAGGGCATGTCTTGATCGAAGACAGGATCGGCACTCGCGCTGCGATTGGCGTTCCAGACCTGAGCAAAAACGTCGTCACCGGTGAAAATGCATGCCTGGTTGGGTTGGCAAGTTAGAACGCCATGCACGGGACTGAACTGTTCTCTCGTCTGCTGCACGGCTATCCACGAGTTGACGGCCGCGCCGTTGTCATCCGTGGAAAGCCGGAGCTTTATCGGGTAGCGGTCGCCCGGATATTGGGCCAGGCCCTGATAACAGGCGACGCGCGCCGGTGCTGGTGCGAACTGCGGGGATGCCGTGACCGGCCCGATTCCCGCGAGTTCGCCGTGGGAAGCGAGGAAAAACATTTCAAGCGCATCGTGTGCCATCCTATTGGCGGACGCGCCGACCACATAGAGCTCCGCGCCGCGCAAATTCAGGTCCGCAGCTGCCGCCTTCTTGAGTGCCAGCGCGCGGGCTTTTGCGCGGTCGGCGGGAAAGCCGCCGAGAAACCGCGCCATGTCGGAAACCAGCACAACCCTCGGAATCCCGTGCGCGAGATTGAGAAGCGCGCCACCTTTCAGCGAGGCGATAAACCCATTGCTGCCGAGGTCAGCGCCACCTCGCGACGTGTTGGACGGAGAGAGAAAGGCCGGCTGGAGCGCATCGTGCAAGGCCGCCACAAACCGGATGCGATACAGATCCATGGCTTTGTCCGCGTCGCGAATCGGACCCCAGCCGAAGAACTCGTGCAGCCCGTTCATGCGCCCGGCAGCTTGCTTGATCTTTTTCTTTTCGTCGTCGGAATAGAATGGAAGGCAGCCGGCGAAGACCGGCTTCAGGCCCGCGCCGTCACGCCTTGCAATCGCGACGGTGACGCGCTCGCGAGGCTGAAAGTTTTGGGCCATCGACGCCGTTGCCGAGAGAACGAGATTGCCGAGAAAGCGCCGCCATAGGTCGTTGCGCTTATCCGGCTGTTCGTTGGGTTCGCCGTAGAGCAACGCATCGTCCAGCACGATAATGGTTTGGCGCTGCGGAACCGCAAAATCCTGCAGATTGCAGTATTGATCGAAGCTCTCCGCCCGTGCGGTGCCGGAAACGCCGAGCCCGATCAGAAGCGCCGCAGCGGCAAGTCTCCTGGTCATCTCACGCCTCCAGGTACTTCAGCCGGATCGCGCGGGCTTTGAATTGGGATGCCGTTAGCACCTCGGTCGGACAATGCGGGTCGTCGCGGCAGGCCACGAACCGGGCCTTTTTTGCGTCGGGGCCCATTTTTTGAATGAGCACCTGGCGGTAGTTGTGCAGAAGCGCGATAACCTGCGCATCCTTGGCTTGCAAATTCTTGAACAGCTGGGAAGGCCCGCTGAGCGCAGCCTGTTCCATGATCTGGCCCGACGCCCGCTCCGCCTCTTCCACCTTCCTCTTGTATCTGGCGGTCAGCTGCTCGATTTCGCGGTGTTGCGCCGCCTCGAGTTTCTGCTTCAGCGCGCCCGATACCTTGCGGTCCCTATCCAAATCCCTTCTCAAATCGACGAAATCGGGGTCGCTGTCGTGCATGAGGTATGCCCACAGCACGCCGGTGAGGTAAACAAGGAAGTTACCCAGCAGCGAGCCACCGACCACCCACAGGAAGCCGCCACTGGCGCTTTGTTGGCCGAAGCTGCCGACCGAAACAACATAGGAGGCGAAATAGGCGGAACGGGCGTAATATACGAAGCAGAGCGAAACGATGAGCGCCGTCGTCCCCTGGATCAGCATGCGCCATGCCGGGCCGCGCCTCGTGTCGTCCTGTTCGGCGCCGAAGTAGTAGCCCCACTGCTTGAAAACGGTTCCATGATAGTGGGCGGCCAAACCGATCGCTATTCCGATCACGACGGTGGCACCCCACGCAATCGCCGGAGTCGCCCAAGGCAATGCCTCGAACGCTTCCAGGTTGAGCGCCGATTCAGAACCAAACAACACGAACAGCAGTACGAGAAAATACAGCCAACTGTTCGGCAGCTTCGCGTCGCGCCCCAGTTGCGCCTTCCGCACATCGTATTTGTGCCCGTTTTCAGCGATCCTCTTTTCGAGTTCCCTGATTCTGTCGGTCGTCGCGACGTTGTTCTGCGCGTGGCTCTGATAAACCTGAAACTTTTTCTTCAGCAGATCTTCCTCGAGGCTCCCAAGACGGGTCTGTGCGAGAAAGCCTTCGCCCTTTGCGGGGTCGTTGTGCTGTTTGAACAGAAGGACAATGGCATGCAGCGCTTTTGAGCGGACGGCTTCGACGTACAATTGATACCATCCCGCCATCTCCGGCGTGACATTGGCGGGGTGGGGACCAACCAGCTCCGACAGCTCTATCCCTTCGTCCACAAGGGGCGCCTCGAGTTCGGCCCGGCGCAACAGATCGCGGGCGATGTCGGCGTCCGGTCTCAAGTCAATATCGAGATATTCCTGCAGCGATATCGGTGCGGCGCATTTCTCCTCCGGCGAATGGATGTTCATGTGCTGACTCCCCCTGTGCCCCGTTTCTTGTTATTCAGCCGGTCGCCGTGCCCGGCCACGGCAGCCAATCACCCTGCGCCGTCCGGCAAACCACTTCCGGATCGAGCGATGCCGATCCCTTGCCCTGCACTGAAATTTCCGTCTGTGTGCGGCGGCACGGGCCGACAAATTTCGTTCCGTCCGCGGCTGCATGCGCCTTCAGATCGGTTGGAGCCGCCGATGGATGCACGGACGTCCTTATCGTGCGCGTATTGCCATCCTTGCCCACATAGGTGTCCGTGCGATCCTTCCCGGCATTGAGCGCGGCCAGCTGGCTCTCGCGGACACGCCGCTTGTCCTCTTCGTTGTTCATGGCGATCACGACGGCGCAGAGTCCGGCGCCCACCGCCGTGCCCGCTCCCAGCCGTTTGTTGTTGGTGAGCATGTCGACCAGCACGCCGGCGCCGACCGACAGGACGCAGGTGCCTACCGATCGTTCGAGCGCTGAACGCGGTTTTCCGTCGGAGCCGGTGGTCCCGGCGCAGCCGGAAACAGCCAGGCCAGTGACCAACGCCAACAGCGTGCCTCTCCACCAATGTGAGCAATGCATCTTCCCCTCCCCCGGTTGAGACAGACGCTGCCAGCACCGCCTTGTGACCCTGAGGTCGGCGGCTGCGCATACCACAACCACTAATTGTCATCACAACTTATGCGAATACCGGCCGCGAGAAAAGGGGGTTGGTTTTTCCCGAAAAACGCACTCTTCTGGGGATTCATTGGACGCATTCCTTGCATCCAAATGGCTCGGGCGGGCATTCAGAGAGTGCCGGAAGACAGAGCCGCTGCCCGAAATGCCGAGCGCGTATTATCAGTTTTGTTTCGAGGCGATCTTGGGCCGGAGGCAGATCGCCTTCACCTATCGCGACCGGCGGCGGGAAGTCTGTCCGCATGTCCTTGGGCTGACGAAGGGCAAGGAAGTGCTGCTCGCCTATCAATTCGCGGGCGACACCAACAGCGGGCTGCCGGCAGGTGGCGAGTGGCGCTGTTTTCAGGTGGATGAGATGCACAGCGTCGATGTGCGCGAGGGGGACTGGCACACGGGCGGCAGCCATTCCCAAAACACCAGTTGCGTCGCAGAGGTCGACCTGAACGTGAACCCCGACGCGCCGCAGCGCTCATGGGCCGAGCACACACGGAATCCGGCAAGCTAACCGCCTAGCTTTTGTGCCGCCTTGTGCTACTTCTGGTAGCAGAACGGGGCGGACATGGCACGGTACTTCAAGCGTCTTTGGGTTGTCGCGCTGCCTTTCGCCGTGGCGCTTCTGTATTCCGGCATTCTTGGAAAACTGTTCGCAGGAGCAGCCGATACGGAAGGGCCTGCGTGGGATGCGAGCGATCCAAAAACGCTGAACCATGCGGCCGCAGGGATCGCCGTGGCTGCGACGTTTTCCCTTCTGTTGATCATCAGCGCATCAGGTGCGGTGTTCGCGTGCGTGGTTGCTCTTCGAAGAATGGGGATGGGCATATTCCTGGCTTACGCCGCGATTGGCATCGTCACTTATACGGCGGCACTTTGGGTGACCTTCGAACGCAGCGCCCCCTACATCGAGGATTTGGGCAAGAGCACCTACTGCGCCACGGTCGGGAGATATTATGAATATACCGGCGCCAAGAACAGCGGCGCCGAAGTTTCCAAGACCTCCCATCTCGATTGCAAACGGACCGCGTGGAAGAACAAGAAGGTTTCGGCCAGCGTCGAAGCCAGCCTGGCGCCCCTGATGCGGACAATTGCGTGGAGCGCATACGCGTCGGTTCTCGTTCTGGTGAGCGTTGCCTTGTGCTGCGCCGGCCTGTCGGTGCTTCCGGCCGAACCCGAGGTGACGTATGTGCCGAAGACGGCTGGCGCGCCAGAGGAGGGTTCCAAACTCGATGCGAATTCGCGCACCTCGCTGAACCTTTCTGCGCAGGATTTGGCGGACCGCATTCGATATCTGAAATACCTGGCATTTCTGGCCGCGGCGGTTCTCGGCAGCGGGGTTGCATTCCTCAAGAGTTGGGCGGAATGGCCGCTCGCCTTTTGGCAAATCCCGACTGGCAAGAAAGAGGGTCCGCCATTCATCGATGCCTATCAAACGATTGCGTCGGCTCTGGTGAATTACGAGGCGCTGTTTTTCGTTGCGATCATGCTGGCGGTTTTCGGGCCATTCGCGCTGATCCTGTCGAGACGCGGCCGGCATCTGGCGCGGCTGGACCCTGAACTTACCGACGCGCCCGACAAAAAGAACGAATGGCTCGTACATCAGGGATTGGCGCTGACCACGGCGGACCAGATCCAACGAGCGATCGTTTTCATATCGCCGCTCCTTGCGGCCCCCATCGCGCAGCTTTTCAAAGGTCTCGTTACGCTACTAAACATGTAGCTGACAGCGGCGCCAACATGACACGGGTCAAAGCTTCCGGCTGTCGTAAGCCCAGTGCAGCAGCGCCTGGCGCTGGCGCGGCCGGCACGAAAGGTCGCCACGCTCGCAATTGTTCTTCACCTGAGCGACGTGGCGGGCGATCTTTTTCCAGCGGCCAATTTGCCGCGCATCATCTTCCATTCTGCGGCCGAGGTAGTAGCGGCAATACCACTGGAACCAGCCGCGCGGATCGTCAGAATGAATCCAGCCTTTGCGGCGCCAGACCGAAAGCGGCTGTGAGGCATCGACCTTGAAGAAGTTGAGCTTGGGATTTTTCCCTTGCGGCGAAAGTTTGGCACGCGCGAACCAGCTCTTGGGAAATTCCTTCTCGCAATCGGTCATGTATTTGCCGCCGAACACGCCAAGCTCCAGCATCTCTTTCGGGGTAAGCTGCGGTTGGAATTCAGGCGCGAAGTTCCGCCCCGCCGGCTCGGCCAGCTTGTAACGATAGTTCCGCTGCATCTTGTCGTTGACGATGACCGTCCGCATTGAAAGTCCCGTCGTCATGTCATTTCAAACGACACACGACCTACGGTGTCCTTAACTTATGTCATCATAGCAGAATTATTCTCACAACATGCGAATCTGTGGAAACAATACGGCAGGCCTCCGTTGTCGAGTCTCGCGCAACACGCGTTGGAATCCACCACGCCCGCGCGAGCGAAATCACCGACAGGAGTGCCAGCCGATGTTCATGCACAACAAACGCCTGCAATATACCGTGCGCGTAGGCGAAACCAATCCCGCGCTCGCGTCGCTTCTTCTCGAACAGTTCGGCGGACCCGACGGCGAGCTGGCGGCTGCCATGCGATATTTTACGCAAGGTATTGGAGAGGACGATCCCGGCCGCAAAGATATGTTGCTCGATATCGCAACCGAAGAACTCAGCCATCTGGAAGTGATTGGCTCGATCGTGGCGATGCTGACCAAAGGCGCAAAGGGCGAGCTAGCGGAAGCCGCCAAGGACGAAGCCGACCTTTACGCCTCGCTGAACGCAGGCGGCAACAGCCACACGCTCTCCATACTTTACGGCGGCGGCCCCGCGCTCACCAACTCATCAGGCGTGCCGTGGACGGCGGCCTACATCGACAGCCGGGGCGACCCGACCTGCGATCTTCGGTCCAATATCGCCGCGGAAAGCCGCGCGAAAATCATCTACGAGCGCCTCATCAACATCACCGATGATCCAGGCATCAAGGAAGCGCTGGGCTTTCTGATGACCCGCGAAATTGCGCATCAAAAATCGTTCGAGAAGGCGCTTTACACAATCCAGGACAACTTCCCGCCTGGCAAACTGCCCGGTATCGAAAAGTTTGCAAATATCTACGTGAACACATCCCAGGGACCAGGAGATATGGAAGGCCCCTGGAACTCCGGACCGCAATGGGAACGCATCGACGATCTCGAGCGGGTCATGTCGATCGATGGTGGCGACGGGCAGGCTTCAGTGGAACTTGCCAGCGACGAGCTCGAGACGTTGCAGCAGCTCGCTGCGCGCACAAAGTCCAACGCGGACGACGATCCGGAAACCGGCGTGGATCTGGGCGCGGGTCCAGGGGCGGGACGCATTACAGACCGGGATTGCGGCGGTGCTGCCGACATTCAGGACGCCGCCGACCAGGCGAAGACGATGAAAATCGCGGCCGAGTGAACCTGAGAGGGCGGATAGGCGTTGCTTCTCCGCCCTCTGACAGGCGTTGAGCGCATGACCCCGCCGCCGGACGTCTACGCTGCAACTGTCGGTCTGTCTCATGTGCACAGGACGCCGACCGGTTTCTGGCTGCGGCTCGCCACGATTGCGGGCCCCGGATATCTGATCGCTGTCGGCTATATGGATCCCGGCAATTGGGCTACCGACATGGCGGCCGGGTCCGAGTTCGGCTTCGCGCTCCTGCCCGTCGTCATCCTGTCGAGCGCGGCGGGACTGCTTCTGCAAATTCTTTCCATGAAACTCGGCGTCGCGACGGGCCGCGATCTGGCGCAGCATTGCCGGGCCCACTATTCGCCGGCCGTGTCGCGGTTTCTCTGGCTGAGCGCCGAAGTAGCTGTCATTGCCTGCGATCTGGCGGAGGTGATCGGCACCGCCATCGCGCTGCAGCTGTTGTTCAACCTGCCGATTCTGTACGGCATGGGAGTCACGGCGCTGAGCACGCTCGCGCTGTTAAATCTGGAAGCGCGCGGCTTCCGCAAACTGGAAGCCATCGTGATCGTTCTGGTGGCGACGGTTTGCCTCTGCCTGCTTTATGAAGTTTACCTGAGCCGGCCGGACATCGGCGATCTCGCGGCGAGTTTCGCACCCAATGCCCGCATCATGAATTCGCACGCATTGTGTCTTTCGCTGGGTATTCTGGGGGCCACCGTGATGCCCCACAATCTGTACCTGCACAGTTCGCTCTACAGAGGAATCGCATCGGCCAACCGCAACGAGACAATACGCTTCGCGCGGATCGACTGCGTCATCGCCCTTGGGCTAGCCGCGGTTGTAAATGCGGCCATTCTCATTGTTGCCGCTTGCGCGGTGCAACAATCGGGATTTGGCGGTGTGCTCTCATTCGGCGAAGCCTACCGGTTGCTGACGCCGGCATTGGGCGCAGGCGCCGCAAGCACGGTCTTCGCGATTGCCTTGCTGGCAGCGGGACAGAGCTCCACAATTACTGCCACCATGGCCGGGCAGGTGGTGATGGGCGGTTTTCTGGGATGGAACCTGAATGCCGCGCAACGCCGGCTGCTGACGCGATGCCTGGCGCTGGTTCCGGCCGTCGGCGTTGTGGCGATAGCTGGAGAATCGCGGCTGTCGGACATGCTGGTCTTCAGCCAGGTGGTGCTTAGCCTGCAGCTTGCCTTTGCCGTCGTTCCACTGGTGATGTTGACGAGCAGCGGCCGCATTATGGGCGCGTTCGCCAACAGCCGCACTGTCAAGTATGCCGCTTACGTCATTACCGGCATTATCATCGTCGTAAACGCCAGCCTGCTCTTCGAAACCCTCCGATAGCCGGATTTTTCCCTTTGCGGCTTCGCGCTGCGATTTTCCGTCATCTTCGCACGTTTGTAAGGAGCCAGTCATAAGTGGCCTTCCGGGTCGCCGCCGCTGCCGGAAGCAGGTGGGAACGTGCGCCCTCTGGACACCGGCAACTTGCCATATTCGCGTCCCCTCGGCTTGACGGATCAATTGTGTAGCCGTTGCTCCGGAGAGTCTTCATGCAATCGACGGTAGGACAAAACGAGGCATCGCATCCCCCCCACGAGAAGAAGATGCGCGGGGCCAAAGCCGTTGGCTTGGCGGCCACCGGACAAGTCGCCTGCCGCCACTCGGCATAAATCGCGTGTGCTACTCCGGCGAAGTACGGCTGAAGGATTGGATCGAGCGCACGATAGATATCGAATCTGGTGTAGGTATTTGCAAACATCTGGACGCGCTCATGAGCGAAGCGCACATGTGCGGCAAAGTCAGCGAGAATCTCGCGAATACCAGTTGCAGGAACGAACATCCAGGCCGGACAGACCGGCGAGCATTCGGGACCGCTGCCATGGCTCAATTTGTCCAGCAACCAGGCGTTATGGGCGGGCCCGGAATCGATGTTGGTCGAACTCGGGCCGATAAAGACGACAATCGCCTTTCCAAACAATTTTTCAGCCGGAGAGTGTTCGCCGCCTCCCGCTACGACGATCACCGGTTTTGCCGTCGTGTCTCCTTGAGGAACCGCGGCAAAATATTCGAGCAGATTGCCGCCCACCGAGGGGCCGGGATGCCATGCTCTGCCCACGAATGCCGGATCATTGCGGATCGGCATCAGCGGATACGGGTCCTTCCAGTCGCTGTCAGCACCGCTATTGGCGTATGCCAAAATGGCCGACCCGATGCCGATGACAATCGCTGCCGCCAACGCGGTGGGTGCAGCCATCCGTCGAATGAGGGACATCTTCATGCGCTTTCACACGGTATCCGGGAATGAAAGCCTACGCGGGTGGGCCAATTTGTCGATCCAGTCGGTGTCCCAACGACCTCGATTAGCACTCGTGGCCCGCTTGCCGAAGCTTTCGTTGTGCGCGGGAAACATTTTTCGCGAGCGTGTTGCTGGGAAAAATTGTGAGGCGGGGTTGGGCGACGCGCCCAGGAGCGCGTTCGCGAATTCGCGAAGCATGCAAGAGCATGTTCGCGAAACTAAGACGAAGCGTCCTTGGCAGGACCGGCAGCGACCGACTCTCCCGCGGCTTGAGCCGCAGTACCATAGGCGCTGGGGGCTTTAACGGCCGAGTTCGGAATGGGATCGGGTGGAATTCCCCCGCTAGGACCACCAGTCCAGCCAAGAACGCTTGCTTCGCAAGCGTTCTTGGCTGGACAGAAATCAGAAATCTGAATTCAGAAATCAGAACAAGATTCCGACTTCCGACTTCCGATTTCCGGCTTCTGAAAGCCGGACGCGGCGAAGCTGAGACACCAGAACAATGGCGCGCTAGTCGCGCGCCGCGCCTGGCTTTCTCACCAGGCATGGAACGAGGGTGCTTAAGCGTATCAAGTGTTTCAATCGAGCGATTAGGACCAGTAAGCTCAACGCATTGCTGCGGCTTACACACCTGGCCTATCGACGTGGTCGTCTTCCACGGCTCTCAAGCGAAACCTGGTTTTGAGGTAAGTTTCCCGCTTAGATGCGTTCAGCGGTTATCTCGTCCGCACTTAGCTA
>JAFAWQ010000027.1 GCA_019241645.1 Alphaproteobacteria bacterium
CGGCGGAGGAGGCCGTCGATGCGATCAGCGGCACGTCGTTCTTCTCGGCAACCGCGCTCGCGGCCTTCGTTGCGCCCGAACCGAAGGGAGAAAAGAGGAAGTCGACCTTGTCCTCGGTAATGAGCTTCTCGCTGAGCTGCACCGCCCGCGGCGTGTTCGATTGATAATCGTCAAAAACAAATTCGACCTTCAGCCTTTGATCGCCGACCTTGATCCCGCCGGCGTTGTTCACCTGCTCCTGCCAGAGTTCATAGCCCTGGCGGAGTTTCGTTCCTTCCGGCGAGAGCGCGCCGGTAAGCGGCAGGGGCGCGCCGATCTTGAGCGTTTCCTGCGCGCGCGCAACTTGGCTCGGCAGCAGGGCCAGGAGGACAATCAAAGCGAACTGACGAATATACATGGGCGATGCCTTGTGGGGGGTTGTGCCGCGGGGGCCGGAAAATAGCAGGCCATTCCGCAGGCATCAACGTGGCCGCGCATCGATCAAGATGCGATTGAATTGGTTGCGCTGTGTTTCGCGAGCACCGCGATGCGCTTTCAGTGGTTTCGATGGGAGGATCGACTTTTCCAGCATGGGACGCCAACCTATAATCCGTTGGTTTTTCGACAAAGCAGGCGCCGCGGCGATCGTGGCGCCATGTTGAACCAGCGAAGCGGGCACGATGTTGACAAACTGGATCTACAGCCAACCAAACTGGATCATCGGCATCGGCGTCGTCGCGCTGATCGTCTTTTTCGCTTGCACCGGGCTTTTCGCCTTCGATCGTCTCGTTCCGGTCAAGCTCCGCCGCGCACACAATGACGTGGTCGGCTTCTCGATCGCCGTCACCGGAGTGATCTACGCGGTGCTTCTCGCCTTTATCGCCGTCGCCACCTGGGAGACCTTTCGCAAGGCAGACAATGCGGTCGCTGCCGAAGCCAATTACATCGGCGACGTCTATCGCAATACGCTCGGCGCGCCCGATGCGCTCGCTGTGCCGCTGCGCGAACACCTAAATCGGTATATCGAAGTCGTCATCGCGCAGGAATGGCCGGCGCAGCAGGAGGGCCGGCTGGAAGAGCCATCCTGGCGCGAGGGGTGGAAGATTCTCGCCGATTTTCACTACGATCTTGGCCGCTTCCGGCCCGCAAATGCTGGCGAGGCCGTGCTGCAAGCGCAATTGCTGCGCTCGCTCAATTCGCTCTATGACGCGCGGCGCACCCGGCTGCTCGCCGCCCGTGAACATGTGACGCCGGTGGTGTGGTGGATTGTCGGCCTGGGCGCGATGATCACCATCAGCTTCACCTTTCTGTTCGGCGCGCTCAATTTGAAGATGCATATGGCGGTGACGGCAATGGTGGCGGCATCGCTTGCTGTCGTCATCGTGCTCATCGTGGTGCTCGACTATCCCTTCCGCGGTGCGCTCAGCGTCTCGAACGAGGCCTTCCATGAGGTGCGGCAAAACATGGAAACGCTGACCTTCCAGCACCGCTGAGTGCGGGCGTGCGTGCAATTGCCTTCCTGCGAATGAGACCATAGCTTATGCCTATGGCGCTGCACCGATTTACCGCCAGGCGGATACGGTACGTTTTGATACGTCATGTGGCGGCCGTGGCTGCAATCGCTGCCCTGCTTGGTCCGGTCGGTGTCGCGCAAGCGCAGTCCGACAGCGAGCGGCTAGAGATGCTGCGCGGCGGCGCGACGAAGAAGGGCGCCTACAACATCTTTGGCCTGGACGGCACCGACCTCGGCCGCGCCACCGTGAACTATCAAAGTACATATGCGCCGGGCACAATCGTCGTCGATACGGCAGAGCGGCGGCTCTACCTCATTCAGAACAACGGCTCTGCGCTGCGCTACGGCATCGGCGTGGGCCGGGTTGGCTTCCAGTGGAAGGGTACGCACAAGATCACCCAGAAAAAAGAGAATCCGGATTGGACGCCGCCGCCGGAGATGATCGCGCGGCAAAAGGATGTGCCGAGGCACATGAAGGGCGGCGATCCGGCCAATCCGCTCGGCACGCACGCGATGTACCTTGGCAGCACGCTCTACCGGATCCACGGTTCGCCCGATGCGGACTCGGTCGGTGAGGCAGAGTCGTCCGGCTGTTTCCGGATGAGAAACCCGGACATCGCAGATCTCTATAAGCGGGTGCCGGTCGGTACGACCGTAGTGGTGAAGTAAGAGGCTGCGAGATCGCTCGGCATCACTATGCCGACTTGGATCCTGCGCCGCCGAAGCGTTCGATCAGCGCTCCGACCTAAGTCGCTCACACCGAAAGGTCGAACAGAAACTAAAAGGCCATTGCCTGTCGGAATGAAAGAGACGGTTGGTTCTAAGTCTTTGAAATTGTGGTGGGCGCAGTAGGGCTCGAACCTACGACCCGCTGATTAAGAGTCAGCTGCTCTACCAACTGAGCTAA
>JAFAWQ010000031.1 GCA_019241645.1 Alphaproteobacteria bacterium
GCGAGCGTCCATGTCGAATGCGAATATGTGAACGAGCGAAAAGGAAGAGTGAACTTCGACTTCGAACTGTCGGGAAAGCAGACGGTGTCCTGGGATGTTCTGACCGGCAGCGGAGATCAACTGCATCCACCGCCGTTCCCGACCAACAAAGGCAGCCCGTCGTTTCCAGGCAATCCCTATCGCGGAGAGTTGGTGTGCTTCACCACCGATGACGGCCGGCAGTTCCAGGTGGCCTGGAACGAATTGACTGGTACCGGCACGGTAATGAGTTTGAACGATCTGGCCGGTTCGCAGCCGAAACAGGACTTCAAGTACAACGCCTGGGCCTTCGCTGCGAGAAGCGCTGGCGGTCTCGCCCCGGACAACAACACCGTCGCTCAGGGAATCCCGGGAAATCTGCAGCTGACCGGCCAGGACGTGGATGGCGTTTACGACGCTTGTCCGGCCTACAACATCGCCAACTTCATGCCGAACGGCGCCACGCTGGGCAACCTCTCGACACTCAACAACAATCTGGCCATTTCAGGTTGCAATCAGGACCTTCGGGAAGGTTACGCCCTTCACAGGACCAAGTTGGACTTCACGGTGTGGAATTCCTTCGAAACAGGGTTCACCGGCGCTTGGTCCTGCGCGGACGGCGTTGAGACAGTGGCCCTCAGCTCCAGCAACAAGAACCTTACGCAAGGCTCGAATTTCGACTATTCGACGCTAGGGTCGCCGAACGGCCGGTTCCAAGTGTCGGGCGTCAAAGCCTCGCCTCCTTGCAAGTTCAATACGCAAGACGAAGGCCTTCTTGGCGTTCTTGTGTCATCGACCGCTGTCGCGGGCGATCCGGGATCAGATGCATTGACCGGTAACACACTGCAGGGAGCTGGCGTCAAGGCTGGATTTGTCTATTGGGATCCATCAGGCGGGGTTGGCGGGCTACGGCACGGTCCCTCGAACGGCGGCAGACGGAAGTAGCAAATTTAGCTGGTTTTCATTGAATGCAAGGGCGGGGTTCGCGCCCGCCCTTGCATATCGATACCGAATTTTTGTGGCACTAATTCCCCACCCCTTTGGTCATCGCGCGGGCGTATTTACGAGGAAGATCGGTGCCCTTGATCTGATCGAATATCCAGAGCCACGCGCCGTTGATGCCGCATTGTTTGTCCCATACCTTCAGCCGCGCCTTGGCCTGCGCGGGCGTCGAAAACGGCGGCGCGGATGGCTGGTCCGACAGCCCGGGGTAAACCGGCACGCCGCCAAAATCCCAGTTCACGCACGGATTGTTGCCCTGGCCGCCGGCATAGGTCTGCAGGTGCACGCCGTCCACCAGTCCAGCCTGCTGGCTGTTGATGTCCGCCACCACCGCTTTCCAGTAGGCATTGTTCGTATACGGATTGATCGTCACGTGAAGCCCAAGCTTACCCAGCATCGCCGCGAATTTGACGGTGGATTCCTGATCGTAGCTGTTCTCGTCGTTGAGATCGATCGCGTCGATGGGCAGCGCCGCGGCCAGCGCCGCGAAATCCTTGTAGAGGATGCTCTTCTTGCCGGTGCCTTGCGAATCCACCAGCGCCTTGATGTGCTGGAAATCGCCGACATTCGACGAGCCGATGCTGAAGGTGATGCGCGTCACCTTTCCGGTCTTGATGTTGGCGAGATCCTGCGCGAAGAGCGGCCAGGTCTGCTCGCCGATATATTTGCCGTTCGCGGTCAGCGGGAATTCGCCGTTGAGGTTGAGGTCGCCAACCTCGTTCACCTCCACGCTCCACACAATGAGCTCGTTGAAGCCCGCCTTGCGCAGTTCTTTGATGTTGGTGTCATTGTGCATGTAGACGGGGCCGCCGCCCAGAATACCGATGTAGCCGTTCGGCGCCTGCGCGGCCGCCGCTCCGCCCATCAGCACCGCCCCGAGAAATACAGTGGCGGCCGTCATCCGCCGCGTCTTGCGTCCGTTGCTCATCTCGCCCCTCATTTTGCCGGATTGGTGATCAGGTAGGGATAGCCGGTGTTGATCCTGGGGCTCAGCGCCCAAGTCGTGAAACTGAAACCGTGCGGCAGCTCTGCCTTCAATTCGGCTGTCGTCATGCCGGTGATGCCATCGACGTTCTTTCCGCCGACGCCGAACTCCGTGCCGCTGGTCTCGGTGTCCCAATAGGAATCGTGTACCGGCAGCTGCGTGGTACCCATCAGGCCGCCCACGAATGCATTCTGCCCGCCCGAAACGTGGCCGGTGGAATAGGCGTAGCGCACATGGCCGAAATTGTAGCCGATCAATCCACCCACATCGGACTGATCGCCGGCGATCACCCGGCCGATGGCATAAACATCCTGCACATGGCCGTGCGCGTTGCCGATCAGCCCGCCGGCCTGCGCGCTTTGCGCGCCCTCGACGGAGACATTGGCCCAGGAATCCGCGACAATTCCATAGCTCAACCCCGCCAGCCCGCCCAGCGTGCCGTCGAAATCCGTGCGCACCGTGCCGCCGTCGACATGGCAGTTGAAAATTACGCCGCCATTGTAGGCGACCAGTCCGCCGGCGATGTTGGTGAAGGTGTTCTCGGCGAGCACGTTTATTTTCGCCATGCCGAGATTGCGGATGGTGCCCTTGTGCTTGGTGGCCGCGAACAAGGCGATGTTGTTGTCGACCGTATCCCAGATGGCGAAGTTCGAGATGGTGTTGCCGAGGCCATCGAAGGTGCCGGCGAACGCCGTCTGCACCGGCACGCGGGTGTATTGTCCATCCGCCTTCGCATTGTAGTTGTTGGCCAGCGCGATGAAGCTCTTGGGATGCGCCGCCACCGCGGCGGCGAGATCGGCTATCGAATTCACCAGCTGATAGTCCTGCTCGTCCATCGTGAGGCGGCTGGCCGTGTCCCAGAAGCGAACGGCGCCTTTCTGGAACACCGGGCCGCCCGCAACCTTGAGGTCGAGATGGGCCGTGCCCTCCACCGTGATGGTGTCGCGGACGTAGATATTGCCGTTCGATTCCAGGGTCAGCGCATGCGAGGTCGCCCACGCCAAAGGCGCGGCGATAATCATGTCCTGCCCGGTGAGCGGATACGTCACCACCCGCATGTCCGACGACGCCAGCAGCGCCGCCAGATCATCGACGTTCATCACGGCATTGGGCGCGGTCGCCATGCATTCGCCGGCGGAACAGTCCATGTTCTTCGTTGGCTTGTTGGAGATTTGCAGCGTCGCCTGCGCCGATGAAACCGCTACCGCCACAAAGGCAACCGTCAAGCCTGCCAGTCTGAATTTCACGCCCAGCCTCCCCGAAATCAAGCTGCCTTTGGATTGTCGCATCGCCGCGGGTTTGTGTCCACGCGTCGGATCACCCGGCACGCGGCACGGCGTAGCCCTCGAAACTGGTGGCGCGAAAAGCCGGCAACTGTTCAAGACGTTGCCACAGCGCGTCGAGCGCCGGGAAGCGTTGCGCCGGAAAATCATCTGGCGCCGTGACTTTCAGATAGTTAATCATGCAGCCAGTGGTGATTTGTGCCTGATCGAGCGCCCCACCGGTTGGCCAATCGAGCGATTCCAGTGCCGTCAGGGCGCCGTTTCCCTGCGTCAGGCAGCGCTCGATCCATTCGGGCCAGCGGTATTGCGACGGGCGGATGAGGCGCTCGTAATTGGCGGCACCGAACTTGTCGACCGCGCCGGTGGCGAGCGCGATGCGGCGTAGCGCGTCGCGCCGTTGCGGGCCACCATGCGGCAGCAGAGCGCGCTCGCTGCCCACCTGCTCATCCAGCCAGTCGAGAATAGCGCCCGAGTCGATCAGCGTCTCGCCGCTGGCGAGAACGAGAGAGGGAATGCGCCCCAGCGGATTGGTGCTGCACATGGAGTCGAAATCGCCGAATACCGAGCGCGTATCGTGCTCGTAGTGGAACTCCGAGACCTTCAGCGAAATCGCTACGCGGCGAACATAAGGCGAGTCGTACTGGCCAACGAGGATCATTGACACGTTTTGCGCGTTTGCGCTCCGCCGATCAATGCCCTGGAAGGCTGGCTGTTTCTTGTCTAGCTTTGCTCGGCAGCCGCCTGGCGCTGAACGTCGGCGATGAGCTCGACGATCATCGGCCGGACCTTGGCGACGTGATCCAGAATTCTTTGCGGCATGGCGTCGACATAGGTCACGAACAGATCCAAAACCGGGTGCGCCGCCACTGGGCCGAGCGCGCGGACCTGCGCATCCACCTTGGCTTTGGCATCCTTGAACTGGCTGTAGAAACCACCGACCTGCTCGCACATCAGCTGGTCGATCGGGCCGATAGACTGCTGGGGATGCAGAGGAAGGCCCCCCATCGCAGCCTGCGTTTCCCGGTCCATCGGCAGGTAAGCGATGTTCCAGTCGTCATAGGGCATCAGGTTCATTAGTTTGATGAGCCACTGGCCGAGTTCGCTGTTGAACACGGGTTCGGCAAGAATGAAGAAGGGCCGGATGGCGTTGTGTCCATGACGGCGCAAGAGATCGTCCTCGATGCGGGTCCGGCGCGCGTCCTGCAACTCCAGCGACCGCTTTACCCGGCGCTCGAATTCGGCGTCGTCGGGGATGATATTCGCCGGATGGTTCGGGCCGATGCCAAGCGATCGCAGCATGTCGCCATGCTTTCCCGCGAATACCCCTTCGCCGAAAATGCGCCGCTTGCCGTCTGAATCGATCCGAGGCTGCGGAAACGCGGGAGCCGCCGCAGCCTGTGTCTTGCGCCTGCCAAACATGGGGATTTCCGACGAGCTTCACCCGCGAAAGTAAGCAAGGAAGATTAAAGAGCCGTTCAGTCATTCCCGGGGATCACTGCCCAACAGCCCCGTAGGTCACACCCTCGCGTTCGGCTGCGATCGCGTGCTGCCATTGGATGAGGGTGTCGGCGGCCGCCTCAATCGGTGTTGTCACCGTTAGATCGTCGATCCAGGTCACAAACTCGCGGCCAAAGCTCTGGCGTTGAAGCCGCCACTGTGTGCGTACGCCGATATTTCCCAGGTTGTATTTCACGTTGGTGGCGAGTGCATTGAACCCCGCATCGTCGAGCAAGCTATCGCGATGCTGGTAGAATCCTTCCTCCCAGCTGTAAAAGCTCGCGCGCCAATACGCCGCGAATTGCCGAAGAGCGATGTCGGAAATATCGACCGCGCAGTGCCGCCCCTTCCCCATCGCTTCGCTAAGAGAGGCATCGGTGAGGCTGAGGACGATATCGACGGTGCGAGTCGATCGTGCCTGACGGATGAAGGCACGTTGGTTCCTCTCCGCCTGCTTTATCTGCCGATTAATCTGGCGAAGCTGGAAATAGAGAAACACCAGCGAGATCAGGACGGCAATTCCGCTTACAAAGCTGCCGAGCGCTGCCAGGTTCGAAAGTGTCATGCATCCCCGCCGCAGTGCGTCCGCCAGGCGATCCTAGAACGTCATGATGCGATTTGCAGCCTGGCAAGCAAGCTTTGGAATTCGCGTTGCCCTCGAACTGCTGGCGTCACGCCGATTGCCGGTCCGAGGCCTCGCTTTGCGCCGACGTGGATGACCCAGCGCATTCCACCCGGTCACGGCCGTTCTGCTTGGCGCGATAAAGCGCGGCATCGGCCTCGCCGATCACCGCCAGGCCCGAACCGCCGTGGATGGGATAGGCGGCCACGCCGGCCGACAAGGTGACAAGCCCCAGCGCCTTCCCGCTCAGCCGCACGTGCAGGCGCTTCACCGCATCGCGCAGACGTTCGGCGCGTTCCGCCGCGATCTCCAGGCTGGCGCCTGGCATGATCAGCGCGAACTCCTCGCCGCCGTAACGCACCGGAATGTCTTCGTCGCGCGCGTGCCGCGACAGCAGCAGTCCGAATTCCGCCAGCAGCGCGTCGCCGCCCTGGTGTCCGTGCGTGTCGTTGAAGCGCTTGAAGTGGTCGATGTCGATCATCACCACGGAAAGGGGCTCGTTGCGGCGGCGCATGCGCGCCACCTCGCGCACCAGCGCGTCTTCCAGATAACGCCGGTTGAACAGGCCGGTCAGCGGATCGCGCAGCGACTGGTGCCGCAACGTCTCCTGCAGGCGCAAATTGGCCAGCGCCAGCGACAGCTGCTCGGCAATGGTCTGGATGGTCTGCTGCTCGATTTCCGTGAAACTGTAAGGACCGGAGACGCTCATGGCGCCAATCGTTTCGCCCTGTGCGATCATCGGCAGGCAGAATGTCGGATCGCCTTTTTCCGGCAGGTGCGCGCAGAGCGGCTCGTTGCCGCCGCTGTGGTGCAGTCGTCCGCGGCGCAGGCCCCAGCATTCGTCCGGCGCGAACTCGATGGCGAAACCCGCGCCGTCTCCGATCGCCTGTGAGGCCTCGATCATATCGCGCGAGTTGCTGAACAGGCCGATCGTGCCGCGGATATTGGGAATAAGCTGTTGTAAGTGGCGGGCGGCAATGGAAAGCGCCTCACCGGTGTTGCGGCAGGTTTGCAGCAATTCGCCCAGCAACGCGATCGAGCGGCCGGCATTGTCGCGCAGCTGCAAGTCGGCGAGCGAACACTGCAGCCGCTCGTTGGTCTCGTAAAGCTTGGTCTTCGCCGCTTCGCGTTCTTTCGTCTCGCGGCGGATGCGCCAAAACACCAGCGTCAAGATCACAAGGCTAGCGAGAAGGGCGCAGACGCAGGCAATCAGTGCCGAGGTGGCGAAGAAATTCACGCTGCCGACGCGCTGCTTCAACAGACGGCGCTCCTCGTCGCCCATCTCCTTCGTGAGAGCGAAGATGCGCTTGGCATTGATGCGGTCGGTCTTGTCCGCGACCAGCTGATCGGCGGCTTTGGTTTTCCCGCCGGCGGCATCCGCGACGGCCAAATTCATGCGCGCGAGCTCTGCGCTCATCGCGTCGTGCAGGCGGTCCAGCCGCTTCTGCTGGTCGGGATTGTCGGCCGTGAGCGCGCGCAACGTGGCGATATCGGAATAGATGCGCGGAATGTCGGTGCGGTAAGGCAGCAGCAGGACCTTGCTGCAGGTTGCCACGTAGCCGCGCTCAGCGGACTGCGCATCGACAAACCGCGCGGCGGTGAGATCGATGGTGTCGATAACCTGATAGGTGTGCTCAACCCAGCGGCTGGAGCTGATGAGCTGCGTCACGCTCTGGAAAATCAGGCCGCTGACCACGAGCAGGATCGCGCCCACGGCAAAGAACCAGAACTTCACCTTGGTGCCGAGCGTGCGAAACCTGTCCGCCAATCGAGTCGTAACCGCCAACGCCGAGGTCTCAAATGCGACCCGGGCAGTGTGACGCCATCGTGGTTAAGGCTTTGCTAGCCTCAAGCGGCGTGCGGAACGGCGCCCTTGTTAAGCTGGGCATAGGCGCTGTTGATGCGGATCATGTTTTCGGTGGCGAACTCGACGAGGTCCTCGCCCAGGCCGGCCCCTCTCACCCGGTCGGGATGATTGGCGCTGGAAAGCTCCCGATAGGCCCGCTTGATGTCCTCCGGCGAGGCCCCTTCGCGCAGCCCAAGTATCGAATAGGGACACTTGCCTTTGGTGGCGGCATGGCTGGGCGGCATCCGCACCTGCCGGATCGCCGATTTGGCAAGCGCCAGATGCTCGCCGCCCGTTTCTACCGGCAGGAACTGGCGATCGTCGTTCAGAAGGTCGGTGATCCGGCCCTGCATCGGCAGAAACACCTTACCGCGCAGCAAGCCGCCATCGTTCAGAACGATCTCCACAGGAACGGCGTTGCGCTGAACCACGCGGGAACTGCTGTAGACGTTGTCTCCAAGCCGCATCGTTAATGGCCTCCCGCCAGCAGATTTCTCTGGAGGCTGCAAGCGGCGGGCCAGCCATTCGCGGGAGACTGATCTTGCCGCCGAGAATCGCCGGAATCATGCGGCGTTGCGTTCGACCCAATTGGCGAAGGCGCCGAGGAAGTTCGTGAGAAGCTTGCGCGTGCCTTCGCTGACGAGTTTGCCGTGTTCGTCGAACAGCGTGGCGCAGGTGCCGATGTAAACCTCCGGCTGCTGCAAGGTGGGCATATCGAGAAACACCAGCGATTGCCGCAGGTGATGGTTGGCGCCGAAGCCGCCCAGCGAACCCGGCGACACGCTGATGACGGCCGCCGGTTTCTTCGCCCAGGCGCTCTGGCCGTAGGGCCGCGAGGCGATGTCGATGGCGTTTTTCAAAACACCCGGCACCGAGCGGTTGTATTCCGGGGTCATGAAAATCACGGCGTCGGCGGCCGCGATGCGCTGTTTGAACGCCACCGATTCGGACGGCGGATCGGCCTCATGGTCTTGATTGTAAAGCGGCAGGTTGCCGATCTCGACGATTTCCAGTTTGAGGGACTCTGGCGCCATTTCCATCAGCGCTTGCGCCGTCATCCGGTTGAACGACCCTTTGCGCAAGCTTCCCACCACCACAGCCACATAACGCGCCATTCAGTTCTCCAACGTTTCATCGATCCCAGATAACGCTAGCACGCCAACCACGTTGCCGCATCCGCCAATCCGAAATTGTTTCCGTTCACACCCTATTGATGCCGATGATGGTCACAAATGATGAGAATGGCGGTTGGAGGTACCCATGAGATTCACCGTTGGGTTGCTCACCACCTTGCCATTTGTTGTCTCCATCGCACACGCGGACGACAGAGCAATGCTGGTCCGCCAGACGCAGGAAATGTTTGATGCCGTCACCGCCGGTGACGCGAAGGTGTGGGACAAATACCTCGCACCCGGCGCGATCTATGTCGATGAAGCCGGTGTGGTGAACACCCGCGCCGATCTCATCAAGCAGATCACGCCGCTTCCCAAGGGCATCTCCGGCAATATCAAGGTGAATGCCGTGGCGTTTCATCAGACTGGCGACGTCGCCATCCTCGTGCATCGTGACGACGAAACGGAAAACTATTTCGGGCAGACCCTGCACGCAGAATATCTGTCGACCAACACCTGGCAGAAAACCAAAGACGGTTGGCGGCTCATCGGCGAGCAAGTCCTAGCGACTTTGAAAGAGCCCCCGCCGGTTGCGCTCGCGCCGGCAAAGCTCGACGAATACGCCGGCAGCTTCCACCCGAAAGACGGCAGCCTGACCTACACCGTCGCGCACAAAGGAGCGAAACTCATGGGAACGCGCACGGGCAGACCCGCAGTGGAATTGCAGGCCGAAGCCACAGACGTATTCTTCGTCAAAGGCCAGCCACGCATCCGCAAAATCTTCCAGCGCGATGCTTCAGGCCGCATCGCCGGCTTCGTCGACCGCCGCGAAGGCCGCGACGTGGTGTGGTTGAAGCAATAAGACTAGTTCAAAGCTTGGTCCAGATCGGCGATCAAATCGTCGGCGTCTTCGACACCGCACGAGAGCCGCACCAGCGAATCCGAGATACCGAGGATGTCGCGTTTTTCCGGCGGCACGGAAGCATGCGTCATGATCGCGGGATGCTCGATCAGCGACTCCACGCCGCCCAGCGATTCCGCAAGGGTGAAAAGGCGGCAGCGTTCGAGGAATCGTTTGGTGCCGGCAAGATCGCGCTTGAGCACGACCGTGACGATGCCGCCGAAGGCTGCCATCTGCTTCTTCGCCAGCGCGTGTTGCGAATGCGATTCCAGCCCCGGATAGATCACGCGCGCCACATCTTCCCTACGCGCTTCCAGCCAGCGCGCGATCTTCAATGCGTTGGCGCAATGACGTTCCAGCCGCAGCGCCAGGGTTTTCAAGCCGCGCAGCGCCAGGAACGAGTCGAACGGCCCGGCGATGGCGCCGACCGCGTTCTGCAGGAACCGCAGCCGCTCGGCGAGCTCCAGATTTTCGCCCACCACGGCGCAGCCGCTCACCACATCCGAATGGCCGTTGAGATATTTGGTGGTGGAATGCACCACGATATCGAAGCCGTGCTCCAGTGGCCGCTGCACATAGGGCGAGGCGAAGGTGTTATCGGCCACCGCCACGGCGCCGCGTTTCTTCGCCAGCGCCGAAATTGCGCCGAGGTCCGCAAGCTTGAGCAGCGGGTTGGTCGGCGTCTCCACCCAGATCATTTTCGTTTCTGCGCGGAGCGCGCGCTCGATATTGCCGATGTCGCTCATATCGACGAAATCAAACGCCAACCCGGCGCTGGCTTTGCGCACCCGCTCGAACAGCCGGAAGGTGCCGCCGTAAACATCGTCGCTGACCACGACGTGATCGCCGGTCTTCAGCAGATCGAGAACGGTGGATTCCGCGGCCATGCCGCTGGCGAAGGCGTAGCCTTCCGTGCCGCTTTCCAGATCGGCGATGCAACGCTCGAACGCCGCCCGCGTCGGATTTTGGGAGCGCGAATATTCGTATCCCTTCGTGACCCCCGGACTTTCCTGCGCGTAAGTGCTGCTCGCGTAGATCGGCACCATCACCGCGCCGGTGGTGGGATCGGGATGCTGGCCCGCGTGAATGGTGCGCGTGGAAAATGCCAGCCGGTTGCTGCCACGTGTCTCGGTCATGGATTGAGCCGCAGGTGATTGATGAGATCGACGCGAGTGATCAAGCCCACGAATTTTTCGTTGTCGAGCACGATCGCCACTTCGTTGCGTTCGAAGATGGGCGGCAGCACGTTCATCCTGTCGCCCACCTGCACGGTGTGCAGCCGCGCCGTCATCGCCGTGCGCACAGGGTCCTTGAATTGCTGGGTGCGGAACTCGTCGTGCCCTTCCACATGAGAAAGGATGTCGCTTTCGTCGATAATGCCGACGATGCGTCCGTCTTTCAGAACCGGCAGTTGCGAGACATCCGAAATGCGCATGCGGTTATAGGCGACGAGCAGCGAATCGTCCGGTCCGATGGTGACCGTGCCACCGGATTCATGCGGACGTGAAATCAGATCGGAAAGGTTTCCGGTGAGCTTGCGGTCGGCGAGCCCCTGCTCGATCACCCAGAAATCGTTGAACACTTTGGAGAGATACTTGTTGCCGCTGTCGGGCACCAGGGTGACGACGCGTTTTGGCGCGGTCTGTTGGCGGCAGTAGCGCAGCGCCCCGGCAAGCAGGGTGCCGGTGGAGGAGCCGCCGAGAATCCCTTCCTTCGACAGCAACGCACGCGCTGTTTCCACGCTTTCCTTGTCGGAGATCGCGTAGGCCTCTTTTACCAGCGACAGATCGCAGTTCGGCGGCACAAAATCTTCGCCGATGCCTTCCACCGTCCACGAGCCGGCTTCGGTCATCTTGCCGGTTTTGATCAGCGGCGCGAGAATCGAGCCGACCGGGTCGGCCAACACCATTTCAGTCTTTGGCGACACGCGCGCGAAGAATTGGCCCAATCCGCTCAAGGTGCCGCCGCTGCCGACGCCGACAACAACAGCATCCACGTCATGTTCCATCTGCTCCCAGATTTCCGGACCGGTGGTGGTTTCGTGCGCTTTGGGATTGGCGGGATTGGCGAACTGGTTGGCGTAGAACGCGCTGGTTTCATCCGCGATGCGCTGTGCCATGTCCTGGTAATATTCCGGATGGCCTTTGCCGATGTCCGAGCGGGTGATGCGCACATCCACACCCATGGCGCGCAAATGCTGAACTTTCTCGCGCGCCATCTTGTCCGGCACGATGAGGATCAGCTTGTAGCCCTTGACGATGCCAACCTGCGCCAGACCGAGGCCCGTGTTGCCCGCGGTCGCTTCGATGATGGTACCGCCGGGCTTGAGGCGGCCATCCTTCTCCGCCGCCTCAATCATGGACTTTCCGATACGGTCCTTGATGGAGCCACCGGGGTTCTGGCTTTCCAGCTTCACGAACAACCGGCAGGAGCCGGATTCGAAACGGGTCAACTCCACCATCGGGGTATTGCCGATAAGGTCGAGGGCGGATTTGAGGGGTCGATCGCGGGAGGACATGGTCAGCCGTGTTTTCGGAAACTTAGATAGCTGGGCGCGGCGGCGAAAGCCAATTCACTGTCGGGCCGTTGGCATCGCGGCGTCCGGAATGGAAAAGCCCGGAAGCGCGATGCTTCCGGGCTTTTCCGTCCTGGGTGAACTTCGAAGCGTGAATTACTGAGGCGGGGCTGGTTCTTCGGGTGTCTTCTTCTTCGGCTTTCGCTTGTCCTTTTGCTCCGCATCCGAGCTGCCTGATCCCGCGGAAGACTCCGTACTTGGCCGCGTCTCGCGAGGATTCATGGCACCGTGGCCTTCGGCTGGCGCCGTGCTGCCGGTCGTAGGGGAATCTGCTCCACTTGCACCGGAATTCCGGTTGCGCTGGCGCGGACTTGTGCTTTCCGTGCTGCCACTCTCGCCGGTCGCTGCGCCTGGCGCGGCTGTCGTGCCGCCGGGCCGGTGCCGTATCGTGCCGCCTGGGCCCGAACTTTCGGGCGACCGCATGTTGCCGGAATCGCTACCGGTCCCGGAGCCTTCGCTGGCTCCGGTCGTGTCACCACGGTTGCCGCCTCTGCCAGATCGCTCCGTAGACGGACCACTCATCGATTCCCCGGAGGGATTGCGCATGCGGCCGTTGCTGCCGGATCGCTCAGTTGACGGGCCGGTCATGGACTCGCCCGAAGGATTGCGCATGCGCCCGCCGGTGGCATCGTTATCCTGCCCGCGCGCCTTCCCGGGTTGCTCGGCCGACGGAGCGGTCATCGTTTCGCCGCCGGGATTGCGCATGCGGCCATTGCCGGTTTCGTTCGATCCCGCAGGCCCGCTACGGTCGGCCGGTTCGGCCGCTGTACCCGCATCGCCCTGGCCGCCATTCCCGCGCCGCGCAGCCTTCACATCGATGGGATGCGCCGCGCGCTCGCGCACGCGGATCTGCTTCGCTTCGTCCACTGTCGTCACCACGGCGTTCGGCTTGATGACAACCCTGGCGGAGACTGGCGCAATACGGCGGCCCGCGGCGCGCTCAATCACGCGCACGTCGATGCCGCGATTAACGACGCGATTGTTGACGATCTCGAATTTCGTAATGGGACGCGTGCGGCCGAGCACAATCTTCACGCGATCGCGCGGCACCACGAAACGGCGATAGTCGCGCTGCACCAGGTGGCGGTTTTCCACGAAGACGAAGAAGCGGTCCGGGTCGACGCGGCCGCCATACCAATTCCGGTAGAAGTTGAGGCCGATCGGGCCGAGCCGCATGCCGAAACCTGGGCCGACGCCGGAGATGAATTCCTCGTCCGGGGGCAAGGGCATCCAGCCAGTGTAGTCGTCGCCTTCGCGCCACAGTACCCACGCCGGAGCCCATGTGTAGCCGGGCACCCAAAGCCACTGCCATCGCGGATCGTACACCCAGCGGCCGTAATGATAGACCACGTCATCGATCCGGTCTTCCGAAACCCAATACCAGCCGTACTCGTCCGTCAGCTCCCAATAGCCGTTTGTGTATGGCTGGAAATCAGCGCCAACCAGCGCTGGCCGCGGGCGCCACACATCGCCCCAAACGGGATGGCGGAACCACCGGCCTTCGGGGGCCAAACGATTGTGGAAGAAGTCGAAGCCAAGGCGAAATCCGGTCTGCGCAGAGGCCGGAACGGTGAGGGCCGGCAGGGCCGCTCCCGAGAGGAGAAGAAGCGTCGCACAGGCAGCAGAAGAAAGAACTCTCGGCATTCAGGCGCTCCCTTGAGTGATTGGCCGCTAGGCCGACACGGCAACATGTCCGGTGCATGCTATGTTCCCCACAAATCGGGCGAATGTACGGCGGGAGCAATTTGAATGAATTTCCTTAGCGATAACGCCTACGGCGCGGCCCCGGAAATCCTTGCCGCTATTGCCAAGGCCAACGACGGTGCGGCGCCACCCTACGGCGACGACGAAATCACCTCCCGGTTGACACGGAGGTTCTGCGAAGTCTTCGAGCGGGAGGTGGTGGTCTTCCCGGTCGTGACGGGCACGGCCGCCAATGCGCTGGCACTGGCTGCGCTTGTGCCGCCCTATGGCGCCATCTTCTGCCACGAGGAAAACCACATCGCGGTGGACGAATGTTCGGCGCCGGAATTCTTCTCCGGCGGCGCCAGGCTGGTGCCGCTGAACGGCGTGCACGGCAAGATCACGCCTGAAACGATTGAACGTGCACTGCCGCTTTTCCAGCGCGGCGTGCATAGCCCGGTACCCTCGGCAATCTCGATCACGCAGGCGACCGAGCGCGGCACGGTGTACAAGCGCGACGAAATTGCTGCTCTGTCTGAATTGGCGCGCCGCCATCGAATGACGATCCATATGGACGGCGCGCGCTTCGCGAACGCGCTTGCGCATCTTGGCTGCACGCCTGCCGAGTTGACGTGGAAGGTCGGCGTGGATGCGCTGTCTTTCGGCGCCACGAAGAACGGGGCCTTGTGCGCGGAAGCTGTCATTCTTTTCGATCCCTCGCGTGCGCAGGATCTGGAATACCGGCGCAAGCGGGGCGGTCATCTTATTTCGAAGATGCGCTTTATCTCCGCGCAACTCGAGGCTTATCTGCTTGATGATCGTTGGCTCAACCTTGCGCACGCCGCCAACGCAAACGCGCAAACGCTGGCAATATCGCTGTCCGGCGTGGCGGACATGCAACTGGCGGAGCCTGTTGAAGCCAATGAAGTGTTCGTTTGCATGCCTGTCGCGCTCGCGGCGAAGCTCAAGACTTGCGGCGCGACATTCTACGAATGGGATTTGCCAGCCGATGATCGCGTGCTCATCCGGCTGGTCGTTTCCCCCCTGACTCCGGACAGCGACATTCAGAAATTCATCCGCCTTGTCCCAAGCTGAATTCGCAATTCATTCCGGGTTCAGCTTGCTGAACAGCGATTGCACTTTGACGCTAATGATCTGTCTCCGGCGTACTTTTTTCTGCCGTGCACGAACTATTTTGCGACAGTGATGGCGCAAATTCCAGCGCACTCGCGTTACCGAATTGGAGGGAGAGCGATACCCAAGGAGGTTGAACCATGAAGAACTTTGGAAAGGTCGCCCTCGCCGCGCTCGCGTTGGGCGGAACCGTTGCAATCACCACCGTGCCTGCGAATGCTCGCGTGGCGGTGGGTATCGGTATCGGTGTGCCGGCTTACGGCTACGGCTATTATGGCTATCCGTACCCGTCATACGGCTACCCCGTGGCATATGGCTATTATGGTCCCCGCTACTGGTGGCACGGCCGTTGGTATTATCGGCATCGTCCGTATTGGCATCGCCATTGGCGGCGCTGGTAACAGATGGTGCGCAAGACAGCCCCGGAGAAATCCGGGGCTGTTTGTTTTGCCTAGATACGGCCCACCAGCGTAATCGTCCCTTCCTGTGAGACGGATCCGTTGTTGCCGCGCAGGTAATCGTAGTTCACGCCGATCGACCAGGCACCCGTCGTGGTCGCCAGACTGCCGCCCAGCACGACATTGCCCTTCTCGGGATCTGGCCCCGTGAGCGTGAAGCCGGTGCCGGGCGTCCCGGCGAACGAGGCGGATAATTTCTCGGCATTGGCAAGAAAGTCGTACCGGTAGCCGGCGCGCGCCTCGGGCTGCAGGTAGAAATCGCCCAGGTTGAGATCCTGCCGCACATCAAGGCCACCAAAAATACGGGCGGATTTGTAGAAGATCGATTTCACATTCAGATCGAACGCATCGCCGCCAGCCAGATCCCCGCCACCATGCTCGCTGTAGCCGTTCTCGCGCATCACCATTCCGTCAACGCTCAGCATCGGCGTGAACACCGTGCTTCCGGTCGTCAGGACCACGCCTGTTGTTAATCCAAGCGCGCCAATCGCGGTGTCGCGCTTGCCTTCGGCCGTCCGGCTGATGCCCCCCACATTGATCGTTCGCCTGCCATCCAGCTTGCCCACGCCCGCGCTCGCCTGCGCGTCGAGGAACAGTCCGCGGCCGCGCCAGTCCGAATAGCCGGTGAGCATCGCCCACTGAGTGTTGGTACTGCTGTTCTGCGGCTGCTTTTCGTTGATATCGCCGGAGTAGAAAGTCAGCGCGCCGCCATAGCGCCCGTTCGCCGGATCGCCACCGTCCAGTCCGAGCACGAAGCCGAAGCCGGTGTCGCGATAGCCGATGGTGCCGGCATCGGCACTGGCGTTAAGGCTTAAGTTGAACTCCTGCCCCCAGAGCGTGAGGTCCCCGGGCTGTCCCGCATACATGCGCAATGCGCGCTGCCGAGCGCCGACCGGACCCGAAGCCTGATCCGTGATCGCAACAGCGATCGCGCGCCCCGCGCCGGTCACGTTCGGGGCGAACTGCGAGTAGACGCGCTGGTAGAGCGCCTGGCCTTCTGCCGGCGTCAACGGCACGCCATTCACCGGAAGGCCGGCATTGATCACGGCGGCGCCGAGCTGATCGTCATTCACCAGAGCAAGGTTGGCGACCGGGAACAATTGCGCCGCATAACCGGTTAGCCCAATCTCCTGGGCCGTCTTCGGTGTGAGAGTAAGGACCAGCTGGCTGCGATCCGCCGTGTTGTTCACGTCCAGGCACTGATCGGTACCGTTCTCGAACAGGAATGGCACGGTGGGACAGATCTGGTTTTGCAACGCGCTCAGGCTCAGTTGAAGCTGGTTCAACGGCGCGTCGATCAAGACGAACTGCGAGGCCTCGCCGGGTGTCTGTCCGGACAGGAACGACTGGAATGGCAGGCTTATGATGGCCTGCGGATTGAATAGCACCTGGCCGCTGGCGGTTATGATTCCCCCGGCGGTGGAATTGACCGCGAGATTGTAAGTCTGCGAAAGGGTCAGGCCCAACGTCGCTCCGGCGCCGACGGTCAGATTGCGCACCACAAAGCGCTGATCAAGGTCGATGGAATCGTTGGTCTCGGTGAGTATGCCGCCCGGATTGAGAACCACGTCCAGTTGACCGCCCGCACGATCGGTAATGGCGCCGGTCACCGATGCAAAATCGTCGATCTGCAACAGATCGATGCCACCTGAAGCCGTCCCGCCGAAGGCGACGTCGCCGTTGATGGTTGCCTGTTGATTGCTGTCGCCGTGCACATGCAGGAAATCGGCGGCATTCCCCAGAATGATGTCGCCGAGGATGCTCCCGCTATTGTCGATCTGTGTGTCCTGCGTTGCCGCGGCCATATCGATGGCGATTGCCACTTGCGAGTTGTTGTCGAGCTCCGTGGCGACGGCAAGGATGGCGCCGGAATTGTCGATCTTCGTCAGCGTCCCGGACTGATCGTAGATCGCCCGCGCCGTCAGCCCGGAAAAGCTGGTGTCGGTGATGTTGGCAAATGCGCTGATCGTCCCCTGGTTGACGATTTGGCCGAGCGTTCCGCCGGGATCGATATGGATGGCAACCGCGCTTCCGCCGAGCGCCGAACCGTCATAGCGCGCGGTCACCGTTCCGTTGGCGGAGCTGTTTTCGTTCGAATTGAAAAAGACCGGAACGTTGCCGCCATCGCGAATCCATAGCCCCGTGACCGACATCAGCGCGAGCTGATGGTCGTCCCCGTTTGCGGACGCGCTGATGGTGTTGGAGTTGAAAAAACCCGTCAGCAGGTTGGCGGAGAAACTTCCCGCGCCCTCGATCTGAACGGCAGTCGTGCTGGTCTGATCGACATTGGCGGGGTTGGCCGTAATCGAACCACGGTTGATGAAGCTGTATTGGCCGTTCGGATCGGCGAGATTATATTGCGCGATGTCAAGATCGCCGGTTGGCGTGGCGCCGGCGCCGGCCGGCGAGATCAGGATGACGGGAAAGGCGCCATTGCCAATAATCGTCCCCGCGACCGTCGCGTCGGTAGAGTTTACCGGGCCGTTGTTCAAAAAGCCGCCATTGATGTCGTTGGCGATCACGATCGCCGAGCCGCCGATGGGATTGCCGGTGTCGCTGGTTCGCGACGCCGCTCCGACGGCGGTGATGGTGCCGTCATTCGTGAAGTTGCCGCCCACCGCGCCAAGCAAAGCGAAGGCTTGGCTGGCCGCGCCGCTGGCGCTGACCAGAGCAGCGTCACCGATAGTGATGTCTCCAGTGATGGCATTTCCGGCGGAATTGTTGTCCACCCAGACTGCGGTCGAACCGCCCGTGCTGGTGGTACTGGTGGGCGTGACCGCGAGAGAGCCGTTTACGGTCAGATTGCCGTCGAGCACGGAATTCGGCTCGATCCGCACGCCGTAAGATGTATCCCCCCCAACGGAAAGGGAGCCGCCGGTATCGATCAGCAGATCGCCGACAAGGGTGGCCGGGGCGGTTTCGCTCGTGCCGATCAGCAGGCCCGTCATTGAGGTGCCGCCGGTAATATTCGTCGATCCCGCGAGAGTAATGTCCCCGTTCATCGTCGTGTTGTCGGCGATGTGGATGCCGACGGCGCCGTTCCCGGTAACCTTAAGCGCGGAGCCCTCCCCAAGATTGATCCCGCCATTGAAGATGCCGGTCGCATCTCCATTGGCAATGCCCACGAGAATCCCGGTCTTGTCCGTTCCCGTGCCCGACAGATCGATAATGCCGGTGCTGTCCAGCGCCGCGACAGTTGCGCCGGGACCATTGCCGGCAGCAGTTGCATCGAGCTGAACGCCGATCGCGCCAATCGTGTTCAGGTTGCTGATCAAGCCTTGGTTGGTGACCGTATTGTTGGAATCGATTTCAACGGCGGGACCGGCAACCGTCACCACCACGGAGCCTGTGGACTCGATCAGGATGTCGGCCGGCACGCCGTCTGCGGCCGTGCTGGTCTTGATCTGCTGAGTCACCTGATCCTTGATGTCGGTGAAATCGTCGCCCAGCACAGGGGCGGAAAGCAGGGCGGCGGTAGCCGCGGTCAGCATCAAAACGCGCTTCGACAAGACGAACCCCTTTGTCGCTGTTGTGAACCGTTGCCGCCGGGAACCCTTGCATATGTGGCCCAGCCCGGGGCGCGCAAAACACCCTGCCGCACCCTGGGGCGGGGACATTAGCCATAATCCGCAGGCCCGCGCCAGACCAAATTTACCATTTCTTTACCGGTATTTAGCGGATGTCCGCCCGGTGGAGAGACCCTCAGAGACGCCCCCGAAGGCCGGCAAACACGGTCAACGGCGCGCCGGGACTTAGCGAGCGCGGATTGTCCGCGTTCGGCACTTCCACCATCGGTACGTCCCCCACAGGCGAGAAGGTGCCAAAGGTTTCGTACGGGGTGTCAAACAGGTTTTCGATGCCGCCGAAAACCTCCCAATGCTCCATCAACCGGTAGTTCGCGGCGATATCCACCACGGTATAGGGCCGCGTTTGCGGATTGAGATTGGATTCGTCCCCCCGCAGGAACTGACCGCTGGCGTAGCGGGCTGAAGCACTGACGCTCCACACTTCGCTTGGCTGGTAGCCGAAGTTTAGTTTGACGAGATGCTGGGGGATCGATGGTAGAGAGTCGCTGGGCTTCACATGGATCTGGCCACCATCGTCGGCGCGGGGATTGTCCGGGCTGTCCAATGTCAATGCTGTCTGGAAGGTCGCATCGGTGTAGGCATAGCTGAGCGAAGAGAACCAAGGCGCCGAGGTAACCTCCGCTCCCAAATCGAGGCCCTGCCGGCGCGTGGTTCCGATATTCCGGAAAAAGGCGCGGCCGGTGATGGGGCTTGCCACGAACATGATGTCGTCGGCGGTTTCAGTTCGGTAGACTTCACCATGCCATCGTAGGGTGGCCGCTTCTATCTGGATAGTCCCGCGTGCCCCCGCGTCGATCGTCTGCGCGGTGACCTGTTTCAGCGGTGGATCGGCGACGAAGAAGTTCGTCAGGCTGCAGGGTGCATTCTCATCGGCGCAGGAGAATTCGGCGGGCGTCGGTGCGCGGTTCGCCTGTGCGTAGCCCATGTACAGTGTGGCTTCCGGCAGAACTTTGTAAGTCATTCCGGCGGCCGGATTGAAATGCGTGAATTCATGCGATCCGTTGAGCGCCGTGCCGAGCTGGTCGTCCAGGCGAATGTGCGCGTAGTTGAATCGCGCGGAAAGATTTAGCGAGAGCCGCGGCGAAAGCTTGAGAATGTCGGCGGCATAAGCGCCGAAATAATCGTTGTCACTCTGCACTTTGACCGGCGCGATTTCTCCGCTTGCGATGTCGATGGTGATGCCTTGCCCAATAAATCCGCGGTCCAGCGACAGCCCACCGAGATCGGATTGGGCCTCGAAATCCGCGCGCCCTGCATCGTAGGCAAGCCCGGCGATCAGCTGGTTCTCGAAACCGAAAACTTGTTGCTGCAAACTGGCCTGCACGCTGCCGCCGAACCCGAGTGTGTCGGTCGAGGTTTGGTTCAGCTGCGCGTACGAGCCACCGTCGAGGAAATCGGGGATGGGATTGCCGGTTCTGTCCGTGACGATGGTTTCATCTTCCAGGCACAGCTCGCCGGAGTTGCACGGCGCCACCTCGCTGGCGTCCCCATTTTTGGTGCGCTGGCCGAGATGGCTCACATAGACGTTACCCTGCAGCGCAAGGCCCGGTTCAAGTTGAACATCGCCGAACAGATTGGCGAGGCCGTAGCGGTTGTCGGTCTTGTCCGGAAAAGTGAAAACGGCGGAGCGGTCCACCGCAAGCAACTGAACCGGCGAGGTTCCATTTCCCGTCAGCGCGTTGCTGGTGCCCGCAAGATCGAGATGCAGCTCCATACCCCGCACCTGCCAGCCGAAATCGGCGAAGGCTTGTGCAAGATGCGACGGCGAATGATCGCGCCAGCCACTGTCGGTCAGCAGCGTGCCTGCAACATAAAGCGATGTGGTTCCGTCGTTTTGACCGAACTGAACGGCGCCGGCTGTGCGCCCATGGGAAGCGGCGTACGCCTCCGCCTCCGTCCCTTGCCACGCAAAGCCGTCTTTCATGCGCACAGACACCGAGCCGCCAAGCGCGTTCATGCCAAAGACAGGATTGGAGCCTTCGAGTGTCAGACGCTCGATCGCGATGTCCGGAATCACATCCCAGTTCACCGCATCGCCGAACGGCTGGTTGAGCCGCACGCCATCGACATACACAGCAAGCCCCTGCGCATCGCCGGAAAGGGGCGAGGCTTCGAAACCGCGATAGAAAAGGTTCGGCTGGAATGGATTGCCCTGCGCTTCCGAAAGGGAAATCCCGCTCGCCATGCTGTCCAGCCCGCGCAAGATGCTCGCCGGCCCGAGCCGGACCAGATCGTCGCTGGAAAATGTCTGGACGTTTACCGGAACGTCGTCGGTATCCAGCGACGTGCCGGGAAGCGCGCTTCCTGTGACAACGACGGTCTCAACCTCCGCGCGCGCGACGCTCGCAAGCAGCAAGGCGGAACAAACACTCGTCCCAAGTCCCGAAAAAAACTTCACTGGGCCGCGCGGACCGCCATACGACCGGCACGCTGACGGATAAATTGGCCGAGGCGTTGCAGCGAGACCTTTGCCTCCTGCAGCTCGGCATTGCCCTGAAACAAATGCTGCATGCCGTCATATATCTCGACGCTGATGGGGATATTCGCTTCCGCCGCCTTGTCTCCGATGCGGCTGGCATCGTCCTTCAGGATCTCCTGACTGCCGGCATGCACCATGACGGGAGGAAAATCGCGAAAGCTTGCGTAAATCGGCGACGCATAGGGATCCGCGGGACTCTGTTTCTTCAGGTATTGGCGCGCGGTGAGAAACAGCAAGTCCCAGGAGAGCGCTCCGTCATTCCTGGCGTTTGCCAGAATCGAACCACCGGCGAGCGTCAGATCCGCCCATGGCGACATCGCCAGACAGGCCGCCGGCAGCGGCATCTGGCCGTTGCGGATGGCGAGCAGCGCGGCGAAAACAAGCCCGCCGCCCGCGTCATCCCCGGCGAGCACTATCGACGACGGCTCGACACCCTTTTGCAGAAGAGCGCGATAGGCATCCACGCAGTCCCGCAGGCCGGCGGGGAACAGGTACTCCGGTGCCAGACGGTAGGCGACGGAGAAGGCCTTTGCGAAGCCGTGATCGCACAGCCGCGCCACCAGCGAACGGTGCGTCTGCGGCGAACCGGTGACGAAACCGCCGCCGTGAAAATACAGGATGACGCGCTCCGGCGAGGAGCGGTCCACCGTCACCCATTCGCCCTTGGCGGGGCCCAGCTGGGCGGCCTGAAACTTGGCGTCGGCGGGCGGCGGGGAGAAGCGCTGGAAGGTGGCGGCAAACCGCTGGCGCAGGTCGGCAATATCGGCATCCGGTTCGAGGCGCGGTGCGCGGGCAAGCGGAGAATTTTGCCAGATGGACATGCGCGGCAAGCGTTGGATGCGGAACCAGAATAGGCCGCGCCTGCCAGCCTGTCACCCCGCTTGTGCGGGCCCAGGCAAAAGGCCGGGTGCAACACACCCGGCCTTTCCGCTACTCAAGATGATTATCGAAGACGCTGGCCAGAATTACGCGGCCTTGGCGCGGCCCTCGATGGTCTTCAGCTCCGGCGCGTTGATGGAGATGCGGCGGGGCTTCTTCTCCTCAGGCACGATCTGCTCGAGCTCGACATGCAGCAAGCCGTTCTCCAGCTTCGCGGCCTTCACTTCGACATGGTCGGCGAGCTGGAAGCGGCGCTCGAAGGCGCGGCCGGCAATGCCCTGGTAGAGCACATTCGTGCTCTCGGACTTGTCGCCCTCTTCGCGCTTGCCCGAAATGGTGAGCACGCCGTCATGCAGCTCGACGTTCAGGTCCTTCTCGGCGAAACCGGCGACCGCCACCGTGATGCGGTAGTGGTTCTCGTCCGCCCGCTCGATGTTGTAGGGCGGGTAGCCGTTGCCGGAATCGTACTGGGAAACCTGATCCAGCATGTCGAACAGCCGGTCGAAGCCGACGGTGGAACGGAACAGCGGGGAAAAATCGAATCTCATGGTCACAACCTCCTAAAAGCGATGTGGTTTGGCAGCCTCGCCCCTTAGCGGCCCGAGGCCTTGCTTCGCCCGGATGCCCTAAGGCCACCCGGACTTTCCCTAGATAATTTCGCGCCTTTGGCGCTTCAAGGGGGCGAGTGACAGCATTCTTTCAGCGGAATCAGCGAACACTGTTCGCTGAAACGTTGTTCGTAGGCATTGCGGCACAAGCAGCTGATTTATAAAGAAGAACTGCCGAGGGTTGTTTTCCGAAATCTGGCCTCTCCCCCTCCTCTCTTGCAGAGAGTTCCCAAAGTTCCCATTCGAACCTCCGAAAAACGAGAGGGTACCCCCCTTCCCCTGTTCTTCCGAACCGCCCCGGAACCACAAGATGTTGTGGCTCCAGACCTGCCGATGCAGTCGTTTTTCAAAAGCAGGGGGGCCCCCTCGTTGAAACGTGTGTTCCGCAGGGCCCCAGGTACAATGAATTGTTTGCGGGGGATCGCGGGATTGGCGCCCAAGTGGAAGCGGAGGCTCCACCGTGTTTCCTGCAATGTTGTGACGTCCTCTTATCACACAAACCCGCCTTCAACTGCCTACATCCATGATTCGGAACATATAAGGAACATTCCGGATAGTTCAAGGGGCTGTTATTTGCAGCCTTAGGCATGCTTACGCTGCATCAGCGACGGGAAATTGGGGACGTTTTGAGCAGCAGCAGGATTATCCGCCAAGAGGCCTTTGGCGCTTATTTGCAGGCGCTGAAAGAATGGCAGCGCTCGGAAAAGACCGAGCACACCGACCGCGCCGCCATCGAGCGCTTATTGAAGGCTTTCGCTGAAGAGGCGGAAGGCCAGCCAAAGGTACAGCACGAGCCCAAGCGCATTGCCGGTAAGGGCGCGCCGGATTTCAAAATCACGCGCGCCGGCATGATCGTCGGCTATGTCGAGACCAAGGCGCTCGGCGAGAATCTGGAGAAGGTTCTGAAGTCCGATCAGATCACGAAATACAAAACCCTGCGGCGGCCAATCGTTCTCACGGACTATTGCGAGTTCATCCTTCTGAATGAAAGCGGCGCACCCAAGCGCGCCGTACTGTGCTCGGCAGACGATCTCGAAAATCGGAAATTCACACCGCGCGAGGATCGGGTCGAAGCGGTTGCCAAACTGTTGGAAGGTTTCTTCTCGACCGCGCCGGAAGGAATCGACAATTCGCAGAGGCTCGCGTTGGCATTGGCGCGGCGCGCGCATGTGCTGCGTGACGGGCTGACGGAAGAACTGGTCCGCCAACAGCGCGACAACAGCGGCGAAAAGCTGCTGGGATTGTACGACGTCTTCCGCACGCAAGTTTTTCACGCACTGAAAACGTCTGAGTTCGCTGACGCCTTCGCGCAAATGCTGGTCTACGGCATCTTTCTTGCCAAGCTGAATGCAAAGCCCAACGAGAAAATCACGCTACAGAATGCCAAGGCCAATGTGCCCGGCCCCTTCCGCCTTATCCGCGAGTTGGTGTCGTTCCTCGATGAGCTGGAGAAAGACCAATATGTCGAAATCCGCTGGGTGATCGCGGAAGTCCTGCTCATCGTCAACGAGCTGGATATAGGCCGCATCCATCAAGACCTCTCCTTCCGCGGGCGGAAGGCGTTAAACCGCAACATCCGCGCGCGCGACGAGGAAGAGCACCGGCTGTTCGAGCGCGATCCTTTCATCTACTTCTACGAGGACTTTCTGCGCGCCTACGACAAGGCGACCAGCAAGAGCCGCGGTGTCTATTACACGCCGCCGCCGGTGGTGAACTTCATCGTCCGGGCGGTGGACGACATCCTGAAAACCAGCTTCGGCATCGACGAAGGCCTAGCGAACAGCAAGGTCACAGTGCTGGATTTCGCCTGCGGCACCGGCACCTTCCTGCTGGAAGTTTTCGAGCGCATTTTCGACAACATCGGCGGGCCGGATAAGGCCAAGGCGAAGAAGGTGGTCGCCGAACACATCCTTCAGCATCTCTACGGCTTCGAATATCTGCTCGCGCCCTACACCATCGCGCACCTCAAGCTCTCGCAATACCTGCACGATAAGGGCCATCCACTGGAAGGCAACGAGCGGCTGCAGGTGTTTCTCACCAACACCTTGGAGCCGGTAACGGTTGACCCGGATCAGGCGAAGCTTTGGCCAGTGCCGGCGCTCGCCACCGAAATTCGCGAAGCCGATGCCGTCAAGAAGAAACAGATTTTGGTGATCACCGGCAATCCGCCCTACTCATATCAATCGCAGAATGTAGGCACATGGATCACAACCGAGATAGACGCCTACCGCCTTGTAGATGGAAAGCGGATGAAGGAGCGGGTAACCCAAGGTTTGCTCGACGACTATGTAAAGTTCATCCGCTTCGCACAGACCAAAATGGATGCGGTGGAAGAAGGTGTCGTCGGCATCATCACCAACCATTCATGGCTGGACAACCCCACGTTCCGCGGCATGCGGCAATCGTTGATGCGCAGCTTCGAGCAGATTTACGTGCTCGACCTGCACGGCAATGCCAAAAAAAAAGAGCGTGCGCCCGATGGCGGCAAGGATGAGAACGTTTTCGATATCGAGCAGGGCGTGGCAATTAGCCTGTTCGTGAAGAAGTCCGGCTTAGAGCGCGGCGTCTGGCGAGGCGACGTGTTCGGCAAGCGCCTGCGGAAATACAAGCTATGCGCAGAGACTGTCGCCAACGAAATCGAGTGGACCTCAATTGACCCCGCACCTTCCTTCTATCTCTTTGTGCCTCAAAACAAGGCGATCAAAGCCGTCTATGAGCGCGAAAAATCTCTTCGTGATCTATTCGCGGTAGGCGGCTCCGGGATGATGACCAACCGCGACAACCTGACGATACACTTCACTGAACAAGAAGCCTGGGGAACGGTGCAGGAATTTGCCAGTGCAAGTGAATCGGAAGCGCGACGGAAGTTCCGACTCACTAAAGAGGCTCGTGATTGGACGGTTTCGCGGGCGCAAAAAGACCTTCGAGATTCCGGCCCGAATAAAGAGGGGGTCGTAAAGGTCGCTTATCGGCCGATGGACATTCGGTATACTTACTTCACCGGCCGAGCTCGCGGTTTCATCGGATGGCCTGTGGAGCAAATCTGGCGTAATATGCTTCGATCCAATGTTGCGCTTTCGGTTTCAAGAATGACCAAAGGCGAAAGTTTTGCGCATGCGTTAGCGACTGACCGCATGCCAGAAAAGATTTCGCTGTCGTCGAAGACTTCGAACAACGCATTTGTGTTCCCACTTTATGTCAACGGAAACGCCGAAAATTACTCCCCAGACTTCCGCGCGTTTCTGGATGCGCGGTACGAGCATCGCTATCGGCCCGAACAAATCCTCGGCTTCATCTACGCCGTGCTGCATGCGCCCACCTACCGCCAACGCTATGCCGAGTTCCTGCGCATCGATTTCCCGCGCATTCCCTTCCCGAGCGCAAAGCGGGATTTCGACGCGCTCTCGAATCTCGGCTGGGAGCTGGTGCAGGCGCACCTGCTGAAAACCCTGCCGCCGCTGAAACTGGCCGAGCTCGACGGCAAGGGCAGCGACATGGTGGAAGCCGTGCGCTACTCGCCGCAAGAACAGGCGGTCTGGTTCAACAAGACCCAATGCTTCAAGCCGGTGCCGCAGGAGGTGTGGGAATTCCACATCGGAGGCTATCCGGTTCTGGAGAAGTATCTCAAATCCCGCAAAGGCCGCGAACTTTCGCTCGCCGAAATCGAGCATTTGCGCGACATCGCCCGCTCACTCTCCTTCACCGTCGCCCAAATGGCGAAGATCGATGCCGAGTATCGAAGTGCATTTCCGGATCAAAAATAGTTGTCATGGTCTGCGAAGGCGGACCACCCAGTAAGGGCGCGTCCGCGCGCTCGTGAGTCATCGAAGCGCAGACGCGCTTCGGCTGGGTGGCCCGGTCAGGCCGGGCCATGACAATGTTGTGGATCGATAGGCTCTGGATAACTCGGCGTCACTGCTCGCCCGGGTGGCGTGCTTCCGGCAAAATTGGAGGGAAGAAGGTGATTCGCGGGAAGACGCGTGGGACTGGCGCAGCAGCACAATCTGTTTGCAGAAGAGGAGCTGCGGCCTGCGCGCTACGTGCCCAATCCGCAGCACGTCCGCAACAGCCTCAAGAGTCTGCTGACAGAGATGCGCGCAGCGGAGCGCTGGCCGTGGCAAGGCGCTGTGCTGGAACTCTATCGCGATATCGTGCCGCCGCAGCTCTATGCCGAGCTGCCCGATGCCGAAGAAGCCGCGCGCTGGCGCAGGGATATTGAAGCCGAAGTTGTGCGGCTCGACGCGGCGCGGTAGCCGCCGCCAGGCTGGTCCCGTCCGCCGAATTCAGGTGCTTGGCTTTCGCCAGCCAAATCTGGCGACTCCTTTCTCCCGGCAACGAAACGGCTGAGATCGGCCCGGGAACCCGGAGCGGCATTTGGCGTTTTTGTTCGCGTGACGGGATTGCGGGACGGGGATGAAACCCAAAAAATCTCTGATGCTGGCTCTGGCTTTCTCGGCGCTGTGCGCCGCGCAGGCCCAGGCGGATCCCGCGCTTCAGCAGATCGCGTGGAACAACACCGCGCGCCACGGCAGCGTTAACGATGCCGCGGTGGCTTCCATCGATCCGGCGCAGCGCATTGCACCCTCCATCGAGCAGCGGCTTCGCGACAACCTCAGCGCGGACGCGCTGGAGAATTTCGGACTGTTCATCTATGTGAGCAAGGCCGCTTCCGGTCCCTGGGCGCAGCGCATGCTGGTTTTCCAGAACATCGGCGGCGAGCTGCTTCCGCTCTACAATTGGCCCGTGTCGACGGGCCGCGAAACGATCGAGCAAAACGCGCGCGGCGTCGAGATGGCGACCGCCACTCCGGCAGGCGCCTATCAACTCGATCCGAAGCGGTTCTACGAAGAACACCGCTCCACCCAATGGAACGAGCCGATGCCGTTCGCCATGTTCTTCAACTGGAAGAACCATGGCGTTCAGACCGGTTTGGCGATTCATGCCGCCTCGGATGCGGAAGTGGATCGGCTTGGCAGCCGCGCCAGCGCTGGATGCGTCAGGCTCTCGCCCGAAAACGCGCAGACGCTCTTCACACTGATCCGGGACAATTACAAAGGCATGGCGCCGAAATTCGGCTTCGACAAATATTCCGGCACGATCATGAACAATGGCCTGATCGAACACGACGCCAGCGGAAACGTTAAAATGGCGCCGGGCTATCGCGTGCTGGTCTACATCGACGAATACGGCGGGGAGAGTCTGGAAGCCAGGGCGTACTAGGAGCCCGCCGGCAGCGCCTTACATGATACCCTGCTTCGGCAAGATCCGCCTGGTTTCGATCCATTGCATTTGAAGCGTTTGCCGTCCATCCGTTGCGGCGGGCGGAGCGATCCCTCATATTTCTCCCCGATGGCATTGCTTCGCGGCGGCGCTTGATTCGCGCGGAGCGGCAGGAGGTCAGGCGTATGAGTGGCGAAGAGATCAGGCCCATCATCGAGCGGCTTGGGAATATCGTGGGCGCGGATTCCGGCCTCGGGGGCACGCTGAAACTGGATTTCGGCGCCGCCGGCAGCGTTTTCATCGACGGCAAATCCAGCCCCAACATCGTGTGCGACGGCGAAGGCAAAAGCGCCGACTGCACGATCGCCGTCAGTCTGGAAAACTTCCGCCGAATCTCCACCCGCGAGCTCGACCCGATGAGCGCCTTCCTCACCGGCAAGATCCGCGTGGCCGGCGATATGGGGCTCGCCATGCGTCTTGGTCCCATCTGGCAGAACGCGCGCGCCAGCGGCCGCGCCTGAGTTGCGCGCGCTCGCGCCGGAGGATGTCCAGCCCCGCTTCGCGTATGGGCGGGACGGCAAATTCCTGCGCATCGCCACGCTCGAGGCAGCGCCCGGACTGACGCCGCGCGGCGTCTGCGTGCTGCTGAACGGCGCAACCGAATTCATCGAGAAATACATCGAGGTGATCGGCGAGCTGCTGGCCCGCGGCTATCATGTCGCCACCATGGACTGGCGCGGCCAGGGCGGATCCTTCCGCGCGCTGCGCGAGCCGTTGAAACAGCACATCGGCGATTTCCGCCAATACGATTCCGATCTGCGGGTTTTTCTGGACAAGGTGGTGCACAATCTCACGCCCCGTCCGCCGTTCGTCCTCGCTCACTCGATGGGCGCGCATATTCTGCTGCGCGCGCTGCACGAGCATCCCAAGCAATTTTCGGCCGCCGTGCTTCTGGCGCCAATGCTGCGGATACAGACGCGCGGTTACTCGCCCCGCATGGCGCGCCTGCTGACGCTCGCGCACAATTTTATCGGCGGCGAGACGCACTGGGTGCGCGATGTCATGCGCGATCCGCTGCAGGCCACTTTCGACAGGCAGCTCTGCACCTCGGATCCGCAACGCTTCCAGCGCACGCAGGCCATGCTGCGCGAACATCCAAACCTGCGCGTCGCCGGTCCCACCTGGGGCTGGCTTGAAGCGGCGTACCGCTCGATGGAGACGGTGAACGCGCCCGGTTACGCGGAAGCCATCACCACGCCGGTGTTGGCGATAGGCGCGGGACGGGACCGCATCGTGGATACCGCCGCCATTCGCGATTTCGCGCGCCGCTTGCCCGATGGGCGCTATGAAGAGATTGCCGAGTCAGAGCACGAAATCCTCATGGAAAACGATGCCATTCGCGCGAAATTCTGGGCGATGTTCGATACTTTTGCGCTGCAGCACCTGTAACGAAGGACTTAAACCTCTGTAATAATGTTGCTCTTGTGCCACGCATGGGCTGAACTTCGCACTTGCAGCATGGACAAGGGAACGTCCGCACCTACATCGCGTATTCTAGGCGGCCTTGGCGGGAGGGTGGGCCATGTGAGGCGTATTCATAAGGAGATCCACGATGCGTTCCCATTCCATAATTGCCGGCGGATTTGCCGCGGCCCTTCTCCTCTCTGTAGCTCCAGTTTCTGCGCAGCCGGTTATCGGCGGTCCGTTTTCCGGCCTCTATCTGGGCGGCAATGCCGGCGTCGCCTTCGATCCCAACCATCTGAGCTTTACCGACAGGACCGGGGCCGGCGCCCTGTCTTTCGACTCGCGAGACAATAACGACCGCTTCGTGGGCGGCGCGCATCTCGGATACAACTGGCAGCCCGGCGGCATTCTGTTCGGCGTCGAAGGCGACAGCGACTTTGGCAAGGACATCGATTATCTGGCGAGCCTGCGCGGTCGCGTCGGCATCACCACGGGACCGTTCCTGATCTACGGCACCGGTGGCGCCGCCTGGGAAGGCTCGCACGAGCATTTCAATGTCAGTTCGGCTGCGGGCAACGCGAGCTTCGACCGCAATATCAAGAAGACCGGCTGGGTGGCCGGCGGCGGCGTGGAAGCCTTTGTCATGCCGGCCGTAAGCGTCGGCGCGGAAGGACTTTACTATCACTTCGGCGAGGACACGGCGAACCTCGCAACTCCCGTGCCCGAGAACTTTTCTGTCAAGGACGACCGCAATTTCCCGTTGGTGCGCGCGCGTCTGACCTACCACTTCGGCTTCTGATCCCCTCGAAAATGTGCCAACAGCCGGCCTGCGCAAAGCGGGCCGGCTGTTTCTTTTCACGGGATCGGCGCACGCCGATTGCAGCGGGAGCCGGGGCAACCGAAACTGGCAAGGATGATTCTGCCGGTGCCTGCGTGAGCTTCCGCATTCTCGGCCTCGATCCCGGCCTTGCCCGCATGGGCTGGGGCATCATAGATGTGTCCGGCACGCGCCTTACACATGTTGCGCATGGCGTGTTGCGCAGCGACGCGAAAGCGGAGTTGCCGCAGCGCCTGCTTTATCTGCATCAAGCCATTGCCGAAGTGATCGAACGTCTGCGGCCGGCGGCGCTCGCCATCGAGCAGGCTTTCGTGGCGAAGGATGCCTCCGCCGCGCTCAAGCTGGGGCAAGCGCGCGCGGTGGTGCTGCTGGTCGCCGCGCGCAAGGGACTGGCGATTGCCGAATATGCGCCCAACCACATCAAGAAATCGGTCGTCGGCGCCGGCCATGCGGAGAAGGCGCAGGTGCAGGCGATGATCCGGCATCTGCTGCCAACGGCGCAGGTAGAATCGGCGGACGCTGCGGACGCGCTCGCCTGCGCCATTGCGCATGCGCATTTTTCCGGAACGCGCGCGAAAATTCTGGCAGCGTTGGCGGGCGAAATGGACACGCGTTTGCCGTCCGGCGGAGCGGGCGGCAAAAAAGTGGCACTCGGATGATCGGCAAGCTTTCCGGCATTGTCGATTCAGTCGCGGAAGATCATGCCGTCATTGATGTCGGCGGCGTCGGCTATCTGGTTCACGCGCCGTCTTCCACTCTCGGGAAGCTTGCGGCAGGCGCGGCAGCGTCGCTGATGATCGAAACCAAAGTGAGCGAGGAGGCCATTCGCCTCTATGGTTTCTCTACGGCGGAGGAACGCGAATGGTTTCGCCTGCTGCAAGGCGTGCAGAATGTCGGCGCGCGCGTGGCGCTGAACGTGCTTTCGGCTTTATCGGCCCGCGAGCTGGAGCGGGCGGTGGCGCTGGGCGACAAGACGGCGGTGGGCCGCGCGCAAGGCATCGGGCCGAAGCTTGCGACGCGCATCGTCACCGAATTGAAGGACAAGGCACCGGCCATGATGCTGCGCGGCCATGCCGAGGACGGCGCGGCTGCCATCGCCGTTGCGCCGCGCGGACCGGAGGCCGACGCCGTCGCGGCGCTGCTCAAGCTCGGTTATTCGCAGACGCAGGCCGCCGAAGCGATCGCCCGCGCCGCGCGAGAGCTGGGCGAGCACACGCCGCTCGATGCGCTGATCCGCGAAAGCTTGCGCGCCATGGCGCGGTGACTTAGACTGACTAGTCAGACTAGTCAGGAGAGATTTGCAATGGACAATGGTTGGGCAGTTCAAGATGCCAAGGCGCGCTTCGCAGAGTTCTTGCGCGAGGTGGATGCCGCGCCGCAGATTATCACCTACCGGGGAAAGCCGAAATACGAGGTGCGGCTCATCGAAAATGACGGCGCGAAGAAGGCGCAACCCAAGACGCTTTATGAAATTTGGAAATCGGCGCCGAAGGTACCGGGGTTCAAGCTGCCGCCGCGCCGTCGTGAGAAGCCGCGAAAAATCTTCTGATGTTTCTGCTCGACACCTGCGTCGTTTCAGAGGGCAACCAGACTCGCCCGAACGCAAACGTCGATGCTTGGCTTGGGGCGCAGGACTCGGCCGTTCTCTTCATCAGCGCGGTCAGCGTTGGAGAAATCCGTTTCGGCATTGAGCGTCTTTCTCCCGGAAAGAAGCGCCTGGATCTGGAGCGATGGTTCGATGAGATTGTCCTGGTCGGTTTCGCAGGGCGCGTCGTAAGCTTCGATTTGAAGGCATCGCTCTTCTGGGCGCACCTTCGAGCAACATACCCAAATGGCAAACTGGCCGATGTGCAGCTGGCGGCCACCGCCCTTGCGCATAACCTTACGTTCGTCACGCGAAACGAAAGAGATTTTCGTTTCGATGGTCTCGAAGTCGTCAACCCGTGGCGCGCATGATGGCCGCCACTACTACACCCGAACGGCTTGTCGCGCCGGAGAGGGGCGAGGACGACACGCTCGAATCCAGCCTGCGGCCGAAGCGGCTGGCGGAATTCGTCGGCCAGCAACAGGCGCGCGAGAATCTTTCCATTTTCATTCAGGCGGCGCGCGAACGTGGCGAGGCACTGGATCACGTGCTGTTTTCCGGCCCGCCCGGCCTGGGCAAAACCACGCTCGCGCAGATCGTGGCGCGCGAGCTCGGCGTGAACTTCCGCGCCACTTCCGGTCCTGTACTGGCGCGCGCCGGCGACCTCGCCGCCATCCTCACCAATCTCGAGCCGCGCGATGTGCTGTTCATCGACGAGATCCATCGCCTCAATCCCTCGGTGGAGGAAATCCTCTACCCGGCGATGGAGGATTACGAGCTCGATCTCGTCATCGGCGAGGGGCCTTCCGCGCGCTCGGTAAAAATCACGCTGGCGCCGTTCACCCTGGTCGGCGCCACCACGCGCTCCGGCCTCATCACCACGCCGTTGCGCGACCGCTTCGGCATTCCGGTGCGGCTGAATTTTTATTCGGCCGATGAGCTGCTTTCGATCGTGGAGCGCGGCGCGCGGGTGCTGGGGCTCGATCTGATCAGCGACGGCGCCCGGGAGATTGCGTCGCGCGCGCGGGGCACGCCGCGCATCGCGGGGCGATTGCTGAAGCGCGTGCGCGATTTCGCCAGCGTGGCCAACCGCGGCACTGTGGATGCGCACGTTGCCGATGAAGCGCTGACGCGGCTGGAAGTGGACAAGCGCGGGCTCGACGCCTTCGACCGGCGCTATCTGAAGCTGGTGGCCGAATCGTTTGGCGGCGGCCCGGTGGGGATCGAAACCATTGCCGCGGCGCTGGGCGAAGCGCGCGACGCCATCGAGGAGATCGTGGAGCCGTTCCTGCTGCAGCAGGGCTTCGTTCAGCGCACGCCGCGCGGGCGCGTGCTCACCGGCGCCGCCTTCGAACATCTCGGCCTCGCCACCCCGCCCCGCGACCCGTCGCAGATTGGATTGTTTGCGGGCGAGGGGGATTAGGGGCCAACATCGGAATGAACTTCGAGATCGTGGGCGAAATTTCGCAAGCCCAAACGATGGCCACCGGATCAAGTATTCGCGAGATCGCGCGCCTACAGAAGATTTATGGTCGCGGCCGCTGGCGCAAGCGCAAGGGGATCGGGCGTGTCCGCTTGGACGATGGCAGTCTTTGCCTTGCTGAAATACACTGGTATGAAGCAAGCGGTATTGGCCGTAAGGAATTCAAGATCAAAGCGCTGCTCGAAAGCGAATGAGCATGAACCGGACTTCGGCAAGGCAATTGGTGATCTGCATCGAAAACGACGGCTACGCCGCCTCCCTCGAAAAGCGAAAAATCTATGTGGCCTTGTGCGACCAGGCGGCGGCAAAACACGGCCTATTGCGCGTCATCGATGAATCCGGTGAGGACTACCTTTACCCGAAGAGCTTTTTCCGGCCGATCGAATTGCCTCAAACCATCAAGCGCGCGGTGCTCGCGGCCGCATAGGCGCATGCGAGATGTTGAAAAGTGCGGTCGAGGGCGATCTGTTCCCCCACTCTCCCGCCACCAAATTCCGCACTGCGGACATCAGCGATGCACAGTTCGCACAAACTTGGTGGCGGGATTGCCCGGCACCTCTCCCGCAAGCGGGGGAGGATAAGGTTCGTGGCTGCGCTTTCCCCGTAAGCGAACAGTACGTTAGAATTGCTCGATGGAAGCGATGGTTCGGCGGGTTGTGGTGCTTGCGGTGGCGCTGGGGCTCACCTGGATGGTGTTTTTCGGCGCCAATTACTTCGGAGTGGTGTGGACGCATTATTTCGCCGGCGAACCGGACAATAAAACAGGCGAGGTTTCCGTGAATGTGCTGCCGGCAAAGCCACAATGTCCACCGGGCAAAGTGTGCTGATGGCGCACGAGCCACAATCCGGCCGGTTCGAGGGAAAGGTTCATATCCTGCCGATCCGCATCTACTACGAAGACACCGACCTTTCCGGCATTGTCTATCACGCCAACTATCTGCGCTACATGGAGCGTGGCCGCTCCGAGTTCTTCCGCTCGGTCGGCATTGTGCGGCTGGCGCAGCTGCAGGGGCCGGAACCCACCGCCTGGACCTTGCGCCGCATCGAACTGGAATATCTGAAACCCGCGCGGCTCGATGACATCGTCGAAGTGCACACGCGCGCCACCGCGCTCAGCGGCGCGCGGCTTTCGGCGGAGCAAGATATCTTTTGCAAGGGAACTCAACTGACGCACGGCCGCGTTCAAGCCTGCATCATCACGTTGGACGGCAAGCCTCGCCGCATCCCGCCGCAGATGCGCGAAAAACTCGCGAAATTTGCGCCGGAAACCATCGGTTAACCATTCCCGCCCAAATTCGGACACGTTGAAATGCCCTTTCAAAGCAAGCATTTCGCCCGATTCTGCCGATGCCAGACGGCGCCGGAGACGCGCAGGCCTTAGGTGAGGTTCGATACAATGTCGTTTCGGCGGACGGCGGCAGCTTTGGCGGCGGTGCTGACCATCGCTTTCGGCGCAAGTTCGGCTCTGGCGCAGCGCACGCCACGCGCCGCACCTGTCTCGCACGACGCGCAGACGCAGGAACTGGCGCCGCCATCCGCGGCGCCGACGGGCAGCGTGGACGTCGCGCCGACGGACGGTCAGACCTTCGGTCCAGCGCTCAACCGCATGTCGATCGTGTCGCTGTTCGTGCGCGCCGATGCGATCGTCAAGGCCGTGTTCATCCTGCTGGTGCTGGCATCGCTGTGGTCATGGGCCATCATCATCAACAAATGGATGATGCTGGGCACCTTGAAGCGGCGTGCCTCAAGCTTCGAAAAAGTCTTCTGGTCCGGCTTATCGCTGGACGAGTTGTATGCGCAGTTTTCCCAGCGCACCGATCATCCCTTCGCGGCGGTGTTCACCTCGGCCTTGCGCGAGTGGCGCCGCGCCTTCGAAGGAGGCCCGCCCCGCGAAAGCCTGCTGGCCGGCATCAAGGACCGCATCGACAAGGCGATGAACGTCACCATCCAGCGCGAGACGGACGGCATCGAACGCCAGCTCGGCTTTCTCGCGACGGTGGGAGCGACCGCGCCGTTTGTGGGCCTGTTCGGGACCGTGTGGGGAATTATGAATTCCTTTTCCGCCATCGCCGCGCGGCACGATACGACGCTGGCGGTGGTGGCGCCGGGCATTGCCGAAGCGCTGTTCGCTACCGCCATGGGCTTGCTTGCGGCGATCCCCGCGGTGATCTTCTACAACAAGTTCGTCAACGACATCGGCCGCTACACCGGCCGCATCGAAAGCTTCGCCGACGAATTCTCAGCCATCCTGTCGCGGCAGCTGGACGAGAAGGCCGCCCGCTGATGGTGGCCCACGTCAAGCGCATTCAGAACGGCAGCCGGCGCGGCCGCATCCGCCCCATGTCGGAAATCAACGTGACGCCGTTCGTGGATGTGATGCTGGTGCTGCTCATCGTCTTCATGGTGACGGCGCCGCTGCTCACCGTCGGCGTGCCAGTCGACCTGCCGAAAACGCGCGCGCAAGCCTTGTCTCAGGATCGCGAGCCGCTGTCGGTCAGCGTCCGCCGCAACGGACGCATCTATCTGCAGAAGCTGCCCGTCGACGAAGCCGATCTGGTGCCAAAGCTCACCGCCATCGCCACCAATGGCTATGAACAGCGGATTTTCGTGCGGGGCGACAAATCGGTGGATTACGGCCGCGTGATGGAGGTGATGGCACTCATCAGCGCGGCAGGCTTTACCCATATCGGTCTCGTGACGGATGTCGCCCACAGGAAACGTTCGGACGAACACTAGATTGTCGATACCGCCGACCGCCGGCGCGCGGCGCTCGCCGGTCGGGCTGGTCGGCTCAGTGCTGCTGCACGCCGGCATCGTCGGTGCGACCCTGTTCACCTTCGCGCACAAGCTTCAGATCGACCAGGAATCGCCGCCCGTTGTGCCGGTGGAGCTTGTGACCATTTCCACGAAAACAAACATCATCGCGCAGGTGAAGGCGCCGAAGGAGACGCCGAAACCGGAAGAACCCAAACCGCCCGAGCCGCAGAAGATCGAAACGCCACCGCCGCAACCTCAGCCGAAGCCCGCGCCGGAAAAACTCGATGTGGCGCCGCAACCCAAACCCGTCGAAGAACCGCCGCCGCCGGAGGAAACGGTAAAACCGGAACCGGCGCCAAAGCCACCACCGCCGCTTCCCGAGGTGAAACCCACTCCGGAGCCGAAAGCCGAAACGCCGCCGAAGAAGCAGCAATTCGACATCAACAAGGTGATGGCCTTGCTCGACAAGCGAGAGGCTTCGCAGAACTCCGCGCCGAAAGGCCGCAAGGCGGAGAAGAACATCAAGGGATTCGGTCCGCAGACAGCGATGACGATGGATCTGCAGGATTCGCTGCGCAACCAGATCCAGCAATGCTGGAATCCGCCGGTCGGCGCGCCACATCCGGAGGAACTCGTGGTGGAGTTCGACCTCTTCCTGAAATCCGATGGTTCGGTCGCAAGGCCGCCACAATTGTCGGATGAATCGGAAAGCGCCGTCGCGCACGATTCGTTTACGCGCGCGGCGGCAGAAGCGGCACGGCGGGCCATCTATACCTGCGCGCCCTACAAGCTGCCGCAGGACCGTTATGACCAATGGCAGGAAATCACCCTCAACTTCGATCCGCGTCAGATGATCGATCAGTAATTTGGAGTTCGGAATGAAACGCTTGGCCCTCGCCTGTCTTGCCCTGCTCGGTTCGCTTTTCGGCGTGACCTCGCCCGGCGTGGCCGCGCTGCATGTGGACGTGACGCAGGGCACCATTCAGCCGATGCCGATCGCCATTCCCGATTTCCTCGGCAGCGGACGCGGACCACAGATTGCCGGGGTGATCCGCGCCGATCTGGAACGCTCCGGACTTTTCCGGCCGCTCGATCAGAAATCGTTTCTCGAACAGATCCACGACATCAACACGCCGCCGCAATTCAACAACTGGCGCGTGATCAACGCGCAGGCGCTGGTGACCGGCCAATCGGTGGCGCAGCCCGACGGCAGGCTGCGCGCCGAGTTTCGCCTGTGGGACATCTACGGCGAGCAGCAGATGCTGGGCCTTTCGTTCTCCACCACGCCGGAGAACTGGCGCCGCATCGCGCACATGATCTCCGACAAGATCTACGAGCGCATCACCGGCGAGAAAGGCTACTTCGACACCCGCATCGTGTTCATCGCGGAATCCGGCGGCGCGGCGAAGCGCGTCAAGCGGCTCGCCGTAATGGATCAGGACGGCGCCAATCCGATCTTTCTCACGCGCGGCGACTATCTGGTGCTGACGCCGCGCTTCAATCCGACGGCACAGATGATCGCCTACATGTCCTACATCGGCGGGCGCCCCCGGGTGTACCTGTTCGACCTGGAAAGCGGACGGCAGGAAATGCTGGGCAATTTCCCCAACATGACCTTCTCTCCCCGATTCTCGCCCGACGGCAACAAGGTGGTGATGACCTTAGAGAAAGGCGGCAATTCCGACATCTACCTGATGGATCTGCGCACCCGCTCGGTAAACCGGCTGACCTCCGATCCCGCCATCGACACCGCCGCCAGCTTCTCGCCCGACGGCACCCGTATCGCCTTCGAATCCGATCGCGGCGGCAGCCAGCAGATCTACATGATGAACAGCGACGGCTCCGGCGCGCATCGCATCAGCTTCGGCGGCGGCAAGAACGGCACCCCGGTGTGGAGCCCGCGCGGCGATCTTATCGCCTTCACCAAGCAAGCGAGCGGCAGCTTCCGCATCGGCGTGATGCACACAGATGGTTCCGGGGAGCGCATCCTAACAGACGGCTGGGCGGACGAAGGGCCGACTTGGGCGCCCAACGGACGGGTGCTGATGTTCACGCGCTCGGCGCGGGGCGGCCGCGGCTCGCAGATCTGGTCTGTCGACGTGACGGGCCGCAACGAACGGCGCGTGCCCTCGCCGGGCGCTGCCTCAGATCCGGCTTGGTCCCCGCTGATTCAGTGAAGATGGGTTACACTGGACAAGAAACGAATCACCCGCCTGTGCTTTTCGGCCCATGCGGCGTTAACGGGGCGGTAGCCTCTTTCAGCGCAAGTCTGGACGCAGACAAGCGCAAAAACGCGGGAGCGAGTTGACATGTTGAAAACGCATACGGGGATCAAGCTTATCGCGGCGGCGGGCCTCATGGCGCTCGCGGCCTGCACCCACAAACCGCCGGCCACAGTGGAAGCGCCGCCGGTGGCGCCGCCGCCGTCATCCGCCGACACCGCGCCGGTGACGAGCGAATCCTCCACCATCATTCCGGGCAGCGCGGAGGATCTGCGCGTCAATGTCGGCGACACGGTGCATTTCGATTACGACCGCTACGAACTGCGCGACGAAGACCGTAGCGTGCTACAACGGCAAGCCGAATGGCTGCAGAAATACGCGCAAGTGCGCGTCACCATCGAGGGTAATTGCGACGAGCGCGGCACGCGCGAATACAACCTCGCGCTGGGCGCGCGTCGGGCAAATGCAGTGAAGGAATATCTGGTGAGCCTCGGCGTCTCCGGCGGCCGGGTGGACACCATCTCCTACGGCAAGGAGCGCCCGGTCTGCACGGAATCGTCGGAAGACTGCAACGCGCAGAACCGCCGCGGCGTGACCACGGTGGTGAGCGGCGCCGCTTCGTCGTAACCGTCCTATCAAAGAGGCACACGCGAAAGGCGCTCCTTCACCGGAGCGCCTTTTCTTTTTCCGCTGGCAGCCGCAATTTCGCCGAACTATGTATCGCACAGTGGATTGCGTGGGGCGCAACACGTAAATTGAGTTTCGTGACCATGAACGAATCGATTCGCAAGCATGTCTTGGCGCTGTCGTCGTTGACGGCGGCGGTCACCGTTGGCGTTGGCGCCTGGGCAAACGAAGGCATTCCGAATACCACCGCGCGCCCGGCAATGCGCCTGCCCGGGGGCTCCTACCAGCTCGCCGGGATGTTCGGCGAAAGCGACGAGGAGCGCGCCGCGCGCATCGCCCAGGAACAGCACGAGCAGGCGCAGGATGCCTCCATCCGCTATTTCCGGCAGCGCAACGCGGACCTGGAAAACACCGTGCGCCGCCTCACCGGCGAGAACGAGCAGCTGGACCATCGCATCAGCGAACTCAGCAGCCGCATGGATCGCATGCGCAAGGATTTCGAGTACCGGCTGTGCAAGATCGCGGCGATGCAGCTGAATGCCGCCGGCGAAGCGCCCATCCCGTGCATGGGAGGCGGCAGCGACGATGCTCATGCGTCCTCCGTCTCACCGCCGGAACCGTCTTTGGCGGCGGTGGCGCCCGCAGGTCCGCCGCGCGGAAACGGCGCGCCGATCCAGCTTGGGACTCCGCCGGGCGCGCTTGGAACCCTGCCCCAGTCCTCGGCTTCGCCCGGCACCAGCGCGCCGCCGCCAAGCCCCAACCGCGCCAAGTTCGATGACGCCATGCGGCTGATGGCCAAAACACAGTACGACGAGGCCCGCAGCGCCTTCCGCAGTTTCGCCGACACTTACCCGAAGGATGAACTGGCGCCGCAGGCGGTGTACTGGTTTGGCGATATCGCCTATGTGCAGAAGGATTATCCCGCGGCGGCCCGCGCCTTTGCGGAAAGCATCAAAAAATATCCGGACAACGCGCGGGCACCGGATAGCATGTTGAAGCTCGGCCAGTCGCTCATCGCGATGGGCCAGAAGCAGGAAGGCTGTGCCGCCCTTGCCGCCCTCCCGACGAAATACCCGACCGCCTCGAAAAACGTCATCGCCCGCGCGGAAGCCGAGCGCAAAACGTCCAAGTGCAAGTAAGCCTGCCCTAAAGGTCAAGGCGGCGCCTGCCAAAGCGGCTGCGACGGCCAAAGCTGCCGATCCGGCCAAGCCGGCCGCGGCTGCGGCAGCAAAAGCCGGTGTGGAGTCGCGGTTCGCCGACGCCATGCAGGCGCTTGCCCCGCCATGGCCCGGCGCTGTCGCCGTCTCGGGCGGCGCGGACTCAACCGCGCTGATGCTGCTTTTGGCCGATTGGGCAAGGGCGGATGAGCGGCCGCCGCCTATTGTCCTGACCGTCGATCACGGGCTGCGGCCAGAGTCGCGCAAGGACGCGGAGGGGGCGAAGAAACTCGCTGCCTCTCTCAAGCTGGACGCGCATGTCCTTTCCTGGAAAGGCGCCAAGCCCGCCGCCGACGTCGAAGCCGAGGCGCGCAGCGCCCGCTATACCCTGATGGGGCGCTGGTGCGCGGAGCATGGCATCCCGGCTCTCTACGTCGCGCACACCCTGGAAGATCAGGCCGAGACCTTCCTCTTGCGCCTGGCGCGCGGCAGCGGCCTCGATGGGCTGTCCGGCATGCTGCCGCTCGCGCCGCTGCCGGTGCCGGAATTCACGCAGGTGCGATTGGCGCGTCCGCTCCTGCCATTTCCGAAAGAGGAATTGCGGGCGTTCCTGCGCGACAGAAAGGTGGCATGGTCGGAAGACCCGATGAACCGCGATCCGCGCTTCAGCCGCTCAAAGTTGCGCGCGGCCTGGCCCCAATTGATGGAGTTGGGGCTTACCCCCGTTCGCGTGGCCGATGCCGCCACCCATCTTGCGCGTGCCCGTGCCGCCATCGAGGACATGACGCGAGGGTTTCTGCATCGCGGAGTTCGTTTCGCCGAACACGCCGCGGCGATCGATCCGTTGCGGCTGAAGGTTCTGCCACGCGAAGTGGGCCTGCGCGCGCTCGCATCCGTGCTCTCCCACGTCGCCGACGCGGAGTATGGTCCCCGCTTCGACAGGCTCGAGCGATTGTTCGATTCCATACTCGCGGGCTCCCTTGGCGGCGGCGCGACCTTGCATGGCTGCATGGTGGCGCCGGCACCGGGCGGCGAGCAGGTATTCGGCTCTGCCACGATTCTCATCACCCCGGAACCGGGCCGAAAGAACACGCGCCGAGAATGAACATGACGATTCGTGGCGGCAATGTGGCAAATGAGGGAGGTCGCATCGGCTGTGTTGTCCGGGCATCGATCGCGCTGTCGCGAGAACTGTCACGAAACGCGACGGAACCGGAGACGGCCACAGGCGTAAGCCATCGGATCGGCGCCCGGCGAAATGAAAGGCGCGGCACGGGTCTTGAAGCCGCATTGCGGCGGGACGGGAAATTTCTTAACGTTTTGCTGTCTGGCAAGGCGTTAAGAGGGTTCCTATCTAGGTGGGTGGCCTGGCGCTTTCGCTGACGGCCGCTCAGGAAAGGCGTCTTGTGAACAACCTTCGTAATCTGGCCCTCTGGATCATCATCGCATTGCTGCTGGTGGCCCTGTTCAACATGTTCCAGGGCACGGGCTCGCATCAGAACACGAGCCAGATCAGTTACACCCAGTTCAATCAGCAGGTGACGAACGGGCTGGTCAAGAAGGTCACGATCCAGGGCGACAACATCGTCGGCGAAACCCAGAGCGGGCAGCAGTTCACCACGGTGTCGCCGCCAAACGATTCGCAGATCACCGCCAAGCTGCTCGAGAAGAATGTCGATGTGAACGTGAAACCGGGCGACGACGGCTCGTTCAATCTCCTCAGCATCTTCATCAACTGGTTCCCCATGCTGCTGCTGATTGGCGTCTGGGTGTTCTTCCTTCGCCAGATGCAGGCAGGCGGCGGCAAAGCGATGGGCTTCGGAAAGTCCCGCGCCAAGCTGCTCACAGAGCGCCAGGGCCGCGTCACGTTTGAAGACGTGGCCGGCGTCGACGAGGCCAAGGAAGAGCTGAAGGAAATCGTCGACTTCCTGAAAGATCCGCAGAAATTCCAGCGGCTCGGCGGCCGCATTCCGAAAGGCGTGCTGCTGGTAGGCCCGCCGGGCACCGGCAAGACCTTGCTCGCGCGTTCGATCGCCGGCGAAGCGAATGTGCCGTTCTTCACCATTTCCGGTTCGGATTTCGTCGAAATGTTCGTCGGCGTCGGCGCCAGCCGCGTGCGCGACATGTTCGAGCAGGCAAAGAAGAACGCGCCCTGCATCGTCTTCATCGACGAAATCGACGCCGTCGGCCGTCATCGCGGCGCGGGCCTCGGCGGCGGCAACGACGAGCGCGAGCAGACCTTGAATCAGCTGCTGGTCGAGATGGATGGCTTCGAGACCAACGAAGGCGTCATCCTGATCGCAGCCACCAACCGTCCCGACGTGCTCGATCCCGCCCTGCTGCGTCCGGGCCGTTTCGACCGCCATGTTGTCGTGCCGAATCCCGATCTCGGCGGCCGGGAGAAAATCCTGCGCGTTCACATGCGCAAGGTGCCGCTGGCTCCGGACGTGGAGCCACGCGTGATTGCTCGCGGAACGCCGGGCTTCTCCGGCGCCGACCTCGCAAATGTCGTGAACGAAGGCGCGCTGCTGGCGGCTCGCCGCGGAAAGCGCGTCGTCACCATGAGCGAACTGGAGGATGCCAAGGACAAGGTGATGATGGGCGCGGAGCGCCGCTCGCTCGCCATGTCGGACGAAGAGAAGAAACTCACCGCCTATCATGAAGGCGGCCACGCGCTGGTGGCGCTGCATGTCGAAGGCTCCGATCCGATCCACAAGGCCACCATCATCCCGCGCGGCCGCGCGCTGGGTTTGGTGATGCGGCTGCCGGAACGCGACCAGCTTTCCGTCACGCGGCAGAAGATGATGGCCGATCTCTGCGTCGCGTTCGGCGGCCGCCTCGCCGAAGAGCTGATTTTCGGGCATGACAAGGTCACCACCGGCGCGATGAGCGACATCGAGCAGGCGACCCGCATGGCCCGCGCCATGGTCACGCGCTTCGGCATGTCCGATGCGCTAGGGCCGATCGCCTATGCAGAGAACCAGGAAGAGGTTTTCCTCGGCCACAGCGTATCGCGCCAGCAGAACGTTTCCGAGGAGACCGCACGGAAGATCGACTCCGAAATCCGCCGTATCATCGACGTGACATACAATCAGGCGAAGGACATCCTCACGACGCGCCTCGATGATCTGCACACCCTGGCTCGGGGACTGCTGGAATATGAAACCCTGACCGGCGATGAGATCGTGGCATTGCTTAAGGGCATCCGCCCCGTTCGCACGCCATACGAGGAACCGGAGACTCCGCGGTCGCCGCCACCGTCCAGCGTTCCGGTTGCCGGCCGCCCACGCGGAGGCCCAGGCATCGGGGTCACGCCGGAACCGCAACCGGGACATTAATCCGAATTTCCGCTATAAAGACGGAGGTTTCGGCCTCCCTTTTTCCATGCCCGCGAAAATTCTAGGCATCGTCAACATCACGGAAGATTCGTTTTCCGATGGTGACCGCTATCTGGCGCCGGAGGCGGCGATAGCGCATGCGCGAGAACTTGCCGGTGACGGTGCGGACATCGTCGATCTTGGCGCCGCATCCTCCAATCCCGACGCAAAGCCTGTGGCGCCGGCGATGGAGATCGCGCGGCTTGCGCCAGTTGTCGAACAGTTGAGACATGATGGAATTGCGGTCTCGATCGATACCTTTGCGCCGGACGTGCAGCGGTGGGCACTCGCGCAGAATGTAGAATACCTGAATGACATCCAGGGTTTTCCCAGTGCCGATCTTTATCCCGGGCTGGCGGACTCCGATGTGAAGCTGATCGTGATGCACTCTGTCCAGGGGCGAGGCCCGGCGACACGCATCAATGTGCCGCCGGAAACGCTGGTCGATCGCATCTCGGCATTCTTTGAAGAGCGCCTGGCTGCTCTGATGAAAGCTGGCATCGAACGTGAACGTCTCATTCTCGATCCCGGCATGGGGCTGTTTCTGGGAACGGACAAGGATGCGTCCTTCACCGTATTGCGCGGCATTCCTGAGCTGAAGCGCGCTTTCGGGCTGCCGGTACTCATCTCTGTTTCCCGCAAATCCTTCCTTCGGCGGCTGACCGGTCGCTCGCCATTGCAGTCCGGCGCGGCAAGCCTGGCAGCGGAACTGTTCGCGACACTGCAAGGCGCGGACTATATCCGCACCCACGAACCGGGTCCGCTCAGAGATGCTCTTGCGGTCTGGCAAATCCTGAGCGCACCGGCCACCTGAAACAGACGGTAATCCGCCGTGAACGCGCGGCACTCGCGAGAACGGCACGCTCTCTGCTAAGGTCATTAAACCTTCATTGATGCGCCATGCGCGAGGGTCTGCTCCATGACACGAAAGCTTTTCGGCACAGACGGCATCCGCGGGCTCGCCAATTCGCATCCGATGACTCCGGAGATCGCGATGAAGGTGGGCATGGCCGCAGGACGCCTGTTCACCCGGGGGGAGCACCGGCACCGGGTGGTGATCGGCAAGGATACGCGGCTGTCCGGCTACATGATCGAATCCGCTTTGGTTTCCGGTTTCACCTCCGTCGGCATGGATGTTTTCCAATTCGGTCCGCTGCCCACGCCGGCGGTTTCCATGCTGACCCGCAGCTTGCGTGCCGACCTGGGCGTGATGATATCCGCCTCGCACAATCCGTTTCACGACAACGGCATCAAGCTCTTTGGCCCTGACGGCAACAAGCTCTCCGATCAGACCGAGGCGCAGATCGAGGCGCTGATGGCCAACGGCCTCGAGACCGGTTTGGCGCCTGCGAAAGAACTCGGCCGGGCGAAGCGCATCGACGATTCGCAGGCCCGCTACATCGAGTTCGTCAAAGGCACCTTCCCCAAACATCTCCGCCTCGACGGTATGCGGGTCGTGATCGATTGCGCCAATGGCGCGGCCTACAAGGTAGCACCCGCCGTGTTGTGGGAGTTGGGCGCCGAAGTCTTTTCGCTCGGTGACACGCCCGACGGCTACAACATCAACCGCGAATGCGGCTCGACCGCGCCGCAAGCGATGAGCGCCAAGGTGCGTGAGATGCGCGCGGATTTCGGCATTGCGCTGGACGGCGACGCCGACCGCGTCGTCATGGCGGACGAGCGCGGCCGCATCATCGATGGGGACCAGATTCTCGCGCTGATTGCGCGCTCGTGGTCGCGCACCGGCGAGTTGAAGGGGAACGGCGTGGTGGGAACCGTAATGTCCAATATGGGACTGGAACGCTTCATGTCGGGCATGGGCCTCACTCTGGCGCGCGCGCCGGTTGGCGATCGTTACGTCATCGAAAAGATGCGCGAGGGCGCCTTCAACGTCGGCGGCGAACAGTCCGGGCACATCATCCTGAGCGACTTCGCCACCACCGGCGACGGGCTGGTCGCCGCCCTGCAGGTGCTTGCCGTGCTTGCGGGCGAGCGCAAACCCGCAAGCGAGGCCACCAGCCTCTACGAACCGCTGCCGCAAATTCTCGAGAACATCCGCTTCCGCAACGGCTCGCCGCTGGAAGATGCGCGGGTGAAATCGCAGATCGATGCAGGGACGGCGCGGCTGAACGGCAAAGGCCGCATCGTCATCCGCAAATCCGGCACCGAACCTGTCATCCGCATCATGGCCGAGGGCGAAGACGCGCGCGAGTTGCGCGAGATCGTGCGAGATATCGCCTCCAGCGTCCGGGAAGCCGCTGTTTGAGCGCTCGCTCCAGGCGCCTACTCATCATCGCGGGATCGGATTCGAGCGGTGGCGCCGGCATCCAGGCCGATATCAAGACAGCAAGCGCGTTCGGGGTTTACGCCATGACGGCGGTAACAGCCGTCACCGTGCAGGACACGCAAAACGTCAACTCCATCGAACCCGTTTCACCCAAATTGGTGCGAGATCAAATTCGAGTCTGCCTGAACGACATCGGGGCGGATGCGATCAAGATCGGCATGCTGGGGTCGGCCGAAACGGTGAAGGCGGTCTCCCGCACGCTGAAAAGATATGCTAGCAACATTCCCATCGTGCTCGATCCAGTCATCCTCTCCACCGGCGGCAAGCGCTTGCTCGGGGGGAACGCGATCGAGACGTTGAAATCGACGCTGCTGCCGCTTGCCGATCTGATAACGCCGAATTTGCCCGAAGCACGCGCGCTAACGCGTATTGGCGGCTCGGATCGGAAGTCAGTGGAAGCGGCAGGCCGCAAGTTGATGGCGATGGGTGCAGGAGGGGCGCTGATAAAAGGCGGCCATGCAACGAAACAAACCGTCGACGATGTGCTTGTGTGGATTGGCGGCGTGGAAATCTATGGCTTTCCGCGCGTTCGGACCAAGCACACGCACGGCACCGGCTGCGTTCTTTCTACCGCGATTGCCTGCGGCCTGGCGCAAGGCCTCTCACTCCCGCTTGCGGTTGGCCGCGCGCGGGAATTCGTGCAGCACGCCATTGAAACCGCACCGGGACTGGGCCACGGGCACGGCCCGCTCAATCTCCTCGGCTGACAATCAGATCAGCGCTGATCTCACGTCTGTATTGGAGAAATCTGTACCCATGTAGAGCAGAGGCTTGTCCAGAACCTTGGCGAGGGCATAGGCAAAGCAATCGCCGAAGTTGAGCCGCGCGGGATGACCACTGCCTTTGCCGAAGTCGCGGTAGGCCGCACGGGCGATGCGCGCTTGGCGCTCGTCGACCGAAACCATATTCATGTTTGCATCTTTGACGAACTTGTCGAGTTCGCGGCTAGCTACCGGATCATTTCTGGAGTCGATTACAATTGCCGTCTCGAAAAAGGTGGCGACACTTATCGAAGGCGCACCTGCTTCACCGATCGCCCTGATAAACGCGTCCGTTTCTGGCTCGCTGCGCAAAATTGCTACGACTGCGGATGAGTCCACGATCATTTCGGCAAACCGGTTTCGTCATCATACAGCTCTTCGATTTCCATCATCTTTGGTCCGCCGGGCGCGTTAAGCCGTTCGGCAATTCGTTTTGCGATCGCTGTAAGGTTATCGATGCGGTCCTGCTTTTCGATTTTGGCAAGCCGCTCCTGGAGCGCCGTGGTGACGGCAACGGTGAGGCTCTCGCCTGTTTTTTCCGCTATTTTCTTTGCCAGCCGATGCGCCTCGTCCGTCTTGATATTCAAGCCCATTCTACCAATCCTCCTAAATATGGTAGAATGGTACCAATACCATGAGCTTTGGTCAAACGAACGGATCGCGGACGAGAATCGTGTCTTCGCGTTCGGGGCTGGTGGACAACAGGGACACCGGTGCGCCGATCAGTTCCTCGATGCGCCGCACGTATTTCACCGCCTGCGCCGGGAGCTCGGCCCATGACCGCGCCCCGCGCGTAGATTCGCTCCAACCTTCGATACTCTCGTAGATGGGCTCGCACCGGGCCTGCGCGTTCGCGTCCGCCGGCAGGAAATCCACCTCGCGGCCATCGAGCCGATAGCCGACGCACAATTTGATCTCAGCAAATCGATCCAGCACGTCCAGCTTGGTCAGCGCGATGCCGTCGATCCCGCCGGTGACCACCGTCTGCCGCACCAGCACCGCGTCGAACCAGCCGCAGCGCCGCTTGCGACCCGTCACCGTGCCGAACTCCGCGCCCCGCGATCCGATCTCATCGCCGATCGCATCGGTAAGTTCCGTCGGAAACGGCCCTTCGCCAACCCGCGTCGTGTAGGCCTTGGCGATACCGAGCACGGTGCCGATGTGCCGCGGCCCGATCCCAGAGCCCGCCGCCGCCTGCCCAGCCACCGTGTTGGAAGACGTGACAAACGGATAGGTGCCGTGATCTATATCGAGCAACACGGCCTGCGCGCCCTCGAAGAGAATGCGTTTGCCTGCCTTGTTGGCCTTGTCCAGCCGGCGCCAGGCGCATCCCGCAAACGGAAGCAGCTTCGGCGCGACGGCGTGCAGCGATTCCAGCAGCGGCGCGGCTTCGAATTCCGGCAAACCCATTCCGCGGCGTAGCGCATTGTGATGCGCCAGCAATCGGTTCAGCTTGAGCGGCAACGCATCGAAATCGCGCAAATCCACCACGCGCAGCGCCCGGCGCCCGACCTTGTCTTCATAGGCCGGACCGATGCCGCGTTTGGTGGTGCCGATGCGCTGTGCGCTTCCGGCCGATTCCCGATCAGCATCAAGGTCCCGATGCAGCGGCAGGATGAGCGCCGCATTCTCTGCAACCAACAAGCTGTCCGGCGAAATGCTGATGCCCAGGGATTGGATACGCTCGACCTCGTCTGCGAAAGCCCACGGATCGATGACCACGCCGTTGCCGATGATGGAAAGCTTTCCCGGACGCACCACGCCGGACGGAAGCAGACTTAGCTTATAAGTCGTACCGTCTATGACGAGCGTGTGGCCCGCGTTGTGGCCGCCCTGGAAGCGCACGACGACGTCCGCGCGTGCGGAAAGCCAATCGACGATCTTGCCTTTGCCTTCGTCGCCCCACTGGGCCCCGATCACCGCGACATTTGGCATGATCAGGCGGCGAGCTTCGCCATCAGCGCATCCGAGAGTTCGTAGTTGCCATAAACGTTCTGCACGTCGTCATGTTCGTCCAGCACGTCGAGCAGCTTGACCAGGGTTTCACCCGCATCGTCGCTAACCGGGTTGGTGGATTGCGGACGCCACTCGATCTTGGCGGATTCCGCCGCGCCAAGCTTGCCTTCCAGCGCGTCACGCACCGCGCCGAAATTGTCGAGCGAGGCGATGAATTCGTGCAGCTCGTCACCGGAAACCGCTTCATCGGCGCCAGCCTCGATCGCCAGTTCCAGCATCTGATCGTCGCTTCCTTTGGTTTTAGGATAGGCGATCACTCCAACGCGATTGAACATGAAGGTGACGGAATTGGGCTCGCCCAGCGCGCCGCCATATTTCGAGAACGCAGCCCGGATATCGCTGCCGGTTCGGTTGCGATTGTCCGTCTGCGCTTCGACGATCAGCGCCACGCCGCCCGGACCGTAGCCTTCGTAGCGCACTTCCTCGATGTTCTCGCCGCCGCCGCCGACAGCCTTGTCAACGGCGCGCTGGATGTTGTCTTTTGGCATGGACTGCGCCCTGGCCGCGATGATCGCGGCTCGCAGGCGCGGATTGTGGTCCGGATCGGGCATGCCCAGCCTGGCGGCCACAGTGATTTCGCGCGCCAGCTTGGAAAACACCTTGGACCGCACCGCATCGACGCGCCCCTTGCGGTGCATGATGTTCTTGAACTGACTATGGCCTGCCATGGATCACCTGAAAGGCCGTGAAATAGCGGTGCGGGCCACTCTGTTCAAGGCGCGGCCGCGGAAGCATGGCTACCGCGGCGATTGGCGTAAACCTTGGTGAATTCCGCGCCCAGAAGGAACACCTGGGCTGTGTAATAAATCCAAAGCAGCAGCACGAACAACCCTCCAGCCGCGCCGTAACGATAACCAATGAGCCCGCTGCCCAGGTAAAGCGCGATCAGATATTCACCGGCGAGGAAAAGCGCGGCTGTGCCCAGCGCCCCGGCGATGACGTCGCTCCATTTCAGCTCCACATCCGGCAGAATCTTGTAGATGGCGGCAAACAGGAGCGCGACCAGAAGGAAGGTCAGCCCGAAATTGGATCCCTGGACGAAAATCTTGCCGATCGGAAGAAGATATTCGATCCGATCCCCCACCGCCGTGATTACCGCGTTCATGACCAGCGAAATTAACAGGAGAAATCCCATCGCCAGTACCAGGCCCAGGCTCAGCAGGCGGGTACGGACCAGCTCCCAGAGCGTAAATCTCGGGGCCACTTTCCAGAACGCGTTCAGCGCAGTCTGCATTTCGCCGAACACCCCGGACGCCGTCACGATCAACAGGATTGTTCCGACGAGGTTCGGCCAAAATCCATGCTGGTTCACAAGGGTATTGTGCAAGGCCACGTGCACAAGCTGCGCGCCGTCCGGTCCCACAAGGTAGGCAATCTCGCGCCGCAGCGCGCTCGTCGAAGCGTCCCATCCGAACACCACGCCTGCAATCGCCGCGGCAATGTAGAGTACGGGCGCAAAGGCAGTGATGATATAGAACGCCATCGCGGCGCCATAAGTCAGCGCGTCGTCTTCGATGAACGCCTCGACTCCTGCCTTTAGCAAGCTCCAGATGTCGCGAAGCATGGCGATTCTTCCCCCGGGACGGCGTCAGATCTCCGGAAGCGATTGCTTTAGGCGTCCTCCGACGCGCACGGGCTCGATGCGAATGGCAAGGCCTTTCGGACCGGACTCCACGAACACGCCGCACAGCGTCGCCGGACCGGAAGCCGGCGCGTAGCGGTTGGTCGGCAGCTTGCGCGTATAGCGCTGCAGCGGCTCGAACTTTTCCATGCCGATCACCGAGTCGTAATCGGCGCAGGCGCCAGCGTCCGTCTGATAGGCCGTGCCGCCGGGAAGGATCTGCGCATCGGCTGTCGGAATGTGACTGTGCGATCCCACCACCATCGTGGCGCGGGCATCGCAGAAATGTCCCATGGCCATCTTCTCGCTGGTGGCTTCGGCATGCATGTCCACGACGATGGCATCCGCGCCTTCACCCAGCGGGCAGGCAGCGAGTTCAGATTCGACCGCCGCAAACGGATCGTCCTGCGGCTCCATGAACACGCGTCCGAGCGGGTTGATCACAAGAACGCGTTCGCCGCCGCGCGTTTCAAACAGACCCGCACCGCGTCCCGGCGCGCCGGCGGGCAGATTGCGCGGCCGCAGGATGCGGTCTTCCTCACCGATGAAACTGAGAATCTCTTTCTGGTCGGCCCAGTGATTGCCGGTTGTGATACAGTCGACGCCGCTGGCAAAGAATTCATTGGCGATCGCCCGGGTTAGCCCGAAACCGCCCGCTGCGTTCTCTCCATTGGCGACGACGAAATCCAGCCGTAGACGCTCCCGCAGGAGTGGCACCTGTACAGTGACCACGTCACGGCCCGCCCGCCCCATGATATCGCCGATAAAAAGAAGTCTCATTGTTTCGGAAAACGCCTGATTCCGTTTTCCGTTACCACCATATCGAGCCGTTCGTCGCCGGTAATGTGGGGAACGTGGGCGACTTCCTGACCAGCGAAGGCGACACCAATAGCGGTGATGGCTCGCTGTGCTCTGAATTTCGCCAATGTGCGATCATAATAGCCACCACCGTAGCCAAGACGATTCCCCTCCGCGTCGAAGACCAACAGCGGAACCAGCAGGATCGCCGGCTCAACGGCCGGCCAATCGGGTCGTGGTTCGAATATGCCGAAGGCCCCTTGAGCCCAACGCTCACCTTCCACCGGCACATGAAAAGTGAGTGGCTGACCTTTCTGCACGCGAGGATAGGAAATCTCGCAGCCGCGAGCTTCGAGCACATCCAGCAAGAGAGAGGGATCGGCCTCAGCGGGCAACGCACGATAGCCGCTGACGCGGCTGCCCTGTCCCGCGCCCAATCCGGACGCAAATTCAGCAATGCGCCGAGCAAAGTCTGGCGCTGACCGCGCAAGTTCGGCGCGTCTTGCCCGGGCCCGCTCCCGCAGAGCCTGCTTTTCGAGAGCGATCGTCATGGAAGAAGCGGGCGGGACCGCCACCGCCGTTGGATGTTGATCCTCACGGGCCTGCAAGTGCAGGTGGGCGCCATATGTCCGGAACCACGGCTCCGGCCAGGGACAGCTCCCGGTGAGTACCATTAAGGCCCCTGGGCATCGTTATCCTGAC
>JAFAWQ010000013.1 GCA_019241645.1 Alphaproteobacteria bacterium
TTTCGATGGCGCCGGCGCGGTTCATCTCCTCGCGCACGATCTGCTCGATCTTCTTCAGCACGCGGAAGCCGAGGGGCAGCCAGGCATAGATGCCCGCGGCTTCCTGGCGGACGAGCCCAGCCCGCAGCATCAGCCGGTGCGAAACGATCTGTGCCTCGGCGGGCGTTTCCTTCAGCGTCGGGAGGAAATATCGGGACAGGCGCATGAGACCGGCGGTGCGAAGCGTCGAATCCCTTCATAAGGAAGGTAAACTCGCCGGGCAAACCGCCACGGACCGGCAGTCAGTGGCCGAGCTGGGCCACCAAATTTGCCACGAAAGGCGCTCCTAGGCAGTACGCCACAGCGAGCGCTGCCATCGCAAAAAGCAACTTGTGACTGCCAGGCGATGCCGGGCGGTGAATTGACCGCGGCATATGAGCACTCCCCATCCCGACGCCATACTACAGCCGGACATCTGAACGGCCGGTTTCCAGAACGCCTAAAATTGGAAATGGGTTTCCTCAGCCAACATGGCCAAAACATAACGGGACAGTGGCTTATGCCTGTTCCAACTCGACCAGTGTGCCCCCGAAATCCTTGGGATGGAGGAAGAGAACCGGTTTGCCGTGCGCACCGATGCGCGGCTCGCCGGAGCCGATCACGGTAGCGCCTTTTTCCTTCAGCCGGTCGCGCGCGGCGATGATATCGTCCACCTCATAGCAAAGATGGTGCATCCCGCCGCCGGGGTTCTTCTCGAGAAACTTTGCGATGGGGGAATTCTCGCCCAACGGCTCCAGAAGCTCGATCTTGGTGTTGGGTAGTTCGACGAACACCGTGATGACGCCATGCTCTGGCAACTGCACCGGCTCGGAGACCTCCGCGCCTAGAGTGTCACGATAAATGGCGGAAGCCTTGCGCAAGTCCCTCGTGGCAATTGCGACGTGATTCAATCGGCCAATCATTCTCGCTACCTCTAGCAATGATCGTCATGGCCGGCCTTGTGGCGGCCAAGACGGTTTACGATAAACTCACACCTCCGCCACAGTGACCCGCACGACAGGTTTCTTGCCCCAGACATTGGCGGCGGCGCGGCGGGCGGCGCGGCGAACCTGTTCGGCGAATTCCTGTTCGCTGCCGCGGCGCGGCTTATTGCGCCGGATCGTTTCCGCCACCGCCTCGCGCACCGCTGCATGCACCGCATCGGGAATGCCTTCGAAGAAAATCGCCGGATCGGCGGCGATGCGGCCCTTCTGATCGAGCACCAGCGCGATACCGATGAATCCGGCGAACGCCAGGCCACGACGCGCGCGCGCGAAACCCTCGCCTTCATGCACGCGAATGCGGCCATCGAGGAACACGCGGCCCGCCGGCACTTCGTCGACGATCTCCGCGCGACCCGGCGCCAGCCGAAGCATCTGCCCGTTCTCGATTACAACGGCTTGCGGCACCTGGAGCGATTTCGCCAGCCGTGCATGCTCGGCCATATGGCGCATTTCGCCATGCACTGGCACGGCGATCTGCGGCCGCACCCAACGGTACATCTCGGCCAGTTCCTCACGCGCGGGATGGCCGGAGACATGCACGAAGTGATCCTCCACCGTCAGCACCTCTACGCCTAGTGCTGTGAGCTTGTTGTGCAGCGCGTGAATGCCGATCTCGTTTCCCGGAATGATGCGCGATGAGAAGATGACGGAGTCGCCTGCCCCCAGGCTCACCGTTGGGTGATCGCCGGCGGCGATGCGCGACAGCGCCGCGCGCGGCTCGCCCTGGCTGCCGGTGCAGAGATAGAGGACGCGGTGCGGCGGCAGCTGCGCCGCTTCATCTTCCGAAATGATGCGCGGAAAATCCTTGAGGTACCCTGTGTCGCGCGCGGCATTGGTGATACGGTGCATGGAACGACCCACCAGCGCCACTTCGCGGCCATGCACGCGCGCGGCTTTCGCGATGGTGTCGAGGCGCGCCACGTTTGAGGCGAAGCCCGTCACCGCTACCCTCCCCTTCAGGGTGCCGATCAGCTCGGCGAGCGCGGTCCGCACATCGGCTTCCGACCCGGAATGGCCTTGCACGAGTGCGTTGGTGGAATCGCACACCAATGCCAGCGCGCCTTCGTCGCCGATTTTCCGCAGCGCGTTGATTTCGGTTTTCTCGCCGAGCAGCGGCTCAGGATCGATCTTCCAGTCTCCCGTATGCACCACCACGCCGAGCGACGTGCGGATGGCAAGCGCGTTTGGCTCCAGAATGGAATGGGTGATGGAAAGGAAATCGATGGCGAACGGCCCGAGCTTCAGGTGCCCGTGCAGCGGCACGATGCGGATGCGCACCCGCTCAGCGAGCCCGGCTTCGAACAGCTTGTCCTCGATCAGCCGCGCGGTGAACGGAGTCGCATAGAGCGGACATTGCAACTCTGGCCACAGATGACCGACAGCCCCGATGTGGTCTTCATGTGCATGGGTGAGGACAATGCCGAGCACGTCCTCGCGCCGCTCCGCCAGGAAGCGGATGTCCGGCATGATGATGTCCACGCCGGGCGTATCGGTTTCGCGGCCGAACAGCACGCCGCAATCCACCACGATCCACTTGCGTTCGTCCGGCGGCCCGAAACCGTAGGCATTGAAGTTCATGCCGATCTCGCCGGCGCCGCCAAGCGGCAACAGCACGAGTTCGTCTTGCGATAAAGTTGTCATCAGGCGGATTTGCCGCATTTCGCGGCGTTTCGCATGTGAATCTGCATCAGCCCGCGAATGGTGAGGTCCGGATCCAGGTGACCGATGGCCGGGGTTTGCCTGTAGAACAGATCTGCTAGGCCGCCGGTTGCGATCACTGTCATCGGCTTTCCGTACTCATCGCGGATGCGCGCCACCAGCCCCTCGATCAATGCCAGATAGCCCCAGTAGAGCCCCGATTGCATGGCCGGGATCGTATCCTTGCCGATGACGTTTTGGGTGCGCGCGATCGCCACCCGCGGCAGCATGGCAGCCGCCTGGTGCAGCGCCTCAGCCGACAGGTTGGCGCCAGGCGCGATCACGCCGCCTTCGTAGTCGCCATTCTCCGCCACGACGTCGAAGGTCGTGGCGGTGCCGAAATCCACCACGATGAGCGCGCCTTCATATGCCGCGTGCGCTGCCACCGCATTGACCAGCCGGTCTGCGCCAACCGCCTGCGGCCTGTCGGTATGAACCCCGATGCCGAGATCGACATCGGCCTCGCCGACCACCAACGGCTCGCAGTTCAGGTAGCGTCGGCAGAACTGGCGCAAGTCGAACAGCGCCGCCGGCACCACGGCAGCGATAATCGCCGCATCGACGTCATCAAACGAAAGCTTCTGAAACTTCAGCAGAGGCTTCAGCAGGATCGCGTATTCATCAGCGGTTCGGGTGGTTTCGGTGACGGCCCGCCATTGCGCGCGAATCGTCTCGCCATCGCACATGGCGAAGACGATATTCGTATTCCCGGCATCAATGGCGAGAAGCATCAGAAGAACACCTCCCCGGCGGCGATGGCGCGAGAGCGGCCTCCGCCCTCGCCAAGGAGCAGCGCGCCGGTTTCGTCGATCCCTTCGAACACCCCGCTCATTTCCCCACTCGTCAGCCGCGCCCGGATGCGGCTGCCCAGACTGGCGGCACGCGAAAGCCATGCGTCGCGGACCGGCGCAAAACCTTGACCGTGCCAGACGTCATACCATTTCGCGAAATGCGCGGCGAGTTGGGCGAGCGTTTCCCGGGGAGGCAGCAGCCTGGCGCCAAGCGCGGCCAGCGAGGTGGCGGGAAACTCCGTATCGTGCGGAAAATGCGCGAGATTGATGCCGACACCGATGGCAAGGTAATACGGCTCGCCGCCAACGCTCGCCGATTCCAGCAGGATGCCGGCGATCTTGCGGCCGTTCGCCAGCACGTCGTTCGGCCATTTCAGCTTCACCTCTTCATCGGGAGCGAAATGCACGATCGTATCGGCGGCAGCCAAGGCGGAGACGAACGACAGTTGCGCGCATTCAGCCGCTGCTCTTCGTGGCGTTATCAGCAAGGTCGCGCTCAAATTTCCCTTCGGAGAAATCCATTCGCGGCCACGCCGTCCACGGCCGGCAGTCTGTTCGTTTGCGCTGATCCATAACGGCCCCGTTTCCCCAGTGGCGACCAGCCGCCGCGCCTCGTCGTTGGTCGAGCCGATAGTTTCGTAATGAATGTGTCCGTAGCCGTCCGGCCACGGCAGCAGAATGCTCACGGCACGAGAGTCTTGGCCGCGGCTCCCGCCAGCGCCACCAGCGGCGCAGCCGCGAAGATGAAGAGCACGGTGAAGAGGCTTGAGCCGACCAGGACGGTGTTGAGCGAGAGAGTCAACTCCTCGTCGAACGCCGGGGCCGGTTCGTCGAAATACATGATCTTGACGATACGCAGATAGTAATAAGCGCCGATCACGCTCGCTAGCACGCCCAACACTGCGAGCACATACAGATGCGCGTTGATCGCCGCCAAAAACACGTAGAATTTCGAGAAGAACCCGGCCAGCGGCGGAATGCCGGCGAGGCTGAACATCATCGCCGCGAAGACGAATGCCATGCCGGGACGCGAACGCGCCAGCCCGGAGAGATCGGAAATCTCCTCCGCCATCACGCCGCCGCGGCGCATGGCGAGGATCACGCCGAAGGCGCCGGCATTTGTGACGATGTAAATCAGCATGTAGATCAGCGCGCCCTGAACGCCCTGCGCGGTGCCCGCGGCCAGACCGATCAGCACGTATCCCATGTTGGCGATCGAGCTGTAGGCCATGAACCGCTTGATGTTGGTCTGCCCGATGGCCGCAAAGGCGCCGAGAAACATCGACAGCACCGACACCACCCAAACAATCTGCTGCCACTGCGGTGTCGCCGAAGGAAAGGTGGTCAGAATGGCGCGCAGGAACAGTGCCATGGCCGCGGCTTTCGGAGCCATGGAGAACAGCGCCGTAATGGGTGTCGGCGCGCCTTCGTACACGTCCGGCGTCCACATGTGGAACGGCACGGCGGAGACCTTGAAGGCGAGACCGGCGATGAGAAACACCAGTCCGAAGATGACGCCGACTCCAGTACCGGTTGCCTTGATGACGCTCGCCACCTCGCCGAATCCTGTAGTGCCGGTAAAGCCGTAGATGAGCGAGATGCCGTACAGCATCATCCCGGAGGAGAGCGCGCCGAGAACGAAGTACTTGAGCCCCGCTTCCGTCGAGCGCTGCGAGTCGCGATGGAAGGCAGCCAGCACGTAGAGCGCAAGGCTCTGCAGCTCGAAGCCCATGTAGAGCGCGATGAAGCTCGTGGCCGACACCATCAGCAGCATGCCGAGCGTGGCGAGCAGGATGAGGACCGGATACTCGAAGCGCGCGATGCGCAGGTCTTCGAGGTAACGGTGGGACATCAACAATCCGAGCACCGAACCGAGAAGCACGAGAATTCCGCTGAACCGCGCAAAGCCGTCGATCACGAAAGCGCCACCAAATGCCGTGGCCTTCGGCGGTCCGGTGGCGAGTAACAGGTAGCCGACGACCGCCAGCACAACCACAGCCAGCCAGGTGGCTAGCGCAGCGGAGCGCTCGCCGCGAAAGGCGCCGAGCATCAGCAGCGCCATCGCGGCAACCGCCAACACCAGCTCCGGCAGCAATGTGATCAGATCGGCCGACAACGCGCTCATCGCGCCGCCCTCATGCGAAGCTCATGGCTCTGGGTTCCTCCCCCGCTTGCGGGGGAGGGGGACCACGCAAAGCGTGGTGGAGGGGGCGCGTACAGGCGTTCGCCCCCCTCCCCGCCTTCGGCGGGACTCCCCCCGTAAACGGGGGGAGTACCAGTCGCTGCAACGTGTTGGTGGTGGGCCATCGCCATCTCGCTCTGGTGCACAAGATTGGCAACCGAGGCATGTGTTACGCCAAAGACGAAGTTGGGATAGACGCCCATGATGATGGTGATGATGACCAGCGGCGACAGGATGGCGAACTCGCGCAGCGACAAATCCTGAATCGTCTGCAGCGCCGGCTTCACCAGCCTGCCGAAAATCACCCGCCAATAAAGATACAGCATGTAAGCCGCAGACAGAATCGCGCCGGTCGCGGCCAAAATCACCACCCAGGTGTTCACCCGGAAGGTGCCCAGCATCGTGAGAAATTCGCCGACAAAGCCGCCCGTCCCCGGCAGACCGACATTTGCCAGCGCGAACACCATCAGGCAGGCGGCATACATCGGCATGCGCGCCACCAGACCTCCGTAAGCGGCGATCTCGCGCGTATGCATCCGGTCGTAGATGACGCCGACGCAAAGGAACAGCGCGCCGGACACCACGCCGTGCGAAAGCATCTGGTAGATGCCGCCCTCAATTCCCTCGTGGGTTAGCGAGAAGATGCCCATGGTGACGAACCCCATATGCGCCACCGAGGAATAGGCGATGAGTTTTTTCATGTCCTCCTGTGCCAGCGCGACGAAGGAGGTGTAGATAATCGCCATCACCGACAGGACGAAGATCAGCGGCGCGAAGCTGTGGCTGGCGCTGGCGAACATCGGCAACGAGAAACGCAGGAAGCCGTAGCCACCCATCTTCAGCAGAATGCCGGCAAGAATTACCGAGCCGGCTGTCGGCGCTTCCACGTGCGCGTCCGGCAACCAGGTGTGCACCGGCCACATCGGCATTTTCACCGCGAAGGAGGCCAGAAACGCGAACCAGAGGAACGCCTGCATGCCGACCGGGAAGCGCGCGCTCTGCAGCAGCACGGCGATGTCTGTCGTGCCCGCATACAGATACATCCACAGAATGGCGAGCAGCATCAGCACCGAGCCGAGCAAGGTGTAGAGGAAAAACTTGAAGCTTGCGTAGACGCGCCGCACGCCGCCCCAGACACCGATGATAAGAAACATCGGGATGAGCCCGCCCTCGAAGAACACATAGAACAGCACAAGATCCAGCGCGCAGAACACCCCGATCATCAGCGTTTCCAGCAGCAGGAAGGCGATCATGTATTCGGCGACACGAACCTTGATCGATTCCCAGCTGGCCAGAATGCAGAATGGCATCAGGCCGGCGGTGAGCACGACGAACAGCACGGAAATGCCGTCCACACCCATGTGATAGCTTATGCCGAAGCCAAGCCAGTTCGCCTTCTCCTCGAACTGGAAGGCCGCGCTGGAGCCGTCGAACCCCGCCCAGATCACTAGTGAGATCGCGAGAGTTGCAAGTGTCGTGACGAGCGCGATCCAGCGCGCGCTTTTGGCCAGCCGCTCGCCTTCGCCAGGCATCACGAGAATGAGCAGCGCGCCGAGCAGCGGCAGGAAGGTGACAATGCTGAGCAGCGGCAGGTGCATCACCGCACACCCAACGTAACAACGAACCAGGTCGCCAGCGCCACCACGCCCACGATCATCACAAAGGCGTACTGGTACACATAGCCGGATTGCAGACGGACCGCGCCTCGCGTCGCATCCAACACGCGCGCGGAAATTCCGTCTGGCCCCAGCCCGTCAATGATGCGGCCGTCGCCCACTTTCCACAGGACGCGGCCGAGCCACAGCGCCGGACGCACGAAGAGGAAATTGTACAACTCGTCGAAGTACCATTTATTGTAGAGGAAGAGATAAATAAGGCTGCGCCGCGCCGCCATTTGCGCCGGAAGTTCCGGCCGCAGGATGTAATAATACCAGGCGATAGCGAAGCCGAGGATGGTTGCCACAAACGGGCCGAACTCGACCCAAATGGGGAGATGCTCTTCGGCGTTCTCGTGCCCTGCCGCCAAAGCAATAGCGCCGCGCCAGAAATCGCGTGCCTCGCCACCGACAAACAAATGATCGAACAACGCGCCGGCGAACAGCGCGCCGACGGCCAGGACCGCAAGCGGCGCCAGCATGGTACGCGGCGCTTCATGCACCTCTGACAGCGGCAGCGCATGCCCATGCGCGTGGTCATCTATGGGTTCGTCATGCGCGTGTGTATCTCCATCCGCGTGTTCAAGATGAACCGTTTCATCGGCGCCGCGATAGCGGCCGTGGAACGTCATCAGAAACTGCCGCCAGGAATAAAATGACGTCATTGCCGCTGCCGTGAGCGTCAGCACGAAGGCATAGGTGCCGATGCCCGTACCCGCGCCGTAAGTCGCGTTGATGATGGTGTCCTTCGAATAGAAACCGGCGGTGCCGATGGCGAGCAGCGGAATGCCGAAGCCGGTGAGCGCCAGATTCCCAATCAGCATCATCGCCCAGGTGAAGGGAATGCGCCGCGCCAGTCCGCCCATCCTCCGCATGTCCTGCTCGTGATGCATGGCGACAATGACGGCACCCGCCGAGAGGAACAGCAGCGCCTTGAAGAAGGCGTGGGTGAAAAGATGGAACATTGCCGCGCCGTACGCTGAAACGCCCGCAGCGGCGAACATGTAGCCCAGCTGCGAGCAGGTAGAGTAGGCGATCACGCGCTTGATGTCGTTCTGGAACAGGCCGACCGTGGCCGCGAAGAAGGCCGTACTCGCACCGATGAACGTGACGAAGGCAAGCGCCGTCGGCGACAGCTGAAACAGCGGCGAGCAACGGCAGACGAGGAACACGCCGGCCGTCACCATGGTGGCGGCATGGATGAGGGCGGAGACCGGCGTTGGGCCTTCCATCGCGTCTGGCAACCAGGTGTGCAGCCCCAGCTGCGCCGACTTTCCCATCGCGCCAATGAACAGCAGGATGCAGAGCGTCGTGATAATGTCGACATCCCAGCTGCCGAAGTGGAATGTCTTGCCGACGAACTGCGGCGCGGCCTGAAACACCGCATCGAAATCCAGCGTGCCGAAGATGAAGAACACCCCGAAGATGCCCAGCATGAAGCCGAAATCGCCCACGCGGTTCACGACAAAGGCTTTCAGCGCCGCGGCGTTGGCGCTCGGCCGCTCGTACCAGAAACCAATCAGCAGGTAGGAGGCGAGGCCCACTCCTTCCCAACCGAAGAACATCTGCAGGAAGTTGTTGGCCGTCACCAGCATCAGCATGGCGAAGGTGAAGAGCGACAGGTACGAGAAGAAGCGCGGCCGGTGTGGGTCGTCGCACATGTAGCCGACGGAGTAGAGGTGCACGAGCGAAGACACGCCCGTCACCACCACCAGCATGACCGCTGTGAGCGTATCGACCCTGAGCGCCCAGTCGGCTTCGAAATCGCCGGAGGTGATCCACTGCGCAATCCGTACGGTCTGCGAGTGGCCCAGCAGCGCCACATCGTAGAAGGCGTAACAGGAGAGCGCGGCGGAAACGAACAGCAATCCCGTGGTAACCAGCTCCGACGCGCGCACACCGATGAAGCGGCCGAACAGCCCGGCGATGGCCGAACCCATAAGCGGAAGGAAGACGATTGCCGCGTACATCCGTCAGCCCTTCATCAGGTTCACGTCTTCCACCGCGATCGAGCCGCGGTTGCGGAAATAGACGACGAGGATGGCGAGACCGATAGCGGCTTCAGCAGCCGCGACCGTCAGCACGAACAGCGCGAACACCTGCCCGACGAGATCGCCAAGATATGACGAGAACGCCACGAAATTGAGGTTCACCGCCAGCAGGATCAGCTCGATGGACATCAGGATGATGATGACGTTCTTGCGGTTGAGGAAAATGCCCAACACACCGATGGTGAAGAGGATAGCGGCGACCGCGAGATATTGTCCAAGCCCAACGGCCATATTCAAGCCCCCTGCCCCGGCTTCACGTCGACCACAACGAGCGTGTCGCTGGCATAGCGCCGTACTTGCGCGCGAATGGACTGCCTGCGCACGCCGGGCCGGGTGCGGAGGGTCAGCACGATGGCGCCGATCATCGCGACCAACAAAACCAGGCCGGCGATCTGGAAATAGTAGACGTAGTCCGTGTAAAGAATGCGGCCAAGCGCCTCCGTGTTGGTGAGATGCGCGGGATTTGCACTCGCCAGCGCATGCGATGCGGCTGGCGAGAGCCGCCACGCCGCTCCCGCGAAGATCAGCTCCGCCAGCAGAACACCGCCAACCACCAGACTGACTGGGATGTACTGCAAGGTGCCGCGCTTCAGTTCCGCGAAATCGACGTCCAGCATCATCACCACGAACAGAAACAGCACGGCCACCGCCCCGACATAGACAATCACCAGGATCATCGCGAGGAACTCTGCTCCGAGAAGCACGAACAGACCCGCCGCATTGAAGAACGCAAGGATCAGGAACAAGACCGAATGCACTGGATTCCGGCCGGCAATCACCATGACTGCCGAGGCGACCAGTACAGCCGCAAACAGGTAGAAGGCGATGGTTTGAAGCAGCATCGTTACCTGTACGGCGCGTCGAGTTCGAGGTTGCGGGCGATTTCTCGCTCCCAGCGGTCGCCGTTCGCGAGCAGACGTTCCTTGTTGTAGTAGAGTTCTTCCCGCGTCTCGGTAGAGAATTCGAAGTTTGGCCCCTCCACGATGGCGTCGACCGGGCACGCCTCCTGGCACAGGCCGCAATAGATGCACTTCACCATGTCGATGTCGTAACGCGTGGTGCGGCGGCTGCCATCGGCGCGCGGCTCGGCTTCGATGGTAATGGCGAGCGCCGGACAAATCGCTTCGCACAGCTTGCAGGCGATGCAGCGTTCCTCACCGTTGGGATAGCGGCGCAGCGCGTGCTCACCGCGAAAGCGCGGGCTGAGCGGTCCTTTCTCGAACGGATAGTTTAGCGTCGCCTTGGGCCTGAAGAAATAGCGCAGGGCGAGGCCGAAGCTCTTGACGAACTCCCAGAGAAAGATGCTGCGGAGGGTTCGAGCGAGAGCGCCTGCTGCCATCATCCACCTCCCTGCGCCAGCGCAGTCCAGATTCCGTGCGGAAACAGCATGACCCAACCAGCTGTAAGCACGACCCACAACAGTGAAAGCGGAAGGAACACTTTCCAGCCAAGCCGCATCAATTGATCGTAGCGGTAGCGTGGCACGAAGGCTTTCACCATCGAGTTGCAGAAGAACACGAACAGCAACTTGAGAATGAACCACACTACGCCGGGAATCAGCGTCAGGGGCCATATCGACCACAGCGGCAGCCAGCCGCCGAGGAACAGCACGGCAAACAGACCACAAAGCATGATGACATTCATATACTCGCCGAGGAAGAACAGCAGGAACGGCGTCGAAGAATATTCCACCATGAAACCCGCCACGAGCTCGGACTCCGCTTCCAGCAGATCGAACGGCGGCCGCTGGGTTTCCGCCAGCGTGGAGATGAAGAAAACAATCGCCATCGGGAACAGGATGGTGAACAGGAACCAGCCATTCGCCTGCGCCATGACGATGGCGGAAAGATTCAGCGAGCCCGCGAAGAGCAGCACGGTGATCAGGACAAAGCCGATGGAGACCTCGTACGACACCATCTGCGCCGCCGCGCGCAGGGCCGAAAGGAATGCGTATTTGGAATTGGATGCCCAGCCGGCGACGATCACGCCATAAACCCCGAGCGAGGAAATCGCGAAGATATAAAGAATGCCGACATTGATGTTGGCTACCACCCAGCCCGCGCTCACCGGCACCACCGCCCAGGCGGCGAAGGCGAGCGTCGCGGTGATCAGCGGCCCCAGCAGGAACAACACCTTGTTGGCGCCAGCCGGAACGATCACTTCCTTGAAGAAGAATTTCAGGGCGTCGGCAATGGTTTGTAGCAGTCCGAAGGCACCCACCACGTTGGGTCCGCGGCGCAGCTGCACCGCTGCCCAGATCTTGCGATCCGCCAGAATGAACAGGGCCACGGATAGCGCGAGGATCAGTTCGAAGAAAACGATCACGATCCCTTGGCTGAGCGTCCATGCCCAGCCGTAAGGCAGCCCGTGGTGCTGGAAGTAGGATGTGAAGAACATCTATTCCGCCGCCATCTTGATCGCGCCGGTGACGTAAACCTTGCTGCACTCGGCCATGGTTTCACTCGCCCGCGCGATCGGATTGGTGAGATAAAAATCGGCGATAGGTGAGGCAAGCGGCGTGCGCTCATCGAGCTCACCGGCCGCCCCGATATTGTTCCAGATCGCGGGGTCGGTACCGGCCGATCCCGGCAGCGCGTCGTCGTTTGCCATGTGCGGCACGTCCGCAACCAGTGCGCGGCGCAACTCTTCGCGGCTCTCATATGGCAACCGGCGCCCAATGACATCGGAGAACGCGCGCAGGATCGCCCAATCCTCCTTCGCCTGTCCCGGCGGAAAAATGGCGCGCTCGGCTCGCTGGACGCGGCCCTCAAAATTCACATAGATGCCGTCCTGTTCGGTGTAAGCGGCGCCGGGAAGGATGACGTCTGCGCGATGCGCCCCGGCATCGCCGTGGGTTCCCTGATATACGACGAAGGCATTGCCGAGCCTGCCGGTGTCGACGTCGTCCGCGCCGAGCAACCAGACGAAATCGATCTCGCCTTTGCCGGCGCCGTCGAGAATGCCTGCCATGTCGCGGCCGCCTTCGCCGGGAACGAAGCCGAGATCGAGTGCCGCCACGCGGCTCGCAGCCGTATGCAACGCGTTGAAGCCGTTCCAGCCGCCTTCGGCAGGCTTGCCCGCGGGCCCGATCATACCGGTGTCCGCGGCAATTTTCGCTGCCAGATTCAGGATGGCCGCACCATCGGCCCTTGCGACGACGCCCGGCCCCACAACCAGCATCGGCCGCCTGGCATCGCGCAGAACTCTCGCGAAAGAATGGCTGCCATCGGTAATCCCACGCAGCACACTGGTGCTGCCGCCCAACTGCTCGACCGGATAGGTGAGATTGTAAGGTACGCCCACATTGGCTATTTTGATCGCGCTGTTGAGCCAGGTCTTGTGGATGCGCGCGTTCAACACCGGCGCTTCCCAGCGCGGATTGCAGCCTATCAGCAGCAGCGCGTCGGCGAACTCCACGCCGGCAATGGTGGTGTTGAACAGATAAGACGGGCGCGGCCCGCCAATCTTCGCGCCATCCTGCCGGCATTCGAGATTCACGACACCCAACGCGCGCATCAAATCCTTCAGCGCCTTGATTTCTTCCGCCGCCGCAAGATCGCCGACGACCGCCGCCATGCGTTCGGGCCGTGTGGCGCGCGCTGCAGCCCGGATCAACTCGAACGCCTCGCTCCAACTCGCGGGAACTAGCTTGCCGTTCTTGCGGACATAAGGCCTATCCAGACGCTGATTTTTCAGGCCATCGCATGCATAACGCGACTTGTCGGAAATCCACTCCTCGTTCACGTCCTCGTTCACGCGCGGCAGGATGCGCAACACCTGTCCGCCGCGGCTATCCACGCGGATGTTCGCCCCCTGCGCGTCGTGCACATCGATCGAGTTGGTTTTTCGCAGCTCCCACGGCCGGTAAATGAACGCCCAAGGCTTGTGGGTCAGCGCGCCGACGGGACAGAGATCCACCGCGTTGCCGGAAAGCTCGGAGTCGAAGGCTTTGTCGAGATAGGTCATGATCTCGAGATCTTCACCGCGCCCCGTGCCGCCCAGATCCGGCACGCCAGCGACTTCGGTGGCGAAGCGCACGCAGCGCGTGCACTGGATGCAGCGGGTCATGATCGTCTTGATCAGCGGGCCCATGTACTTGTCTTCCACCGCCCGCTTGTTTTCGTTGAAACGGTGGAAGTTCGAACGGCCATAGTAGAGCGCCTGGTCTTGGAGATCGCATTCGCCGCCCTGATCGCAGATCGGGCAATCGAGCGGGTGATTGATGAGCAGGAATTCCATCACGCCTTCCCGCGCCTTCTGCGCATAAGGCGAACGCGTGTTGATCTTGGCCGGCGTGCCATCCTTGTTGGGGAAGATGTCCTTCACCTGCAACGCGCAACTGGCCTGCGGCTTCGGCGCGCCCACCCATTCCACCAGGCACATGCGGCAATTACCGGCCACGGAGAGGCGCTCGTGATAGCAGAAGCGGGGGATTTCCGCGCCAGCCTGCTCGCATGCCTGCAGCAGCGTGATCGACTCCTCCGCCTCCACTTCCTTACCGTCGATGATGAGCTTGCGCGTGGGCATCAGGCCTCCTCCGCCTGCTGTTCGATCAGCATGCGCAAGCGCAGGGAGTAGTGCGAGAGGTACTCGTGCTTCTGGTAGTAATCGGACGCGAAATACTTCTTGTGATTTGCGAGTTGCGTGCGTGCCACCGCGTACCATTGCGGAATGGGCGCCAGCGCCAGGCATTCATCCAGGGTGTAGACCAGCCGCGCCACGTACCATTCGTAGCGCTCGAATTCCTCGGCGCTGCCGTCGAAGGTTTTCGCCTTCAGATCGAGTTTCGCCAAATCGGGGCTGGAGAAGCGCGGATTGGCCAGCGCCACATCGCAATGGGAAAGGTACAGCTTCTTTGCCTTTTCTCCGCGCCAGGCCAGCATCGTCAATACAGCGCCGCCGATGCCGATGAAGGCCGCAATCATCAGCGGCAGCGGCGGTTGCACGCGGGTCGTTTTTTCCGCCATCGCCCTCACTCCGCGGCCAGCGGCTGCATCGGCGCACAATGCCGCCCGCCCTGCTCGCGAATGCGCTTCTCGATTTCGGGCCGGAAATGACGCAGGAACCCCTGCACCGGCCATGACGCGCCTTCGCCGAAAGCGCAAATGGTGTGGCCCTCGATCTGCTTCGTAACCTCCTGCAACACGTCGATGTCTTCGATCGTGGCGTCGCCTTTTCCCATGCGAGTGAGCACACGCCACATCCAGCCGCAGCCTTCGCGGCATGGCGTGCACTGGCCGCATGACTCATGCTTGTAGAAGTAGGCGAGCCGCGCAAATGCCTTGATGATATCGGTGGACTTGTCCATCACGATCACGGCGGCGGTGCCGAGGCCGGACTTCGCTTTCACCAGCGAATCGAAGTCCATCAGGATGTCGTCGGAAATTTCCTTCGATAGCACCGGCATGGATGAACCCCCGGGGATCACGCCCAAAAGATTGTCCCAGCCGCCGCGCACCCCGCCCGCATGCGTCTCGATCAGCTCGCGCAGTGGAATGCTCATCGCCTCTTCGACATTGCAGGGCCTATTCACATGGCCGGAGATGCAGAAGAGCTTCGTGCCGGTGTTGTTGGGCTTGCCCATGCCGGCGAACCAGTCCGCGCCGCGGCGCATGATGTCGGGCACCATGGCGATGGTTTCAACATTGTTGACGGTTGTCGGACAGCCGTAAACGCCGGCATTGGCCGGGAACGGCGGCTTGAGCCGTGGCTGCCCCTTCTTGCCTTCGAGGCTTTCGAGCAGCGCGGTTTCCTCGCCGCAGATGTAGGCGCCGGCGCCGTGATGCACATAGAGATCGAACGGCCAGCCGTGGATGTTGTCTTTGCCGATCAGGCGCGCTTCATAGGCCTCGTCGACGGCACGCTGCAGCGCCTCGCGCTCGCGGATGAATTCTCCGCGAATGTAGATGTAGCAGATGTGCGCGCGCATCGCGAACGAGGCAATCATGCAGCCTTCGATGAGCAGGTGCGGATCGTGACGCATGATGTCGCGATCCTTGCAGGTGCCGGGCTCGGATTCGTCGGCATTCACGACGAGATAGTGCGGCCGCTCCTTCACTTCCTTCGGCATGAACGACCATTTGAGTCCGGTGGGGAAACCCGCGCCGCCCCGCCCGCGCAGACCGGACTTCTTCACCTCTGCAATGATGGCATCGATGCCGAGTTCAAGAATTTTCTTGGTCCCGTCCCACGCCCCGCGTTTACGCGCGCCATCCAGCCACGGGCTGTGGAAGCCGTAGAGGTTGGTGAAAATGCGGTCGCGATCAGCAAGCATCAAGTCGCCGCTCCCGGTGGTTTCTGAACCGGCGCTTCGCGATCGGATGCGCCTTGCGTGGGCTTCTTGGCTTCGGCATCTGTTGTATCGACGCCGGATCGTCGCATTACTTCGCGGGCGTACCCGCCATCGTACAGTTTAGGGTCGTTCAAGGTCAGCGCGCCACCTTCCGGTTCGGAAGAATGGCGGTGGTGCTGCTGCGGGCCGGCCTTCGGCGTCTCTCCACGGCGCAGCGCCTCAAAAATCCGCTCGGCGGTGGGACTATCCAAATCCTCATAAAAGTCCTTGCCGATCTGCATCACCGGCGCATTCACGCAGGCACCGAGGCACTCCACCTCCATCCACGAGAACTTGCTATCTGCGGAGATAGTGTGCGGCGCCGGTGCGATGTGCTTCTTGCAAGCAGCCACAACATCGTCCGAACCGCGCAGCCAGCACGGGGTCGTGGTGCACACCTGCACGAGATACTGGCCGACCGGCGCAAGATTGAACATGGTGTAGAAGGTGGCGACCTCGAGCACGCGCATCACCGCCATGTCAAGGATGCGCGCCACCTCTTCGATCAAGGCCTTCGTGACCCAGCCTTCCTGGTCCTGCCCGATCCACAGTGCCGCAATCACAGCGCTACGCTGCCGGCCTTCCGGATACTTCGTAATCCACTGGTCCACGAGCCTTTGGTTCTCCTCCGAGAACGCGAACGTCGCGGGCTGTTGTTCGACAGGGGCCAGGCGGCGAAAACTCACCGGTCGATCTCCCCGAAGACAATATCGAGAGAGCCGAGCACAGCGGAAACATCGGCCAGCATGTGGCCCTTGCACATGTAATCCATCGCCTGCAGATGCGCGAAGGACGGCGCGCGGATTTTGCATCGGTAAGGCTTGTTGCCACCTTCCGACACCAGATAGACGCCGAACTCGCCCTTTGGCGCTTCCACAGCGGCATATACTTCGCCCTCCGGCACGCGATAGCCTTCGGTGAACAGCTTGAAGTGATGGATCAGCGCTTCCATGGAGCGCTTCATCTCTCCGCGGCTGGGTGGCGTGATCTTCTTGTCGTCCGCCAGCACCGGCCCCGCAGGCATTCGCTCGATCGCTTGGCGCATGATTTTGGTTGATTGCCGCATCTCTTCCACGCGAATGAGATAACGGTCGTAATTATCTCCGTTCCTGGCCGTCGGAATCTGGAACTCGAAATCGCTGTAGCATTCGTAAGGCTGCGCGCGGCGCAAGTCCCACGCCACGCCGGTCGAGCGCAGCATAGGGCCGCTCATGCCCCAGGCTTCCGCATCGGCGCGCGTGATTTTTCCGATATCGACATTTCGCTGCTTGAAAATCCGATTTTCGGTCAGCAGCGTTTCGAGATCGTCGAGTACCTTTGGAAAGCCGTCCGTCCAAGAGTAGATGTCCGCAATAAGCTCTGCCGGCAGGTCTTGATGCACCCCCCCAGTACGGAAATAATTGGCGTGCAGGCGCGACCCAGACGCACGTTCGTAGAAAATCATCAGCTTCTCGCGCTCCTCAAATCCCCACAGCGGAGGCGTGAGCGCGCCGACATCCAGCGCCTGCGTGGTCACCTGCAGCAGGTGGTTGAGAATGCGGCCGATCTCCGAATAGAGCACGCGGATGTATTGCCCGCGCTTTGGTACTTCCAGCCCAAGCAGCTTTTCCGCGGCGAGCGAAAATGCATGTTCCTGATTCATCGGCGCGACATAGTCGAGGCGGTCGAAATAAGGCAGCGCCTGCATGTAGGTCTTGTGCTCGATCAACTTTTCGGTGCCGCGGTGCAGCAGGCCGATGTGCGGATCTACGCGGGTGACAATTTCGCCATCCAGATCGAGCACCATGCGGAGCACGCCATGCGCGGCCGGATGCTGCGGACCGAAATTGATGGTGATGGTGTTGTCAGAGGCTGGCGCGGCCGCCTGTGCGTCGCTCATCAACCCCTCCTATCCGTGCCGGCGGGCGGCTCGCCCGGAGCGCCGTGTCGTACACCTTCCCAGGGGCTGGAAAACTCAAAGTCCCGGAATTCCTGCACCAGTTGCACGGGCTGATACACAACGCGCTTCAGCTCATCGTCATAGCGAAGTTCGACAAAGCCGGTCAGCGGAAAATCCTTGCGCAGCGGATAACCCTCGAAGCCATAATCGGTGAGGATACGCCGCAGATCCGGATGCTCTGAAAAAACGATGCCGTACATGTCGAAAGCTTCGCGCTCGAACCAGTTGGCGCCTGGGTGCAGATGTGCAAGCGACGGCACAGGCGTCTGTGCGTCTGTCGACAGCTTCAGCCGAATGCGCTGGTTCCTTGACAGCGAAAGAAAATGATAGACCACGTCAAAGCGCTTCTCGCGCTTGGGCCAGTCAACACCGCAAATATCGAGCAGCAGCCTGAACTCGCATTGCGGATCGTCGCGGAGAAATTTTACAACCTGCGGCAATGTCTTGCCTGCCACGGTCAGCGTGAGTTCTCCGCGATCGAGCCTTTGCTCCAGTACGGCGTCGGAGAGGTCTCGCGCGATGTGGTCGCCCAGCGCGGTGAGATCGAGACTCATGCGAAGCCTCAGCGCTCGATCGTGCCGGTGCGGCGGATTTTCCGCTGCAGCAGCATAATACCGTACAACAGCGCTTCCGCTGTCGGCGGGCAGCCGGGCACGTAAATGTCAACTGGGACGATGCGATCACAGCCGCGCACGACCGAATAGGAATAGTGATAGTAGCCGCCGCCATTGGCGCAGGAGCCCATCGAGATCACGTATCTGGGCTCAGGCATCTGATCGTAAACCTTACGCAGAGCCGGAGCCATCTTATTGCAGAGAGTTCCTGCAACAATCATTACGTCGGACTGCCGGGGGCTGCCGCGCGGTGCGACGCCGAACCGCTCGAGATCGTAGCGCGGCATGGAGGCCTGCATCATCTCCACAGCGCAACACGCCAGCCCAAATGTCATCCACATCAGCGAGCCAGTGCGCGCCCAATTGATCAGCGCATCGGCGCTTGCGACGAGAAACCCCTTGTCCCGCATTGCCGCCTGCACTTCGAGGAAATAGGGATCGTGGTCCGGGAAGGGCGCGCAACCTTCCACGCCAGCGCGCCCTGCCATGCCCGCCGGGATCACTCCCATTCGAGCGCTCCCTTCTTCCATTCGTAGATGAAACCAACGGTTAGCACGCCAAGAAACACCATCATCGACCAGAACGCGAAGGCACCCGTCTTCCCAAGTGTGATCGCCCACGGAAACAGAAAGGCCACCTCGAGATCGAAGATAATAAACAACAAGGTGACCAAATAAAATCGCACATCGAATTTCATGCGGGAATCGCCGAAGGCATTAAACCCACACTCATATGCCGAAAGCTTTTCGGGATCCGGTTTCGAAGGGGCCAAAATTAAAGGCACAAGCAGAAAGGCGACGCACATGGCGCCGGCGACGCCGATGAAAAGCACGATCGGCAGATATTCAATTAGAAGCTGATTCATCCGAGCGCCTGACGAGCCGTGAACTTGTGCAAGCTGAAACTCGCGGCTGCCACAGCATGTGGGAGCCCGCAAGCCTATGCGCGCGCGGTGTACGCCATGATTTGCAGGCAGAACAAGAAGATTCTGCGCTGTTCGAACCGGCAAAATGGCGGGAGCGACGGGGCTCGAACCCGCGACCTTCGGCGTGACAGGCCGACGCTCTAACCAACTGAGCTACGCCCCCGCGTCGCAGCGGTTTTGCCGCAGCGGAAGGCGCTCCGTGTAGGGCCGCCACCCCGCGAGGTCAAGGCGGCGGCAATCAGGACCGATTTGGCGCGCTGCGCCGTGGCTGAAGTTCCTGCGGCGCAGCCTTTCCGTCTCCATCCGCGTCCATCTGGTCGAAAAGAGATCGGGCTGTCGCGGCAAAAGCATCAAAGTCGATGCAGCCCCGTCCCTTGAAGTCCACGAGCGGTGATGAGGTCGACTGATCCTGCTCCCATCGCTGTTGGTTCACAGCGCGTACTTCGTCTGCGTCGAGGCAACCGGTATGATTCACATCGGCCTTTTCAAAATCGGCCCAAAGGCCCCGCTCCAGCTCAGCGCGGGTCACCGAGCCGTCCTTGTTGCTGTCATAAACTTCGACAATGCTCCGCGCAGGATGAAATTCCGGCTCCTCCCGGCGCGGAGAGGGATGGCCGGCGCACGCAGCAAGAGCAAGAGCAACCAGACAAACCGTTGCAGTTAGCCGCATAGACAGAACACTCCGCAGCGCCATGTCGCACCGGCCGATGGATCGCCACTCGAAGCTCTTATCCGCTGAACGCCGTCTGCCGGCCGCAGCCGCAAAGCAACGGACGGCTGGTGGGCGGTGACGGGTTCGAACCGCCGACCCCATCGGTGTAAACGATGTGCTCTACCGGCTGAGCTAACCGCCCTGACAACACGACCAGATCTGGAGCGAACCCCCGATCTCGGCGCATCATCCGTTCAGCCGTTCACCGCATCCTTGAGCTGCTTGCCGGCGCGAAACCGGGGCTGCTTCGACGGCTTGATCGTGATTTCTTCGCCCGTCTGCGGATTACGGCCCTTACCGCCCGCGCGGGCCGCAACGGCGAATACCCCAAACCCCGTCAGCCGTACTTCGTCGCCGCCCTTGAGTGCCTCGGAAATCACATCAAATACCGCGTCCACCGCCTTGGTTGCCTCGTTCTTGCCGATCCCGGCGCGGTCTGAAACGTGCTGTGTGAGGTCGTTCTTGTTCATGAGGGCTGACTCCTTTGGGCAGGTCCGCGCGGGAATGTAGGGGCCAGTTTGCACGGCGTCAAAGCAGAAATCCAAGGTTTCGGCGGGTTCGCGTATGGACCGCCAGCATGCCACCGGCAAGCCGTTGGACCAAAAGGAAAAGGGCCCGCCGGCGGGCGGGCCCGTAAGATGAGTAGTTTCGAGGTCAATGCGTGACGACCGCATCTCCATCTGGTGAGCGGACAGATGGCGGAACGATCTCAGGCTCTTCCCAATTGATCGGCTCGGGATCCCGCGTAAGCGCCACTTTCAGCACTTCCTCGACATTCTTGACGGGAACGATGGTAAGGCCGGATTTCACGTTTTCAGGAATCTCGGCCAGATCCTTCTCGTTGTCGGCCGGGATAATGACCGTCTTTAGCCCGGCACGGAGTGCGGCCAGAAGCTTCTCTTTCAGGCCGCCGATCGGCAGCACCCGGCCGCGCAGCGTTACTTCACCGGTCATCGCCACATCGCGACGCACGGGTATTCCGGTAATCACCGAGATGATGGAAGTGGCCATTGCCACGCCGGCGGAAGGCCCGTCCTTCGGTGTCGCGCCTTCCGGCACGTGGACATGAATGTCCTTGTTATCGAAGGTCGGCGGCTTGATGCCGAACTGCGTAGCTTTAGAGCGCACATAGGAGCGTGCCGCGTCGATCGACTCCTTCATCACGTCGCCGAGCTTGCCAGTCGTCTGCATCCGGCCCTTGCCAGGCAGCATCACGGATTCGATCTGTAAGGTCTCGCCGCCGACTTCCGTCCAGGCGAGACCTGTGACGACGCCGACCTGATCCTCGCTCTCGATCTCACCGTACCGGAACTTGCGCACACCGGCATAACTGCCGAGATTGTCCGGCGTAACCTCGATCGTCGTAGCCTTGCCCGAGACGATCTCTTTCACCGCCTTGCGGGTAAGGCCGGCGATTTCCCGCTCCAGATTCCGCACGCCTGCCTCGCGGGTGTAATAGCGGATAAGGTCACGAAGCGCCGCGTCGGCAATTTTCCACTCCGCATCCCGCAGGCCGTGCGCCTTCATCTCCTTGGGAATGAGATGCCGCTTGGCGATTTCGACCTTCTCATCCTCGGTGTAGCCGGGTATGCGGATGATCTCCATGCGATCCATCAGCGGCTGCGGCATGTGCAGCGTGTTGGCCGTGGTGATAAACATCACATCTGACAGATCGAAATCGACCTCCAGATAGTGATCATTGAAGGTGTGGTTCTGCTCCGGATCGAGAACTTCCAGCAGCGCGCTCGAAGGATCGCCACGCCAGTCCGCGCCCAGCTTGTCGATTTCGTCGAGCAGAAAGAGCGGATTGGCCGCCTTCGCCTTCTTCATCGACTGGATGATCTTGCCCGGCATGGAGCCGATATAGGTGCGGCGATGGCCGCGGATCTCCGCTTCGTCACGCACGCCGCCAAGTGACATGCGAACGAATTCGCGACCGGTAGCGCGCGCGATCGATTTGCCAAGCGATGTTTTGCCGACGCCTGGAGGCCCCACAAGACAGAGGATCGGTCCCTTCATTTTGCCGGCCCGCTGCTGGACAGCAAGATATTCGAGAATCCGTTCCTTGACCTTTTCGAGTCCGTAGTGGTCTTCATGCAGGATGCTCTCGGCCAGCGCGAGATCTTTCTTCACCTTTGACTTCTTGCCCCATGGAAGCGAGAGCAGCCAGTCGAGGTAATTGCGCACGACCGTGGCTTCGGCAGACATCGGGCTCATGCTGCGCAGTTTCTTGAGCTCTGCACTCGCTTTCTCGCGCGCTTCCTTGCTAAGCTTCGTTTTGCGAATGCGCTCTTCGAGCTCGTTCAGTTCGTCGCGGCCTTCCTCGCCTTCGCCAAGCTCCTTCTGGATCGCCTTGAGCTGCTCGTTCAGGTAATATTCGCGCTGCGTCTTCTCCATTTGCCGCTTCACGCGCGAGCGGATTTTCCGCTCCACCTGCAGCACGCCGATCTCACCCTCGATAAGTCCAAGCACTTTCTCCAGCCGCTCAGACACGTTCAGCGTCTCGAGCAGTGCCTGGCGTTCCGCGATCTTGACTGACAAATGAGATGCAACAGTGTCGGCCAGTTTGGCAGGATCCTCGATCTGCGTGACGCTTGCCAGCGTCTCGGCCGGAACTTTCTTGTTCAGCTTGATATAATTCTCGAAATTGGTCTTGACCGAGCGGATGAGCGCTTCGGTTTCGCGCGCCTCGCCGCCTGTATCGCCGATACTTTCGATCGTGGCTTGAAAGAAGTCGTTGCGCGGCACGAAATCGGTCACTTTCGCGCGCGACTTTCCCTCTACCAAAACGCGCACGGTCTGGTCCGGAAGCTTGAGCAGCTGAAGCACTGTGGCCATGGTACCGACGCGATGCAGGCCATCTGCCGTTGGATCGTCGTCGGCGGCGTTCTTTTGGGTCAGAAGCAGTATCTGCTTCTCGTCGTTCATCACTTCTTCAAGCGCACGGACCGATTTCTCGCGCCCCACGAAAAGCGGCACGATCATGTGGGGAAACACAACGATGTCGCGCAAGGGCAATACCGGCGCCAAGTGGCCGCCAGCTGCCGTACTTACCGAACTCTGATCTGACATTCTTTTCTCCTGCGGGATCAACCGCCGCCTTACTCACCGTTCCGAAATTGGCTTACGGAATATGCTTTGCGCCGTTCTGGCCGACTCCGGTGAAATAAAGTGGTCTCATGGAACGGCAGTTTCAAGGCGTTAACCAGTTGTTCCTGTGGTTCGTTACCAACGGTGACAATTCCTCGACAGCAAATGGTCGCAGAACCTGAACAGCTGTTCAGAAAGTTGCTGGTAGCCACCTTCCCGACGTCGGCATTTGTGTCGCCGACCCAGCTGTGGCGAAGCGCTGAGCAGCCGAATACAAAAGTAAGGTAACCGGGATCAGCTTGCCGTCTGTTCGCGGGGCGCCTTGTCGGAATAGGTATAGAGTGGACGCGAGCGGCCTTCGACCACATCCGCCGTCAGCACCACCTCCTGCACACCGTTCATCGTCGGCAATTCGAACATGGTTTCGAGCAGAATGCCTTCCATGATGGACCGCAAGCCTCGGGCGCCGGTCTTGCGGGCAATGGCTTTGCGCGCGATCGCTTTCATCGCCTCATCCTGGAAGCGCAGCTTCACGCCTTCCATTTCAAACATGCGCTGATACTGCTTCGCTAGCGCGTTCTTTGGCCGCGTCAGGATCTCGACGAGTGCCTGCTCCGAGAGATCGCCAAGCGTCGCGAGGACTGGCAACCGGCCGATGAATTCGGGGATCAAGCCGAACTTCAGCAGATCTTCAGGCTCAACCTCGCGCAGCACTTCGCCCGTGCCACGCTCGTCGGCAGCCCGCACAGTCGCGCCGAAGCCCATGCTGCTGCCATGGGTGCGTTGGGCGATGATCTTCTCGAGACCGGCGAAGGCGCCACCGCAGATGAAAAGAATGTTCGTGGTATCGACCTGCAGGAACTCCTGCTGCGGATGCTTGCGTCCGCCCTGCGGCGGCACGCTGGCGATGGTACCTTCCATAATCTTGAGGAGCGCTTGCTGCACGCCTTCACCGGAGACGTCGCGGGTGATGGAAGGATTGTCGGACTTGCGGCTGATCTTATCGACTTCATCGATATAGACGATGCCGCGCTGCGCGCGCTCGACATTGTAATCGGCGTTCTGCAGCAGCTTCAGAATGATGTTCTCGACATCCTCGCCGACGTAACCCGCTTCGGTGAGTGTCGTGGCGTCCGCCATGGTGAAGGGCACGTCCAGAATACGCGCCAGCGTCTGAGCCAGCAGCGTCTTGCCGCAGCCCGTCGGCCCGATCAGCAGTATGTTGGACTTGGCGAGTTCGACATCCGCGTTCTTCGCGGTCGCATTGATGCGCTTGTAGTGATTGTGAACCGCGACCGAGAGCACCTTCTTGGCATGCTGCTGACCGACCACGTAATCGTCGAGCACCTTGTAGATTTCGCCGGGCGTGGGTACGCCCTCGCGACTCTTCATGAAGGAGGTCTTGTTCTCCTCCCTGATGATCTCCATGCAGAGTTCGACGCATTCGTCACAGATAAAGACTGTGGGGCCGGCGATAAGCTTCCGCACCTCGTGCTGGCTCTTGCCACAGAAGGAACAGTAGAGAGTATTCTTGTTTTCGCCGCCGCTCGCCTTACTCATGGCTCTCCTGGATTGCCCGCTTGCAAGGGGCCGTTTGTCGGCCGAGATCCTGAACTGCAGGAACCGCGCCAATGGAGATTCGGTTGCTGCCCGACGCCATAGGACCACGTTAGGGGCGGGCGGATCAAGATTCCTTTAATCGGGCGCGATTCGGCCATTTTCAAGGCGGTCCGGCCGCTTACGAGGCCTCCCCAAGCTCCGAACGTCGCGACAGAACCTGATCGACAAGGCCGAAGCTCCTCGCCTCCTCAGCCGTCATATAAGTATCCCGATCCAGCGCTTTTTCAACCGCGTCGACGGTCTGCCCGGTGTGCTTGGCATAGATCTCGTTCAGCCGGCGCTTCAGCTTCACGATTTCCTGGGCGTGGCGGGCGATATCTGCGGCCTGTCCGTAGTAGGACGCCGATGGCTGGTGCACAAGAATTCGTGAATTGGGCAGGCAGAAGCGCTCACCCTTCCTGCCCGCGCAAAGAAGCAATGACGCGGCGGATGCCGCCTGCCCCACGCACAGGGTCTGGATAGCAGGACGAATGTATTGCATGGTGTCGTAGATCGCCATACCGGCCGTCACGTAGCCGCCGGGCGAATTGATGTACATCGCGATCTCCTTCTTAGGATTCTCCGCCTCCAGAAAGAGTAGTTGCGCGGTGATCAGGCTCGCTCCGTAATCGTCAACACCACCGGTGATGAAAATGATTCGCTCCCGCAGCAGGCGCGAATAGATATCGTACGCACGCTCGCCGCGGGCGGTCTGCTCGACCACCATCGGCACCAGCGTGTTCATGTAGACGTCTTGGGGATCTCTCATCTCGAACCATGTAGTGCGGCCACTTGCCGCTGTCGAGACCAGCGCGTCAAGCGCTCCCCAGCTTCTCGGCGGCTGCGTCCGGATCAAGGAAGAGAATATCTCGCTCCACCTTTCGTTCGTCCACCTGCGCAAGCTCCGCGATGAAATCGACCACTTTGTCTTCGAACAGCGGCGCGCGCACCTCCGCCATCGCTTGTGGATTGCTCGTCAGAAGCTGATACGCCTGCTGCTCCGTCATAGTCTGTCCGGTTTCCTGGCTCTGCATCGCGAATTGTCGTGCCCGTGCGGCGGCGGCGCGATTCACTTCTTCCGGAGCAACCTGAATTCCGTTCTGCTCTCCGATTTTCGCCAGCACGAGCCCAAGACGGACTCGCCGCTCCGCAATGTCGTGATATTCCTTCTTCAGATCCTCTTCGCTCTTGCCTTCTTCTTCCGCTGTCTTGCCCTCACGCTGAAGCTCGGCCTGCACAGCCTCCCAAATTCCATTGAACTCCGCCTCAACCATGGCGGACGGTAGCGGGAAGGCATGCGCTTTGTCCAAGGCATCGAGAATGCGCCGCTTAAGGTGCATGCGGCTGGCGCGCGAATAATCCTGCTTCATCTGGTCGCGAACGCGCTCGCGCAACACGGACAGGGAGTCCAGTCCAAGCTTCTTGGCCAGATCGTCATCGACGGAGACCGGATCGGGGGTCTTGATCTGTTTTACGGTCACAGAAAACACCGCCTCCTTGCCGGCAAGCTTCGACTCGGGATAGTCGGCCGGAAAAGTAACGCGGACATCGCGCTGATCGCCCGCCTGGGCATCGAGCAGCTGGTCTTCGAATCCGGCTATGAGTTGGCCTGAGCCAAGCAGCAGACTGAAATCCTCTGCCTTGCCGCCCGGGAATTCCACGCCATCCACGCGGCCAACGAAATCGATGAGGACACTGTCCCCCTGCTGCGATGCCCCGCCTTCGGCGCGCGGCGAATAGGTGCGCGATTGCTCTGCCAGCCGGTACACCGCCTCATCCACATCCTTGTCGGTGACCTCCGAGACAAGTTTCTCAACCGAGAGACCCGTCACTTCCGTCGGCTCGAAATCGGGCATCAGGTCGATCGCGAGAGTGAACTCAAGATCGGATTTGCCCTGCGTGACTTGGTCCATGTCGCTGCCCAGTTCGACACGGGGCGGCGAGGCCGCTTTCAGCCCATTGTCGGCAAGCGCGCGCCGGCTTGATTCATTGACCGCCTCGTCCAGGATTTCACCCATTACCGATTTGCCGAGCGACTTCTTCAGATACGAGACCGGCGCCTTGCCCGGCCGAAAGCCCTTCAGGTGCATGCGTGGCTGCATCTCCTGGATACGGCCGGTCAGGCGCGCATCGAGATCGTCGCGGGCGATAAGCACCTTGAATTCACGGTGCAAGCCTTCGGAAATCGTCTCGGTGATCTGCATAATTCGATCCTTATTGGCGATGCTCACATGGTGCGGGCGGAGGGACTTGAACCCCCACGACTTTCGCCACTGGAACCTAAATCCAGCGCGTCTACCAGTTCCGCCACGCCCGCGTCCGATCCGGCGGGGCGTCCCTCCCGCGGACCGGGGGTATTAGCAGGGGTTTGGCCCGCCGCCTAGCCCGAACTGGACTTGGGAAAGGCCTTCCAACGCAATTGCTTGGGGGACGGTTAAAGCCGGCGCTGGAAGAGCGCCACGTCCCAGAACTGGCCGAACTTCCGGCCCACTTCTGATTGCGTGCCGATATGTTTGAATCCCATCGCAATGTGTAGGCCAACGGATGCTTCATTCGGCAGCGTGATGCCGCCATAGGCTCGGTGAATGTCCTCTTCCGCCAACGCCTCGAACAGGGTGGCATAGAGCTGGCGGCCAAGGCCGTGACCTACATGATCCGGCGCACAGTAGACGCTGGTCTCGACGGATGTGGTGTAGGCCTCGCGGTCCTTGAATCGGGTTGAGCAGGCCCAGCCGACCGCGATCCCGTCCTTTTCGGCCACGAAACACTGATAACGTCCAGTTGTCCCAAACAGCTCAAACCACTCGCGGCGCTGCACCAGCGTACGCGGTTCGATGTCGAAGGTGATCGGTGTGTTCAGGACGTAGTGGTTGTAGATATCGAGCAGGGCGGGGAGATCAGCGGCCTGTACGCGACGGATGCGCAATTCGTCCATCAAGTTCATCCTTCAGCACCGCGAGCACGCCCGGCAGCAGCTCCGGGAGGTCTTCGGAAATGAGGCCGGGACCAAACCGCGCCGCCGCCTTCGCGTGCAACCAGACCGCCGCCGCTGCAGCCTGAAACGAGTCGAGGCCCTGCGCCAACAGCCCGCCGATGAAGCCGGACAGGACATCACCGGAGCCTGCGGTCGCGAGCGTTGGCACGCCGCAGGTGTTGACAATGGCACGGCCATCCGGTGCGGCGATGACCGTATCGGGGCCTTTCAACACGACGGCGCAATGCGCGGCGTTCGCGGCCGTACGCGCGGCTTCTATCCTGTTCTGCGATTTGGCGAGCAGACCGGGGAACAGACGCTCGAATTCGCCCTCATGCGGCGTGAGGACGGCAGGTTCGCGTACTATACGGAACAACGCAGTTGGGTGATCTTGAAATGATGTCAGCGCATCCGCGTCCAGCACCACCGCCGCGGCACTCGAAAGAACGGCGGCCACGAACTCGCGCGTTTCGTGCCCGGCACCGGTGCCGGGACCGATCACCACCGCGTTCACGCGTTTGTCTGAGAGTAGGTCGGTAAGGTCTTTCGCGTCCTTGAATGGTTTCACCATCGCGGCAGTAAGTGCCGCAGCGTTGACGGCGACGGCATCCGGGGGGCTTGCGACGCTGGCAAGGCCCGCGCCAATCCGAAGCGCGCCACGCGCCGCCAGTCGTGCCGCTCCGGTCGCATGCGCCTTGCCGCTCACGACAACACAATGACCGCGTGAATATTTGTGAGCCGACGGATGTGGCCACGGATATTGCTTTACCCAAAGCTGCGGTCCGTTCTCGAACAAGGTGGACCCTATCGGCGCAATGGCGGTTTCCGGAATACCAATGTCCGCGACGACGACATCACCGCATGACAGCGCACCGGGCATTAGCACATGCGCCGATTTCTTGCGGAAGAAAGTGACGGTCAGATCGGCTTTGACGACGGTATCGTCCAGGCCGCGACCGAGATCGCCATGCAGGCCGCTCGGCACGTCGATCGCGACAACGGGGCAAGCAGAATCGTTCAGCCGTTCGACGACACTCTTCGCTTCCCCGGTCAGAGGACGCCCGAGGCCGGCGCCGAACAGCGCATCGACGACAACATTCGCGTCCTCCAACGCCGCCGGCGATAGCGGCAACACGGCACCATCCCATCGCTTCGCCATCTCCGCGGCATCGCCTTTAAGCGCGCCGCGTGCACCGAGCAGCGCAACGCGAACAATCCATCCCGCCTTCTGAAGATGGCGCGCGGCCACGAAACCATCGCCGCCATTGTTCCCGGGCCCACACAGCACGACGGCGCTGCCGGTTGGATATCGCGATTGGACTGCCTCCGCCACAACGCGCCCAGCGTTCTCCATCAGCGTCAGCGACGGAACACCATGCTCCTCGGCAAACCGGTCCGCCGCGTAGCATTGCCCAACCGTGAGAACCTCGTTCGCCATCAAATCACTTCGTAAGCGAACAGTGTCGCGATACAGGTGAGGCCGAGCAGGCCTGCCATGAAAAGTCCGTCCGCAAGTTTTTCTAGCGTCGATGCGCCCTGAGCCTCGGTGCCTGCACGGACCGAAAGGTAGGAGAGGATGGCGCTGCCGAGGAAAACGATGGCCAAAAGCGCGAAATAGACATCCACATAGGTCGGTCCGATGCGATCTTCGGCGATCTTCACCAAACCGACCGCGGTCACGCACACGCCTATCATAGTGGCGGAGTTGGGCAGGATGTGGTGGGCGAGCTTCTCTGGTGCCATGCGCGCCTCTCGGAGAGTCACAGGGTTATCCTTAGCCCAAGGGTTGCAAGCTAGAAACCCGGCGGCGTTTTCATGAAGTGCGGATCAATCATCTCGTAAGCCGCGGCTGCCGCCAGAACGCCGGCGTCATCGAACATGCGTCCGGCGATGTGCAGACCCACAGGCAAACCGCTTTGCGTGAAACCGCAGGGAATGCTGGCAGCCGGCTGCAGCGTCATGTTGAAGGGAAAGCTGAACGGCGTCCAATCGAGCCACGCCGTGCCGTCTTCATTCAACGGCGTGAGCTGGCCCACCTCGAACGCCGCTGTAGCGACCGACGGCGTCAACAGGAAATCGTAGTGTTCCATGAACTGCCGCATGTTGCTCGCATAAAGCCCGCGCGCCGCATTGGCGGAGAGATAATCCATCAGCGATATGCATGCGCCCTCTTCAGCAATTTGCCGCAGCGCGGGATCAAGCATTCCCCTCTTCTCTTCCGGCATATCGCGCAGCAGAAAGGCAGCGCTCGACCACCACAATCTGCGGAACGTCTCTTTGGGATTGCCACCCGGAGGATCGACCTCCTCGACATGCGCGCCCAGCTGTTCGAAGCGCCGGGCTGCAGCCGCCGCAAGTGTCTCCACCTCCAACACCATACGCTTCACGTGACCCAGCCGGGGGCTGAAGGCGATGCGCTTGCCGCGCATGGTTGTTTCGAGCGCAGCCGCGTAGTCGGTCGGCTCATACGGCAATGCCAGCGGGTCCCGCGCATCGGGTTTGGAGATGACATTCAGCAACATCGCCGCATCGAGAACCGTCCGGCTCATCGGACCAACATGGGCGACAGTGCCGAATGGCGAAAGCGGAAACGCCGGCACGCGGCCGAAACTCGGTTTCAAGCCGAAGACGCCCGAGAAGCTCGCTGGAATGCGAATGGAGCCGCCGCCATCGGTGCCGAGCGCCAGCGGGCAAAAGCGCGCAGCCAAGGCCGCGGCAGAACCACCCGAAGATCCTCCCGGCGTTTTCTCCACATTCCACGGATTGCGCGTGATGCCGGTCAGTACCGAGTCAGTCGTCGCTTTCCAGCCAAACTCGGGCGTTGTGTTCTTGCCGATGAGAACGGCGCCCGCTTCGCACAGCCGCGCCACGCTGGGCGCGTCCGCATCCCATGGTACGCTGGCATCGACCGTGAGCGAACCGCGCAACGTCGGCCAGCCTTTCGTCAGCAACAGATCCTTGATCGCGATCGGCACGCCATCCAGCGGCGACAGCGGGTTGCCTTCCATCCAGCGCTCTTCGGACGCTTGCGCTTGCGCGCGCGAGGTCTCCGGATCGAGAAAACAGAAGGAATTGATCTCGGCATCGCGGGCCGCGATGCGATTAAGCAACGCCCCGGTTGCTTCGACCGGCGAAACTTCACGATTGGCGAAGCCGGTGGAGAGTTCGGCAGCCGTGAGTTCGTGCAATTCAGCCATCGCCAACCCTAAAGTGGCGTTCCAGACGTGCCAGGGCCTGTTCGAGCAGGTCGCGCTTTTTGCAGAAGGCGAAGCGCACAAGATGATCGGGCTCTTCGCCGCTGAAGAAAACCGACAGCGGGATCAACGCCACGCCCGCTTCGCGCACGAGACGCTCGCAATAGGCACGATCGGATTCATTCGTCAGCCCGCGGATGCCCGCGGTCAGGAAGTAAGAGCCTTCGCAAGGCAGCACGTCGAACCCAATGCGCGGCAACCGCTCCGCCAGCAGATCGCGATTGGCCTGTAACGCTTTCGTCAGGCCAAGCGTGAAATCCATCTCATGTTCGAGCGCGTAGGCAACGCCGAGTTGCAAAGCAGGCGAGCTGGTAAAAGTGATGAACTGATGCGCCTTTGCGATGACGTCGATGAGCACCTTCGACCCCGTCACCCAGCCGATCTTCCAGCCGGTCAACGAGAACATTTTGCCGGCCGAGCCAACGCGCACCACGCGCTCCGCCATGCCGGGCAGCGTGATGAGCGGAATGTGCTGACGCTCGTCGAAAATTAGGTGTTCATAGACTTCGTCGCAGACAGCCACCGCATTCGAGTGCGCCAGTACCCGCGCCACGCCTTCCAGCTCCTCACGCGAAAAGGCCCGCCCGATGGGGTTCAACGGCGTGTTCAGCATCAACACCCGGGTGTCGGGGGTAACCGCTTGCGCCAGCGCATCCTCCTGAAGGCGCCAGTCCGGCGGCATGAGTTTCACCGTTTTCACGCGCGCACCAACCGCTTCGGCAATCGGGCGATACGAATCATAAGCCGGCTCGATCAGCACGACTTCGCTGCCTTGGCCCGCCAGCGCCATGATCGAAGCTGTCAGTGCTTCGGTGCCGCCGGAAGTCACCACCACATTTTCATCGGCATGAAAGGGTATGTCGTAGAAGCGTCTTGCATGATTACAAATCGCCTGGCGCAGCTGCGGCATGCCGCGCATCGGCGCATACTGATTCGGGCCGCCGATCAGCGCTTCCGCTGCAGCCTCGCGAATTGACGGCGGGCCATCTTCATCGGGGAAGCCTTGGCCGAGGTTGACCGCACCATGCTCAATTGCCTGCGCGGACATCACGGTGAAAATCGTGGTGGGGAGATCATTGAATATCGGATTGGGAAATGGCACGGCCCAGCCTCCGATCGGCGGATTTCTGCCCAGTTATTGGATACGAAAATAGCGCGAGGAATGCTCCTCGCGCTATTCCGTGTCAGGGCAATGCCTGACCGCCCAAGACGTGGGCGATCAGGCAAGAGCGCTGCAATGACCCGACTTAGGGAATGAGGATATCGAACGCGACGTTGTCCGACAGCACGGCGGCGCCGGATTCCAGATCGTAGGTCGTCACTTCCTGATAGCCAGACGGGCAATCCGAGAAGACAGCCGTGTCCTTCCAGTATGCCCACAGGCCAAATCCCAACGACTGGTCCCACTCAATGCCGATCTGCGGATACGAGTTCGCTTTGATCGGCTTGTGCGGCAGGATGCAGTAAATGCCGGTGCTGGGATGCTGGAAATCGTCCACGCCAATGGAAGTGTCCGTCCCGAACCCCCGCGTATAGTAATACGCCATCTGAGGCTTGAATTTCGCCTTCGCGGGCGCCGCAGCCGGCTGTGTGTGCGAGACAGACGAACGTCCCTGCGCATTGTACTTCACCTGGGCCTGAGCCGAGGCGGCCATCGACACTGCGGCGGCAGTGGCAGCGGCCATGACAACGAATTTTTTCATGGTTATTCCCCTGAAGTCCGAGGGGGGGAATCCGCCCCCGGCAGGGTGCTTATACGACATCTGGCGCGCGATGCTATTGAAAAAATCATTTATCAGCTTTGTCCCCTATCGTGCCTGCGCACGAGCCTGTGGACCGTCCTCTTTCCAAGCTGGTACGCCTCGGTCGACTCCGTGTAAGGGGCCTCATGGCTAGGCGTGTTTGGGCGCCAAAATGACCCAATGGAGCCGGTCCGCGCCTTCAACCGGGGGCCGAAAGGCGGCGATCACATAGGCTCCAAACCGTGCCGGCAGAACTGCCGCGGGGGAACAAAAGTTAGTCGAAGGGAAACCGCATGGCGAACGCAAGCACCATCCTGAAGCTGATTCGCGACAAAGAGGTGAAGGCGGTCGACCTTCGCTTCACCGATCCGCGCGGTAAGTGGCAGCACGTTACCTTCGACCCTTCCATGGTCGATGAGGATTTCCTGAACCAGGGCACGATGTTCGACGGCTCGTCCATCGCCGGATGGAAAGCCATTCACGAATCCGACATGATGCTGATGCCAGACTGCGAAACCGCTTTGATCGACCCGTTCTTCGCCCAGATCACGCTCTCCATCACCTGCGATGTGTTCGAACCCTTGACCGGCCAGCCCTACAACCGTTGCCCACGTTCGATCGCCAAGGCCGCCGAGCGCCATATGCAGGCGTCCGGCGTCGGCGACGCAGCCTATTTCGGCCCGGAGGCGGAGTTCTTCATTTTCGACGACGTGCGCTTCGGTACCGAGATCAACAAGGCCTACTACTACGTCGATTCCGCGGAGGGATCGTACAACACCGGCAAGGAAATGGACGGCGGCAACCCAGGCCACCGTCCGCCTCTGAAAGGCGGCTACTTCCCCGTGCCACCGATGGACTCCGCGCAGGACATTCGCACGGAAATGCTGGCCATCATGGGCGAGATGGGCATTGGCCCGGAGAAGCACCACCATGAAGTGGCCAGTTCGCAGCACGAGTTGGGTTACAAGTTCAGTACGCTGACGAAGTGCGGCGACCACATGCAGATCTACAAATATGTCGTGCACCAGGTGGCCGCCTCATACGGCAAGACGGCCACCTTCATGCCCAAACCGATCGCAGGCGATAACGGCTCGGGCATGCACGTGCACCAGTCGATCTGGCGGGAAGGGAAGCCGCTGTTCGCCGGCCAGGGCTACGCGGGGCTGTCGGACACCTGCCTTTACTACATCGGCGGCATCATCAAGCACGCCAAGGCGCTGAATGCCTTCACCAACCCGCTGACCAACTCGTACAAGCGCCTGATCCCAGGCTTCGAGGCGCCGGTGCTGCTCGCCTACTCCGCGCGCAACCGCTCCGCCGCATGCCGCATTCCGTTCGCGCACGGAGCCAAAGGCAAGCGGGTGGAAGTGCGCTTTCCCGATCCTGGCGCCAATCCGTATCTGGCCTGCGCGGCCATGCTGATGGCCGGCCTTGACGGCATCGAGAACAAGTTTCATCCCGGCGAGCCGATGGACAAGGATCTCTATGCGCTGCCGCCGGAAGAGCTGCGCGAAATTCCCACGGTCTGCGGCAGCTTGCGCCAGGCGATGGAATGCCTGGATCGCGACCGCGCCTTCCTCAAGAAGGGTGGCGTGTTCGACGACGATTTCATCGATGGCTATATCGAATTGAAGATGGGCGAGGTGCACATGTTCGAGCACACCCCGCACCCGATCGAGTTCAAGATGTATTACAGCGTGTGAGTCCGTATCAATCGCTTGGCTGAGCGCCCGGATAGGTGTCCAGCACATCGCCCAAGGCTGTCTTGAGCGCGCCGAGCCACGGCTCATAGCTTCGCCAGCGGTCGACGCCGGCTTTGTAGATGGGTCGGCGAACTTGTTCGGAGCTCCTGGTTGTCACAACGCGCTCCGTCTTGTGGAAATCGAGACAGTTCTGTTCGAACGGCAATTCCACGTATTGAAGCAACCGCCGAATCTCGTTTTCGGGATCGGCGACCAGATGTTCATAGAAAATCCTGTGGACCTTGCCGGGTAACACTTTATCGAAATGCTCCATGATCGCGACGTAATTGCGGTATGCGCGGCCGATGTCCCCGAGACGGTAGGCCACATCCTGCGCACCGCCAAACAGCTCCGTGAAAATGGCAAATCCGCACGCCATGGGATGGCGGCGGATGTCGATTATCCTGGCGTTAGGCAGGATTAGATGGATGAGACCGATATACGCGAAATTGGCAGGCATCTTGTCGGTGAAGAATGGAAGGCGGAATTTGCGATGCGGCCGGCTGCGTTGCAGGTATGTCTCTCCAAGCATTTTCGCGGTGGCACGATCGAGCGACGCAAGGATGGCGGGATCCAGCCCGCTGCCCTTGCGCGAAGAAGCCATGTCGAGTCGCTCCGAAACCGTTGCAAGCAATTCCGGTAGTTCTCTGGTCCCCTCGACCTGCGAATGGCTGGCGAGAATCTGTTCCACGAGAGTCGAGCCCGAGCGGGGCATTCCGACGATGAAAATCGGTTCGCGGCTTGGATTACCGAAGTTTGCGCGCTCTCTAAAAAAATCCTGGGTCAGGACTTCCCTAGTCCGAACCACGTAACCTGTCATAATCTCGGGAGCATGTTTCATGCCGAGATAATGCAACGCGTTGCCTTTGGCATAATTCGAAAATGATTTCTGGTAGAGCATCTGGTCGCCATATGCCTGGCCAAGCGCGAAGTGCAGGCGCACGCGATCCTCGGCGGGCAGATTGGTGGTTCGAAGCAACCCCTCCATGCGGGTCACCTCGGACTCATCAAATCGAAAAGCCTTGAGCGCGGAAAGCGCCCAGTAGGCTCCGGCACAAACTGGATCGATTTGCAGCGCTTGCCGGTACGCGGCAATCGCATCTGTCTGCCGCCCCAACACCTTCAGCGCTTGACCATACCGGAGCCAGCACTCCGACCGCTGCGGATAATCCCGGCACAATGCATCCCAGCAAACGGCAGAAGCTTCGTAGTCTTCGGCTTCATCCAGAATGACGGCCTTCAATCGTCGAAACAGGGGATTGCCCGGATCCTGTTGCAGCGAGCTTTCCAACGCTTGCAGCGCCAGGTCAAATCTCTCGGCTTTCAGGAGAATCTGCGCGTAACTCAAGCGGGCGGCGTGGAAGCCAGGCGCTATCGAAACGCAATCAGCGAGCAGGTGTTCGGCGAGGTCGCGCCTGTCAGTCCGCAACGCGGCTTCGGCCAAAAGGTACAGAGTCGTGGGATCGCGAGGGTGCTCCCTGGCTTCCGCTTTCAACAGCTTGGCAGCCGCCTCGGTGAGCCCCTGTTCTAGCAAGCCGGCTGCTTCGCGTAAGCGAGGCGATTCTAGCAAGCATTCATTTTCCAACTCCTGCTCGGCAGCTGCGAAAGCGTCAGCAGCAGAGGTGGACTCGGAGCTCATTGCAGCTCCTCGGGAACCTTGGGATAGGAGGTCAACACTGTTCCGAGAGATCGCAGCAGCGGTCCGAGATGCCGTTCATAATTGCGCCAGTGCTCGAGTGACTCTCCGGAAATCGGCCGGCGCACCTGCTCGGAACTGGGCGTGAGCACTGCCCTCTTGCTCTCGTAAAATCGCAGGCAATTCTCCTCGAAGGGGAGCTGCAGATGCGCAAGCAACTTGCGTGTTTCCCCTTCTGGATCTTGAACGATCTCTTCATAGACGACGCGATGTATCTTGCCGGGAAGCGCTTGGTCGAAAAATGCCATCATCTCTACGTAATCGCGGTAGATCTCGCCAAGCTCGCTCAGGCGAAGATTGGTGGTGCTGAAATACTGCTTGTACATCGAGAAGCAGCAGGCGGCTGGATTGCGCCGCACATCGATGATTCTTGCTTTCGGAAGAGCCAGATGAATCAACCCGATATGGAAATGATTGGCCGGTTTCTTGTCGATGAAGAACGGCCGTCCCAGCCTGCGATGAACTTTTGCGCTATCGAGATAACGTTCCCCGATTTCCCGTAGAGCGGCAGAATTGAGCGATGCAACGAGCTCGGGATATGCGCTTGGCTGCCCGGGCGTGTTCCGCTCCCGCAACTCCGTAGCCAGTGCCGCGATATAGGGAAGCTCGCCCGTCCCTTCGATCATAGAATGGCTCGAAAGTATCTGCTCGACGAGCGTTGTTCCGGACCGCGGCTTGCCTACCACGAAAATGGGATCGGGACGGTCGCAGCCAGCGCCTTTGCGTGCGTCCAGGAAATCGCGGGTAAACACCGCCTTGTTGGCGCCGGCACGGGGCTTGAACGCCTCCGGCACCTCGTCGAGCCGAAGCCTCATGGCCGCATTTGCCTTTGCGTATTGCTCGAAGGATTTGTCGAACAATCTGGCATCCTCGTAGGCCTTGCCAAGAGCGAACTGAAGAGCGATCCGATCATCCGGAGAAACCTTTGAATGCAAGGATTCCGTCCGCATGGTCTCAAGCTCGGCTTCAGTGAAGCGGACAGTCTTCATGTTCGCCAAGGCCCAGTAAGCCGCTCCGCATGACGGACGCCGCTCGATGGCGCCGCGATAGGCGGCTGCGCTCTCTTCTTGACGCCCAAGAGCTCGCAACGCATGGCCATAGCTGACCCACGTCTCCGCGCGCTCTTGATTTTCAGCCAGCAGGCTCTTTCGAATAGCAAGCGTCTGTTCAAGCTCGCCCATGTTTTCGAGCACAGTGGCTTGCAATTGCCGGAAAAGCGGATTCGTCGGGTCAGACGCGAGCAAGCGTTCGAGTTCACTCAGTGCAGCCGCAAATCTGTGAAGACGAAAAAGCACGCCGGCGTAATCGTAGCGGGCCGCCGTAAAATCGGGCGCGAGGCGCAGCGACTGCTCCAGTACCGCTGCAGCTTCCCTTCGTTGCCCGAGGCCCATAACTGCCTCGGCAAGCAACCGTAAGCCGTCGGGATCGTCTGGATGCGAGGCAACGTAGCCGCGCAGGTGACGCTCTGCTTCTTCCTGACTGATTCTGCCTAGCTTCGACACGATGCGGCGCAGCGAGCCGTTCCGGATTGGCCGCCTGGCGCGCAAGGCTGCGTGCGCTTCTGCAAACCTGTCTTGACCGGAAGCGATCGCCATCGCGGTAGCGGCAGTAGATGTCGAGCTTATTGGTGCGATCTCTCGTGAAAGAAAAAGGGGCGGCCACTGATGGCCGCCCCACTTGATACCAGAGCTCAGACTTAAATTAGGAGTCCGTGCCCTTAAGAGCAAACATCCAGTCGCCAGTCGATCCGAGGCAGTGCGCAAGAGTCTGCCAGGTGTTGCAATCGGCCGGAACGCCCAGGGCGGCCCAACCGCCGTTCGGATCCTGCCAGGCCGCTGCTGCACCAGCCGGAGTCGTGTTGGTATCCCAGTACCACTGCGCAGCCGGGTTGGAGAAGTCGAGGTTGGCCTGAACGGAAACGAAGTACTTGCCAGCCTTCAGCGCCGGCGCGCACTTCGCGAGCTTGATCTTGAAGCTGCCCGTCGCGTTCTTGTCGCCGGTCTTCGCGTTGTCGCAGCTCGCAACCACCGCGCCGGGGAGGCCCTTCTTGTTCTTGTAGAAGGCAACGTTGGCCGTGAGGGCGGAACCGCCGCTGTAGCGGTACTGACCGGTCACGTCGACTTCCTTCACCGTCCAGGTGTGACCCTTTGGAACCACGAAGTCGTCAGCGCCCATATTGTCATACTGGTCGAACGAGCTCTCGAAGTTCTGCGACGTGTTGGCAACGCCCGAGTCGTTGTTGTTTTGGTCGTAGAGTGTCTTGGAGCCGGCTGGCACGCCAAAAACCACGTGCTTGGCGAAGTGGCCGGAGACGCCCGCCTTCGGAGCGCCGGCATAGGAAGCACCGGTCAGCGCGAACATCGCCGCACCGGCCAAAAGTACAGTCTTCGTCATGAAAACCCCCTTGGGTTGAGACAGAAATTTCTGCCAGTTGGGGGGACGTTACCGGGGCTTTAATGTGAGCGCAAGCGCTTTCGCGCAAAGAATTTTTTGTTCCTTCGCGGGCTCAAATCATGCAAAAAATGTCGCAGCAACTTCATATTTGACAGGCGCGAAAGTGGCCGGAGCGCACCCACCCCGCTGCTTGCGGCCCTCCGCGCTACACAGCTTTCCTATGCGTTAGCCGGCGGCGCGCACCGGGAAGACCTAGTCCGGCTGCTGGGGCTCGCACCTTTAAAGCAGCCCTTGCCCACTGCGAGAAGACGCGTCATTCGACTGACGCCAAGGGCTGAGCCAGCGCCGCTTTCAGTGGCTCCAGCCATGGCTCGAAATTGCGCCACTGCTCCACGGCGTCGCGATAGATCGGGCGCCGCACCTGCTCGGCGCTGGGAGTCAACACGGCGCGATCGGATTCCCAGAACCGTAGACAATTTTCTTCGAATGGCAGCCTGCAATAATCCAGCATGCGGCGGATTTCGTTTTCGGTATCCTGGACCAGCCGTTCGTATTGCACAAAATGAATGCGCCCCGGCATGACCGATTCCCAGTGCTCCATAAGACTAACGTAGAGATTGTAATATCGGCCCAAGTCCCGAAGATCGTACGAAAAGGCAGCGTCTCTCGGCAGCTGCTGCTTGTACATGGCGAAGCAGGCAGCCATGGGTTCGCGACGAATGTCGATGATCTTCGCTTGCGGGAGGATCATGTGGATCAAGCCGGCTTCCAGCCAGTTCCACGGCCGCTTGTCGACGAAAAAGGGCTGGTCGGTTTGGCGGTGGGCTCGCGCGTCTTGAATATACTTCTCGCCAAGCGCCGCCAGTTGAGGCGCGGTCATATCCTGCAGACAATCCGGATAGGCGTGCCGGTCGCTCATGCGCCGGCCGAGTATGAGCTCGCGCACGAGTTTCCCCATAACGGGTAACTCGCGCGTGGCTTCCACTTTGCTGTGGCTGCCGAGTATCTGTTCAACCAATGTGGAGCCGGCGCGGGGCATGCCCACAACAAAAATGGGAGTTACATCAGGCGAGGGAGATACAGGCGTAGGCGAGCATGACAGGACATCTGAAGTGAAGAAGCGCTTATGATTGCGCACCCGCTCGACTTCGACCTTTTCGTTGTAGGCTTCCCCGCGGCTCAAGAATGAGCCGCGGATCAGGCGCGCCGCTGCCTGATAGGACGCGAAGCTTGCGCCAAAGTCTCCCATCCGCTCAAGCACCGCCCCAAGGGCATAGTGGATCCTCATCCGATGAAAAGGCTCAAGACTGGGATCGGCAAGCTGCGCCCGCATCGCATGGACATCCGCGTCGCCCAGATAATCACGCTTCAAATCGGCCAGGGCGGCATAAGCGTCACCCATTTTAGGAACAATCTCGAGGCAGGTTCGGAGCGCGCGCGCAGCTTCATCCCGCTTGCCTGCGGTTCGCAGCAAAATGCCGTAGCGCAACCAGAAGCGCGCGTTGCGCGGATGCTCGCGCACCAGCTCCTCCATAATCGCGATGGCCTCCGCATTGTGGCCGGTCGCCTCCATCACGTTAGCGCGAATTGCGCGATAGCTAGGGTTTGCGGGCGCGTCTCGAACCAAAATTGCGATCTGGTCCAATGCCTGCTCAAATTCGCGCGCGTCCAACAGCATCGAAACGAGCTCCAGCCTGATGCTGCGCCAGGAAGGCGCAAGCTCCAGAGCGCGACTCAGCAAAGCGACCGCGGTGATTTGGTCGCCGTCACGAGTCTCGAGCCCCGCAAGAAGGGCAACGGCGGCAGCGTCAGTAGGATTTTGAGCCAGGTGCTCGCGGAGCTTAGCCATCTGGGCGGCTCGGCCAACCCGAGGCAGAGAGCGCTCGAGTGACAGCTTGCCCGCATCGAGCTGTTCAGGCATCCTCGCATCTTGGCTCGGCCGCCACTTGGGAGCCTCGGCGGCGGATCGGGCGGCTCGCTCTTCCGCCTTCTGGGCCGCCTTATCCTTGCCTGCCAGCCGCAACAACTCCGAAAGCTTTCTCCAGGCACCCGAATGAAACGGAGCCCGCTTCACGACTGCCTGCAGCTCCTTGATGGCGTGGGGGTAGGCGGCCATGGCAGCGAAAGTCAGAGCGAGCTCGTAGCCTTGGGGTTCCGGTTCCACTGTGTCCGCTGATGCTGCCTCAAGCGCCTCCTTCAGAGGCCCGAGCCAGGATTCGAACTTGCGCCACTGATCCAGCCCTTCGCGATTTATCGGGCGCCGCACCTGCTCGGCGCTTGGCGTAGCGACAGCCCGGCTGGTTTCCCAGAACCTAAGGCAACCCTGCTCGAAAGGAAGCCCGCAAAAATCCAGCAGCCGGCGGATCTCCGCGTCAGTGTTTTCGACCAGCTGCTCATAGCAGATCGAATGAATATGCCCCGGCATCGCCTTGCCGAAATGATCCATGGTTTTGACGTACTCGGTGTAATATCGGGCGAGATGATTAAAATCGTTCGTAAACTGGGCCGAGCCCAGATTTTGCTTGAACATTCCGAAACAGGCGGCCATTGGCTCGCGCCTGACGTCGACGACTTTGGCATGTGGCAGAATCATGCGTATTAAACCGGCCTCCAGCCAGTTCCATGGCCGCTTATCCACGAAAAAGGGACGGTTGGTTCTGCGGTACGCAGCGGTCTCACGGACGTAGCTCTCTCCGAGTTCCGCGAGCTGCTCTGGAGTCAGATCAATTGTGCACTCCGGATAGAAATCTTCGCGCGCCACCATCAAGCGGCCGTAGGAGAGACGTTCCACCACGATAGGCAACGCAGGAAGCTCCAGCGTGCCTTCGACCTGGCTGTGGCTCGCCAATATCTGCTCGACGAGGGTCGAACCGGCACGGGGCATGCCGACGACAAAGATAGGGGTCGGCAAGTTCTTCTTGAGAGCGGCGCTTTTGTCAACCGCGCGCGCCGTGAACACCAAACGGCGCCGGCGCATGTTGCGAATGTCTTTTTCTAGATCGTAATCAGGATCCTTCGCCAGTTGGTTCGCCGCCTCATATGCGGCAAAGCTGCCCGCGAAATCGCCCCGTTGCTCAAGCGCCTGCCCGAGAGCGTACTGCATCTGCTTGCGACTGGCTTCGTCTTCGTCGTCATCGACAACCTCGCGGCGCAAGTGTTCGTGCATAGCTTGAACATCATCGTCGGTCAGAAAGTTGCCGCGCAGCTTGGCAAGCCCAGCATAGGCGACACCCATTCCTGGCTTAAGCTCCAAAGCTTTGCGGCATTCCCTGGCACTCGCCTCTTTGCGGCCCGCAAACCGCAGCACCCTCGCGTACATGCAACGGAGTCGCGCGACGGACGGATGCTCCTCAACCAAGTCTTCTAGAACACGGATGGCAGCTTCCATGTCCCCCACAGCGCGGAGGGCATCTGCATGCATCATCCGGTACTGAGGATTGCTACGATCTCTTTCGAGGAGTCGGCGGGTCTCTTCCAATTCGCGCGCATGCCGGGCATGGTCCTGCAGCTCGCGCACCAGATCCACCCGTGCGCCGTCGTAACCCGGATTGAGATCGACAGCGCGACGGAACAAGCGGCGAGCGAAAATATTACCATTATTCCCTTCATGGCGCCCCAAGAGACGCAGGGCGGCCGCATCGGTTGGGTGCTCCCGCAAATGGTTTCGCAACGCTCGGCATTGCTCCTTCTCGGCGCCGAGTTCATCCAGCCTTTCGACCCAAGCCTGTTCCGCCGCCTCAATTTCAGCCGCCGTTCGCTCGTCTTTGGCGGCGGACCACTGGGAACAGAGGGGTGCCGCGCGCGCGCTTGCTTTGGCGGCCTCGCTGTCCTTGCCGTCCATGCGCAGCAGTTCGGCCAGTTTCTGCCAAGCCGGCCCGTGTTCTGGCGCGCGGATGCAGACCTCCCGCAGCGTCTTCATCGCCTCCTTGTAGAAACCCATCGCCGACAGCGTCAGCGCCTGCTCATAAAGAACAGGGGCCGACGAAGCCGCCGGCGCAGCCGCTGCTTGGGCTGGCGACGGGTCCGCTTTCACGACGTCCATCACCGCATCGCTCATGCTTCGAGAGGCGCCGCGAGAGCTTCCTTCAGTGGGCCGAGCCACGGATCGAAATTCCGCCATTGTTCCAGCGCCTGGCGGTAAATGGGACGCCGCACCTGTTCGGCACTTGGCGTGACGATGGCTCGATCAAGCTCCCAAAAGCGCAGACAGTTTTCTTCGAACGGCAGCCCGCAATAGTCCAGCATCCGCCGTATTTCGCCCTCGGTGTCCTCCACCAGCCGTTCGTATTGAAGGGAGTGCACGCGGCCCGGCAGAACCGAGCGCCAGTGCTCCATCAGATCCACATACCGATTGTAATAGGCGCCGAGCCGCTTGAAGTCATAAGAAAATTCGCAGCTTTTTTGCGGCAGCATCTGCTTGTACATGGCGAAACAGGCCGCCATGGGTTCCCGGCGCACATCTATGATTTTTGCCTGCGGCAGGATCAGATGAATCAGTCCCACATCCAACCAGTTCCACGGACGCTTATCCACAAAATAGACCCGGTCGGTCGCGCGATGCCGGCGGGACTCTGCAAGAACGCGCGCGCCAAGGGATGCCAGGCGATCTTCGTCAAGCTCCAGCAGGCATTCGGGATAGGCATTTGGCGTCACCAGCATCCGGCTCCGGCCCAAATCGCGCTTCAGATCCCCAATCAGTGCCCGCTCGCCGATGCCTTCCACTTGGCTGTGGCTGGCGAGAATTTGCTCGACAAGGGTAGAGCCGGCGCGCGGCATGCCGACGACAAAAATGGGCACGTCGGGCGATGCAATCGGCGCTTGTTTCAGCGTTGAAGCCAGGTTTTCGCGACTGAACACGGCTTTTAACCGCTGCACCTGGTGCAGGGTGTCCTCCATCGCTTCCCGGTCTTTTGCCCTCGCGCCTTTGATGGCCCAGAACTCGCGCGCGCCTGCCTCATAGGCCGCGAAGCTCTCCGCATAGTCCCCAGCTCGTTCGAGGGTCTGGCCGAGCGCATAGAAGATGGCCATCCGGCTTTCGGAGGGCAACCCGTGTTCTTCGAGTTGCCCTCGCATCTCGGCAACGTCTCCCTGAGTTAAAACCTTGTCCTTCAACTCAGCCAAATTCCACCATGCCTGACCCATCTCTGGCTGCACTTGCAGGCATTTGCGATAGGCCTGAATGGCTTCTTCGCGGCGCCCGGAAACACGCAAGGCGTTTCCGTAGAGGGACCAGTACTGAGCATTGTTTGAGTCCATCTTCAAAAGCTCGGTCAACACCCCGATGGCAGCATCGGCTTTGCCGTTATCGAGCAGAGCATGCGCATGCATAAACAACGACTGAGGCTGGTCAGACGAATCTTCCAGAAGACGGCCAGTCTCCTCGATCGCCGAACTATCCCGCTCCTCGACCAGTAATTC
>JAFAWQ010000005.1 GCA_019241645.1 Alphaproteobacteria bacterium
CAGAGCGTGTCGATTCGCCCGTCCAGCAGGTATGTCCAGTAATCGGTCACAGCCGGGTTCGGCGAGGTCTTTTGCACGATCCAGTCGAGGTCGTTGTACTGGTAGGTCAGCGTTTCACCCGCCCGGTTGCGGCGCGCGGTGACGTTATCGTTGCTGTCCAGCGTCAGCTGCTCGTAGCTCGAATCGGGGAAGGTGGTTTTGGTGAGGCGCAGGAAATCGTCATAGCCGTAGGCGGTGATGTTGCCGTTGGCATCCTGCAGCGAGAGCTGCTCGCCATCCGCCCCATACGTCAGGCGGCGATAGCATTGCTGCAGCCCATCCGAAACGGAGCAATGGTTGTTATTTCCTCCCCAGGCTCTGAGCTCGATCGCCACCTGATTGGCCGCGCAGTTCGCATCGCCCGGCGCGCAGTAGACAAAATGCGTCTTGCGGTCTTCTGGATCGCTAATTGTTAGAACGCGATCGTCGTCGTCATATTTTGTCGTGGTGATCCTGTTGTCCGCGTCCTTGACAGTTTCAACTTTTGAGGTCGCCGTGTAGGTGGTCCATTTGTTGGCCTGCCAGCTCGTCACATTCGCGCCGGAGAAGGTCAGCGCGACGTCCTCCCGATAATCCCGCCGCAGCAAATCATAGAACGTGCGGGAGGCGGCGTTGAGGGCCGCGCCCTGCCCGCCCTTGTGATGTTCCTCCTGCTTTTTGAGGCGATCCAGCTCGTATGTGCTGGTTGTCGCATTGGCCCGCGGATCGACTGTCAGCGTCACGTCCCCTTGCGCATCATATCCAAAGGCCGTCGCGAGGTTCAGATGTGTGCCTGTACCGGGATCGACGACGGTGGAGAGCAGATTGCGGCTGCCGCTCGGTTCGTAGTTGTTCTGGGTGACGATGCCCGTTGGCCCGGTCGATGTATCGACCTTGCCGATGTTGGTATAAGCGAATGTATAAACCGGTTGCCCCTCGGCGATAATTGGCCGCTTGGCGGTGTGCAGTAGCGAAGCGCCCGTCTCATTGTCATCGTAGTAGGTGAGCGTTGTCGTTTTGCCGCCGAAATTCTTGATCGTCAGCGGCTTGTTCCAGGTCTGGTCGTAACTGGCGGCGGCGCTAAGCACATGCCCGCTGCCTGCATTCGGATTGCAAGACGACACCTTGTCGATGCGTTTGTAGCTGACAGTGTTGTTCTGAGGATCGTAGTCGAACCTTTCGCAATCACCTTCCGGGTATACATATTGCATCACCCGCCCGCGCGAATCGAACAGCGAGGCGGTTTCATGGCCCAACTCGTCGCGATAGCGCGAGGGATGGCCGTAAGTGTCGTATTCGACGACATAGTTCTGATTCAGGGGATCGACGCGCTCGCCGCGCGTCCCGTCCGCAATGTAGAACCTGTACGGATTGCGTGTGCTATCGGGGAGGAGGGCTACGGCATCCTTGACCTCATGCACGTGGCCAAGGCTGTCATAGTCGTACTCCGCCTGCTTGGCGGCACCGGGGGCTGTGATGAGGTTCAGCAAGTGGTACGGCACGGGCCGCTGGGTCGGTGTCGCCGTGTTGTACGGCCCGACATAGGTGAAGTTTGTGTCCTGCGTCAGGACATCCGTGATCTTCGATGTGCCACCGAAGTCTTGCGTAAACGAGATGGCGCGTTTGTCAGGTTCGGCCAGTCCGTTGTCGATCGTGCCGCCATCGACCGAAAAAGCAAGCTTCCGGCTGACGGAGTTGTGCACATCTTTAAGGTAATCGATCGGGTCATTTCCGTCCTCTCCACCCATGAACTGGTCATAAGTGGGTGTAACCGTCACGCCGTATGGAAATGTCCAATTCTTGAGCCTGAAGCCCGTCAGATGGCCGCACTTGTGTTTTTGGTCGGTATGGTAAGGCGTTTCGAAATATTCAAAGTTTTGTTTGTCACCATGCGCGTTGGTCACGCTGAACGATAGCGACGAGTTATCCCAGCCGCGAGCCAATGCATAAGGCGGTTCGGAATAGGCCTGGTAGAAACATTTCTGCTCGAACGCGACGCGGCTTCCAGTTTGGTTAAGGGTGGCATAATCGGATCCCGGCAGAATCCATTCAGCATTCGCAAGCTTGATAAACTGACGCGTCTTGCCGCCGATGTTGACGGTAGCGACATTGCCGGACAGCTGATGTGCCCACCAGGCTTGCGTCAGAATCGCCGCGACATCACGCTCGGCCGAGGCCGCGTGCCCATAGATGTCCTGCGTCGCGTAAAAGGCTACAATGGCTCCCACGGCGCCACGGATGTCGCTTTGGCCCAGTGCTTCGAGCGTGCTGCCCGACAGGCTTAAGCTGTTGGACCAGCTGTGGACCCAGCCTGACTGGGGCGCGATGGGAGAAAGCAAGGTCCAGCCCGGCTCGCGCGCGCCGGGATGCCAGGACAGACTTGCGGAAAGCTCGTAGGGAAAACCGCCATTGCCGATGCGCAATGCGATAGGACTGGTGTAACCGACAGAACCGTTCGACAGATCGACGCCGAACAAGTTGGAACGGTCTATGAATTTGGCTTTGAGAACGTCGGCGGCGTTCGAAGGATTGTAGCTGGTATAGTTCTGCGGTTCGGCGCCGGCTCCGCCACCCTTGGTCAAAGCCACGCCCGGCAGGCTGGGGCTACCGGCGCCTGTTATGATGTGAGCGATCTCCAGCAACTGGCCATCAGCGTCTGCCTTGATGGCCACAAAGGCGCCGCCGCGCTGCTTGCCAATACGATGCTAATAAATGTAGGGTACGCCGTTGGGGTAGGTTTGCGGAATAATCATCCCGCCGCGCTGTCCCGGACCGAGAAACGCTTCCTGCGAGGCGACAACCCTGAAACCGGCTTGCGCATACGAGCCAATTTCATCGGCGACATGGCAAGCGATTCCAAACACTCCTCCACCTACTTCGTGGATACAGTGGTCCATGCCGGAGCCATAACATTGGTTCGGCGTCAGTGTGGGCGGAGCATTCCAGGGATCTTGACCGAGGGGGTTGTTACAGGAACCGGCGGTGTGTCCATCCACCTGGATCAAACTCAACGCATTTTCGTAATTACCCAAATCGAATTGCAGAAATTTCTGTGGCCCCAAATTGTAGGGGTTCTGGCTGAATTCGGAGTGATTGGGATCGGGTTTGTTGCCCCACTCGAAGCGGGTAGCTGTCGACGCGGTATCCGGAACATCGGCAAATTGCGCTCCGGCCCCGCCCTCCATGGCGGCTGCTTCCGCCGCGAAAGCGAGCAGCGCCGCCCTTCGTGCGATTGGATACGACAAGCGGTGCGTCATGCTGATGCCGGCGTCGACATCGATGCGGTCGAAATTGTCTCCGATGGTAAAGCTCGGGGGCTCGTTCGGCAATATTGAGTATCCCATCATACTGGAGTCACCATAGACGAAGCCCATGGCGTGATGAATCTGCAGCACGGAATTGGCGATTGCAGCATTCAGTTCGCCTGCTCGCGTGAATTGAGCAAGCCAGTTCGATGCCAATTTTTCGCGCGCGAAATTCCCAGTGGGTTGCACATAGAATTGGGGGCAATATTCTTCCTGGCCGCACTGCGGGTTCTGTAAAAGCGGGGGTATTATCGAATCCGCCGCGCGTTCACCCGCCCACTTGTTGAAAAGGGTGGGACTGACATCGCCCCAGCCATGGACAATAGTGAGCGGAGTGATCAGCACGACTTTCTTGTCGATGCTCGTGTCCATGTAATCGCCGCCCGTCGTGGCGCTGCCATCGGCATCTGCAGCGTAGGGATGATTTGCTGTCAGCGTGATATGGGTCGGGAGACTTCGGGCCTCGACCTTGTGGTAGTCGGTAGGCCAAGATATTTGATAATCGTAGTGAAGGGGCCCTAGGCACCAACCTGGCCGCTCGTCCTCGTTCCAGGTCGTGGCCTGACCGGCGTCGAGGGCCAAGCAGGCGCGCTGAAAATAGTAGTCGGTTTGTGTTGCGATTCCTTGGACGTTGAAATTGGTCTCGATCGTCAGCCGGCGTCCATAGATTTCGTCGGCAAACAACTTGGGCAGATTGTTGTCCTCGTCGAGAAACATAGGCTTGTAGGAAGGTACCCCAGTCTCTTGATCGTACTGCGTGGCCTTTCCGTCGATGGTAATGAAGGTGCGGTACTGGTCAGGTATCGTATTGTAGCCCGACGGCTCCTGGTCTGCAGCCCAAACATGCGAATTGTAGGGCGGGGACGGGTCTGCATAGGGTAGCGTCGTCTGACGTGGTTTGGTGTAATCCGGAATGATCACTGTGCCGCCAACAATATCGGCGAGCTGAGCACCCGAAAGGTCGGGCTGCTTGATGTACGTCAACAGATTTGCGGACCACTCCTGAAGGTCGCTGTTTAATGCCGTAGCATTGAGACTTTGAACATAGTGCACGCCGGATATCGTGCCGTTGGAGTAGCCTCCTCCCGTCGTCGCATCGCCAAGCGGGTCGCCGAATGCCATGGCGGCACCAAGGTCAATTCCATGTTTCCAGTCCACGGTCTTGAAGCTCGGATCGAACAGGTAGTTCGTGCCCGTAATTGTTACCCGGACCCAGATGTGCGCCATCTGCACAGATGTAACAGACCCCTCAAAAGAGTCGCACGATGTGACGTCCGTCTCTCCGTTGATGACGGCCGGAATGCCGCCGCTGGATAGCAACTGGCAGGCGGCTTGAGCTCTTGTGATTCCAGTCCACGCGCTGAATTGTTGCTGGTTTAGTACGATGGTTCCTGCGACATAGCTCGCCGAATACGGATTTGAACCTTGCCGCAACAAGGCCACCATAAGAACGGCCTGATCGAACGGCGTGCCGGATTTGTCGATTTCTGCGCCGAGCGCGCCTTTTTGCAGGCCGTACATCCAAGTGGTCTGAACGTTGTTGTGGACGTACTGATAAATCAGGTCGACATTGTTTCTGAGCGCGCGCGCAAGCTCTGTAATCTCCGGAGGTGTGGGCGTCGCAACATGTGTGTACTTGGAGAGTTGGTCGGTATGACTGTCATCATCATGAGCTGTGTAATAAGAGTTCGCGTCCGCCGGCGAAATCAGAGCAGCGCGGCCGATCTTGATGGACGGCAGATAGTCCGCCCCGGCCGGAGCAAGCCCCGCTAAGGTAGCAAGTACGCTTGCCGCAAGCGCCGCGAATTTCTTGCCTGCGACCGCGTCAAACCTGCGGCCAGTTTGCCTTCCAATCATTATTTCCCCCACCGCGCCGCGCTTCACGACCCGGCAGCCCGCCCAATGGCTCCGGTTTCCCCTGCGGTCGACATCGAAAATAGAAGTGGATTCGTTTTTGATGTCAACCACAGGTTGCGTTTGGTGGCGCAGTTCGGCAGATTTCGTTGTGTACAACCAGCGCCACACCGCTCAGGTTGGCGATAGAGGGCTATACGATGCGCATTCTGATTTCGCTGTTTATGCTTCTCATATTGCTAAGCGCGATTGCGAGCACAACGACGACCGCTTCAGCGGCGGCGATCACATACACCTATGATGATCTCGGGCGTTTGTCCAAAGTCTGCTACGATGGCATAAAACTGATCACGTACAGCTACGACCCGGCGGGCAACCGGACGAGCGTCGCTACGCTGGGAAGCTGCAGCTAAGCTTGCTCAGGCAGCGACATCGAGGGGCTTCGCTTTTGCGACGCAGGGCGGCGGCAGATGCACCGTCACACGCGTACCCACGCCCACAAGGCTCGACAAGGCCACCGTGCCGCCATGCGCCTCCACGAGTCCCTTGACGATCGGCAGCCCCAGCCCGGCACCTCCCGGATTGCGCTCCAGATCGTGACGGCCCTGACCAAAGCGTTCGAACACGCTGGCCTGATCTCCTTCCGCGATTCCCGCGCCTTCGTCTTCCACACCGAATTCGATTCCATGAGCGGATGGCTCGCCTACGAACACGCGAATGCCCTTGCCGCGTCCGGTAAACTTCACCGCATTGGAAAGGAGGTTTAGCAACACCTGTTGCAGGGCCCGCCGGTCAACAATGAGCGAGGCCAGCGGGCCATCGGGCACGCGGCGCAGGTCGATGCCCTTCGCCGCGCAGCGCGGCACGAACGAAGTCAGGCACTCGGCGATGAGCGAGTCGAGATCCACCGTTTCCGGCTGCGGCACAAACCGGCCCGCTTCGATCCGCGAGAGATCGAGCAGGTCGTTCACCAGACTCAACAGCTGGCTGCCGGAACGGTGAATGAATTCCGCATACTGCACACGCCGCGCCGCAAAACGATCGGAGCCCAGCATCTCGGCGAAACCGAGAATGGCGTTCAGCGGCGTGCGCAGTTCGTGGCTCATGTTCGCCAGGAATTGGCTCTTCACGCGGCTGGCGCGGATTGCGGCGTCGCGCGCCGTGGCGAGTTCGCCGTTGCTTTGCCGAAGTTTGATGGCCGCCGCTCGGCCACGGAAATAAAGCACCAGCAGCAAAAGCACGCCGGCAAGCACCGGCAATAGTGCGATAGCCGCGATCTGCCCGCCGGGTCGAAACGGCGCCCATATGAGCCGCAGCACAGCACGACCCTTCGAATCCGTTATCGTTCTTGCCTCCTTTGTGGCTCTGTTCGCCATCTTGAGATGGCGAATGGTCAATCGTTCGCCAAGCCGGGCCAGAAACGCATCGTCGATTTTTTGCGCGACAATAACGATAGGCGCGCGCGGCCCGCGGGGCAGTGCCGTGCCAAAGTCAGGCTGCACCAGGCCCGCCACGATGAGATAGGGACCGGCGCGGGTGCGAAAAAAGGCTCCCTCGTGAATTGGCGCCGAGATATTGTTACCGGCGTGGAGCGGCCGTTTGAAACTGCCTCGCCGCCGCTCGCGATCGCGCACCTTGGCGAGCAGCGGCGCTGCGTAAGGCGCGAAGATCGAATAGTCGCTCCACTCCGGATGGCGACGGTCGTTCAAGCGATAAATCGGCTGGTCGCTGCTGCCGAGCACAAAACTTGGAGCCATTCCATGCGTGACGATGAAATACTTGCCAATGTTCCGGTCTGCCCACGGCGCGTTGAAGCCATTATCAAGATAGCGGATGGCATCGTCCCAATCCGTGACCGCAATCACGCGTTCCGCCGCCTCGCGTACCGAGTGATCGAGCGCGTTGCGGATCAGCACTTCCTCGCGGGCGCGCGCGACGTTGTCGACGACGCGCGCGAGACCGAGCAGCGAGCCCACGAACAGGCAGACCGCGACTGCCACGACGGCAAACGCATCGAGATGGCCCCGCACACTTTTCCAACGTCCCACAGCCCAGCCGGCCTTCGCAAACTCGTACTGTGCATACGTAAAGGCGCCCGATTAATTTGGGGTGTTCCGCCAGTTTACGACTGGTTACGCTTTTTCTTGCAATTCGCTTTTCATTGCAGAATTGGAGCGGCAGCCGATGGCGGACTAGACCTTGATGTCCATCGTCAGCCGCACGTCCCTCCCCGGCATTTCCACCTCATCCTTGTTGATTGACACCGCGCTGCGCTGAACATCATTTGTGAGGTTGTGGCCCACGAGATTCAGCTGCACGCCCGGGTGTTCGGAGAAGGGCCGCCAGCCCACTACAACCTCCAGCGAGTTGTAGCCTTTGGTGGGCGTTTCGCCCGCGCCGATCTGATCCTGGCGGCCCACGTTGAAGAACATGAACCCCGCATCGATCCGCTCGCTCGCCCAGTTCAGCCCAGCTCCCAATTTGTAGGGCGGGATGCGCGGCACGTTTCCGCCGTCGTTGAAGGTGGCGCGCACATAGTCGCCCTGAAGGTCAGCATCGAAGCTGCCGCCGCGCCAGTCGCCGAATGGAATCGAGACCTTGCCTTCGGCGCCCCAGAAGCGCGCGTCCTTCTGCTTGTAAAGAAGCTCCTTGAAATCACGTGAGTCATTGTCCACGCAGTTGCCGTTGTCATCGCAGGTGCGGCCCGTCAGCTGACCGTAGATGAAGTTGGTGAACTGCGTACCCCACAGACTGCCTTCGAACTGCACATCGCTCACCCGGTAGCGAACGGTTCCTTCGAGCGAATTCGCCCGCTCTATTGTCAGATCGGGATCGCCGATCTCGAAGGTGCCGGGCCCGTCATGCGGGCCTTTGGCAAACAGCTCGGTCTGCGCCGGCGCGCGCGCCGCGCTTGAAAGCGTCAGCCCTAATTTTAGTTTCTCGGTCGCGTCCCACAGGGCGCCGGTAGACCCGCTCACCGGCGTAAAATGTGCTTCCGTGGGGATCAGACTTGCGGGCGTGCCGCTGGCATCGACATGCTCGACGCGCGCGCCGGCCTCCAGCCGGAAATCCGGCAGCAGCGGGAGCTGGGTAAAAGCGAAGGCTGCCTCGCTTGCTGTTGCGGTCGGCAAAAGGTAGCCGCGCGCTTCTCCGATACCTTCGAAGTCGCGGTTCTGCCACTGGATGCCAAACGCGGTGGCCGAGAAAGGCCCCATCTGCCCGAACACGGATTCCGCGCGGGTGTCCCATTCCTTGTTGTTGAACACGGCGAGCGGCCCATCGATCGGATCGATTTCGGTGTGCGTGTAGTCGACATAGCCGGCATCCACGTTCAGAGTCTGCAACGGTCCGGCATCGAGCGCGAGCGAAGAGCGTTCGATGTATTTCGTCTGGTGCATGCGAATGAATGTCGTGTCGCTTGGAATGCCGTAACGCGCATCGTTGTGGACGATGGCCGCTCCCACCCGACTATTGTCACCGATGAAGTAGGAACTCCCCAGAGAAATGCCGTCGCCCTCGAAAAACGAGTTCGGTTGCACGCCGTGCGGAATGTCGTAATCGCCGGTGCTGCGGGCAAAGCCGTCGGCATGAAAGGCGAAACGGTCGAGCCGCGCATCGAGCAACGCCGAGCCTTCCTCGAGATTCGAACCCGTGCCGTAACTGCCTGAAAAATCCCCGGAAAGGGGCTGGTCAGGCAGAGTCAGCGGCACGCGATTGTTCAGCACGTTGACGACGCCGCCGATGGCCTGGCTGCCATAGCGAAGCGTAGCGGCACCCCGCACCACCTCAATGCGCTGCGCTGCCAGGGGATCGATGGGAACGGCGTGATCCGGCCCTACGTCCGAAACATCGGAACTGCTAAGGCCATCTTCCAGGAGCCGCACCCGGTTGGCATCGAAGCCACGGATCACCGGACGGCTCGCGCCAGCGGCGAAATCCGTGGCTGTGATTCCGGGCAGCTTGGCGAGGCTATCCCCGAGGTTTTCGGAACCCGTCTTTAACAGCTCATCGCGACCCAGGCTCTCGACGATGGTGGCGAACTGGTCCTTGTCCTGGGCGATGGGCGATGCGGTAACCACCACGGTTTCGACTGAGTCCGCCCCGTAGGCAGATCGATCTGCAATTTCGACACCTGACGCCAACAGCGCCAGCAAAAGCAATTTCCTTTTCATCGGAATCTCCAGACGGATGAGGAAACCGCTCGCGCGATGCGACTTGCGCGAACGGATGGCTCAAGCTTTCGTCAGGAGGTCGGAGGGCCGCGGCCTTGCCAGTTGTGAGAAGGGCTCGCGCGCGGCGACAGCGGCGGAACAACGAGCGGCAGGATAGAAACGGCAATGCCGGGCAGAAGAAGCATTGCAGCCGCGGGACTAACGAAATGCCCGGCGTAGCCCATCGCCTGACATGTCGGACACTTCAGCGGATCATCGTTAGCCGGAGCCTTTTGCTTCGGCGCCGCTCGCTTGCTTGCGAAGTTCTTGTCGGCAGCGTCTTTCTCGCCGGCGATCTGGGTGCTCGCGGTGAGCGCCGGTGTCAGGTGTATGTGCGTCTGCGTGAGGTAACTCTGCAGCGCGAAGGCAAGGAGCGCAACGCCGGCAACAATCGTCCGCCAGCCCGCGGTTGTGGCGAAATGTTTACGCGCGACGATGGACCGTATGGCCAGCATTCATGGTTTCCCGGTGCGTGGGTTCTAGCGGGGGAAAGCGGTCGCGTCACGTCTCAATCGCGTGAGGCTCGCACGGCTGCGGCGAACCCGTTACGCTGTCCGGAATGAACGAGATAGTGGATAGCGCCGATGCCGCAGCCCTGACTGCCCTGGGCAAGCGTCTGCTGACGGGTGACGGCATCCCAATGGATGCGGATCGCGGGACAGTGCTCATCGCCACGGCGGCACACCAGGGCGATGGAGAGGCGGCCACCCTGGCGGCGGTTCTCATTGGGCTGGGAGCGAATTCGCTGGCCGACTGGACCAAAGCCCTCGAATATCTGCAGCAAGCGGCCGAAAGCGGATGGTCGCCGGCGCAGCGGCAACTGATGGTTCTCGGCAATTCAGCATTGCTGGACGAGGCGCACCGCGCTGTGCCGCCGCCCGATATCTGGGGCCGCCTGCGGCGCAGCATCGACGTCGCTTCATGGGGAACGTTGCCCCAGCTGCGGCAGGTTTCAGATGCGCCACGCATTGAAATGCGCGATGCCTTCCTGCCGCCGCGCATCTGCCAGTGGCTGATGGACTGTGCGCGGGGCGGGCTCGAACGCTCGCGGGTGTTCGCGCCGACCGGAAAGACTGTCGTCGAAAATTCGCGCACCAACAGCGCCTTCGAAGTCGGCCTCCTCTCACTCGACATGGTGATGCTGCTGACGCGCGCGCGCATCGCCGCGGCCACGGGCTTCTCGCCGCAGGCGCTTGAGCACACCAACATCTTGCACTACGCGCCCGGCCAACAGTTCAGCCGGCATTTCGACTTTCTGGACCCTGGCTTGCCGGGTCACGCGCAGGAAATTGCCGCGAAGGGACAGCGGGTCGGCACTTTTCTCGTTTATCTGAACGAAGATTATGCGGGGGCGGAAACAGAATTCGCGCTGCTTAATCAACGTTATCGCTGTCCGACGGGTGGCGCGCTGTTCTTCCGCAATGTCGATCCCTCCGCCGTCCCCGACCGACAGACCCTGCATGCGGGACTGCCGCCCGCCTCCGGCGAGAAGTGGCTGCTCTCGCAGTGGATCCGTGGCCAGCCTTCAGGCCGTTGATGTTTCGCCGGTCGCCAGCCACTGCGCGCATTCGGGACCGAGTTCTGCGAGCGCACGCGCTTCATAGGCCGCGATATCGGTATCGGTGAGCTGATCCCGCCAGCGGCCGTTGGTACCTTTGAAGATGAAGCTGCCGGCGCCGCCTTCGAAGATCCCGCCACCCAGCGGCGCCGCATTGGCCGCATGTGTTTTCATGAAATCGAAGGTGCAATGTTCCACGAACTTCGGCCACTCCGCATCCGACACTTGAATGCCGAGGAAATCCGCGACGCGTCGCATTTCGCCTGAAAGGTTTTGTTTCAGGTTCGCGTAGTGCACCAGCCTCACATTCGGCAGATCGCGGACGGCCCACCAGCTGCGCACATTCTCCCATAGCGACCAGAAGGGATAGCCGTCGCGCTCCAGCCAACGGCGGAAATACGGCACCACGTCCAGATCGACGCGCGGTATGGGCTCGCCGACGAGGCCCGGCCCGTTCAGCGCCTCATACCACTTCTCGTTCGCCTTGGCGTGATGGTTGTAAAGGCTCCAGAGGATGTCGCGGCCGTCCCGCGCCACATAGATGTATTTGGCGCGCGGACTGAACAGAAGCGCATCCACCGGCAGATGGGTCTTGATGAAGCGGCGATGCGTTTGCGCTCCCACGGCTTCCAGCTTCACATGCTTCGGCGGTATGCGCAGATCGAGCCAGGGTGACAGCTCGCTGACCGGCACATTCTCCTCGCCGCGAAAGATCAGCTGACCGACAATCTGCTGCATCCAAGTTGTGCCTGCCTTCCCGTAGCTCGCCACGACGACGTCGTTGTCGCGAAAGCGGAAATCGTTCCAGATCGTAGAATCGAAATGGTGACTGTGCATCTCCCGCGTCTTGCGCGGCCAAGCGATCTTGCTATCCATGTTTGCCTTCGACATTTTTCGGCTTTGCTGTAGCGGAGGACGCCGGTTGTGGCCAAGAACAATCCGCACAGGCTCATTGTTCCGCGAAACCTGCTCCGCCATAGTACGCCAGCATGACGCGGTGGCTGATCTGGGGTGGGCTCGCAGTTCTGGCCGCGCTGGCCGTGCCGTACGTTCAGCCGGCTTATGTTTGGCTGCAGTCCGAATCCATTCTCGACCGCCGCTACACGTTGCCGCGCAGTCTGGTTACCGCGGATGCCAGCAAGGACGGCGTCGCGCGCGGCGCGCGCCTGGTCCGGCTGGCCGGGTGCACGGGATGCCATGGGCCCGACCTGCGCGGAAAAAAACTGGGCTCACCCGTGGAAATTCGCGCCAGCAATCTTCGCGCATTGACCCGCCTTTATGCCGATGAGGATTTCGACCGCGCCATCCGCAGAGGACTCCGCGCCGATGCCAGCAGCCTTTGGGTGATGCCCTCGCAGGCTTACGTCTATGTTCACGACAGCGATATTGCGGCGGTCCTGGGCTACCTGCGCGCGCTGCGCCCCGATGGCGCCCCCACGCCGCGACCGAAATTCGGCAGAACGGCGCGGGAAGAGATTGCGCATGGCGATCTGCAACCGGCCGCGGATCTCGCTCAAACGCAAATGCCGGCACGCGACCTTGGTCCGCATTACGCAGGCGGCCGCTACATCGCCATGTTCGCCTGCGGCGTCTGCCACGGCACGGAACTCGATGGCGCGGTGGACGGCAAGGTGCCGGGCCTGAATGTCGTGAATCGCTACAACCGCAGCCAGTTCTTCAGCCTAATGCGCAAGGGATGGAGCGCCGATGGCCGCCAGCTCAAGGTGATGTCGCCGCTGGCGAAGCAGCGCTTTCACATTCTGATGGATTGGGAGATCGATCCGCTCTACTCCTATCTGACGGCGCGGGCGCAAGCGCCGACCGCGGACCAGATTACCGGCGCCATTCGTTAGAGACAGATGCCCTCACATCCGATCATCCAGTTGAAACCGCGCGAAGGACGCCGGGCTTTGGCCGGCGCGCCATGGGTGTTCTCGAACGAAATCGTAATGGACGGGAAAGTGAAGGCGTTGGCTCCCGGAACACTGGTGAACGTGCTGGCGCCGGACAAACGCGCGCTCGGCACCGGATATTTCAATGCCAAAAGTCTGATCGCGGTGCGTCTTCTCGATCCGGTGACGGACGCCGAGATCGGAGACGCCTTTCTGGCCTCCCATCTTGCCCGCGCGTTGGCGCGCCGCGCGGCCCTGTATCAGGATCACTTTTATCGGCTGATCCATGCGGAGGGCGACGGTTTGCCTGGCCTTACCATCGATCGCTTCGACGATACCTGCGTGCTTCAGATCACAACGGCAGGCATGGAGGCGTTGCTCGATCCGCTGCTCGCGGCACTGAATGAAGTGCTCGCGCCACGAACCGTGATCCTCCGCAACGACACGCTATCGCGGCAACTGGAAGGATTGGACTCGTACGTTCGCATTGCACGTGGAGAAGAGGTCGCCCGCTTGCCGGTTCTTGAGAATGGCGCGCGCTATTTCGCCAATCCGCACTCCGGGCAGAAGACCGGATGGTTTTTCGACCAGCGCGCCAATCGCGCCTTCATGGCGAAGCTTGCGAACGGACGCACTGTTCTGGATTGCTATTGCTACAGCGGCGGCTTTGCGATCCTCGCCGCGAAAGCCGGTGCCCGGGAAGTTGCGGCGATCGATTCTTCGGCGCCCGCTCTGGCGCTTGCGCAAGAGAGCGCACAAGCCAACGGCGTTGCCGCTGCCTGCAAATTCGTCAAAGCCGAAATGTTCGACGAGATGTCCCGCCTGGCAACGGCTGGCGAAAGCTTCGATATCGTCATCGCCGATCCGCCACCGTTCGTGAAATCGCGCAAGGATCTGGAAGCAGGATCACGGGCCTATCGCAAGCTCGCGCGCCTGGCGGCTTCGGTCACGGCGTCGAACGGCTATCTCCTGCTGGCCTCCTGCTCGCACAACA
>JAFAWQ010000008.1 GCA_019241645.1 Alphaproteobacteria bacterium
TATGAAGTCGGGCCCGGCCCCGGCGGATTGACGCGCGCATTGCTGGAAGAAGGTGCCGGGCGGGTCATCGCGGTGGAGCGCGATGCGCGCTGCCTGCCCGCCCTGGCTGAGATTGCTCACGCATATCCCCGCAGGCTGGAAACAATTTCCGCCGACGCGCTGTCGCTCGACGAAGCGGCAGTGTTCGCGGAACGCGAGATAACCGGCGACGTGCGGGTGGCGGCCAACCTGCCCTACAATGTGGGCACCGCGCTGCTGGTGAAGTGGCTGTCGGCGCGCGACTGGCCGCCATGGTGGCAAAGCCTTACCCTGATGTTCCAGCGGGAAGTGGCGGAGCGGCTGGTGGCGCGGCGCAACTCCTCCGCCTACGGACGGCTTTCGATTCTGGCGCAATGGCGCGCGCGGCCGGAGATTCTGTTCGACGTCAACCCGCGCGCCTTCACGCCGCCGCCGAAAGTGATCTCGGCTGTGGTGCGCCTTGAGCCTCTGGATGAACCAATGGCACAAGCGCGGCTTGCCGATCTGGAAGCGGTGACGGCGGCGGCATTCGGGCAGCGGCGCAAGATGCTGCGGCAGAGCCTGAAGTCACTGGCGCCGGATGCGGAGGGCCTGCTGCGCGCCGCCGGCATCGATCCCACCGCGCGCGCCGAACAACTGTCGATCGCCGATTTTGCCGCGCTCGCGCGTGCTCGGCGTACCGCTCTCGACTGATGGCTGCACGCAGGGTTACTTGCCCGCGGTCCGGCTCTCCCAGAGCGGCTTTTCCCGCGCCGAATAGATCACGAGGTTGCCGTCATCCTGGGCGGCGAGAAACGCCCGCGCATTGCCAAACGTGCCGCTCGACCAGATGCAGGCGCCGTCGTCGCCGTAGATGGCGAGATTGCCGTCCTCCTGCATTGCCATCTTCTTGCCCTGCGTGCCGGTCTGCCACACGATCTTGCCATTTGCCTCGTTGGACAGCTCGAGATTGCCGGATGGCGTGAACCACAGCCGGTAGCACCCGAACGACCATGAGGTGTTGCGGCCAAATTCAATGGCCGTGAACACGATTTTGCCCAAGCCCGACCCCATCGGTAGGAGGCTGATTTTAATCAATCATTAGGCACTTGCCAAGGCCCCGTGTGATTTAGGTTACCGGGACAGGGCGCGCGGCGCTGGGCCAATTCCGGGCACGCGCGAGCAAAAGGGCCGGAGATGGGTTCAACTCCGGCCCAGCGCAAATAAGCAAGATTGGCAAAAGCTACTTCGGGGCGCCCGCCGGCCTTTTGCCGGAGCGGGCCGGGGCGTACCCATCCGTCCAGGTCCCGGAACTGATCACCTGACCTGTCGCGCCACCGTCAAACGTGCCGACGATGATCCAGGTATGGTCACTGAAGATCAGCGAACTGCCGGTAAAGCCGTAGTTCACGAAGAAGGACTCGTCGCCCAAAATCCAGCCCTTGTTGCCCAGGCCCTTTCCGGCGACGCCCATGATGGCTGCATTGGCATTGTTACCGCCACAGTTGTCATAGAGGTGCGTGCCGACGGCGAGTCCCGTGTCCTTGTCGGCTGTGAAGTCCCAGCCGTCGCAATAGCCGTCCAGGGTCATTCTATAGTGTTTTGTTTTGGCATCTGCCGTCGTGGCTGCTCCAAGCGCCAGAAGGGCAGCCAACGCGATTTTCAACGTCATGGAGATCCCCTGCAAAACATGCCGACGATTCGGCAAGCAACATTGAGGAACGTAATGACCGAAAAGTCCAATCCGAATCCCGCCAAAGGGAGCGCAAGATGACGGCTGCAAGGATTGTTGGCGTGGCGTCCTTGCTCGCGACGCTGGCCGTCGCCGTCAAGTATGGCAACCAATATCTGGACGATGCCCACGTCGGCCTGCTTGGACCGGCGCGCGAGTCGTTCATTCGCGCGGCGGTGCAGAACTGCAAGGACCGGCAGGGCGCTTTTCCTACCACCGCGATGATGAAGGCGGTCTGCTCATGTTACTCGGAGCGGCTGGCGGACACGCTCTCCAACAACGACGTGCAGGCGATCGGCTCGCACGACCCGAGCCTCTCCATTCCGATGCAGCCGAGAATCGATGCCGTGGCAAAATACTGCGTGGACCGGGCCAAAACCACCGGCAATTTCTGATCGGGTTGCCCTGCAAGGGTTGGGCAAGAGCGCGGCAGGGCTCCGGCGGATTTCGCCGGCCCGGCGGCTAACTGTGGCGCGATGAGCCGCCGAGGGATTAGTTTTCACCCTATTTTGTTCACACTATTCCGCCATTGGCGGTCAGTTGCGTGCCGGCCCCAGACTGGAGGCCATGAGCTCGTAGCTGTTGGCTAGCCGCAAGAGTGTGTCGTGGCATTCCTGGGTGACAAGGTCGGCGGCAATAGTCCGCAGCTCCTCCGCGCGCTCCCGGTATCGCCTCGCACGGTAATTTACGGTGCCTTCGCCGCAGGGAACGATAGCAATCGGGCGGGAATAGAATGAGTCGTTCGACAAGAGCTGTTCCTGAACACTGCCCAAAAGACAACGGCCTCCTGTGCCGGATGTTCCTGATTTTCACACTTGGCCGCGTCACTCACTTGCCGGAATGGGATCTGCCATATGGTCCAGAACCCCAGCCAGCATTACATAATCCGATGCCACGCTCATGAGAAACTCCTTGGTCTCCGGATGCTGCATCATCTCGGCGATCACACGAGTTTCCTCCGCCTTTTCACGGTAGTGCTCCGCTCGGGCAGACATGTTCCTCATATCGCGCTGCTCTCCAAACTATTGCGACGGGCGATTTCTTCCGCCATGCGGTCGTAGTCGTTCGCCAGATTCAGCAGCAGCCGCCGCGTCCCCTCGATCTTGTAATCTTCCGCGACGATCCGAAGTTCTTCGGCCTTGTTTCGGTAGTTCTCATACTTGAAGGCGGAGGACATGGTCGTGCCGATGCCGCTGCCCCGGTAGATCATTTCACCCCGCCAAACTTCAAGGGTCCGGTAGCCGGTGCGTTTCGCGGCAATGGCGGCACGAACGGCATCTGCATCCGCGGCGCCTTCATAGATTTCCGTATCGACCTGAGCCCCGATCGCGTTCAAATACCGAAAGGTATAAGTCGCCATCCTCAAACTCCCGTCTCGCAGGCTGTTATCCTACCTCCAGCCGCGAAAACGACATTCACATAGATTAACGGCAATCCGTGTCTGTCTATAGTTCGCGCCCTCTGTCTCAGCGCCCTGGAAAAGAACAAATGTGGGGTATTTAGGTTGACAACCGTTCCTCTATCAGACTATATTCCGATATGCAGAGTATATAAGGATATCGGCAATGGAAAATCATCAGAATTCTCAGGCACTTGCCAATGGGACGGACGCCCGGCTGCCGGCTGCGGCCGGCCAAAAGCCGCTCGCGGCCGTGCCTCCAGCGGTACCTCCCGCAAAGATAGCACCGCCTGCTCCCAAACCCGCGGGGCGGTATGCCTTCTCGCTGCCGGAGAATTTCGACGTTTCCGACATGCTGGCCGTCCAGCTCGCCGAATGCGTGCGGCTGACGCAGACCCTGTCGGATGAGGTCATTACCTTGCCGATGCAGCTCCACGAGCGGAGCCAGACCATCCGTTCGCTGGGCGAAGTGGTCGCGTCGTCGGGCGATCTCGCCGAAAACATCGACCGCTTCCAGGGCGGCACCGGCTGGCAGGCGGAGCAGCTGACGCGCCGGAAAGCGCGAAAGTCGTGACAACGACTGTCGATGCCGTACGCGAGATACAAGATGTAGTGGTGGCGAAGCGCAAGCCAGGCGGGCAACCCGGCAATCGCAATGCGCTAAAGGCCGGATACTGGTCAACGCGCAATCGCGCCACGCGATCGAAAGTCGGCAGGCTGAAACGCTCGGTGCGCGATGTGCTGCGGCTCGCCAACGCCGCAATCAACGCGCGCGAGGTGGAATTATCCTCCCCCGTTTACGGGGTAGGTGGATCGCCGCACAGCGGCGAGACGGTAGGGGCACAGCGAGGTCCCCCCTCCGCCTCGCACGCGAACTGCGTGCTTGGCACCTCCCCCGCAAGCGGGGGGGGATAAATGGTCGCTCGCTTCACCGCGTCAGTTGCGCCACGAATTCGCCGACACCCACCAGGCGCGTGCGCCGCGCCCTCTCCGCTTCGAGAATGGCGAGAATTTTGGCGTGCGCGCGATCCACGTCGTCGTTGACGACCACGTAATCGTATTCCGGCCAGTGGCTGATCTCGCTCGCCGCCTTCGCCATGCGGCGCGAAACGACATCGTCGGAATCCTGCGCGCGGGCTTTCAGGCGCCGCTCCAGTTCCTCGTGCGATGGCGGCAGCAGGAAGACGCTGACGAGATCCTCCCGCGCCCGCTCCTTGAGCTGCTGGGTGCCCTGCCAGTCGATGTCGAAGAGGACGTCGCGGCCCTGCGCGATGGCCTGCTTCACCGGCGCGGCCGGCGTGCCGTAGCGGTGATCGAAGACATCGGCGTGTTCGAGGAATTCGTTGTGGTGCATCATCTCCGCGAACCGTTCGGTGCTGACGAAGAGATAGTCGCGGCCTTCCACTTCGTTCGGCCGCTTGGGCCGCGTGGTGGCCGAAATGCTCATCAGGATGCCGGTGTCGGCTTCCAGCAGGCGGCGAGAGAGCGTCGTCTTCCCCGCGCCGGATGGCGAGGAAAGCACCAGCATCAGGCCGCGACGGCGGATGGCGCTCATTCCACGTTCTGCGCCTGCTCGCGGAACTGGTCGATGGCGTGCTTCAGCGCCAACCCGATGCGGGTGAGGCCGGTGTCCGCCGATTTCGAGCACAAGGTGTTGGCTTCGCGGTTGAACTCCTGCGACAGGAAGTCGAGCTTGCGGCCCACCGCTTCGCCGGATTTCAGCAGCGCGCGCGCTTCTTCGACGTGCGCATGCAGCCGCGCCAGCTCCTCGCGGATGTCGGCGCGGCTGGCGAGCAGCGCCACTTCCTGCGCCAGGCGCTCCGGCGAAACCGGCGGGTTTTCCATCAGCTCGCGCAGTTGGTTGGAAAGCCGCTCGCGCAGCGTGCCCGGTTGAGTGGCGGCGGTTTCCGATGCCTGGGTGGTGAGGCTGTCGATCTCGCCCACCATTTCCTTCAGGTGCATGGCGAGCTTGGCACCTTCCGTCCGCCGCGCGCGCACCAGCTCATCGAAGGCGGCGGCAAGGGATTTGAGGAGCGCGGCATCCCGCTCCGCCCGTTCGGTGGGATCGGCGATGGCGGTCTCGTCCTGCACGATGACGCCTTTGAGCGCGAGCAGGCCGTCTACCCGCGCTGGCGGCAGCCCCGTCTCGTTGGCGATGCGCTTGGCGAGCTGCACGGCCGAGGCCAGCGCCTCGGCATCGACCTTCAGCCCGCGGCTGCCTTCCTGGGGTTCAAGCGTGAGCGTGGCCTGCACATTGCCACGGCGAAAGCGTCCGCTCGCCAGCAGCCGCGCCGCCGGTTCGATGCTGTCGAAGCCGGGCGGCGTGCGGAGCCTGAGATCGAAGCCGCGTCCGTTGACACTCTTCACCTCCCACCGCCAGCGCAGGGTTTCGTGCGCGCCATGCGCCTCTGCAAAGCCGGTCATGCTCAGCAAGGACATCGAACGACTCCTTCGCGCAACCTTAGCGGCGCGCGGCACAAGAATGAAGGCAGTATCAGTGGCGGCGGCGGCGCCGGGCATGACGCGCCGCCACGTGGCGGCGGATGTGGCGGCTACGGGCCACAGGCGCCGTATCCCTCATCCCTCGTAGCGGCGCCAGCGTTGGCGAAGGTGGGATGGCGATTGGCGGCGCCTGCAGGCTACGTTCAAGCTGGCGCAACCGCGCCACATTCTTTTCGTGCTCGGCGATGGAAGATGTGAAGACGTGTCCGCCGCTTCCGTTCGCCACGAAATAAAGATCGCTCGAATCCTCGGGCTGCAGCACGGCTGCGATCGAATCCTTGCCGGGATTGCAGATCGGCGTCGGCGGCAGTCCGGCAATCGCGTATGTATTGTAGGGCGTCGGCGCCGCGATCTCACTCTCGCGAATGCCGCGGCCAAGCGGATACCCTTTGGTGAGTCCGTAAATGATGGTGGGATCGGATTGCAGTTTCATGCCGAGCTGCAGCCGGTTGATAAACACCGCCGCAATGTGGCGGCGCTCTTGCGGAACGGCGGTTTCCTTCTCGACGATCGAGGCCAGCGTCAGCGCCTCCTCAGGCGAATTGAAAGGCAGGTTCGGTTTTCGCTCCAGCCAGGATCTGGCGATGAACTTCTGTTGCGCCCGAGTCATTCGGGCGAGCATGGCCGCGCGCTCCATCCCACGCGTGTAAAGATAGGTTTCCGGCAGCATGCTTCCTTCGGGCGGAACGGCGCCGGGATTTCCGTTCAACATGGGATCGCGGCTCACGGCATCGTAGATCATCTGGCTGGTGACCCCTTCGGCGACCGTGAGTTTGTGCTGGATCGACGTCCCGTTCGTCAAAATGCCCAGGATGCCGGCCATGCTGCTGCCGGAGGGAATCGCATATTCGCCGGCCCTGAGCGCGGTGTTCTTGCCGCGCAGCTGCACGCCCAGGCGGAACAGCGTGCCGCTGCGAATCACACCGGCATTCTGCAGCTTTTGCGCGATCACTGCCGAGCGTTCGCCGGCATTGATGAGGACAATCGTCGCCTGTCCCGACGGCATCTGTGGGCCGGCTGCAAAGAAACTCCACTGCTCGGCGAAGAACGCAGCTGCGCCAAGCGCAATCAGAATCAGCAGGAGGATGAAAAAACGGCGCATGCCCAGAAAGGACTCACCTGTAGCGGCGAAAGACTACTGCACAGCGGTGAAGATCAGCGAGGCGTTGGTGCCGCCAAAACCGAAGGAATTCGACAGCGCGGCGTTGACCGCGCGCTTTTTGGCGTGATGCGGCACCAGATCGATATCGGTCTGCACCGACGGATTGTCGAGATTGAGGGTCGGCGGCACGACCTGGTCGCGGATCGCGAGAATGGAGAACACTGCTTCCACCGCGCCCGACGCGCCGAGCAGATGGCCGATGGCAGATTTTGTGGAAGACATCGACATCTTGCCCGTCGCGTTGCCGAACAGGCGCTCCACCGCACGCAATTCAATCTCGTCGCCCAGCGGAGTCGATGTCCCATGGGCGTTCACGTAATCAATGTCAGACGGCGAAAGCTCGGCGCGCTTCAGCGCCATTTTCATGGCGCGGAAACCACCATCGCCGTCGTCAGCCGGCGCCGTGATATGGTGGGCGTCGCCGGAAAGGCCATAACCGACGATTTCAGCGTAAATCTTTGCGCCGCGCGCTTTCGCATGCTCGTATTCTTCGAGCATTACGGCGCCTGCGCCTTCGCCCATGACAAAGCCATCGCGGTCGCGGTCATAGGGGCGTGACGCCTTCTCGGGCTTATCGTTGAACGCCGTCGACAGCGCGCGGCAGGCGTTGAAACCGACAATGCCGATGCGGCAGACCGCAGCCTCGGTCCCGCCGGCCAGCATCACATCCGCATCGCCCAGCGCGATCAGACGCGCCGCATCGCCGATGGCGTGGGCTCCGGTAGCGCACGCCGTCACCACCGCGTGGTTCGGGCCCTTGAAGCCAAAGCGGATCGAGGCGTAGCCGGACACCAGATTGATCAGCCGCCCGGTGATGAAGAAAGGCGAGATCTTGCGCGGACCTTTCTCGTGCAGGATGACCGCGGCTTCGGCGATTCCATTCAACCCGCCAATTCCTGAACCGATCAGGACGCCGGTTGCGTTCCGGTCGTCATTGGTTTGCGGCCGCCATCCGGAATCGGTCACCGCCTGCTGCGCGGCGGCGAGACCGAAAGTGATGAAATGGTCAACCCGCCGCTGCTCTTTGGAATCCAGCCATTGATCGGGATTAAACGTGCCGTCGGTGCCGTCCCCGAAGGGCACGGTACAGGCGATTTTGGTCGGCAAGTCGTCGCATTTGAAGGCGGTAATCGGGCGAGCGCCCGAACGGGCGCCGAGCAGGCGCGACCAGCTTTCCTCGACCCCGCACGCCAATGGCGTAACGAGGCCGAGGCCCGTGACCACTACTCTGCGGGGTGAGGAGCCGTTCGCCCCCAGCATCAAGCCGCTTGTGTCTTGTCGATGTACTTTACGGCATCGCCGACCGTGACAATCGATTCGGCCGCATCATCGGGAATCTCGATACCGAACTCTTCCTCGAACGCCATCACCAGCTCGACTGTGTCGAGGCTGTCGGCGCCAAGATCTTCTATGAAGGAGGCGCCCTCTATGACCTTGTCGGCATCCACATTCAGATGCTCGACCACGATCTTCTTCACGCGCTCGGCAGTATCGCTCATTGTTGTTTGAAACCTCTCCTTGTTTCCGATACCGCGATCTGGGCACGCGGCGGGCCCCTCCCGCGGAAAGCGGCCAGGCTTAAGTGTTCGTAACACAATCCCCTTGCACCTGCCACCGCAGCCTAAGGTGCTGTTTTAGCTGCTAAATCATTGCCATACCACCATTGACGTGCAGTGTCTGGCCGGTCACGTAACCGGCCTCCTCACTCGACAGATAAACGACGGCAGCCGCAATTTCGTTCGGCTCTCCCATGCGTCCAGCAGGAATTCGAGGAAGGATGGCTGTCTTCTGATCCGGCGTCAGGGCAGCCGTCATGGGAGTCGCGATGAACCCCGGCGCCACGCAGTTCACCGTGATGTTCCGGCTGGCGACCTCTATCGCCAGCGATTTGCTCATGCCGATAATTCCGGCCTTTGTTGCAGCGTAGTTCCCCTGTCCCGGATTACCCGTAACACCGACGACAGAAGTTATTGAGATGATGCGCCCCCAGCGCTTTTTCATCATGCCCCGCAAAACGGCGCGGGACAGCCGGAACGTGGCGCTCAGATTCACCGCGATGACTTGATCCCACTCCTCGTCCTTCATGCGCATGAACAAATTGTCTCGGGTGATGCCGGCGTTGTTCACGAGAATATCGATAGGCGCGCCAGCTGCGGCTTCGGCGGCCTTGGGCAACGCCTCGACAGAAGCCACATCCGACAGATTGGCGGTGGCGACGTATGCGCGTTCGCCAAGCTCGTCTTTGAGCGTTTCCAGTGCCTCGGCTCTCGTGCCCGAGAGCACAACCATGGCGCCTTGGGCGTGAAGTCGGGTGGCAATGGCTTTTCCGATGCCGCCGGAGGCGCCGGTCACGAGTGCAGTCTTGCCGGAGAGATCGAACATTCACAGTGTCTTCGCAAAGGTTTCGAGATCGGCAGGTGTGTCCAGAGTGAACGACCTTAGCTCAGGATCGGTGCGCTTGTTCATGGTTGTGAGAACCTTGCCGCCACCGAATTCCACCGTCGTATCCACACCGAGGCTTCTGAAGGAAAGCACGCTTTCGCGCCAACGCACCCGGCCGGTAATCTGCTCAACCAGCAAACGCCGGATGATTTCCGGTTCGGTGACCTCAGCTGCCGTGACATTCGCGACCAGCGGCGTGCCACTGGGCCGGACGGTGACAGAAGCAAGCGTCTTTCGCATCTCCTCCGCCGCTGGAGCCATGAGCGGCGAGTGGAACGGCGCACTCACAGAAAGTGGAATGGATCGCTTTGCCCCTTTGGCTCTTGCAATCTGACCGGCCCGTGCGACGGCGGCTTTCGTTCCGGAAATCACCACCTGCCCCGGCGCGTTGTCGTTGGCCACCACACAAATCGGATGGAATTCCTCTTCACCCGCAGTATCGACTGCTTCCCCAGCCGCTGCTTCCGCCAAATCCACGTCCGCGCCGAGCAGAGCCGCCATGGCCCCTTCACCGGCGGGAACGGCCGTCTGCATGGCCCGGCCTCGCGCCCTCAGCAGGCGCGCCGTGTCGGCAAGGGAAAGAGCACCGACGGCGCAAAGCGCGGAATACTCGCCGAGCGAATGGCCAGCGACCAGCCGGGCATACCGGGCAATGTCCATGCCTGCCTCGCGCTGGAGCACTCGCAGCGCGGCAATGCTGGCCGCCATGATGGCCGGCTGGGCATTTTCGGTAAGCGTGAGGTCGGCTTCCGGACCCTCCCACATCAGGCGGGAGAGCGGCTGACTTAGCGTGTCATCGATTTCCTCGAAGACCTCCCGTGCCGCACGGAAAGCTTCGGCCCAAGCCCTCCCCATGCCGACGGTTTGGCTGCCTTGCCCGGGGAAAAGGAGTGCACGGCTCATCGGGGCGGGAGAAATCAGGGCTGCTTCAATCCGTCAAGCTATTAGCGCTGGCGCAACTATCATAAGATAATGGGCGTTCTGCAGAGACCCCGAATCGGGTATCTGTCGTCTCTCATGCACAGGGGATTTCCCATGAAGAAACTGCTTGTTCCTACCTTGGCGATTTTGATCGGCGCAGGAACGGCCGCCGCCATCTCGGCTGCTCCTGCTTCGGCCGCGGCCGTTGTGGTCAAAGTCGGGCCCGGTCATCATCACCATCCTTATTGGCGGGGCCACCATGGCCGCTGGATGTGGCACGGCCGTGCCTGGGGCCATCGCGCATGGCATTGCCGTTGGTGGCATCATCGCAAGGTCTGCGCCTGGCGTTACTGGTAAGCGAAAAGGGGAGCGGCAATGCCGCTCCCCTTCTCTTCAACGAGACCGGCGCGCCACCCGCTCGACAGCCGGGGTGGTACGAAGGTTAGCCCGCGAAGAATTCGAGGCTGCCAATCGACGCTTTGGAACAGGCGCTCCTTTTTGCTTTGCCTGTGCAAGCAGGGTTCCGCAATTGGCATTCTTTGCCAATCCGGGATCGATCGTCGCAATGAGCGACGCCAATGGATTGATCAGACTTCCCAATGCGACCGCCAGGCCGCCCTGCGCCAAGGCCTTGCTCGCCTGCACGCCAACTTTGGGATGGGTAAGCGATCCGGTCAGCGTAATCGGCGCATTCAGGCGGAGCAGGCGAAACGATTTCGCGTCGCCGCTCAGTGTCACGCCAAGGGTCTCATTTTTCAGGTTGATGTAACCGTTCCCTGTGCCACGCTCGACGTCGGTATCGAGCGTGATGTTTTGCGAGCGAAGCACGCCATCGCGCGCCTGAAAGGCCGCCACCGCGCAGCGGATGTTGGTCTGTTCCTGATCTCCCGTTAGCAATGCCAGGCCCCCATTCAGCAGATTGATACCCAGCAGTTCGGCGAACGCCTTGCGCATCTGACCGCGCGGAATCACAACCGTCAGGGAGCCATCCGCGGTCGATGCGGCCTTGTGCACCGTATCGCCCGTTCCGGTCAGAATCGCGCGCGCTTCCAATGGGCCCGCAACAGTCGCCTGACCACGGACCGGGTGCACCAGGCTTTCAAGCTTTACATCACGCACCCTGAGATCGAGGTTCGTTACGGGCACGCTGCGGCTGGCATCGACCTTCACATGGCCGGCGACCGATCCCCGAGCCAATGCCGCTTCCATCGGATCGAGGCGCAAGACACCTTCGTTCAGGCGCACGTGGACGGACAGACTGCGCAGCGGCAAATCTGAAGAAACAATCGCCGCTACGCGGTAGCGCACGTCGGCATTCATCTGCCGAACGCGATCGACATCGAGAGGCGCATTGGGAAGGAGCAGCGTGCTTTGCGCGGCGGGTTCCGTATCGCCTGCCAGGCCAATCCCGGGCGAAGACGCGGCAGCCGCACGGGTAACGGCGGGAGCGCGAGCGGCGATCTTTCGCCCCTTGCCGCCACCGAACAGAAAGCCAAGGTCGTCGAAATACACTCTGCGCGAGCGAAGCGTTCCCGTCAGCAAAGGTTTTTTGTCGGTGGCATCGACCGTCAAGTCGCCCCCGATATCGCTACGGCCGAAGAGACCCGAAATTCCAGTGATCTGGAATATCTGTCCATCGCGCACAATGTGCGCGCTAGCCTCATATGCCGGCGTATTCGGAAGAACCAGACCGGTCAGATAATAGAGGTCCGCGATATCGCGTCCCGAGAAAGTCGCTGACGCGACAAGGCCGCCGAGATCAAATGGACGCGCAATCTCACCACGCGCCGTCACATGCGTGTACCCCGCCCGCACGTTCATTGTGAACGGATAGGGTTTGCTCTGGTCAACGTTGAGCAGTGGAGCACCATGCACTTCAGCGGTGAACACCTGGCCGTTCAGCGTCCCGTCGCCGGTGAGCACGAATCCCTTGCCTTCACCGGTGGTGCTCTCGCTTGAAGAGGCGACGCCCGTGAATCGCATCTTCTTGCGCGCATCGACGATCCTCAGATGCCCATCATTGATGAGGAAGCGGTTGATGGCGGGCAGCTTCAGCGGCTTGTTGGAAGTCTTCTTGTCAAAATCCCAATTGCTAAGCCCTTCGAGGTTGCGCACGTAGACAAACGACGACTTGTCGAGCTGCACCAGCGGCAGCCGCAAATGCCCGCCCAGCAGCGGCCACAGCTTCACGCTGACAGCCAGATGGCCAATGTCGGCCATATCTCCACCGCCCGCCCATTTCGTATTGGCGATCCGAAGGCCGCCGACGTCAGCGCGCGGCGTCCAGGACCACAAATGGACATGGAGGTTGCCGTCAATCCGCACTTCCCGGTGCAGGCGAAGGGATGCGTAGCGGGCGATCGGACCGCGCAGCATGTTCCAATCGAAGAAAATGAAGAGAGCGATGATCGCCACAATGAACGCGCCAAGGATGCCTCCCGTCCATTTCAGGCCACGATGACGGCGTGACGGAGCGGCGTTGGCCGTTGGTTCACGATTGTCCTTGTATGCAGGATCCTCAGTCGGTGCTGATTCCCGCTGCATGGATATCTGTTGTGAGTCTGCCATGGATTGTAAATTCTGAAACGGGCTTGAGCGTTCCGGCATCAATGTTGCGATGCGGGATGCAAAACGTGATCGTTAACCGCGTTGACCCGCTGTCATTCGAGGCGGACAGTGAGTTGCCCGGCCTTTTAGGCATGAGGGCACATGACGGGCCCGCCCCGCGGGCCGGTCGGTCTCAAGCCAAGTGCTGAGACCGCAACGAGGGCGCTGCCTTGGCAGCGCCCTTCGTCTTTTCAGGTCGAAAGAAGTTTGCTTAGGGTGCGACCGGAGAAATGCGTTTAAAGGCTGCCGACAACGCCTCCAGTGCAGCCGCCTCATGTTCCATCGCCGTTTGCAGGTCCAGATGGACGCTGTAATCGACGTCAGCATTGGGGGTTGCCGCGTCGGGCGCGGCAGCCCCCGACGGACGCAGTGTCATGACTGGCCGCACGCGGCCTTTCTGGGAGAGAACAGTCTGCGTTTCAGGGCTGAGTTGCGAGGTGCTGGGCGCGCGATTGTTGGTGAGCTTGTTCAATTCATCCTGTTCGGCCCAGGCGTCGCGCGATTGGTCCGATGTACTGCGCAAATCGGCATCTGCGTCACGCGCCGCCTGCATGAGCAGAAGGAAGCTGAGGACATTCACATCCTGGCCGGCAATTCGATGAGCCCCCTGCCCCAACGATCTGGCCCGGTCTTCTGAAATCCGCCCCGAAGAGACCATGACGCGCGCTTGCTCCTTGACCCAGGTCTGCGAACTCGCGTCCAGTTTCGAAAGAAGGTTGCGCTCGACAGCTTCCGCGCCTGCTGGAAAATCGGCGGCTGCCCACGCCTTTGCGGAACTGAACACAGACAGGGCAAGAGCTAAACCTAACGCGCCACGCATGGCCGAATCCGGATTTGGCACCGGGACGCTAGCACAAGGCCTGCGCGGCAGGGCGAACAATTCGGCGAGACCAGCGGCCGCGATTGCTCCCAGTTTACACGGGAATCCAGACCAGACCGAAAGGCTTTGACGCAGGCTCGCAAAGGTTTCCCCTCGTACTGAAGAAAGAAAGGGAGGGCGTAACCGATTGTAAAGGCAGCCGTGATACTTTGCCGTCGTTCCTTCTCCCTTTGGGTTCTGGTTGGGAGTGTCAAGGGGCGGCCCGTCCCCCTACGGACCGCCCTCTTTTTTAGCCCGAAAACCTGTTGCGGAATGGCCTTCGGCGCCCTATAAGCCCGCCCTTCCAATGGACTGCGGTCGCGGAAAAGCCTGTTCCTGCGGGAAGGGCGATGCCGGAATCCGGCGTTTTCGCGATCCATGGTTTCGAACGGGCAATCCCGCCGGTTCAGGCCCCGCAAGCCGGAAAGGGACAATATGGCTCTGTATGAGCATCTCCTGATCGCGCGCCAGGACATCAGCGCGCAGCAGGTGGACGCGCTGGCGACCCACCTCAAAACCATCGTCGAAGGCGAAGGCGGCAAGGTCGAAAAGCAGGAATATTGGGGCCTGCGCGGACTCGCCTATCGCATCAAGAAAAACCGCAAGGGCCACTACGTGCTGTTGAACCTCAACGCGCCGGCCAAGGCCATTCAGGAGCTCGAACGCCAGCTCAAGATCAACGAGGACGTGCTGCGCTACATGAGCGTGAAAGTGGACAAATTCGAGCAGTCCGCGAACAAGAACAAGCGCGAGCGCGAAGAGAACAAGGGCGAAGGCGCCCAGCCTGCGGAGACGGCGCAATGAGCTATGGTGGAGAGCGCTCCGGCGGCGGTCAGCGGCGTCCGTTTTTCCGGCGCAAGAAGACCTGCCCCTTTTCCGGAGCCAACGCGCCCAAGATCGATTACAAGGATGTGAAGCTGCTGCAGCGATTCATGTCGGAACGCGGCAAGATCGTGCCGTCGCGCATCACCGCGGTTTCAACAGGCAAGCAGCGCCTGCTTGCGAAAGCGATCAAGCGCGCGCGTTACATGGCGCTGCTCCCGTACGTCGTGAAGTAGGAGAACGCATATGCAAGTCATCCTGCTGGAACGCGTCGAGAAACTCGGACAAATGGGCGATGAGGTGAGAGTGAAGGACGGGTTTGCCCGCAACTTCCTGCTTCCCAAAAAAAAGGCGCTCCGAGCGACCAAAGCCAATCGCGATTACTTCCTGACTCAGAAGGCGCAGCTCGAAGCACGCAACCTCGAGCGCCGCAGCGAAGCGCAAAAGGTGGCCGAAAAACTGGAGGGCCAAACCTTCATGCTGTTGCGGCAGGCCGGCGATCGCGGCCAGCTCTACGGATCTGTCAGTCCGCGGGACATCTCGGACGCGATTTCGGCCGGCGGCTTTTCCGTCAGCCGGACTCAAGTGCCGCTGGATCACGCGATCAAGACGATCGGATTGCATGCCACCTCGGTGGTGCTGCACCCCGAAGTGCGGGTGAAGGTGACGATCAACGTCGCCCGCACCGAAGACGAAGCAGAAAGGCAGGCGCGCGGCGAGGATGTGCTCGTCGATCGAACCGCCGAGGAAGAGGCGGCAGCCGAAGCCGCGGCAAGTGCGGAAGCTCTCTTCGAGGAAGGTGCGGGCCCGGCGCCAGAAGCGGACGGCGCCTAGCCGCTTTCGCGGATGCAGCATACCGGCTAGGATTAGGTTGCCATTCGGCAGGAGCGCCCGATGTCAGCCATCGTCCAAACGAAGCGCGTCACGGTTCCGGAGATCCGTGCGCACAAGAACGCCAAGCCTGTAGTCTGCCTCACCTGCTACCACGCGCACACCGCGCGGCTGCTGGACGAGCATGTCGATCTCATGCTGGTAGGCGACAGCCTCGGTATGGTCATGCACGGGCTGGAGAATACGCTCGGCGTCACGCTGGAGATGATGATTCTGCATGGCAAGGCTGTGGTGCGAGGCAGCAAGCGTGCGCTCATCACAGTGGACATGCCGTTCGGCTCCTATGAGGAGAGCCCGCAGGTTGCCTTTCGCAACGCCGCACGCGTCATACAGGAAACGGGGTGCACGGCGGTGAAACTGGAAGGCGGCGAGCGTATGGCCGAGACCATTCGCTATCTCACGAGCCGCGGCATTCCGGTGATGGGGCATATCGGCCTCACACCCCAGATGACCCAGGTGATGGGCGGTTTCAAAACGCAAGGCCGCACACAAGCGGAATGGCCGGCTATCGAAGCAGACGCGAAAGCGGTGGCGGACGCCGGGGCCTTTTCAGTGGTGCTGGAAGGCATAGCCGAACCTCTGGCCGCAAAGATCACCCTCGAGATTGCCATCCCGACGATCGGCATCGGCGCAAGCGCTGAATGCGACGGCCAAATCTTGGTGCTGGAAGACATGCTGGGGCTGAACCCAAATCCGCCGCGCTTCGTGCGGCAGTACGCCAGCATGGGCCCGGACATCGAGAACGCGGTGAAGTCTTATGCAACCGACGTCCGCTCGCGTCGCTTCCCCGGCATTGAGAATGTCTACTCGATGAAGAAAACGGGCTGACCCCGCGGACGCGCCTAACGCTTCGCTTCTCAACGAAAAAAAAAAGCGCCGGACATTGCTGTCCGGCGCCAATTAATTTGAAAGCGAATGTTATCGGCGTACGCGGCGCATTGGGCTCAATGCCCCCGGAACGATACCGCCCTTCTTATGGCCGGTCTGCGCATGCCGCGGGGCGTGGGCCGGGCTTCCACAAGTGTAATCGTCGCTGTCATATACGATGTTGTTTTGTACGGCGGCATATTTGTTGTTGCCGATGTTGTTCTCGCCTTCCGCCGGCCCGCTAAGGATGCCGACACAGGCCACGCTGATTTTGTTGCCGGACACCGAGTTGTTCTTCCCGGACTGCGAGCCGTCCGGCTCAGTGCACAAGCCATCGAGATGGACGCCGGCTTCGTTGGAGCTGCCGATCTTGTTCTTCGTGATCGTATTATGGTCACTGCAGGCATCGATGCCGTCATACACGCTGGTGTTCTGGATCGTGTTCTGGCTGACGTCGATGTAGTCGTTGCTCTTCGGCGGGTCGTAATAATTGTCGCTGTAAAGGCCCACGCCAGCGAACTGCGAATTGCTGATCGTGTTGCGCGAGATCGATACCGGATGTCCTGCAGTTCCCTCGGCTGCGTCCAAGACAACACCATATTGTGCGGAGTCTATAGTGTTTTTCCCCACGGACGACGGCCCGCGGGTTTCGCTGGCCTGCAGATCGTACAAGATAATGCCCGCCGAGCCATAGGTGCCGGGGCTGTAGATCAGGTTTGTAAGGGTGTTGGACGTGATGCTCGCCCGCGCGCCGTATGCAACCTGAATGCCGTTCTGCGCGATATAGTCGATCGGCCCATTGCCGGTTACCACGTTTCCGCTGATGTCGGCATCAGCCTCCGCGTAGTCGATCGTGATGCCGTTCTTGTCGAAATTCTTTACCGTGTTCTTCGCAATGGTGATCGTGTGCGTCCCGGCCGTCTGGTTTTCGACCAGAATACCGAGGCCGTTCTGGCAACCTTGGGTATCTGGCGGCAGAAGTTGGTTCTGCTCGGTCGTGCCCTGGATCGCGCCGCCCGCATTTTTGTAATAGATGCCGACCAGATCAAGGCCGCAGGTCCCATGAATCTCGTTTCCCGCGCCATCCACCACCACATTGCGAATGGTTACATCCATCGGAGACGTCGGAGTAGACGGCGGTGCAACCAAAATCTGCGCGGCTACAGGGAAATTCAGCCCGATTTCGTTTCCGTTCTGCACGGCGCCGCCCGCGGGAATGGTGATAAGCGGATTGGCCATGTTCTTCACGTTGGTTAGCGTGAGGGCTTTGGCGACACTCACCTGCTCGGGATACGTGCCCGGGCAGATTGAGACCGTGTCGCCGTTGAAGGCTGCGTTTACGGCTTGCTGTATGGTGTCGAAGTGCGCCTGTGCGGGCTTGCAGGTTCCCACCTGCAACATGCGCGCGCTGGCGGGATGCATGCTGCAAAGCACAGCCGCGCCCGCCGCAAGCAATGCTTGCGTAGTTCTGATGCTCATTTTGAAAAACCCCACTTTGTATTGAGGCGCGGCCTGTACAGAACATCAATTTCGTCGTCAAGTTTTTATTCAGTTCTATTGTACTTTGTCTTGCTATTGTTACGTTACTTTCACGTTCACAAAATCTAATGCCTCTTTTGCTAACAGAGCCTGCGTATACAGCGGGGACCGGGGCAGTTTGCCTCGTCTCGCGCCATCCTTATGATGATGATGAAGCCGACGAGAAGCGCCGTGAACAAGCCCGCCACAGTGCCAGAATTTGCCCGCCCGGATTTCGTGGTCGGTGCCCAGGCCGAGTTCGAGACTTTCGCCGGCCGTACGCCGGAACTTCAGTTCGTGGATGCGGTCGTGGCCGACCTTTGCGGCACGCTGCGGGGGAAGCGGCTGCCGGTTCACGAAGCTCGAAAAATCTTCGACAGCGGCGTCCAACTGCCGCACTCGATTTATCTCATGGACGCCCGGGGTGAGATGACGAACCCATTCGGCCGGGGCTTCGGAGATGGCGATCCCGACGGTACAGCGTGGCCGCTTCCCGGCACGCTGTGTCCTGTGTGGGGAGAGGGACCTCCGCGCGCGCAAGTGCTCCTCACCTTGCGCGATGATGCCGGTGAACCAGACCCCGCCGAACCGATCTCGGCATTGGAACGCGTGCTTGCGCGTTTTCGAGAGACAAAGCTCACGCCCGTTTGCGCCCTCGAGTTGGAATTCTACCTGATCGACCGCGAACGACAGTCCGGCGGCGGGCCGCAACCCCCGCTCGATCCACGCAGTGGAAGACGCGAGGCTACCGCTTCGGTTTATGGCCTGGATGACCTTGATCGTTACCAGGATTTTTTGCTGTCACTATCTCGCGCCGCCGAACATCAGCGCATTCCGGTGTGCGCCACGAGCAAGGAGTACGCACCGGGTCAGTTCGAGGCCAACCTGAAGCATCAAAGCGATGCGCGACGCGCCGCCGATCACGCCATCCTGTTGCAGCAGATCGTGAAAGCCGCAGCGCAAACCAATGGGTTTGATGCGACGTTCATGGCAAAGCCCTACATAGACCGGGCCGGTAACGGCCTGCATATTCATCTGAGCCTGCTCGATGAGAGCGGCCGCAACATCTTCGACAGTGATACCCAGCAGGGATCACAGCGTCTGCGTCACGCCGTCGGCGGCCTCCAGGCCGCCATGGGAGAATCGATGGCGCTGTTTGCCCCCAACGTGAATTCCTACCGCCGATTCCAGCCTGATATGTTCGCGCCCGTGAACCGGCGCTGGGGTATCAACAACCGGTCGGCGGGAATTCGGGTGCCGGCGGGCCCCAGCGAAGCACGGCGTATCGAGCATCGTGTCCCCGGGGCGGACGCGAATGCCTATCTCGCGCTTGCCGCGGTTCTGGCGGGAGTCCACCATGGATTGGAGGCGAAACTCGATCCCGGGCCGCCGGC